>CAVZPA010000014.1:0-277213 GCA_963776995.1 uncultured Acidimicrobiia bacterium
CGAGCCGCTGACGATACCCCCGTGCACGGCCGTCCACGCAGAGTCGCGCTCGCGGCATCAGCATGCACGAGACGCCACAGTCACCTCGTGCGGTACCCGACGTACGTGGACGCCCTCCCTGCGCCCGGCTCACGGCGCGGGCTGTCCCCACGTAGCGTGTTAATCATGAGTGAGAGTGACGAACCCGGCTAGCTGACTCGCTTCCGCGGCCAGCCGCCAAGCAGCGGCCTCGAACACAGTTCGTCAAGATCCGTTGGCACGATCTTCAAGAGTTGCTTAGGGAGCACGACTCGCTCTGCCACGCCGCGTCAGATGACACCGCGGCTGTCGAAGCGGCCCGTCGGGAGTATGGCCGAGGCGTCGGCTGACGAGCACACGTGTGGCGATCCCAGTCGCCTGGCGACGTACCGAAGGCTCCCACCGAAGGACGCCCCGCCGGCGCTGAGACAGCGCACCGATCGGCATTCGCGGCGCCGTGCAGTCAGCTTGTGGACCGCGGGCTGTCGGTGTGCTGACCGTCGAGGCGCCGCTACGGGCGCCCGTTCGCTTCGTTGTACTGTCGCTCGACCTCGGAGGGGATACGACCTCGAGCTGGTACAGAGATCCCGTTGTCCGTCGCCCAGGCACGGATCAACTTGGGATCCCGCTTGGCCCTCGCCTTGGCTGAACGCGACGGCCTCGGCTTGCTCGGGCGTCGCCGACGGCTCGATTCCCCATCCGCAGAGACCGGCCGACTGACGTTCCAGTACTTGTCGAGCGCCTTGGACAGCGCGGCCAGGTTCTTCTTCGAGAGCTCGAGTTCGCGCCAGTCCCCGTTCCATCCGAGCCGAACGGTCTCCGCACCCTCGGATCCATCGAGGTCGTCGACCAACACATCTACCGTTGCCTTCGCCATTGCCTCCCCTTTCGATGACGACCCGCGACGCTATCGGGACCAATTTCGTCGCGCTATCCACGTCGACCACCGTGGCCGGCTCTGATCAGCGCGCCGACCATCACCTCCCGAGGCTCAGTTGCTTCCAGGCGCACGTTGCCAGCGGGACGTGACAGCTGGCCGATGTGATGCGATGTGGGGTCCGACCACGGAAGGTCACTGCCAGCAAGCCGCACCGAGAGCTAATCCCACGCCGAATTTCGCGATAGACGACGGGCTTCGACCCTTTCGTGTCCGCTCCCGCTCGGCATGACTGGCGTGCGTTGGGCGACTGCTCGAAGCGGCGAGGTCCGCTCCCACCACCGGCGTCCGTGGTCAGTCGAACAGGTTGCCGAGCATGCCACCCGACGCTCCACCGGTTTGACCTGGTGCCACTTGGCGGATCCACGCTTCCAGCGCGGACGGGTTCCGGGACTGCGTCATCACCCAGCCCGGGCCGGTGAAGTCGAAGACGAGCCCCTCGCCCGACTTCAGCATCTGCACCACGCCGCCGGTGACCTTGCGGAGCTCACTGCGCACGGTCGGGCCGAACGCGACGACATGACCACTGTCGATGGTCATGCGCTTCGCCGTCACCGAGCGTGACCGTGTCGAGCGCCCCGTAACACGCCAGCAGCACCGTGCCGGCGCCGGTGGCGTGGATGAGGAAGCCACCTTCACCCCCGAACAGGTTCTTGAACCCGCCCCATTTGGTGTCCAGATCGACTCCGACCGACGAGGCCAACCAGCAGCCTTTGGTGATCGACATCGGCTCATCGGCGCTGACGCCGGCGGTGATGATGTCGCCCGCCAGGTGGTGCGCCACGTCCACCCAACCGCCCGCGACCGGGGCGGTGTACGTGGTGATGAACAGGCTCTCACCACCCAGGAACGAACGTTTCAGGCCCTTCATCACACCGCCCTGGGTGCTGGCCTTGACCTCCACGCCGGCCGAGGTCGCCATCATCGTGCCCGACTCACCACGGAACTGCTCGCCCGGATCGAGCCCGACACGGGCCACGGCGAACGATGGACTGTGGCGAACATCAACCTTCACCCCATCACTGTACGCGTCCTCACCACCCGTGCCCTGCTGGTGAGATCCGCATGTGCGATGTCGACACTCCCGCACGCGTTCGCCGTTCCGCCAGGCCACGGCCGGTTGACGAAACCGTGGCTCATGCTCGCGATCACCCGCGTACCGGCGTCTCCTCGCTGGGTGGACTCACGTCGGAGCAAGAGTTCACGATGGTCCGACAATGATCTCACCAGCCGTGGTGCGGGTCGGCACGTCCATCATGCCAGTCACCGTTGACACGGCCCGCTCCAACTCATACTCGGCAGCACGGACTGTTCGCGTTAACATTGTTGCCGACACCCCAGCTGGGTCGAGCCTCATCGGACACATCTCCTGGGTTGATCAGGGTCTCCCCAACCTGCGGCCGGAAGAATCAACCACGGTGGTCGACCAGCGGCCCGGGGAACGTGCGTCACGTGAACGCGGAGTGGTCGATCCCCGTCCTCCAGGTGATCAGAGCTTGGGTTGACAGGCTGCCAGAACCGCACCTCGGCCGGCACTGATCGCGTGGCATCGGCATTCGCGACCAACGGCCACCCAAAGACTGGACCAGCGCACCGAACGCCGCCCGAACTACGGCCGAGGCGCGTGCGAGCTCGCGCCAGAATGGCATACCCGCATCGGCAGCGAAATCGTCGTCGGGTTCACCGAGGGGCGCTTCAGCTCATATCCATCGTCGGGGGTTCGGTGCCTGCCCGCACCCGACGCGGCCGCCGCGACGCGACTGGTGTCGCGATCACTCGCGAGGCGCAGCGGGACGTCGCGGAAGCGCACGTCGCCGTCATCTGTCTTGCCGTCGTGGGTCGATGACGGCACGCTTGCGGTCGCGAGCGCTGCCCGTGCGGCATACCACATTGAGCGACGGGGGCGTCGGCCGACAGCCGGGTCGGTCGAGCAGACAGTAGCGACCCTGCAGGAGATCGCCGTGCGAACACGACAGGATGTGCTCCGCTGCCCGGGGATGCCGCCGGAGATGGTGGAGGGGATGAGCAGGGATCCGAAAATGCATGCGGTGGCCGACGATGCCCTACGACTTCAAGGTGATGGGTGACATCAGCCGGGATGGCGCGATCCCCGACGACCTCGTCCGAGCGACCGCCGTTCGGACCCTCGTGGTGGCCGGCGGGGCGAGCCCGGACTTCTTCGGGATACCGACGCCAGGATCACAGCGCTCCTGCCGAACGACAAGCACACCGTGCGGCACGGTCAGGACCACGGCGCGCCCGCCGACGTGGTCGACCGGTGGCCGCGGAGTTCCTCCCCGTTTCGTCGCCGGAGGCGAGATCGACGCCGACTTGTCGGGATTTGGCGAACCCCGCCGACAGGCGAACCCGTCGCCAATGTCCGGACCAAAGCGTCGCCACATCCGCGCAGCCGGGCCTCACGACGGGCGAGCCTCGTTGCTGTCGATGTAGGTGCGTAGCACGGCGAGCATCGCCGAGCGTTGGGCGGCGGTGAGGCGCTGGTCGCCGCGGATGGCGTCCTCGGTGCTGACGGGATCGTCGGGCATCGGGAGGCCGGCTGCGAACAGGATCAGCTGGTCGGGCCGGATGCCGAGGCTGTCGGCGAGCGCCCGCAGCACGCTCAGGCTGGGCTCGTGGCGGCCCCGCTCGAGCTGGCTCATGTAGGTGTCGGACAGATCGGCCAGCTTCGCCAGTTGCCGCTGGGAGAGCTGGTTGAGCTGGCGTTGCCCCTTGATGAACTCGCCGAGGCGCTGCAGGTGGTCGCGCCACAGCGTCTCGGCGGGATTCATCGTCACTTCTTGGCGGCGGCGGTCTTCTTGGCGCGCGGTTGGCGGCCTTGGCCGGGCTTCTTGCCGGCGACCACGCATCGACGAGGGCGACGGAGAACTCCGTCTGCTTCTCGAGCAGCTTGGCTTGGAAGGCGTAGCTGTCCTCGACGAGCTTCTTGACGTCGGGGCTGTCGACGGTCGGGAGCCACGACGGCAGATCGGGAAGGTTCCCGGTGACGGCCGAGGCGATCGCCTTGTTGGCATCGACGATGCGCTCCTGGACCGTCGACACGAAGGTGAGCGCCGACTCGTTGGCCGAGCCGATGATCTCTTGCACGTTCATTCGGGGTCTACTTTCGTTGGGGTCGTTGTGCACTATCCTGGGTGGGGATGCGAACTATACTACGCAGCATGGTCGCCTGATCCCAACCTCGGCCGCAGCGATGGGCACCCCGTCCTGATCCTGCCCGGTCTCGCCGCTGACGACTGGTCAACGATGCCGTTGCGGCGGGCGGTCGAGCAACCGGGGCTACTGGGCGCATGGATGGCGGCTCGTTCGCAACGTCGGGCCGACGGCGTGCGTCGTGGCGGGACTGCGCGACCGCGTCGAGCAACCCGGGCGGGCACACGGCCGACGCGTCAGTGTGGTGGGCTGGAGCCTCGGCGGGGTCTACGCCCGGGCGCTCGCCCGTGAACGACCTGAGCTGGTCCGGCAGGTGATCAGCCTCGGCAGCCCGTTCCGATCCTTCGAAATCCTCGCCCGCCGCCCTGGCGGTGCCCGCCACGGCGATCTACACACGCACCGACGGCGTGACGTCGTGGCAGAACTGCATCGACCCGACCGGGACCGCGGGCCGAGAACATCGAGGTCTACGGCACCACAACGACCTCGGCGTCAACCCGGCCGTGATCCTCGCCGTGCTCGAGCGCCTTGGCCAGCCCGAGGACGACTGGCAACCCTTCCGTCCACCGTGGTGGGCCCACTGCTCGTATCCGGAGCCGGAGACGACGAAGCCGAGCCATATGTCCCAATCGGAGTAACACGTCCACTACCGCTCACGTCCTGCGCCGACGAACGCCGGCTCCCGCGCCGTTCAGCGGCGACGCCGGGCTCGGTGCTCGCAAAAAGTCAGCGCGGTGCCGCCCCGACTCGGCACGGAGCTCGAGCGTCGGGCCTGTCGCGACAACCGTTCACCCAGCCGAGAGCTCATCTGGTTGACCGCTGGCCGCACCGAACAGGGCGACTGAATGTCTCGGTGCGGCCGGTTCAACCGCGCACACAGCGGCATGTCGTTGCGCGCCACGCCCGGTTGTGATGACAGACCGCCTCTGCGTCTTGGGGGGTGTCAGCGGACGTGTCGGAAGCAGGTTCGGATCTCGTCGACGAAGAGGTCGGGTTCCTCCCAGGCGGCGAAGTGGCCGCCACGGTCGAGCTCGTTCCAGTGGATGATGTCGGTGAGGTGGCGTTGCGCCCACCGTCGAGACGGGCGAGCGATGTCTTTGGGGGAGATGCTCACGCCCACGGGTAGGTCGAGCTGCTTGCTGTCACCGAAGCTTGCTTGGAAGCTCTCCCAGTACAGCCGGGCCGACGATGCGCCGGTGGCCGGCAACCAGTACATCATGATGTTGTCGAGGATCTCGTCGAGGGTCAACGCGTCCTCCGGGGCGCCCGCGTTGTCGGTCCAGGCCCACATCTTCTCGTACACCCATGCCGCCTGTCCGACGGGTGAGTCGACGAGCCCGTAGCCAAGCGTTTGGGGCCGGGTCGACTGCTGCTTGGCGTAGCCCGATTCGTGTTCCTGGTAGTGCGTCAGCGACGCAACCGCCGCTTCTTCGGCCGGGGTGAGGTCGGCCATGTCCTCGGCGGTCGGCAACACGATCGGCATGTTGAGGTGGACCGCCGCACACGACGGTGGTCTCGCCACGCCGATCGCGGTGGTGACCGCGGCACCCCAGTCGCCGCCTTGAGCGACCCAACGGTCGTAGCCGAGGCGTGCCATCAGCGTGATCCAGGCGTCGGCGATCCGGGACGCGTCCCCACCCCGTCGTGGTCGGCTTTGCTGAGAAGCCGAACCCGGGCAGCGATGGTGCGATCACATCGAACGCGTCGGCGGCATCACCGCCGTGGGCGACGGGGTCGGTAAGCGGTCCGATCACCTTCATGAACTCGATCACCGAACCGGGCCAACCGTGCGTGATGATCACCGGGCAGCGCGTCCGGGTGCGGTGAACGCACGTGCAGGAAATGGATGTCGAGCCCATCGATCTCAGTGACGTACTGCCCGAGCGCATTCAGCGCTTGTTCGCAGCGCCGCCAGTCGTAGCGATGGCGCCAGTACTCACACAATGACCGGACCTTGTCCAGCGGAGCGCCCTGCGACCAGTCCTCGACCGTTTCCCGTTCCGGCCAGCGCGTCGCGTCAAGCCTGCGGTGGAGGTCATCGATCGTGTCGCCGTCAATCGCCAGCGTGAACGAGTTGATGGCATCGGTCATCTCCGCACAGTAACGACGCTCTCTCCGTGCTTCGACGAGCTGACCTCGCGCCCATCTTGGGCGTGTAGCGCGCCATGGAGGGTGTGAACCGTCATCTGACGTAGGACAGCGTGCCGGTTGGTCAGCTCGCAGCCGACGCCGTCGCCGTTGCCGTCGAAGCCGTGGGGGTCGGGCGGGAGGACGACGAAGCGGCGGGCCGAGACGTCGCTGCAGTCGAGGTCGGGCGGGGCCGGCGGGATGCACGTCGTCGGGTAGGAGGGATGGCAGTTCCCGGCCGGCGGCGGCGGGGATCGCCGGCTGCACGGGTGGCGGGCCGGTCGGCGGCACGGTCGGCGGCGGAGCATCGGGTGGAGCGTCGGGCCACGGGGCGATGACGTGGCCGGGGCAGCGTTCGGTGAGCAGGTTGCCGATGCGGCCGTGTTCGGACTGGTCCATCGACAGGCCCCAGCGGGCCTTGATGGCGACCCAGTCGCCGAGGTAGGTGCACAGGTAGGTCTCGTCGGGCGGGAGCCAGTTCGACGGGTCGGCGTCGCCCTTGGCGCGGTTGACCGCGGCGGTGACGGCGCGCAGGCTGCGAGGGTCGTCGAGGTCGTTGCCGAAGGCGACCAGCCGGTTCGGCTGCCACGCCCAGGCGCCCGAGTCGTGGGCCTCCTTGAGCGCGACGACGTGGTCGATCTCCAACTCGGCAGGGTCGGTCCAGGTGACGCCGTCGTAGGCTGAGCGCCAGTCACCGGCGACGACGTGGCAGCCGGCGGGGTCGACTTGGGCGGGGGTGAGCGAGTCGCGGATGAGCACTTCGGCGCGGGTGTCGCAGCCGTCGCCGTCGAGGTCGCCTGCGTAGCCGAAGCGGTCGCGGTCGTAGCCGTCCTGCTGTTCGTTGGCGACGGGGATCAGGGCGAGGACGTCGAGGGCGAGGTGGGAGCCGGGCACCGTGGTCGTCGTGGGCGACGGTGGTGCTCGTGGTGCTGGTCGTCGACGTCGTCGTGCTCGTCGTGGTCGAGGTCGAGGTTGCGGTCGTGGCGGTGGGCTGGCTCGTTGCCGGCGTTGACGGTTCGGCGGTCGTGGTGACGAGCTCTGTCGTCTCGGCGGCGGTGTTGTCGATCGCGGTCGCGGTCGCGATCTCCGTCGGCTCGCTGTCGTCATCGCCGACGGCTGCGCCGATGCCGGCCAGCGCGAGGAACGTCGCGCCGCCGTACGCGGTCCAGCGCTGCCAACGGGGTCGCTGCCGGAACCGCGCCCACCGGGCCGCTCGCTGCGGGCCTTGGTCGAGAGTGCTCGGGTCGGGCGGCGGCAGGTCACTCATGACGTCCTGGCTCCGGTCAGGCCGGAGCCAGGTCGTGCTGAGCATCCGTCACCACGAAGCGACCGTGCTCACGACCAGTCATCAGGGGTCGCCGATGTGTCGTACAGCGGTGACGGCCATCCGTGGCGGGGAGCGGGATGACTGAAGCGGTGCCCCTCGTTGTAGAGCTCGGCCATGCGCCGCACCCAGGCGTCGAGCGCGGCAGTGAGGATCACACCCATCTCGAGACCATCGGGACCGCCAGCGCCGCTGGTGCAGGCGAGCAGACGCTCGATCCCGGTGCGCAGCGGGTCCGGATCGTCGCCCCACGGCAATGACGCGAAGTCGGCGTCGGGGAGATCACCGGGAAGCGTGACCCGGTCGGTGACCCACCAGCGCAACGCTTCTTCGACGGCCTCCCATACGGTGAGGCCGAGTCGATGGGTCGACGCCAGGTAGTCGGTCGCGGCCACGAGGTCGAGCAGCACACCGCCGATGTCGGACTCGGGTGGCTTCGTCACCGTCGCATTCTCACTCACGTCCATCCCTTTCCAGGCCGAGGTCGTCACGGGTGCCGGCGGCATCGAGCGCAGCGATCAGCCCGGCGTCAGTCGTGATGTCGACGCCCGACGCGGCGACCGGGTCGCCGAGCGCGTCACGCAGCTGTGCGAGCTCGTCGGGATCGTCGATCGCCGGCGTGTCCAGGCTGATCACTACGGGATCACGCGTGACCGCTTCCATCACCGCATCCGCCGACAACACAGCTGCGCAGGCGTCGACGGTCGCAGCGAGCTCGCCGTCGCAACGCTCGTGGACGGTTCGCACCAGCATCGGTGTCGGCGCACAGGCGGCGCTGAGGGCCGACGCCGTCTCGGCCGGGGACATGCCGTATCGCTCGGACAGGCTGACGAGAT
Organism: uncultured Acidimicrobiia bacterium; assembly: GCA_963776995.1. Lineage (GTDB taxonomy): Bacteria > Actinomycetota > Acidimicrobiia > Acidimicrobiales > Ilumatobacteraceae > JALZMG01. The sequence continues at coordinate 8,414 of CAVZPA010000014.1, forward strand.
CGGGCACGCTGGCCTCCCGGGCGGCAACGGCGAACGCTGCTGCGGGATCCGGTTCGATCTCATAGACGCCGGCGGCGAACGTCTCCGGGGTCGGGGCGTGCAACGCCAGCTGGCGGATCGTCTCGGCCGGCGACATGCCGGCCTCGAGCAGGGCGTGGCCAGCCAGCTCCCAGGTGTGTGGACGGGTGTCGAGCTGGCGCAGCACCTCGCGAGGGGCCGCTTGGAGCATCTCCACCGTCGTGCACCCCGCGGCGCGCAGCTCGTCAGGGGTGGCGGACAGGTGGGCGCCGGCGTCGAGGCGGTCCATGCCCCAGCGACCGTGGAGCTCGCGGACCGCCTCTGGCACGGGCAGCCCGATGGCCGGGATCAGACCGGCGACGGTCGCACCGTCGACGCCTTCGTGGTGCAGCACGGCGATCACGGTCGCCGGGCCGACCGCACCGGTCGAGGCGAGAATGTCGACCAGCTGCTCCGGTGTGGTGTCATGCGCGCTGCAACGCGACCCGGTCATCGTCGGTGAGTCGGGCGCCGAGCATCCCGTCGAGGTCGGCCCGGGTGAGCGTCCCGGCGTCGGCGAGGTCCCGGATCATCGAGTTGGCCCGGTCGGGTGCCGCCGCGGCCAAGGTCATCAGCGCGCCACGGCCCAAGGCGTCGGCGACCGTCCGGGCGTCCTCGGCGTTGGCAACGAGCGGCCCCTGCGTCGGCCGGCCGTCGGTCAGCACCCACGTCTCCCAGCGGCCGCCCGGACCGGGGGCGATCATCGCCGACACCCGGTCGTCGAGGACACGGCCCTCGGTGCGGTCATCACGGCCGCCCGGCAGGGGCACCCAGCCGTGCTGCGGTGCGACCGGCGCCGCGACCGTGGTGTCGACGGCGCGGGCGGCGTCGGGGAACCGTTCCCGCAACGCGTCGCGCACGGCGACCTTGGCGTCGTCGAACGACTCGGCTGTCCCCTCGGCGACCAGGCCGTGATGGGCGCCGCGGCCGGTGGTCTCGAGGCGCCACATGGCGCCCGAGCGGGCCTCGTACACCGCCAGGTACGAACGGTCGTTGACCCGCAGGTGGGCGGCGCGGCCGTTGCCGCCGGCCACACCACGGGCCATCCACTCGGCCCGTGTGTACGGGCCGGACTCGACCCACACCCCGACCGGCAGGCCCCGCACGTCGGCCGGCGACAGGTAGTTGCGCCGTGTCGGCGCGACCTCGCGGTCGTCGGACGCATCGACCCGCGGCAGCGGGCTCGCCGTCAGGTCGACCCCGACGGCGTGGGACACCGCCCGGGTCACCCGATCTGTCGCCGCCCGTACGTCGACGAGGGTCTGCCAACGCTCTCGTGGCGACAACGACGCCGGGTCGAACGCTGGCATCGGGCCGTTGGCCATGCCGACGCGGTCAGCGACCAGCCACGCCACCTGACCCAACAGGGCGGGGTCACCGAGCGGCACCCGGCCCGGGCCGAGCGGCGCCTTGGCGGCCAACATCGTCAGGTGACGGTCCGGGTCATCGACACGGCGCGGCGTGCGGCCCACCATCCGGCCCGCCGCGCGACGCACCACCTCGTTGCCACTCCGACGGCTTGAACGCCGGCACCGTCGGCGGCGTCAGCGCGCCGGGCGCCGGTCGGCGGGCGAGCTGCTCGCTGGCGTACACGAGATCCCATCGGTGCCCAGCCGCGACCGAGCCCGAGCGCGCCGGCAGCCGTGAGCGTTGCGTGTACGTCGAGCCCTCCGCAGTGACCGGCACCCGGACCGGCAGCCCGTGTTCACCGGTGCGCGGAGCGCACGGACGGCCTTCCTCGGTCGACGGGACCCGGCCCCACGTGCCGGTCCCCGCCACCGGCCCGACCACCCCGTACGAAGCGAGCAGCACCTGGTTGCGTGGCGAGTAGTCCAACCACTGCGCGCACCGTTCTGCCATCGACGCCCACGCCTCCGGCGTAGCCAGACGGGCGGCCGCCCAGCGGTCCAGATGGCGGTACATCGCCGTCGGCGATTCCTCGTCGAAGACGATCGGACGGGCGATCACCACCACGACGACACGCCCGCCGACTCAGGCGACCAGCGTCGACACGGCAAGCGCGCGCCAGCGGCGACGATGCCCGTCCAACCGGGACCGTTCCGTCGACGACAGGAACGACGGTGGCGACGCCGCGCGAACCATCAACCCCCAGGCGTCGGCCCCTTTCGGCTGGGCCGCGAGCCGGGTCTGGAACTCGGCCATCGCCACCCGGTCCAGCGTCGGCTCCTCGAAGCCCGGCGCCGCATCGCGCTCCTGGGCGTCATCCAACGGCGGGTGTTCATCCAACAGCGGGCTCGGGCTGAGCTCCATCCACCTTCCGCTGGCCGTAGTCGTGATGGACGCGCCACACCACCCGTCGCAGCAACCGGTTCGCCACCCCTGGCTTCGGTTCCTCCGTGGCCGGGTCCGTCACCCGCGACGCGAGCTCCGGGAGCGCCTCAGCGACCAACCTCGGCTGACGGTCGCAGCGGGCGATCAACAGCGGCAGCAGCGCCGCGGTGACCACCAAGCACGCCTCCGTCTCGCCGGCCTCGGCCAAACGGGCAAGCGCCCGCAGCGCCTCGTCGGAGCCGGCATCCAGGCGTCGCAGACGGCGCACGAGCTCACCGAACGATCTGACGTCGCCCAGCGCCGGCTCCTCACACCACGACGCCGGGAGCGGGTCACGAGCAATCCGCTGCGACCGCCCCAACAGCTCAGCAGCAATGTCCATGACGGCGATCGTCAAGAACCCAGGGCCCACGACCTGTCCCACGCGACACCCACAACCTGTCCCAAAGCGTTCGCAAGCAGGAGAAACATCTGGGTTCACCCCCCGGGACGGGGTCCAGGTCGGTAGTGGGCGGGGCGGCAGAGCCGCGGCCGGCGAGGCGGTCGGCGGGACAAACGGGGCGTCGGCTGCGGCGACGACCGGCGGCCCGAGGCTGCGGCGGTAGCGATGGCGATGGTGAACGGGCTCGAGTACGCGGTACATCACGGGGTTCCTCGTTGGGTCATGTGCCCGGAGGGCGACGGAAGGGATTGCCGGGCTGGTCAGATCGCCGGGTCGGCGTCAGCGGAGGAGGCCCGTGAGGGCGATAGGCACGACGGCCAGCAGAACGCTGCGTCGCGGCCGTCTGGGTCACCGATGACGTTGCCGTCGCCGGTGCGCAGGATCGTTCCGCACGACGCGCATGGGGTGCGGCGCCGTACGGGCTGTCGTTCGTCGACCGGCTGGCGGTCATCGACATCGGGTTCCGTCGGTGCGATGGTCACCGTGGGCGAGTCGCTTGCGGCCTCCGGGATCACTGGAGACTTCTTGGCCGGACGCGCCGCCGCCCGCTTGCGTGGGACCGACCGGCGGCGGATCGGTGGGCGCCGTGTCCGGAAGCGTCATCTGGCCGGGGCCGGGGCCGCCGCGGGGCGCGCGTCCGATGCCTTCTTCTTGCCGAGGTTGGCCAGCTCGGCAAGGGTCGAGACGAGTGTCGTCTCGTCGACGGCAGGGCTTTGCGAGCTGGGGGCTTCGGGGCCGAGTGGGCAGGTGGGCAGGTCGTCAGGTGGGCTCGGGTGGCCGTCGTCGTCGAGGGGGACGAGGGCGGCGAGCTCCTTCTGTGCCCACCAGCGAACCGCCTCGAGGTGAACGGGTGGGAGGGTGCCGTGCAGCAGCACGGCTTCGCCGGGGTTCATCTGGCGCACCGTGTTGGCCGGCGCGAAGTCGACGCGCTGCTCGGATCGGGAGACGCTGCGGCGGCCGCCACGGCCGCCACCGAAGACACTCGGCGACGTCGTTGGATGTCGACATGCGGGTCACGTACTCGGAGCCGAGCAGACCGGTGAGGTAGCGGGTGGTGGTGAGGTCGTCGACGCCGGCGAAGAAGCACTTGGTGCGATGCCCGGACAGCACGGCGTCGGCGAGGGTGCCGTAGCGGTGCTGGATCTGGGAGAGGTTCTGCCAGCAGGTCACGAAGAAGGCGCCGAGCGCGGCGATCGTCGACACCTCGGCTGGGCAGCCAGCCGAGCTCGAGCTGGCCGGCTTCGTCGATGAGGATGAGCAGCGGCTTGTCGAGGCGGCGCCCGGCGATGTCCCAGGCGTGGATGGTGTCTTTGAGGTCGGCGAGCAGGCCGCCGAGCACGGGGGAGAGCCGCTCGAACTCGGGCTGTGAGGCGGCCAGGTACAGGGTGTTGGACTTGCCGGCCTCGCCGGCCCATCAGCCAGTCGAGGTCGATGAACTGGGGCCGGTGCTCCCAGGTCTCGGTCGGACGCGTAGCTGTGGCGGGGGTCGTCGGTCGCGGAGTGGGCGACGGACGGTTCGAGCCACGGGTCGATGGCGTGCGACGCCGTCGAGTAGATCGACGAGCGGATCTTGTGGTCCTCCTTGGCGACTCCGACGAACGTCACCGAGGCGTGCCGGGCGATCAGCTTGACCTCGAGCGGCTGGGTCTTGTCGAGGCCGGCCTTGAGCAGCCGGTTGATGACCGGGTCGGTGGCGTCGGCCATCGTGGTGACCCACGTGGCGATGTGTTCCATGTTGACCACCGGGTACGGCGCATCGCCCGGCGGGGCGACCAGGAGCCGTGACAGGCCGGCGACGCCCATGAACGCGCCGAGCAGCTTCTCGCCGTGCTTGGCCCAGTAGTCGGCGTTCGTCACGCCGCTGCGAGGGATGGCTTGGGCGAGGGCCCGGCCGGTGCGCAGCGCCCCCGACGACGTCGTGACTGCTTCGAGCGGGGACCAGCGGGCCGAGGCGAGCCCGGTCGCCATGCCGGGGTCGAACACGGCGATCTCACCCCGTGCGGCGCGGGCCGCGGCGGTCGTGTCGTAGAGGTCGCGCTTGACCGACACGGCGACGACGGGGCCGTCCCAGGTGACGAGCGCCGAGGCCGCCAACGCCGTCTTGCCGGAACCGGTCGGGCCGATCAGCGCGACCGATCCACGGTTGCCTTGCCGGCGGGCCTTGGACCGCTTCAGCGGGTGGCGGACGCGGTCCTCGGTGGCCAGCAGCGGTCCGCGAGGCAGCATCCGGCCCGAGCAGCATCCGCCCCGTCGGCGGACGCAGATCAGGGATGGCCAGCGGGGCGACTTCGTCGGGGAGTGCTTCGCGGGCTTCGGTGCGCTGCCCGAACCGTCGACGATCGGTCGGGGCCGGCGATGCGCCGCCACACCCACACCAACCCGACGGCGACCGCGACAACGCCTGCGGCGACGACGCCGGTGCGCGATCCAGTAGATCGGCGGGGCAGGGAGGTCGGTGGCCAGCTCGCCCCACGCCTCGGCCGGTGGCTGGCCTCGCGCGAGCCGGACGGCGACCGGGAGCCAGTCGCCGATGCCGCCGCTCACCTGGCCGCCGGTGCCGCCGATCACGATGGCCAGCCGGGCGCCGAGCCACACGGTGACGCCGGCGGCCATCACCGCGAACGCGGCGGCGATGAGCGCGACCTCGAACCCGGCGCCCGGCTCCCGTACCTCCTGGCCGGTGGCCATCACACGCGTCGCGCGTCGTCGTCGAGGAACGTGACGTCCGACAACGGGAACAGGTACCCGACACAGGCGGCCACCTCGACGCTGCGCACCGTCGACGGCGCACGTCGATGATGTAGGAGACGGATGCGTCGTGCAGCCCGTGCTCGGTACGGTGGCGAACGACGACATCGCGGTGCATCAGGTCATCGACGTCATCGCGACGAGCGGTCATGGCTCGGTGCCGATGTCGTCACCGAGCTCGTCGGCCACCCAGCTCGGGTCGACCTCGGGGCTCGGGAGCTGCGCCGAGGCGCACCGCAGCGACGGTGGCCGCCGCGCCGTCGGCGGCCGCCGGGGCGTGCGGGTAGCCGCCCTGGACGACCAACGCCAGCGGGCTCGAGTAGATCAGCCACCCGTACCAGCGCTGCTCCCAACCGGGCAGCACGGTGCCATCGGCGACGCTGACGGCGGCCAGACCGAACTCGAGCACGTCGCCGACGGCGAGATGTCGGGGGATCTCCCAGCCGCGATCAGCCTTCACCCACGGCAGCGCGGTCCACCCGTTGTGCGACGTGGCGTCAGGCCACAGCGTCGCCACCCACGCAGTCATCGTGGCCCGGTCCGGTGGCGGTGGCAGCTCCAGCGGCGGCACCTCGATCAGACAGTTGCCGGCGTGGCGGAACACCCACTCAGCGGTCTCCACCGGACCTCCTCGTGCGGTGCGCCCTGGTCTCGCCGGCGGCGACACACGTAGCTCGTCGCGGCAGCGACGACGAGCGACCGTCGCGAACGCCGCCGCGAGGTCAGCGGTCGCACTGGGCACCTCCTCGACGTCCTCGTGAGGTGTGACGGCGTCGGAGGCTGTCGCGGTGCGTCAAGGAAGGTGACGTGCTCGGCGCGGAGGAACCAGCGGCGTCGGAGCTCGCCTTGGTGGGAGAGGAACTCGTCGACGCACAGTTGGCCGGTGACGGCGACGCGTCGGCCCGAGTGCAGATGACGCTTGCAGGCGCCGGCGAGCTTGCCCCAGGTCACCACCGGAAGCCACAGGCGGCGTTGACCGTCGACGGCGAGACGGAATTCGCACACGACCCCGTTGGTGGTGTCGCGGCGGGCCGGGATCGCTGCTGAGGCGCCCGGTCACGGACAGCACATTCATCGCAGCCCCCTTTGGGGTGATCGATGATCGTGGGGCGCCTTGACGGAGTGCCCGAGCCGTGAGCGGTGTCGCTCACCAGTGATCGTAGACAAGGGGTGTACGCATGAAGCGGGATCAATCATCGATGTCGAACTCCTGGTGAGAGATGGCCGCGGCGGACGGGTCACCGAGGCCGGTGTTCCGCTCGATGGACGCGGCGGTGTCGACGCCGAGGGCGTCGAGGAGATCGGTCGGACCAGGCCGGGTCGAGCTGGGCCCATGCGTTGAGGTCGACGACCGAGGCGCCGGCGGCGTCGGTGAGATCGGCGGGCGGTTCGACGATCACCGGGTCGATCTGTTCGGCGCGCAGCAGTTCGGCGAGGCGATCACCGGCGCTGCGGCCGGCATCGTTGGCGTCGGTCATCAACACGACGTCGAGGTCGTGACGCTCGGCGTAGCTGGCGACGCGGGCGGCCACGGACTCGTCGGGCGCTTGGGCGCCGAGCAAGCCGACGGCTCGGTAGCCGGCCTGGGCGGCGGTGAGGGCGTCGGGCATCCCTTCGCACACGACCAGCCACGGCCAGCGCGGCGGCGTCGGCGACACGGTGAACGCGATCCGTGGGTGGGGGGCCAGCGCGGCGGACGGGTTGTCGTACTTGCGGCCGGCGGCGTCGACGTCGAGGTAGCGGGCCTGCACGAAGCGTGACCCGGCCGGCGGGATCGAGCGCCGGGAACGTCGCCGCCGGCACCTTGCCGTACGGGAGGCCGCGTTGGCGGCGCAGCAGCTGTCGGCCGGGGTCGCAGCCGAGCAGGTTGGCGCGGATCGTCGCGTCGTCGAACCCGCGGCCGTGCAGCCAGTCGCGAACCGTCGCGGCCCTGCGGACCGGCCAGCACCGCCGCGCAGATCCGCACGTACCGTTCGACAGCGGGGCTCATCGTCAGCGGCCGGCGCCGGCGGGCGGGGCTTGGGCGTCGATCGCCGGCAACGGCCGGTCGGGGAACATCCCGGCCCGTGACGCCAGCCAGTCGACGGCGTCGGCGCGGGTGCCGCCGCGTCCGATCACGACGAGGTCGATGGCGTCGCCACGATGATCACCCGACCAGCAACGCCACCGTTCGTGGCCGTGCCGGTCGGTGTACATCGTCACCGACGCCCGATGGTCGTCGTGGTCGGGGGTCGGGCAGTGCCAACGACGGCCCGGCCCCGAACGGCCAGCCGGCCCGGCGAGCTCGTCGAGGACCTCGTCGAGCCGGGTGCGGGCCAGCACATCATCGATCTGCCAGCGCGGCTGCGACTCGGTCGCCATCACCGCAGCGGCCCCTCGCCGATCTGCTGCATCGCCTGGTCGGTGTAGAAGAGGCGTTCCTCGATCGGGCTGCGGACGGTCTGGACGACCGCGGAGCGGGCGCCGATCTTCCAGATCGCTCGGCCGGTCGGCAGCACCGACAGCATCTGCTGCTCACGGGCCGACAGCGAGAACAGCTCGGCCATCGCCGGGACCTCCTCGGTCGGCTGGCGCAACAGCACCCGGGTCTCGATGTCGGCGAGCAGGCCGGCGGCGATCTTCGACGCCGCGGTGCCGTCGTCGTTCTGCGCCGCCAGGTCCCGGGGCCGGTGGCACACCAGCACGTTGGCGACCCCGTACTGGCGGGACAGCTTCAAGCAGGCCTGCACGTAGGCGGCGCCGTGACGGACGGCGGCCCATGCCTCGTCGATGATCTGGAGCTTCTGGCGGCCCGGGTAGCGCATCGCTTCGCCGAGCCAGTACGTCGCCGCCAACATCACCAGCGGCAGCACCTCGGCGTCGTTGTGCACGGCGGAGAGATCGAGGATGACGCCCGGGCCGTGGCGCCAGTCGACGTTGACGTTGGTCGGTCCGTCGAACATGCCGCGCAGGGTGCGGTCGCACAGCTTCTGCAGCGAGAACCGGACGTCGGACAGGACCTTGGCCATCTCCAACGGGCTGAGCCGGGCCATGCGCAACAGGTCCGGTCCGGGGTCGTCCAACACGATGTTGAGGTCACGGATCGTGAACACCGACCGGCGCCGTGACAGATCGTCGATCGCCCACGACAACACGGCCTCTTCGACTTGGCTGAGCTTGCGGCCGCACACCCCGGCCACCAGCGACGTCGCCAAGCCTTGGCGGGCCAGCAGCGCGCCGGCCGGGTCGCCGTCACCGTCGACCTGCAGCGGGTTCAGCTGATGCTGGCCGCCGGGGCGCAGCTTGACGACCGGGATGCCCAACCAGTCGGCGAGCGGCGTGTACTCACCCTTGGGGTCCAGCACGGCGTAGAAGCGGTCCGGGTAGACCGCCCGGCTGCGCTTGACGCACGCCTTGACCGTGCCCGACTTGGCCGAGCCGATGGTGCCGCACACCAACACGTTCGGGTTCTCGACGAGCCCGGCGCTGTAGTACTCGAACGGGTCGTAGTAGAAGCCGTCGAGGCCGGCGGTGACGTTGACCCCGTAGTAGACGCCGGCCTCCCCGAAGCTGCGATCAGCGTGGAACGGGTACATCGCGCACAGATGCGCCATCGTCGAACGGTGCCAATCGACCGGGATCGTCTCGGCGTGGCGTGCCAGCAGCGGCGGCCGATCGGTGTCGACCGGACGGTCCTCGGCCCGTTGCGCTCGTCGTCGCGCACGCTCGCGCGTCGCGTGCGGTGCGCCGGGCGGCATCGGAGGGCCGCATCGGCCGGCGCGGCCGGCGCTGGCCGATCATGCCCGGCCCGCCTTGAACGAGCGGCCCAACGGCAGCGACGCCACCCATCCCTGCGCCTGGCGGGCGACCAGCGGCCGCAGATCGATCAGCGACTTGCCGGCTGCGTTCTCGATCTGGGCGCAGGCGTCGTCGAGCGCGGCGGCGTCGTGCGCCGTCACCGTGACCAGGCCGGCGTGGCGGAACTCGGGATGACCGCGGGCCAGCTCGCGTTCGCGGCCCTCGACATCGGCGAGGCGGCGCCGTTCCCGGGCGGTCACCCGGAACCCGCGACGGGCCTTGTCCTCGTGCGACGACTCGATCGAGGTCAGGTCCCGGTTGGCGGCCGCCGCGGCCTTGTTCAGCGGGATCGGCTCGTAGACCATCGTCACCGTGCGGGTGGTGGCGGTGTCGGTGAGCAGACTGTCCAGCCAGTTCGCCGGCACCGGCAGCATCGGCAGCGCCGCCATCCGGTAGGTGCGGTGCACCGACTCGTCGACCCGGCACGTCGACCACGCCTCCTCGAGCGCCAGTCGGCCCCCACTCGATGCCGCTGCGCCCCGCCGCGGTGGCCAGGGACTGACGCAACGCCCGCAGCTGCCGGGGCCGGCCCCGCGACGGATCCGAACGCATCCGCACCAACGTGGTCAGCTCGTTCGGCGACAGCGGCGGCGACGGTGCCATCCCGGCGCCGTCGAGACGTTGCGTGAACAGCTCGAGCTCCTCGCCCAACGCCACCAGCGCAGCGTCGAACGGACCCAGCTGGCGGCGGCGTCGCACCCGGCGCTGATCGACCGTGACGGTCAAGGTCACCTCGTGGGCGACGGTCACCGGGGCTTGGCGTTCCAGCAGCAGCTCGTAGTCGTCGAGGGCCGCCTGATGCGGGTGCGGGCCACCGCGTGACGCCAGACGAGACGCCACCAGCTCACGGTGCGTGGCCACCCCCTTCGGGTGCGACCACTCCTGCCAGCACACCCGTGTCACCGGACTCTGGGGCCGGGCGAACGATGCCAACGTCGCCCCGAACGTGCTCACCATCACGTCCTGCTCGGCCAACGACCGCATCGCGAACCCGTCCGTCGACGCCGTGATCGTCGCCGACACCGTGCCGGCCGCCTTGTCGCGCACCACCGCCACCGGGCGCCGGGGTCCACGACCACGACGTCTCCACCAACGACAAGCCGTCCAGCACCTTGGGCAACTCGCCGTCGTGAGCCGTGCCGGCCGCCAGCAACGACACCGGGGTCCACCGTCGCCGGCCCCGATGCCACAGCAGGCCCGCGCCGGGCCAGGCGAACTCGTACAACGGTGCGCCACGCCACCGCCCGAACGCGAACACCGCCCCCACCACCGGGCCCACGATCACCAGGACGACCAGCCCCGACATCAGGCCGAGGGTCGCCACCAACACACCGATCCCGACCGGCAACACCTGCCGCAACGGGAACCCCAACAGCACGCCGGGCCGCGACGAGTCCCCGTACGAGTAGGTGGCGTGCTTTGCCTCGGGCGGCTCGATCGTTGCGTCACTCACGACTCGGACCCCTCACCGTCGTCCTCACCGCGACCGGCAGCACGCGACGACGAGATCACCACCCGCCGCGGTGCACGCGGCGCACGACGCATCGCCACCCGAGCCGGACGCCTCGCCGCTGGTACCGGCGGTGCCCGAACCAGACGTGGCAGCGCCCGACGCGGTTGCACCGGACGCCGCCGATGTCGACGACGTGGCGGCGCTCGTGGCCGTCTTGGCTGCCGTCGACGCAGCGGCGACCCCGACCGCGACGGGTGCCGCCGGACCAGCGGCCGCACCGGCTGCGGCGCCGCCGGAGGCGCCGGCGGAACTCGCTGCCGCCGAGGACCCGCCCGGCCCGGCCGGGCCCGCAGCGCCACCGCCTCCACCGCCACCGCCACCCGACGAGGGTGCCGAGAATCCGGTGCTGCCCTCGCCGCCACCCGGTGTCGGGATCGCCTTGGTCGCTGCGCTGGCGGCCTTGGCCGCGCCCATCGACTTGACCATCATCCCGGCCTGGGCCGCGGTCATCGCCGCCCGGGACCAGCCGCCGACGACCCCCGAGGAGACCGCCGCGCCCTCGGCCGCCGGCAACAGCTTGTAGACCACCCACGGCGAGATCGACGACACCGCGAAGCAGAAGAACCCGGTCAGCAGCGTGCCGACCCCGGCGACGTTCCCGCTGTCGCTGCCGGCATCGCCGGCCGACGCGATGAGCTGCATCCCGATCGCCAGGCTGATCACGATCGCCGGCTTGGCCAGCACCAACGCCACCGCCAGATGCACCATCCGGCGGACCCCGCCGCGCATCATCGGCAGGATCGAGCTCGACCACACCAGCGGCGCGAACGCCGCCACCAGGTACAGCAACGTCGAGCGCATGAACAGCAAGATCGTGGTGACGAGCATCCCGATCATCCCGAGCAGCAACGCCAGCGGGCCGAGGAACGTCGCCCCCCACCCCTCGCCGCCCAGCACGCCGGCGACCAGGCCGTCGAGGACCTCACGGGTGTTGGGACGGGCCTGCACCCACACGGCATCGGCGATCACGTCGCCGAAGCGGATCAGCGTGTCCATCGCCACCACCGTCAACGCGGTGGCGAACAGCGCCCGTGCCGCTGCCACGACGGCATCCACGATCAGCTCGGGCCGGCCCGACAACCCGGCCTGGATGGCGGTCATCAGCATCATCGCCACCGTCACGAACAGCGCGATCGGGGCCAGCGTCGCCACCAGCCCATTGGCGAACCAGTCGTCGGTCAACCGGGGCGTGGTCGCGGTGTCCAGCAGTCCCCACACGAACTCGATCAGCAGCAGCAGGCCCTCGGCGAACCAGGTGAACACCCCTTGCACGACCTTGTCCCACGCCCAGCCGACGGCCGACGACACGAACCCGGAGAAGATCGACAACGGGTTCCCGAACGGGATCGGCAGCATCAGCCCTCCGGTCCGGCCGCCGGCCACGACAACACCGCGGCGACCTCGTCGCTGGTGGCGTACGAACCCTCCGGAGCGGGAACCGGCGACGGGCCCGACGTCGTGTCCCAGGTGTCGACCAGCCAGCGGCTCGACTCCCACACCATCTCCAGGCGCACCGTCGTCCACTGCTCCGCAGCGGCGGCCTGGCCGTCGGCGACGAACACCGACACCGTCCACACATCGACCGCCACCCGCTGCGCCGTCATCGCACGGGCCTGCGCGGTCACCGGCTGCGACGTCAGCGTGACGTCGACCGCACGGCCCTCGGCCTTGCGCAGACCGAACAGCAGCTCCACGGCCTGCTGCGAGGTGCGTTGCGTCAACTCGGGAGCGAACCGGGCCGAGGCGAACTCGGCCACCACGTCGTGACGCGAGATCGCCCCGGCCTCGAACACGTCACGCGTGCGGGCCACCGCCGCCACCGCCGCAGCGCGAGCCGCGGCCACATCGGCGTTCGCCGACGCCGTCGCCGATGCTGCGGGAGGCGGCGGCATCGACGACGGGTCGGCGTCATCCCGGTCCGACCCGGCTGTCGCGGCAACGACACCCGGGTCGGATCCAGGACCAGGTGCCACCTCGCCGGCGGCAGCAACGGCCGGGCTGATCGGTGACGACGAGTCGTCACTCGCGACGGCCCGGGCGACCAGCGCGCCGGCACACGCCAGCGCCACGGCCACGACCAGCAACGATCGACCCCCGACGCATCTCAGGACGTCGAGGTGTAGATCGTGTTCGCCACCGTCCAGGCCAGCCCGGACAACGCTGCGGCACCCATCCCGCCGAGCAGCCACTTGCGGCCCGCCGACGACGCCCCGTAGTTCGACCCGAAGTGGCCGATCGCCGACGGCGATGGCGCCGATCAGCAGACCCGCCACCGCCGCCCACAGGCCGCCCCACTTCAACCAGCCGAGGACCTGTCCCAGGAACGTCGCCCCCGGAGGCGCCTCCGGGTCCGGGTTCGGAACCTGTGCGTACGCCTTCGCCGCCGTCAGCGGGATCAGCACCAGCACAGTCGTGGGGATCAGCCGGCCCAGCGGAACACGCCGGGTCCTCGCCGATGTCGCCGGCATGTTCATGTGCTGCCTCCGAGCGGGGGTCTGGCCGTCTCCCGTTGAGACGCCGTCACCTTCAAACCGCAACCGAGTGGCCCGCCGTGTCCGAAAAAGTCGGCGAGCCGGCGAATTCTTCGGACACGACCCCCGTCCTGCGTTGCGGTTTGAAGACGTGAAGGGGTTCCTGCTCGGCGGTGTCGTCGCACTGCTCCTCGGCGTCGCCACACTCCCCGTGGTTGTGCTCGGCGGCGACGGACCCGACCCGCTGAGCTGCGCCGGCGGTGTCGTCGGTGGCGACGAGCTCGCCGTCATCCTCGACCACCATCCGCACCGTCGAGACCGGCGGGAACTACCAGACCCGCATCACGCTCCGCCACCGCGTCCGGGGCGTACGCGTTCATCGACACCTCCTGGCGGCACTACGCCGGCCTCGCCGGTGTCGACACCAGCCGCTACACGTCAGCGTGGATGGCGCCACCCGCAGACCAGGACGCCACCGCCGCCTACTACGTCAACGAGATCCTCGCTGACTACGACGGCCGCATCGAGATCATCCCCGTCGCCTGGTACCTGCCGTCCGCCATCGACAACGACGCCCGCATGGACGTCGTCCCGGCGATGGGCGCCAACACCCTCACCCCCCGCCAGTACCAGGCCAAGTGGATGGCCCGCTACGAGCTCGAACGCGAACGGGCCTCGCTCACACCGACCGCACCCACCATCACCACGCGCACCTGGCACCACAGGACCAACGAGCATCCCGGCCGGCCCCGCCCAGCCCGGCAGCTGCCTGGGCGGCTCCATCACGCCGATCGACGGCGACTGGGCGTTGCCCGGCCCCCAAGCCAGCCTCGACGCCAACCCGGCCGGGATCAACAGCCCCCACCACGACTACGCCGCGTGGGACTGGATCATCCCTACCAACACCCCCATCTACGCCGTGCGAGGCGGACGAGTCGACCGCATCACCAACTGGCCGTACAACTGGTGGAGCCAGGGCTGCGGCGAGACCGGACGACCCGGCTGCGTCAGCTGCGGCGTCGGCGTCACCATCGTCGACGACACCGGCTACCGATGGACCTACTGCCACGGCAACAGCCTCACCGTCACCCTCGGCGCCACCGTCACCGCCGGTCAACAACTTCTGTGGTCAGGCAACACCGGCCGCTCCGGCACCGCCCACCTCCACCTCGAGATCCGCACCAACGGCGATCCGGCGCTGCCCACAGCCGCTCATCCGATCCCTCTACGAACACAGCGTCGGTATCGATCCCGCCACCCTGCCCACGACTGGATGCAGCTTCTGATGGACCAACCGATCAGCATCAACGACGTCCGCGTCGCCGTCAGCGACCTCACCGACGCCCTCCTCAACCGGCAACCCTCAGCGACCAGCAATGGGACCGGGCGATCACCGCCCTGCACATCGCCCGTGAACAACACGGCGGCCGCATCCGCCACCTCATCCACGTCATCCTCGACGCCGGCCACCACCACACCACCGGCCACCTCGCCGACGCCCTCACCGAGCTCCACTGCCACCTCGCCGTCGCCGACGACCCGCCGCCGGCCCAGCCGGTACCCCGCCGACGCCGGCAGCGCCGAACATGGCCCGCTCACATCCAACTCGAGCTGTTCAACACCGACACGCCCGGGGACCCACGATCCGCCCTATGACCGCGTCCCCCGGGGTCATTCCTCCTCGGAGATATCCCGGTGCACGAAGCTGACACGATGACCGCCTCGAGTCCGGTCAACGCCGACCTGCCGATCGACAAGATGCGCCGCTGGTACCTGGCCGGCGACTCGAACGCGACCATCGGCGGGCGGCTCGGGCTCCACCAGAGCAAGGTCCGTCGGGTCCTCCTCGAGGCCGGCGTGACGATGCGCAGCCGCCGCGAGCAGGTGGCGTTGACGGATCGCCGTGCCGGTGTCCGCCCACCATCGTGCGACGAACTCGACGCCGGCTACGTCGCACAGGGGCTGACCGCCGCGGAGCTCGCCGCCCGCTACGGGATCACCGAGGCCCGAGTGCAGGCACTGCTCCGCCGCTGCGGGATCGAGCGACGACCGCCGGGTATCCGCCCCGAGCGGCTCGAGGCGGAGCTGGCACAACGACGGCCGCCGCAGCTCGTCGAGAACGTCGTGGCCCTCTACCGATCGGGATTGTCCCGCAGGGCCGTCGCCGAACGCGTCGGCATCCACCGCCACACCGTCGACGACGTGCTCCGCCGAGCGGGAGTCGAGCTCCGGGACCGGCGCAAGTTGCCACCCGTGAGCGAGTGGGCGCACCGCTACATCGATGGTGGCGAGACGGGCGCCGAGATCGCAGCCACCTACTCGGTCTCGCCGACCACGGTGCTGCAAGCCCTGGCGGAGGCGGGGATCGAGCGGCGACCGGCGATGGTGCGGACGGCTGTCGCTCAGCGACGACGACGTCATCGAGTGCTACGTCGGCGAACGGTTGTCGCTCCGAGACACGGCACGCCGCCTGGGCGTGTCGATCCCCCGGGTGCGCGCCATCGTCGCTCGCCACGGGGTGCTCCGGGCTGGGTTCGATCCGTCCATCGTCGATCGGGGCCGCTTCGCACGGCTCTACGCCCGTGGGGCCACCGTCGCCGAGCTGGCCGATGCCTTCGACATCACCCCACACCACGCGAGCGTGGCCATCCGCTCCTTCGAGCTGCCGGCGCGGCAGCCTCATGCCCACAAGCAGCTGTTGATCAGCGATCGCCAACTGGCGGCCCTCGTCGACGCCGGGCACAGCGACGCCGACATCGCTGCTCGCCATGACGTCGCCGTGTGGGCCGTCGTACGGCGCCGACGGCGCAGCGGGCTGCGCCGGCCGATCAACCCGTCACCGCCACCACTCAGTCGAGCTCGCCTTGAGCGACAGCTCGCCGCCGGCAAGACCCGCGCCGACATCGCCACGACCTACCACGTCGGGCTGGCCACCGTCACCCGATGGTGCGCCCACTACGGCATCGACATCGTCGGCCCGCCCCGGCCTTCAGGAGGCCGCGGCGTGGAACTCGATCCGCAGCTGCTACGCCGCCTGTACATCCGCGATCAGTGGTCGACGAGACAGATCGGCGACCACCTCGGTGTCGATTCCAGCCTGATCACGTTCGCACTGCACTCTCACCGCATCCCCGTGCGCCGTGGCGCCAACAGCGCCCAGGCTGACGCCGTGGTGCTCCTCGATGCGCTCTACGCCGACCCCGACGTCGTCGCAGTCCTCGAGCGCCACCAGGTCCCGCTCCGGAGGCGGGCCGGGCAACTGGCGCGCCGGTTCCCTCGTCCGGCGCCCCTGGACGCAGACCTCGTAGATCAGCTGTACAGCGACGTCGGGCCTGGCGACCACCCACATCTCGCTGCTCACCGGTCACACCGCCTCGAACGTCCTTGAGGTCTTGCGGCACCACGGCACCCCCACCCGGTCGAGCAGCCGGTCACCGTGGTACGCACGCACCGTCGTGTCGTCAACGTGAGCGGTCAGCTCGACGAGCGCTCGACGAGCTGCTCGAACAGCTGCCGGGTCGCTGGTGACGGATCACCGCTGTCGTGCGGACCGCCGCCGAGATCCTGAAGCACCGACACCAGCTCGGCGTACACCGACCGCACACCGGCATGGTTGCCGGCATGGGCCTCGATGCGCATCCGCGCCCGGTACAGCATCTCGTTGCCCGGCAAGCCGACCAGCCCCCGGATGACGGCACGGCGAGCCGCCACCAGGTCGTCGGCGGCCAACGCCAAATCCACCGCGTGCAGCACGGCGGTCTCCACCGCCTGACTGGCCTGCCAACGAAGCTGGCTGATGTTCGGCCACTCGCAGGCGATGTCATCGAACGGTTCCCCGGTCACCAACTCCAACGCATCGAGCAGCATCGGCAACGCCTCCGACGACGGCAACGTGCCAGCCCGAGCCGCCAACGCGTTGAACACGTCGAGATCGGTCATCGTGTGCCGCAGCCGCAGCGGGGCCACGCCGTCTGGACGGGACCGGTCCCGAGACGCCCGCCCGGGCACGATCTCGGGCCCCAGCAGCGAGCGCAGCTTGCCGACCAGGTTCGTGAACCGCTTGTCGCTCACCGACCGGCCGTGCCACACCGCGTCACGCACCTTCGACGGCGATGCCTCACCGCCCACCGCCGCCACGTAGGCGACCACCATCCGTTCCTGCCGAGGCAGATCGGGCGGCGACGGATCAAGCCGCGGGGCGCCGAACACCCGCACCAACAAGGCCGGGGACGGCGCCTCCCACTCCTCGTCGTCGACGCCGGCCAACAGATCACCGGCGGCCTCCAGATCGAGACCATCAGGCCCGTACAGGGCATCCACCTCGTCCACGACGCTCGGCGTGGCGGATTCGACCGTCTCCTCGTGGGACTCAGCCACGTCTCGCTCGTCATCGTCGCCGGCCAGCGGACCGGTCAGGTCGACCGGCTCGCTCAAGTCCTCCGGGTCGATCAGCTCGGCCGCGTCGTCCAGCAGCACCGCCGCCACCGACGCCACCTCACGGCTCACCCCGACACCCTCCACAACGACACCGAGCGGCTCGAGCTCCACGGTCCCATCAGCGGCAACCACCGCCCGCAGGCGGGCCTCGTCAACCGGTCCCAGTGTCACCACCACCAGACCCGAGCGCGGCGTGGCCAGCGCGGCCAGCTCGGCCAACACCTCACAGCCCTCAGCCCGTACGACGATCACCGTGACTTCGCGGCCGGTGGCCGGACCCGACGCCCGCAACACGAACGTGTCGGCGACACCGGCGTCATCCATCAGCCGGCGTTCATCAGCAACGATCCCACGGGCATGA
The DNA here is from genome assembly GCA_963776995.1 of uncultured Acidimicrobiia bacterium. Taxonomy (GTDB): domain Bacteria; phylum Actinomycetota; class Acidimicrobiia; order Acidimicrobiales; family Ilumatobacteraceae; genus JALZMG01. Next base: position 26,572 of record CAVZPA010000014.1, read on the forward strand.
TCCAACGCAGCTTCGGGCGTGCGGGCCTGGACGCGACCCAGCTGCTCGACCCCATCGACGCCGATCCCCACCGTCGACACCCACGCGTCAGACAGCTCGTCGCCGGCGCCGAGCTCCAACACGATCGAGCGCAACACATCCTCCGCCGCCCGCACGTCACCGTCGAGCGACACGACCCCGAACGCCTCCAAGTCGACGAGGACCTGGGCGTCATGGCGACGACCGAACGTCACCAACCCTGGGATCGCCGCCGGCAGCGCAGCCTCCGGCACCTCGGCCGCCGGGTCATACAACAACCGCCACGACCACCCGCCCGGCGTTGCCTCCCACGGCACCGGCGCATCAAGCATCGGTGCATCCCACAGCAGCTCGATCCCCGTCAGATCGGACAACTCCACCGCGACCGGGCCGGCCACCGGCCGGCCCAAGTCGAACAGCACACCGGAGATCTCCTGACCGGCCCAACGCACCAACGACACATCAGACGCCGCTCACCAGCGCCCGGTGCAGCCGGGCCGACTCACCCGACGGCATCAACCGCCACGCATTCGCACCCGCCGTCGCCTGACGGCGACGCAGCCGGCGGTACGCAGCCAACAGCCCCGACGCCAACACCAACGCCGAACTGATCCCCACCAGCCACGGCGCCGTAGAACCTTCCTCGTCATCGGTCACCACCGGTGCTGTCGCTGCCGGCGGGTCCGTCGTCGACGAGGAGCCGACCGGCAGCGGCAGCGGAGCGGGCGCTACTTCCGCCGTGTTGGCCGTTGACGCCGAAGGCGCTTCGACCTCCTCAACCGTCTCCTGTGAAGGCCCCGTCTCGATCATCGGAACCGATGGCGGCGCCGCCGGCGCCGGAGCCGGAACGACCTCGGGCTCGGCCACGGGGGCTGGGACCGTCTCCGGGATCGGCACCCCGGCTGCGTCGAGCGGGGGCAGCGTGATGACCGTTCCGATCGGAATGTCGGACGGATCGGCGAGGCCGTTGTACGCAGCGATCGCCCACACCAGATCAGCGGACACAAAGCCGTAGTGGCTGTCCAGGATGTCCCACAACGTGTCGCCGGCCACGATCGAATGCAGCGACCACGTCGACTCGCCCGCCGCCACCGGCGTCGGAGGCGCAGCTGTCGGACTGTCCAGCGCCGGGAACACCAACGTCTGCCCGGTGTAGATCACGTTCGGGTCCTCGATCCCCGACGCCGTCGCCACCAGCTCGATGAGCACCGCATCGCACCACCCGTAGTGGGCGGTGATACGGCCCCACATCGTGTCACCGTCCTCGACAAGCGCCGTGACCTCGGTCGGCGGCGCCGGTGTCGCCTCGGTGGGCGCGACGAGATCGAACCCCGCTACATCCGCAGGGCTCACACCTTCGGGCAGCGTCAACGCCTCCGGCAGTGCCGCTTCGCCAGCCGGGGTCGCCGGCGCATCCATCGTCAACTCAGCCGTCGCCGGCGACGCCGCCAGCCCGATGCCACCCTGGACCGACAACGCCGACACCGTGATCGCCGTCGCCGTCGACGCCGTTGCCAGACGACGACGCAATGCCGGCACCGCGAACGCGCGGGCGGCGCCTTGAAGCAGACGAGCAGCCGGCACCGCGTGCACGAGCGCCGCCAGCTCGCTCAACAGCACCAGCGCGGCGACAACGATCACGTACAGCGCCAAGACGATCCCGAGCCAGCGAGCCACCTCGACCAGCGCCGACTCGAGCGTGACCTCATCCAGCCAGCCGCTCAGATCCCCCCACCGCAGCGGGGTCTCGTTCAAAGCGCCGAGCGCCACGAACCCGACCAGAGCCGCACCTGCCAGCACCAGCCATACCAGCGGACGCACCAACCGCATCACACACCACCTTCCGAGATCAGCGACACCACGACCCAGCCGACAGCTGCGAGCGCCAACGCCGGCCCGAGCGGCGCCGCACGACGACTCGCACCAGGCACCCGCTGCGCCGGCAGCGGCCGCCACCACACGACGACCAGCTGCACCACCATCGCCAGCGCGAACACCGCCACCACCGCACCCGGACGGGTAGCGGCGCCGACACCGGCACCGATCAACACCCCGTACTTCACGTCACCGAACCCCAACCCCTCCGGCGACAGCAGATGCACGAGACCCAGCGGGACGGACAACAAGCGCAGCCCCGACCAGCCCTGACACCAGCAGCGAGCTCGAGCCGGTGAGCGGCACTGACGCCACCAGAACCGCCATGAACACCGCCAACCCGGGCAGCACCACCCGATCGGGCAGTCGACTCGACCTCGCATCCACCACAGCTGCCCACACCACCGGCATCACCCACGACACCAGCACACCGGGCTCTGCGCCGGCCGCCAGGAACAGCAGCGACACCAGCGCGCCTGGCGCGAACACCCGCATCGCCGACACAGGGCGTCGCACCCGTGGATCGGCGACGATCGCTGTCACGATCCCTCACCCCCCGGTGACGTCAAGCGGCCCCGGTACTCGCTGACCGGGTACGGCACCGTTGGGGCGGCGAAATCGAACGGGCCGAGAGGGAACGTGCCGGCAGGGAGCCCGTTGTAGGCAAGCGTCCAGTCTCCGGCCCACGTCGACGTCAGCGTCACCGAGTACGGACCCTTCGTCTCCGGCATCCACGACGCCGCCGGAGACGCTTCCGAACCGCAAGATGCCGAGGTGAACCCTGCGGACGCCGTGCCCCCGATCGCCCACGCGTGCTGGACGGCTTGCATCGTCGCCGTCGCCGTCCAACCCCGCAGCGCAACGCCGACCTCGAGATCGCCCGGGTCCTCACACCACAGCCACGTGTCCAACCCCGTCAGTCCGCCGATCTCGGTCCGCGGGCTCAACGACGTCTGGACGGTCAGGACGGTGCGAGCCGCCTCGACGAACTCGGCCGGTGACGGGGGCGGCGGTGGTGGCGTCGGGTTCGGATCCTCGGGGAACAAACACACCGATCTGGGAGACGTCACGTGCTCGCCAGTGGCTGCGTTCTCGAGCCACACCGCATACACGTTGCCGAACTCGAACGTCGTGGTCAGCCCGTCCGCGACGGTGCGCGTGCAGTAGCCCGTGCGGGCCTGCGTCTCAGGGTCAGCGGGAAGCGGGAGTTGCATCCAGACGAACGACGATGTGAGCCATCGCCGATCGGCGTGCGTCGAGCCGCCCGAGGGGGGCTCGTCAACCAAGCAAGTGGTCTCTCCAGTGACCGGATCGGTCCGACACGCGGCCGCTGCCGGCGTGTCCGCCGGTGACCGCGAGCAGAGCCGTGGCCAACAGCGATGTCGCCACTGCTGCGACCACGGCCCGTCTCATGGCTGCGGGTCGAGAGGGTTTCGGCCTGCACGACCCGCCACGGGAGGCTGGGGTCGGATTCCCAGCTGGCCAGCGTGAAGGCCACCCGCGACTCGGTGGTGTTCGAGCTCGAACTCGTCGACGACGTTGCCGGCGGCGTCGACGAGCCGAGCGGGTGGCGGCGTCTCGGGAGCGATGACGAAGATGACGTTGGCGACGCGTGCCGCTGGCGACGGCTCGCTCACCAGTGCCTGTTCGATCGCGATGACGTCGAATGGCTGCTGCCCCTCGATGTGTTGTCCCTTGGCGATGGCGTCGCTGAGCTGCGTCTCCAGCCGCGTGGCGCAGTCGGTCCCTGGTGCGCAGTACTCCCCGATACGAGCCAGATCCGGCGCGGCGTAGAGGGCGACGCGGCGGCGACCCAGCTCCTCGAGGATCGCCTCCCAGTCGTCGGGGGCGATCGTCGGTGGGGTCGTTGGAGGGGCCGTTGTCGTCGCTGCGGTGGTCGGAGCGACAGTGGCCGGAGTGGTCGTGGTCTCGGGGGTGCTGTTGTCGCCGGGCTGCTGGTCGTGGAGACGTCTGTTGTCGTCGGGGCTTGCTCGGTCGTCGATGATGACGAGTCCGCCGACCGGCTCATCGTCGTTGCAGCCGGCCAGCACGGCGATCGCGATGGCAGCGAGCGGTCAACGACACGAGCCGGATGCGACGGTGGTTCATGGGGTCTCCTCCGAGGGGATGCCGATGGCGGTGACGCGGACTTCGATGGGGCCGCTGTTGACGTCGAAGATGCGTAGAAGCCCGATGTCAACCTCGCCCTCGAGGACCACGACGATCTGATCGGCAGTGGCGTTCACCGAGTAGTCGGTGAGCATGTCGTCGATGCCTTGCTCGGCCAGGTTGTCCAAGGCGCGTTGCTCGGCTGCGGACGGATCGAGCTGGCGGGCGCCGCTGGCGCGGAAGGCGGCGGGGTCGAGTGCCGTTGCGCCGGCCTGCGCTGCTTGGTCGGCGGCGGCGGCGAGCTGGCGGCGCTCGTTGGAGCCGTTCCACATGGTGAACGCGAGCCAGCCGATGAACATCACGATCATCGTGGAGCCGAGCATCAGCACGGTGATCGAGCCTCGGTCACCACGGGCGCGGCGGGCGTCGGCGGCGACGGCTCATAGCGATGCGTAGTCCTCGACCCGGGACGACGACGTCGCTGTCCATGACACGTCGCCGATGGTCCCGATGAGCGGCACCTGTACGGCCGGGATCTCCACGGTCACCGCTGCGGTGACGGTGCAGCCACGACACCACGACCCCGACAGCTCGAGCGCAAGGCCCGGCAACCCGTAGTTCTGGGCCGCCTGCGCAACGGCTGCTTGCGCCGCTGCGGCACCCTCGTCCGCCGATCCGGCGGTTGCGTAGAGGGTGGCGGCTTCCTTCGCGGCGGCGGTCGCGACGGTCTGACGTTCGGGCCACTGCGGCACGACCATCACCACGACGGCGATCGGCAACAGGATCAGCAAGAAGCCGAGCGGGAGCTCGATCGCCGCCTGGCCGCGATCTCCGTGAAGCCGGCGGGCCGTCACCGGTCCTCCTTGGCCGCCGACGCCGAGAAGCTGCCGTTGTAGTCGGCGAGCGAGGTCAGCCATCCCTCGAAGTGGACGGATGCCGTGGCGACGATCTGCCGTCCGGCGTCGCTGCACGTGATGCTGACCTCGGCGCCGAGGGCGCCACCCATCAGATCGCTCATCACCTGATCGGCCGTGGCCTGGCAGACGGCGACCGAGTCGCTACGGGCGCCGGCCCGCGCGGCTTCATCGAGAGCGGTGCGCACGGTGCCTTTCCCGTAGCTGAACACGATGACGTTGATGATCTGGGCGACGAGCAACAGCACGAACCCGGTGGCCAGCACGAGCACGACAACGCCTTCGCCCCGGTCGCCGCGCAGGCGACGACGCTGGCTCGCGTCGCGACTCATCTGGACCGGCTCGGACTAGATGCCGAGCGCGTCGCCGATCCTGCCGACGATGTCGACGCCGAGCGCCTGGAGGGCGGCGCCGATGACGACGATGACACCGACGATGACGGCGCTGTACATCACGACCTCGGAGACGGCCTGGCCGGCCTCGGGGTCGACGGCCTGATGGCGCCGACGGAGCTCGGCGACGTGCTTCGGGATGCGGGTTGGTTGCATGTGTTGGTCCTCTCGTGGATGGTGGTTGGGTCAAGCGGCTGCACGGACGGCGGTGATCGAGATGACGGCGATGGCGATGAGACCGAGGTAGATCAATCGCTGCCGGCAGGACGGTGAAGGCGTCCGGGCTGTCGTCGCCGTCCGGGGTGAACCACAGCCAGAACGTCGCCAACGCCTTGCGGGAGTTGCGTTGTGGGCATGTCGGTCTTCTCCGGGGTGGTGGCGGGTTAACGGCCGAACACGATCGACGGGAGCGCGGCGGCGATGAAGAGGATGAGGATCGGAGCGATGACGGCGACGAGCGGGAACGCCATGGCGATGCGGCGGCGGGCCATCGTGCGGGCGATGGCGTCGCGGCGGCTGGCGCGGAGACTGTCGGAGAGGGCCAGCAGCGAGGTCGGGTCGCCGCCAGCGCTCCACGTGGCGCCGTAGAGGCGGTAGAGACGGGCGGCGGACGGCTCCGCCGTCTGGGTCGCCAGGCGTTCGAGGACGTCGGCGGGTGGGGCGCCTGATCGGATCTGGGCGGAGGCCTCGGCCAGCTCGCCGGGGACGATCCCGTTGCTGCGGTGCGCCAGCCTGTCGAGCGCGCCTGATGGGGTGTCGCCGGTGCGCAGCCACACGGCGAGCATCTGGCAGACCGTGTGTGCCTCGGCGCGCATCACCGTCTGGCGGTCGTCGATGAGGGCGTCGACCTTGGCCCGCATCCGGATCGCGCCCACCAGGCCGCCGATGCCGGCGACCACCAACGCCAAGGTGGTGTTCAGTCGCAGCAGCAACGCCAACGCGATACCGACGGTGAGCCCGGCGGCCGTGTAGGCGAGTTGGCGACGCCGGTAGGCGGCAGCGGTCAGCGTGCCCAGTCCGGCGCGGCGCAGCCGCAGCTCCAGCTCCGACGTTGAGCCGCTGCCCAACACGCCGGCGAGGCGGTCGGCGACGGCGGTGACCATCGGCCCCCACACCGACCGGGCCGCCGGTGCACGCCTCGGCGTCGCCGTTCCGAGTTGGCCCCGGGCCCGGTCCGTGTACGGGGCGAGACGTACGGCGAGACGTGCCGGGCTGCGCAGCACGCCACGAACGAGGAACCATGCCGCGACGGCGGCCAGCAGCGCGATGGCCAGCACCTGGCCGTTCACGACGCCGACCCCGCCGTCGACGGCGAACCCAGGACGCGGGGGTCTTCGGGGAGTCGACCGATGGCGCTGATCAGCTTCCAGCCCAGCAACGCCATGCCGGCCCCGATGCAGATCACGACGAACCCGGCCGTGCTGCGATAGAAGGCGCGGAAGCCGTCGTTGGACGACACCAGCAGTAGCAGCACGAAGAACGGCAGCAACGCCGCGACGACGGCCTGCGCCCGGACCTCGGTCTGTCCGGTGACGATCTGCTCGTTCAGCTGGAGATCCTTGGTGACGTCGTCGGCGAGCGTGCGCAGCACGTCCACGACGACGCTCTGACCACGCTCGTGCGCGGCCATGAACGTCTCGATGACCCGATCCGACACCGGGTCGGCGAGCTCGTCACGGGCCTCCACGAGCGCGGCCGACACCGACAGCACCGACGCGTTCATCGCGAAGCGACGCCACACCGGGCGCAGCGGCTCGGGGCCCGAGCGACCGAGCTCGGCCAGCGCACCGTGGAGCGTGAAGCCCACGGTGATGTGCGACAAGACGTCACGGATGCCTTCGGGCCACGCCGCCATGCGGGCCGCCAGGGCCTTGCGTTGCCGGCGCCGGTAGTAGGTCCGTGGGGCGAACCCGACCACCAACGCCGGGACCACACCCAACGCGAGGGTTCCCGTGAGGGCGTAGCCGACGAGGAACGTCGCCGCCATCGACCCGGCGACGGTCGCCCGGTAGCGCGACGGGCGACAACGTGACGCCGGCCTGACGCAGTCGGACCGCAAGGTCGGGCCGGGTGCGGCGCCGCACGCGGCGAGCCCGGGGCTGTGCCGTTGCCGGTGTCCGGGTCAGCCCTGTGACCAGGAGAAATGCGGCGACCGCGGCCACGATGGCAATGAGGACGGTCACGGCAGCGTGGCCCTCCCTTCGCACAGGTCGCGCAGGGTGATGCCTTTGGGCAGGGCACGGTTGACGCGACGTTCGAACTCGGCGGACAGGGCCTGCGGTCCGCAGTACTCGAGCGGCGCGCCGAGCTCCTCGCGCTTGAACAACGGCTCCAGGACGAACTCGTCGTCGCTGAGCTGCGGTGGCACGCAGGCGATCTCCATGATCTGGCGGAGCCGGCCGGAGTCACCGACGAGGTGCACCGGCAGCGCCTCGCAGTACACGACGACGTCGATCAGGCGGGCGAACGTGCGGCGCAGCTCCTCGACGGGGTCGTTGACGGCTTGCTTCGCGGCGACGGGCAACGCGTTCATGGCCTCGGTCGCGCTGAAGCTGTGTACGGATGTGATGAACGCGCACCCCGAGTTCGACGCCCGGATGAGGTCGAACGCCTCCGGACCTAGACATTCCGCCATCACCACCAGGCCGGGAGCGAAGTTCAGCTGCGCCTGGGTCAGGTCCCGCAGCGACTTGTTCGCCGGGCCGGCCAGCCAGTTGCCGCCGAGGTGCTGGTCGGAGGTCAGCTCCCGGTACTTCTGGCTGATCCGGACGTTCGTCGTCGAAGGCGTCGCCCCGATGTGGGCCGCCATGTACGTCGACTTGCCCGAACCCGGCTCGCCGGCCGCCACCAGCCGAGTCTTCGCCCTTGGCGAACGCCTTGCAGGCGTTCGCTGCCGCCGGGGTCAGCGAACCCCACTCGACGAGGTCCTCGAACGTGGTGCGCTGCTTGCGGTAGATCCGGAAGTTGCAGTCCAGCACCTCCGCGGTCGGCGGGATCGACACCGATGCCCGCACCTTGTTGTCCCAGATCTGGTGGACGACGATCGTGTGCTCCAAGTCGACGGTCGCGCCGGCCTCGGCCAGCAGCCGGGCGGTGATCGCCGTCATCTCGGCTTCGCACGTCGGCTCCGGGTCGACGTACAAGCGGCCGTCTCGGCCGATCGCCGTGATCACACCACCGAGCAACGTCACCTCATCGGCGCGTTCGGGGTTGTCGAAGTACTTGGTCAACGGGCCGGCCTCGAGCAGGCTGCGCTCCAAGCGGGCGATGGTCTGGTCCGGGTTGCTCAACCGGCCGGCGTTGCTGATCCCCTTGTCCGCCTCCCGCTGGTAGTCGTCGACGACGTCACGGATCGCCGTCGTCACCACGCCGCGGTCCCGGGTGCCGGTGCGATGCACCGACGAAGTCGTCGGCGCCGTCGCGGCGCAGCCGCTCCTGCACCCGTAGCCGCAGCAGCTCGTGCGTGCTCGGCGGTGGTGCAACGGAGCCGTTCGACGACGGTGATGCCAGGACCTCACTCATCGCTCGTGCCTTTGTCGGTGGCGGCCAGCAGCCGGGTGATGATCGTCGTGAGCTCCGCTTCGGATGTCGGCTCCGGTTCGACGCGGCCGTCGCCGCCGATCACCGTGACCACCCCACCGACGAAGAGCACTTCTTCCGCGCGTTCGGGGTCGTTGAAGTATTCGGTCAGCGACGAGGCGGTGGTCATGACGCCACTCGATCTGCGGTACTGGTGCTCGATGTGATGGCGGCGACCACTGGTTGCAGGGCGCGGGTGAACGGACCCGATGCCGGGAGCGTTGCGTCCCACTCGGCGGCGACCACACGCCGGTCGTAGGGGGCGGAGGCGACCACGTTCACGCGTTCGCCGCACAGTGAGCGCAGCTGATCGGTGATTTCGCCTGGCGAGTACCGCAAGCCCGGCACCTTGTTGACCACGGTGAGCACCTGGGCGGGCGGCTGGGAGTCGGCGAGCCAGTCGACGTACCGAAGCACCCCACGCGGGGTCGCCTCGCACACTCCGACGACTCGTTCCGCCGTGGCCAGCAGGTGGCGAGACAGCCCGTAGCGGTCGATCCAGCGGCGCAGGTCCTCGACGATCGGCGACGTGGTGATCACCGTGTGCGCCCACCGCTGACGGGCCACGTCGACCAGCGCGTCGACCATGACCGACGAGCAGCGCTGCCACTCCGACGGCGCCGGCAGACCGGCCACCACATCGAAGGGCAGGTTCGACGCCGGCATCTGCGCCGCCGGACGGGCGAGCGCCGAGTCGATGTCGCCGCCGCCGGTGGCAAGGTCCACGGCGTCGAGGAGGTGCGGCTGGAGTTCCAGCCCGAGGCGCCGAGCGACACCAGGTGACGCTTCGTTGCAGTCGACGAGCAGCACCGACATGACCTCGGCGAGCTCGGCGGCCAGACCGATCGCCACCTCGCGCTGTCCCGCGCCGGGCGGCCCACCGACGACCGTGACGGCGCCGGCGGGCCCCGCTCCGCCCTCGTCGAGGTGAGCGACGATCTCGTCGAACGGATCGCGGGGACGCAGCCGTGCCAGCAGATCGAGCATCGCCGCCGGTGGCACCGAGTCACTCACACGATGCGCCAGCCCGAGCGTCTGCAAGGCGACGTCGCTCGACTGGTCGCGTGCCGCCCGCACCCCGACGACCGTGATGCCAGCAGCCTCGGCGCGTGACACCAACGCCCGGTTGAACCACACCACCGTGTCGTCGGTGCACACCACCTGGAGGTTGGACTCCACCACCGCTCGTTCATCTCGCACGACCACCACCTCGACGTCGGCGCTGTGGTCGGTCGCGTGAGCGTGCAACCGCTGCCACCACTCTCTCGTCGAGAGCACCACCCCGACCCGCAGCGGCTGCCGGTCCGCCATCATCCGCCTCCGGTTGCCAGGGTCGATTCGGGCGGCGACGACGCGGTCGGCACGGACGCCGACGGCGAATCAGCTGTCGTCACCGCTGGCGGTGAAGGCGCCGACGACGCATCGTCGGTGGCGCCGGTCGAGCGCACCAGCACGAAGTCGTTGCCGTCGATCACGGCCGCCAGATCGAGCGCCTGCGTCGCGGTGACCTCGACGGAGATCCACAGGTCACCTGACGACTGCGATCCGACGAGGCCACCACCGCTGTCCGACGCCGCCCGGCCGACGACCGCAGCACCCGACACCACGTACCGAGGGCCACCGTCACCGGTGTCGATCACGTCAACCCGGTCGCCGACATCCAGCTCTCCACCGGCGGCCTGCCAGGACTCGACCGGGATCGCCATCACCCGAGCGCCGGACGACTCGCTACGAGCCCCCACAGCGGAGCGTGGCACCGCCTCCCCAGGCTGCAACGTCCTCGACGCCACCGACCCGATCGCTTCGTCGAACGGGACGAGGCCGTCACTGAAGCTGACCGACGCCGGGATCTCGACCCGTTCCACCATCGACTCGGTGATCGCCGCGCCGGCCGGAACCCGCTCGGATGTCATCGCCACCGCCACCATCTCCCGACGGTCCTGCAGCAACACGACCACCAGGACAAACACCGCCAACGCAGCCATCAACCCGAACATCGTCGGCGGCGTCATCCGATCCGCCAGCCACGGACGCAGCCGCGCCCTGCCGCCCTTGCGAGGTCGGCGGAGCCGTCGCTCAGCTGACGTCGAACTCGCCGGTGGCGACGCTGCGGCGTCGTCACTCGCCACGCTGGTGCTCTCCATCGTCCTCCTATCCACGTGCGCTCACTTGAGGGCCATCGGCGGTCGAGTCGGTGCGCTCGGCCTGTGAATAGGGGGAACTGTCGGACGCACCGATGGGGTAGTTCCCCGATCCCCGCAACCACGGTGCTCGAGAACGGATTGTACCCGATCAAAAACGCGGGGCTCGTGACCACCACCTTCAAACCGCAACCGACTGACCCGCCGTGTCCGAAAAAGCCGCCAGCTCGACGCAGAAACCTCACGCCGCCCCCTCGCTCAGACGCCGGCGCGCCTGCTCGCCGAGCGCCCGCCCGATCCGCCCGGGCACGTAGTGCTCGCACGGCACGGCCAGCGTCGTCACCCGACGCCCAGGCGCCACCGGAATCGGCAACACGCAGCCGCAGCTTCGAGTCATCGTCCACTTCGGCGGGACAGCATCGAACAACTCCACCGGGGTCTCCACCGTCGGCCGCCCCACCACGACCCACGCCGCCTGCGGCGCGCCCGTGACGCGATCCGACTCGACGTGCATCTCGACGACGTCACCCAACGCGAAGTCGGTCACCTCGCTGTGACGCTCCACCCGCAACGCACCGACCGGTAGCGACGGATCCAATCCCTGCAACGCGGCGATCAACGAACCAACAGTTGCCACCATCGACTCCTCAATTTGAGAACTGTCAGGGGCCCGCTGAGGTACCGAAGCGACGCCGACGTCACCGTGCGAACGGTGGACCGGCGGCGCCTTCAACTGTAAGCGCTAGGTGTCACACCAAACGGGGACCGAACCCAACCGCGCAAGCATTGACGCGCCGCCGAGCGGGTCAAGACGCACACCGGCTGGGTGCACGAGGCGTTCATCCTCGACGTCCACAGCGGGATGGTCGTCGGCCGGCATCGCTCGCTTGGTCCTCGATCCGGCCCGCAAACACGTGCTGCTCTTCGAACACTCGGCGCTCGGCTGGAGCTGCCCGGGGCGGTCACGTCGAGGCTGGCGAGCAGCCGGCGACGACGGCGCGCCAGGAGCTGTACGAGGAAACAGGGCTCTCGCTCGAGCCGTTGACGCCGGGCCCGGCAACACTTCGCCGCACGGAGATGCCGACCGACGACCGCGGCCCGGCACACGTCCATTGGAGTCTCGGGTACCGCTTCGTCGACGAACCCGACGCATTGACCGCGGAGGCCGGACGTCCAGCGGAATGGCTCCCGATCACCGGACTCCCGGTGGACGTGTTCGGCGACATACGGCCCTTTCTCGCCGCGCCTTTCGGCCGCAGTCGACGCTGATCGAAGGGATCTGCGTCACGGCGCGGCGACCGCCCGGCCGGACCGCGGTTCCTTCGCCCTAGAAGTTCTGGGTGCGAGATGGCCATCTGTCTGGCGCATGCGGGCAGTCCGGGCCGACGCTCTGGCGTCGATCCAGGTGCGTCCAGGCATTACGCCACTCACTCGCACTCGCGCTGACCGCCGAGCGCCCTCATCGTGGCCGCCCTCCAGGCAGGCCGCGGCACACCGCTACGCGATCAACCCGCAGGCAGTTGCGCGCGTCGGGTGCGGACCGCTCAGGACGGCGGCAAGTCGGGCCCTGGCGACACCATCGTGTTGGCGAACATCTCGCGGACCGATCTGGCGATGTAACGAGAGTCGCCGCACATCAACGATGGCGCCTGGTCGTTCAAGACTCTGGCCCACAGTTCGCCGACGATGGTCTCGGTCACCGACAAGCGGGTCCGTGAGCTGTTGAGGCGCCGCCGTGCGCATTGTGTCAACAATTCGGGCTCCGGCGGGGCGCACGGTCGACGACGTCGCGTGGGCGATGACGCCGCCCGCCAACCTTCGCGGACGCTCTCGAGCAAGCAGTTGCTTGAGATCCGACCGGAGTAGGTGTTGACCTCGATACGGAACACCGGCTGGTGCAAGCGGCTTCAGCACCGGGTTGTACTTGCGCCTCGTCGTTGGTTGGCGAGCCTCGCGGTCAGTGAATGTCGGCACCGGCGCCATGGTTAGGTGATCGCCGGGGCCGGCACCGCGTGGGGCGGGTACCAGCGGCCGGGGATGATCGGCATGTTGGTCTTGATCGTCGCGCCGCCATCGGCGACGATCAGCGCACCGGTGATATAGCCGGCGTCAGCGGCGAGAAACGTGGCCACCGCCGCGATGTCCTCCACCTCGCCCGGCCGGGTCACGTGCATCGCCATCTGAGCGGCCTTCCACGTCGGGTCAGCGTTGAACTTAGCCGTGCGGGTGCCGCTACCGCTGTTGACCATCCCGACGAGGATGGCGTTGCATCGAATGCTCGGTCCGTAGTCGTACGCGACGTTCACCGTGAGGGCGTTGAGACCGCCCTTTGCCATCGAGTAGGCGGGCTGGCCGGCCAAGCCGGTGATGGTGGCTGTCGTGGAGATGTTGATGATGCTGCCGCCGCCGGCAGCCTGCATGTGCGGGATGGCGTGCTTGATGGCGAAGTACGGGCCGAGCAGCGACACCCGGAGGATGTGCTCGGTGTTGCCGGTGTCGGAGTCTGCAATGGGACTGGTTCCTCGAGTGATGTCGTCGAGCGGAGCGGCGTTGTTGACGAGAACGTGGAGGCCGCCGAGCGCATCGACGGTCTCGGCCATGAGTCGCTCGACTGATGCCTCGTCGCCGATGTCGGCCGGGATGGACATCGCACGACCACCGGCCGCTTGGATCTCATCGGCCACCGTACGCCCGAGCTCGACGTTGCGCCCGGTCACCACGACCGCCGCACCCTCGCTCGCGAACATCCTGGCGATACCGCGCCCGATGCCACGATTCGATCCGGTGACGAGCGCAACCTTGCCTTCGAGCCGACCCATCGCTACCTCTCTCCGTGCTCCCACCGATTCGTCCCTCGACGAGGTGAGTGTCCTCCGCGAATCCCGGTCAGTCTAGTGATCTCAATCATATATAGTCAAGAATGATCGAGGTTGCTTAAACGATTTTCCGCTTAGACTCAAGTCGTGATGCCGATCGTGCGCTGTGAGACCGGAGGTGAGACGGGGGCTTTCAGTGGACGGGCGAGAGGTGGAGGACGACATGACGATCGCGCGATCGCCGCGAGCACGCTGGCATGAAGCGATGGACCGTCACGGCCATGTCGAGCGCGGCTCGCCGATTCTTGGCGGCAGCAGCCATGTACGCCCGCCTACTGCACGAACTCCCGCCCGATGAGCTGCAAACAGCGCTGACCTTGGCCGACGGCGACAAGGCGCCACAGCTTCGTGAGGAGCTGATGGCCTACTTCTCGGAAGGCGGCGACCGCCAGAACCATGACCACTTGATCGCAAAGAATCGCGGTGTGGCAGCTGCCGGGGTGATGGAAGAACACGAGCAGGCGACGCTTCGCGTGGGCGAGATCGTGGGCGGCGTAGACCTCGGCGAGGCGCTCGCGGGCGAGCCAGACGGCGGCGACTTCGCCGTCGGGTCGCCGGCGGCGAGCCGGTTGAGAGTCGTTACCAGCCTCGTTCGTTGAGGTTCGACCAGGTGCGTAGCAGCAGTCGGCGGAACCGTAGAGAGCGGGTCGGCCTTCCGGCCGCGATGGCGGAGGGTGTCTTGTGTCGACGTTCACCGAATCCACCGGCAACGTTCAGGTAAGTCCGTAGCTGGTTCCTGGGTGTTGTTCTACTTGGTGACGGTTCCTTTCTGTCGGCCGGCGCGGCCGGGTCGGTTGTTGTGTAGCTGCGCCCGTCCATGTGGAGGTGGTGGGCGGTGTTGATGATCCGGTCGAGCACGGGCTCGGCGAGGACGGGTTGGGGAACAGCGGGATACCAGTCGACGGCAGTCCGGTTGGCGGTGAGGATGAGCGAGCGGCCCTGTCGTTCGGTGATCAGCCGCAGACCTCCTACAGCGCGGCACCGCGCTCGGATCCGAGGCTCCCATTGAGCCGCGCACAAGAATGGCGCTTCCGACTTGACTTCTCCGGCCTCGTAGCCGTAGCGTGCCGAGAAGTGCTCAAGCGACTCTGGACTGCCTTCGGAAGTACCGAGGATCTAGCGCTAGTATGCCGTGCTCGCGTCACTGAATCCGCGACGCACCATTGAATGAGCGCGTGGGTGAGAAGTCGACTCGGACGGCTTGTTGGGGCGACTGAGGTTGCTGCGATCCTCCGATTGTCGCACCCGAGCAGTGTCACGACGTACCTGCGCCGCTACCCCGGCTACGCACTGGAACCCGAACGGAGACTTCAATGGATACCGACGACCTCGACGCTGTTCCAGACTTTGCCAGCCTCCTGAGGCTTGACGGACGATCTTTTGTAGTTGCTGGTGCGGGCGCCGGCATGGGTCGGCAGACAGCTCACGCGCTCGCTCAAGTAGGCGCGAAGAGAGTTTTGTGCGTAGATGTCAATGATGAATTGGCCAAAGCGGTGTCGTCAGAAATCGGCGTCGGTGTCCCTTGGGTCGGTGACATCACGACCCGCGCGGAAGTTCAGCGCCTGACCAGCGATGCCCGCGCCCAGCTGGGGCGGGTTGACGGCCTGATTGACATAGTGGGCCGAGCAATTTCAAGAGAGGATGTCTTTGACATCGAGGATGAAGTTTTCGACGATCAAGTGTTGCTGAATCTCCGGCAGGTCTATCTTCTCTCTCAGGAACTCGGGCGCGTGATGGCCGAGCAAGGTGGCGGAGCAATGGTGTTCGTCTCGTCGATGAGTGGCTTCTACGCCGCACCGCATCGGGGTGCCTACGGAGCCGCCAAAGCCGGGGTCATCGCCTGGATTAAGACGCTCGCGCAGGAACTCGGGCCAAGGAACATTCGGGCCAACGGTATCGCACCCGGCTTGACGCTGACACCATCCATGGTGGCTGTTGCTGACGATGAGCAGCAAGAAACATGGGCAAAGGTCCCGCCGCTCCGGCGAAACGCGATCCCGGCAGAGATGGCGGCTGCTATTTTGTTCTTGATCTCTGATCTCTCCTCGTACATTACGGGACAAACTCTTGTCGTGGATGGCGGAGCGAGCATCAAGTCTCTGTGGACTCCTGCGTAACTGCGTTGTGCATGAGTGAGACCGTGTGGGTCAAATGTGATACACGACTTTCGCACGAGAGTTCATCGTTTGGCTCTGCATGACGGCTACCGCTTGAACGACCGCACGCCGCGTTCACGGCGTCCGTCCAGTCTGACCAGTAGGAGGATCCTCGAGCCGTCGAGCAGCACCCTGTATAGCCGCGTCTCGCGGAGCCACATCATGATCTGGCGCGCGCATGCTCTTCGAGCAGCACGGCGTTCTTGCCGGTCCACTCGACGCCGATGGAAGATGTGGCGGAGAGTTTGGGATCATTCCTCGGGCGGAGACCACGGCTTTGGGCGTTGCATGCGTGACGGTCAGTCCGGATGGGCGAGTGGTTCGAATCTGCGGGCGACCGGTGAGGATTTGAGGGTGAGACGTGGTGATTGAAATCGGCAGGTTGGGCGCATGGATCGGAAGCAACATCCAGTTTCCGCTGACACCCGCGAGAGCGCGCAGCATCGAGGAGATGGGCTACGACGCGTTATGGACCGGCGGTGCCAATGGCAATCTCAAGCTGCAGGAAGAACTGATCGCCGCCACGGACCGACTGGTGGTGGCGACCGGCATCGTCAACATCTGGCAGTATTCGGCCGCGAACGTGGCCACGTCATATGCCCGGGTGTCGAGCCGATTTCCCGATCGCTTGCTGCTCGGCGTCGGGGCCGGCCACGCGCTCGCGACCCCGGAGTACCGCCGGCCAATCGCCAAGTTGGAGTCGTATCTCGACGAGCTCGACGCAGCGCCTACTCCGGTGCCGGCCGATGCTCGGGTCATCGCGGCCCTTGGCGAGCGTGCCTTGCATGTCGCCGCGGCGCGCACTCGAGGTGCACATCCGTTTCTCGTCCCACCCGAGCACACCGCTGACGCCCGACGGCAGTTGGGTGCTGGACCGCTGCTCGCCCCGGAGCAGAAGGTTGTGCTCAGCGCCAACCCGACGGAAGCTCGTCGAATCGCCCGCGACGTGCTCGGAATCTATCTGCAGCTTCCCAACTACACCAACAACCTGAAGCGATACGGTCTCACCGACGAGGATCTATCAGGGACTGGCAGTGACCGCTTCATTGATGCAGTGGTGGCTTGGGGAACCGACGAACAGATCCGGGCCAGGCTGGTCGCTCACCTCGACGCAGGCGCCGACCACGTCGGTGTCCACATCCTCGGCGCACTGAACGACCCCACCGCGACGGAAAGTGGTCTGCGTCGTGTCGCCGACTTGATGCGATAGGTCGCGCCCCCTCTTGGCGATGACCCGAATTCCGCAGCCACTGACAAAGCGCCGGACTTCGTCGGGATCAGGTTCCGGGTGACACCGCCGGCAACATGCAACTGGGTTGGAGCGTGCATATCCGGTGAACTCCCCCCTGAGGAAGGCCACATCGATCTTCAGGACAACGTGGTCGCACCGACCCGCAGCGGCGCCCGTACTTCTTACATAGACCGAGCTGATCCGCGGACCGGCGCAGCGCGGCCGTCCGTGGAAGACCGTCGATGAGGTTGAGCTGGCCACCCTGGGTTGGGTGCACTGGCACAACCACGACCGGCTGCACTGCTACCTCGGTGACGTCCCACCCGTCGAGTTCGAAGCCCTCTGGCTCGAAGCGAACAAGCGTGCGACACGGCACGGTGCTGAGAGCGACGAAACCCACCCGGCACCTACCATCGGTGCCACCCGATCGGTCCTCCACGGAGGATGGGTGGAAACCAAACCACCGAGCCTCCGCCAGACCCGGGGCGGTTAGATAACGATGAGGTCATCCGTTGTGGCGACGACGCGTCGTGGCCCACTCGACCGGCATGATGGCGTTGCAGTCGAGCCATTCCGAGACCGCGAGGGGGTCAAAGCGAAGCAGGTTGCCCCACTTGACGTACGGGATGCGGCGTTCGGCGACCAGTCGACGTACGTGCCTGACGGAAACGTCCAGGTGCTCGGCGATGGTTGAGATGTCGACCAAGGTCGGAATGTCGCGGGCGGCCGCCGGCCGACTCGTGCCGGCGTGTGATTTCGTCGTGCGCGTGTTCCGTGAAGAGCGAGTGTCGCTCGTCATGTTCGTCGACTCCTCGTGATGCGTACGGTCACTTTCAAACCGCAACTGAGGTGGGCGTCCTGTCCGAAACTGCCGGATCCACCGTTGAGCATCGACAGGGATGAGGGTCGAGCGTCGCTTCGGTGTCGCTCGGCTGCTTCACGTCGGGGTGGGAAATCGGAGGAGCCGAGCGCGAGACGGCGGTTTCGGCTCTCGATGGACGGTCGGCGTCGACCCGAGAAGAGGCTTCGAGCCGGTGCGTGCTCCCATGGTCACGCGCAGATGCAAACCGATGGGATCCGGCTGGTCCCACAGTGGTCCCACAAACGAAGGCCAACGGGGGTCAGCGGCGGCCAACCGTGGACACTTCCTGTACGGCGTCTTTCCAGCTAAACGGCCTGCTCGGAGCCGTAATCAGGGGCGCCCTCGGCAGGATTCGAACCTGCGCACACGGCTCCGGAGGCCGATGCTCTATCCCCTGAGCTACGAGGGCGGGATGTGACGAGGCGTGCAGGTTAGCGGTCGACCGCGGCCGCTCACCACGGTGAACCTGCCCGATCCCCGGTCGACGTTGCGCCACAGCTGCGCTGACCCGCCACAATGAGCGGTTCCGATGGCTGATCCCCTCCACGTCCTCACGGCCCGCCTTCAGCCGGCGTTCGACGCCGTTGCCGGCGGGGCCGGCGTCGACCCCGTCGTGCGCCCGTCGGACCGGGCGGACGCCCAGGCCAACGGAGCGCTGCCGCTCGCCAAGGCCCTCGGCCGCAACCCCCGCGAGGTGGCCGACGCCGTCCTCGCCACCGCCGATCTCGACGGGGTGGCCACGGCCGAGATCGCCGGGCCGGGCTTCATCAACCTGACCCTCGATCGGTCCTTCGTCGGCAGGCTCGTCGCCGAGGTCGCCGCCGACGAGCGGCTCGGCATCCCGCTGTCCGAGCGTCCCGAGCGCGCCGTCGTCGACTACTCGGCGCCGAACGTCGCCAAGGAGATGCACATCGGGCACCTCCGCACGACGGTGATCGGGGACGCCCTCGTTCGCCTGCTCGAGGCCGTCGGCCACGACGTCGTCCGGGAGAACCACATCGGTGACTGGGGCCGTCCCTTCGGCATGCTCATCGAGCAGCTCGTCGACCTCGGGACGGAGCGCGCCGCGTCGTTGGGCCTCGGGGACCTCGACACCTTCTACAAGGAGGCGAACGTCAAGTTCGCCACCGACGAAGCGTTCCAGGAACGGGCCCGCCGGCGGGTCGTGCTGCTGCAGAACGGCGACGCCGAGACGCTGGCGCTGTGGCAGGCGCTGGTCGAGCAGAGTGCCACCCATTGGAACGACGTCTACGGCAAGCTCGGCGTGCTGCTCACGGACGACGATCTGGCCGGAGAGAGCCGGTACGAGGCGCTGATGCCGGAGGTGCTCGAGCGGTTGCAGGCCACCGGCCTGCTGCAGGAGTCCGACGGCGCTGAGGTCGTCTTCCCGCCCGGCTTCACGAACCGGGAGGGCGAACCGCTGCCGCTGATCGTGCGCAGCCGGGCCGGCGCCTTCACCTACGCCACGAGCGACCTCGCCTGCGTCGTCGATCGTGTCGAGCGGGTCGGCGCGACGAGGCTGCTCTACGTCGTCGGCGCCCCGCAAGCACAGCACCTGGCGATGGTCTTCAAGGTCGCCGAGATGGCCGGCTGGCTGGTCCCGCCGGCGCGGGCCGAGCACATCGTCTTCGGCAACGTGCTCGGTGAGGACCGCAAGATGCTGAAGAGCCGCAGCGGTGAACCGGTGCGGTTCATCGACGTGATCGACGAGGCGATCGAGCGGGGTCAGGCAGCCGTCGCCGAGAAGAACCCCGACCTGCCGGCCGAGCAGCGGCTGGCGGTGGGCAAGGCCGTTGGCATCGGCGCCCTCAAGTACGCCGACCTGTCGACCGATCGGATCCGCGACTACGTGTTCGACTGGGAGCGGATGCTGTCGTTCGATGGCAACACGGCGCCGTACCTCCAGTACGCCCACGCCCGGATCTGTTCGATCTTTCGGCGGGCCGGCATCGACCGGACCGAGGTGCGGTCCACGGTGCCCGTCCTCGGTGAGGTCCAGGAGCGGGATCTGGCGATGCGCGTGCTCGGCTTCGGTTCGGTCGTCGCCGAAGCCGTGGAGCGATCCAGCCCGCATCGGCTCAGCACCTATCTCTACGAGTTGGCCTCGGACTTCACGGCGTTCTACGAGCATTGCCCGGTGCTCAGGGCACCGGATGCCAGCACCCGGGCGAGTCGCCTGGCGTTGAGCGACGTGACCGCCCGGGTGCTGGCCGGTGGTTTGCACCTGCTCGGGATCGAAGCACCCGAACAGATGTAGGTAGCGCGGCATCGAGAGGTCCGCGTCCGATCTGCTGCGCTCGACCACTCGGCCGAGCGCAGCGGATGAGGTGTTGTGTGCGTCAGCGCCGTTGGCGCTGTCGTTCTCGCCGTCGCTCGGCGTCGCGACGCGGTCTGGTGTGACCAGCTACGCGGCGGAGTTCGGCGTGGCGCTCCTCGACGAGCGTCTTGGTGAACGAGGTGTTGAACATGTGCATGGTGATGAATCCTCTGAGATGGTCGGTGGTCGGATGGGTGGGGCGTCGGCTCATCGCAGACGCTGGTCGGCCTGGCGGACCGGTCGGTATGGGCGGGGGACTCTGGGCTCTCGCCGCAACGGCTCCTCGCGTTGGACGACCAGGGCGCGCAGGACCCACGGGTGTTGCTGGAACACGGCGTGTCCTTTCTGGGACGGGTGGTCAGATCGACCGCAGGGCGCGGTCAGCCGCTGATCGGGCAGCGGAAAGATGGATCCGGGCCTGAGCCGAGCGGCTCAGGCGGTCCATTCGGCAGCGACGGCACACACGAGGCCGGCGCCACCGGCTGGATCCATCTTCGTGGAGTTCGGGAAGATCATTCGGGGCACCTCCTTCAGGGCTCGTCGTCAACTGCGATGTCATGATCCCCTATTCGGGCGCCGGATACAAGAGAGTTTCTGATGCGTATCGTCGGGCGGTCGTGAGCGCGTTGCCCCGATCTCTCCTACCGGACACGGCGACAATCGCGGCGGACGGCGCGCTCGTGCTCGGCGGGTGTCGCGTCGACGAAGTGGCTGCGGAGCACGGCACGCCCGTGTTCGTCTACGACGAGGCGCACATCCGCGCCCGCTGCCGTGAGACGGTCCACGCCTTCGGCGCCGGACGCGCGGTCTACGCCACGAAGGCCTTCCTGTGCCGGGCCATGGCCCGGCTGGCGCACGAGGAGGGCATGCTCCTCGACGTCGCCAGCGGTGGTGAGTTGCATGTCGCGCTCTCGGCCGGCGTGCCCGCCAACACGTGCATGCTGCACGGCAACAACAAGAGCGTCGTCGAGTTGCGAGCGGCCATCGAGGGCGGAGTGCGCCACATCGTCGTGGACAGCTTCGACGAGCTGGACCGCCTCGACGCCCTGCACGCCGCCGGCGCCGGTCCGACGCCAGACGTGCTGCTGCGGATCACACCGGGCGTGCACGCTCACACCCACGAGTACATCGCCACCGGTCAGGACGACTCCAAGTTCGGCTTCAACCTGGCGAACGGCGATGCCGCGGCGGCCGTCGACCGCGCCAGGCGATCGTCGTCGGTCCAGCTCGTCGGTCTGCACTGCCACATCGGCTCCAACGTCTTCGCCGCCGAGAGCTTCGGGCGGGCCGCCGAGGTGATGGCGGGCTTCGCACGGCCGCTCGATCTACCCGAGCTCGTCCTCGGCGGTGGGCTCGGCGTCGCCTACGTGGAGGGTGAGGAAGCGCCGACCATCACGGAGTGGGCGAAGGTCGTTCTCGACACGTGCCGCGCGCTCGACGTTCGCTCGGCGGTGAGCGTCGAACCGGGCCGGGCGATCGTTGCCGCGGCGGCGGTGACGCTGTACACGGTCGGCACCGTCAAGCGCATCCCCGGGGTGCGCACCTACGTCGCCGTCGACGGGGGGATGAGCGACAACCCGCGCCCGGTGCTCTACGGCAGCGGGTACGAAGCGTTCCTGCCCCGCGCCGTCGACGCCGACCGGCCGCGCCGGGCACGCGTCGTCGGAAAGCACTGCGAGTCCGGCGACGTGCTGTTGTTCAACGCCCACGTGCCGCGTGACCTCGCCGTCGGCGACCTCCTGGCCGTCCCGGTCACCGGGGCCTACGGACACTCGATGGGCTCGAACTACAACAAGGTGCCCCGCCCGCCGATCGTGTTCGTCGCCGACGGCCGGGCCCGCGTCGTCGTGCGCCGCGAGACGTTCGACGACCTCTTGGCGACCGATGTCGGGTGACCGGCCTACCCTTGCTCGATGCCCAGGTTCCTGGACGTCCCGCGCGGGCTGATCCGCCGCATCACGGCGACGGTCAAGAACGCTGAGCGTGACACGGGGCGCACGACCCGGCGCAAGGTGCCGCCCACTCGTCCCGTGGATCCTGGCGTGCGCGTCGAGTACTCGCCGGTGCTCAACGGTGATCCCGACCCCGGTGAGGTCGTGTGGACGTGGGTGCCGTACGAGGACGACCCGACGCTCGGCAAGGACCGGCCGGTCATCATCATCGGGCGTCACGGTGCCGATCTCTCCGGTGTGGCGCTGACGACGAAGCATCGGGCGGGTGGTGATCACGTCGAGGTCGGCACCGGCCCGTGGGACGCCCGCGGCCGGACGAGCTACGCCAAGGTCGACCGGCTGCTGGACATCGAAGCGTCGGAGGTGCGCCGCGAGGGTGCCGTGCTCGGGCGCCGCCGCTTCGACGCCGTGATCGAGGCCGTCGACCGGCTCCACGACGTCGCCCGCTGACGCAGACCTCGCTTCGGGAGCCGAGCCGAGAGGCGAGGCGAGGCGACCAATCACTAGGGTCGGCGCATGAAGGCAGCTGCGTACCGCCACACGGGCGGGCCCGACGTGTTCGAGTACGTCGACGTCCCGGATCCCGTGCTCCGTCCGGGCGGGATCATCCTCGAGGTCAAGGCCGTCGGCATCCAGGGCGGCGACCTGTTGCACCGCGCCGGCGGCGACATGGCGTCGGTGCCGCACGTCGTGGGCTACCAGGCGGCCGGCATCGTTCGCGAAGTCGGCGCCGAGGTGACCGAGGTGGCCGTAGGTCAGCCTGTCGTCGCCACGATGGGCCATGGCAGTCACGCCGAGCTCGCCAGCGTCCCAGCGGCGTCGGCGTGGGCCGTTCCGGACGGTCTGTCGCTCGAGCAGGCGGCGGCGGTGCCGATCGAGTTCGCCACCGCCGACGACTGCCTGTTCGAGTTCGGCCACCTGCGCACTGGGGAGTCCGTGCTCGTCCAGGCGGGGGCCGGCGGAGTCGGCCTCGCCGCGATCCAGCTGGCCAAGGCCGCCGGCGCGGGTCTCGTGCTGGCGACGGCGTCGAGCGACGATCGTCTCGAGCGGCTGCGGGACTTCGGCATGGACCACGGCATCAACTACGTGACCGGCGACGTCGGCGCGGCGGTTCGTGAGCGGACGGATGGCCGCGGCGTCGACCTCGTCGTCGACCCCGTCGGCGGGCGCACGCTCGAGTCGAGCATCGATGCCCTCGCCTACCGCGGGCGGGTCAGCTGGGTGGGCCGAGCCGGCCGGGACGCCGACCCGCCTGAGGTGTGGCCATTGATGCAGAAGAACGCGTCCCTGACGGGCGTGTTCCTGGGCGCCGAGATGGCCGTCAACCGGGCGCGCACGCGGCCGCTGGTCGCCGGCCTGCTGGACCGGGTGGCCGCCGGCGAGCTGCGTGTCGAGATCGGTCGCACGTTCCCGCTCGCCGACGCCGCCGACGCGCACCGCTACATCGAGAGCCGCCAGGCGTTCGGTCGCGTCCTCCTCGTGCCCTGACGTGCCGTTGGCCGGTACGGCATAGTCTCGGTCGGTGGCCGAGGACATCAGGCGCGTCGCCCTGAGCACCGGTGGCGGTGACGCCCCGGGACTGAACGCGGTGATCCGAGCGGCCACGCTCGCCGCTCGCAACCGGGGTTGGGACGTCGTCGGCATCCGGGACGGGTTCAACGGGCTGCTCAACCCGCAGAACTACCCGCACGGGGGCGTGGTTCCGCTGTCGCGGGAGTCCGTCCGCGGCATCGTCCACCAGGGCGGCACGATCATCGGCACGACCAACCGCGGCAGCCCGATCGCCTACCCGGTGCAGCAGGACGACGGCACGTGGATCGAGATCGACCGCACGGACGAGCTCGTCGGGCTGTTCAAGGCGCACGAGATCGACGCCTTGATCACCGTCGGTGGCGACGGTTCGCTGACCATCGCCAACCATCTGCACCAGGCAGGGCTCCGGGTCATCGGTGTGCCGAAGACGATCGACAACGACCTCGACAAGACGACGTCGACGTTCGGCTTCGACACCGCGGTCAGCTTCGCCTCGGAGTGCATCGACCGCCTCTTCTCGACGGCGACCTCGCACGGGCGGGTGATCGTCGTCGAGGTGATGGGCCGCTACGCCGGGTGGATCGCCGTGTGCGCCGGTACGGCGTCCGGTGCCCACGCCATCCTGATCCCGGAGATCCCCTTCGAGCTCGAGCCGGTGGCCGCCACGATCGCCCAGCGCGAACGTCGGGGTGCCAAGTTCTCGATCGTCGTCGTCGCCGAAGGAGCGGCACCCGTCGGGGGTGAGATGTCCGTGCTCGGCAAGGCCATCGGGCAGGCCGAGAAGCTCGGCGGCATGGGCGAGTTCGTCGCCAAGGGGCTCGAACGCCTGACGGGCAAGGAGGCTCGCACCGTCGTGCTCGGTCACCTGCTGCGCGGCGGCACACCGACATCCTTCGATCGTCTGCTCGGCCTGCGCTTCGGCGCCGCTGCAGTGCGGGCACTGGAGGAGGGTCACGACGGTGTGATGGTGGCCCTCGATCCGCCGACCGTGTTGTACGTCCCGCTGGCCGAGGCGACGAGCCGCTTGAAGGTCGTCCCGCTCGAATGCGACACGCTGCTGACGGCCCGCGACATGGGGATCAACTTCGGCGACGCCATGCCGATCCCGGACAACCTCGCCGAGTGGGACCTCGCCTGAAGGAGACCCGTCGACTGGTGCCGGACAAACGAAACTGGGTCGACGTCGGCGGCGCACCGTAGCCTGCGTCCGTGGCACACCAGCACGTCCGCATCGGCGTCCTCGGATGCGGCAACGTCGGGGCGGCGTTCGTCGGCCTGATCGCCGCGCAGGCCAAGGAGATCGAGGCCAGGACCGGCGTCGCGCTGGAAGTCGCCCGGGTCGCCGTGCGCAACCTCGCCCGTGACCGCGACGTCGAGCTGGCGCCCGGCGTGCTCACCCGCGATGCCCACGACGTGGTGGCCGATCCAGCCATCGACCTCGTCGTCGAGGTCATCGGCGGCATCGAACCGGCACGCGAGCTCATCGCCACGGCGCTGGCCGCCGGCAAGCCCGTCGTCACCGCCAACAAGGAGTTGCTGGCCAACGTCGGCGTCGAGCTCTTCAACGCCGCCGACCACCATGGGGTCGACCTGCTCTTCGAGGCAGCTGTCGCCGGCGGCATCCCGCTCGTGCGGGCGCTGCGCGAGAGCCTCCGCGGCGAGCCGGTGCGGCGCATCGTCGGCATCGTCAACGGCACGACCAACTACATCCTGACCAAGATGACCGAGCAGGGCGCCGCCTACGGCGACGCGCTCGCGGAGGCTCAACGTCTGGGCTTCGCCGAGCGTGACCCGACCGCCGACGTCGACGGCTTCGACGCCGGCGCCAAGGCGGCGATCATCGCCTCGATCGCCTTCGGGGCCCGGGTCGTCGCCGGCGACGTGTACCACGAGGGCATCAGCCACATCACGTCTGCCGACATCGACGTCGCCCGCCGCCTCGGATACGTCGTCAAGCTGCTGGCGATCGCCGAGATCGACGAGCCCACGGGAGAGATCGCCGTGCGCGTGCACCCGGCGATGGTGCCCGTCCACCATCCGCTGGCGAGCGTCCGGGAGAGCTTCAACGCCGTGTTCGTCGAGGGCGACGCCGTCGGCCAGCTGATGTTCTACGGCCGCGGCGCCGGCGGCCTGCCGACGGCGAGCGCCGTGCTCGGGGACGTCATCGACGCGGCGGTCAACCTCACCAAGGGCACCCACGGGACGCTCGGCACGTTCGCCAGGGCTCGCATCCGCCCGATCGACGAGACGTCGGCCGAGTACCTGCTCGGCCTGGAGGTCGCCGACGAGCCGGGCGTGCTGCACGCCGTCACGGGCGTGTTCGCCGACCATGGGGTCAGCATCCGGGCCGCCGAGCAGGAGGGCATCGGGGCCGATGCCCGTCTGGTGTTCATCACCCACGAGGCTCGGGAGTCGGCCGTGCAGGCCACCGTCCACGGGCTGCGCGAGCTGGCCGTCGTGCGCCACGTCGGTGGGCTGCTGCGGGTCATCGGGAGTTGACGTGCGCTACGTCTCGACGCGGGGACGAGCACCGGAGCTCGGCTTCGCCGACGTCCTGCTGGCCGGCCTGGCCAATGACGGCGGGCTGTACGTGCCCGCCGAGTGGCCGCTGCTGCCGCGGCCGATCGAGCTCGACTCGGCGGGGAGCTACGCCGAGACGGCTCATCGGGTGATCACCCCGTTCGTCGGCGACGACATCCCCGCGCCCGAGCTGGCGCGGATGTGCGACGAGGCCTATGCCACCTTCCGCCACCCCGCCGTCGTGCCGCTGGTGCAGCTCGACAGCCGGCAGTGGCTGGCCGAGCTGTTCCACGGACCGACGCTGGCGTTCAAGGACATCGCCCTGCAACTCGTCGGCCGGCTGTTCGACCACGTCCTCGGGGCGCGTGGCGAGCACGTCACGATCATCGGGGCGACCAGCGGTGACACCGGGTCGGCAGCGATCGAGGCGGTCCACGGCTGCCGCCACATGGACGTCGTGATCCTCTACCCGGCCGGCGGGCCGAGTGAGGTGCAGCGCCGCCAGATGACCACGGTGGATGCTCCCAACGTGCGGGCGGTGGCCGTCGAGGGCACGTTCGACGACTGCCAGGACCTGGTCAAGGCGATGTTCAACGACACGCCCTTCCGCGAGCGGCTGCGGCTCTCGGCCGTCAACTCGATCAACTGGGCGCGGGTGATGGCCCAGGTCGTCTACTACGTGACGACCGCCCGCGCCCTCAGGGGACCGATCACCGCCTGCGTGCCGACGGGCAACTTCGGCAACGTCTTCGCCGGCTGGGTGGCCCGGCGGATGGGCACGCCGATCGCCGACTTCCTGATCGCCTCCAACGCCAACGACATCCTCACCCGCTTCGTGAACGACGGCGACATGTCGATCGCCGACGTGGTCCCGACGCTCAGCCCGAGCATGGACATCCAGGTGTCCTCGAACTTCGAGCGCATGCTGTGGGTCATGAACGAGGGCCAGGGCTCGCGGACGGCGGACCAGATGGAACAGTTCCGCCAGCGCGGCCGGTTGGAGATCGACCCCGATGACCGCGAACGGTGGATCCGCGGCGCCTTCCGGGCCGCCCGGTGGAGCGATGACGAGGTCCTCGCCGAGATCGGCCGCGTGCACGCCGACACCGGGCTGTTGATCGATCCGCACACGGCGACGGGCACGCTCACGGCCCGTCACTCGGCGGGCGCCCACCCGGTGGTGACGATGGCCACGGCGCACCCGGCCAAGTTCCCCGCGGCTGTCGAACGGGCGACGGGTGTCCGGCCGGCGCTGCCGGAGCACCTGGCCGACCTCTTCGAGCGCCCCGAGCGCACCGAGACGGTGGCCAACGACCTCACCGTGGTCGAGGACCTCGTCGCCACGGTGAGCCGCGCCGCCTGACGATCGTTTCGGTCCGGATCCTGGTCGCTCCGGCGACCACGATCCGGACCAAAAATGGGTCAGTGCTGGTCGGCCAGGCCGGCGACCCGCAGGGCGGCCTGCTTGGCGGCGTCGAGGTCGTAGTGCTTGCGGGTGACGATGCGCTGGGCGTACAGGCCGCCGCCGGCCTGGATGTTGGTGACCTGGCGCCAGCCGCCGAAGGCGTCGGCGGTGAGGTCGCGGATGGCGTGGAACAGGCGGGTGCGGTACTCGCCGTCGACGCCGTGCATCGTCGACATGTACTTGCGCGCCAGGTGTCCCGACCTCGGCGTTCTCCAGATCGGCGACCGACGGTGCGGTGACGATGGCCCCGCCGGCGATGTCGTGGAGGTGCCGCACCATCAGGTTGTAGCTGGCGGCCCCGGTGTACTTGCCGGCGTTGGTGTACAGCTCGTTGGGGAACGCCGCCCCGAACACGCCGGTCTCGGAGTGGGCGATCGCCGCCTCGTAGCACGCCCGCACGACGGTGGCGTGGATGATCATCTCGGAGATCTTCTCCTTGACGTGCGCCTGGCCGGCGAGCCCGTTGGCCTCGGCGATGAGCTGGGCCAGCCCGACCATCACGTCGGCGCCGTCGGCCATCGCCGTGAGCCCGCCGAGGCGCTCCCACAACCCCAGCGAGTGGGCGAACACGGCCGCACTGGCCACCTCGCCGTCGAGGAAGATCCGCTCGTTGGGCACGAACACGTCGTCGAAGATGACGAAGCCCTCCGGGGTCGACGAGCCGTTGCCGGACACCGGGAAGTCGCGCAGGTCGCTGTGGCGAGGGGCGTACGTCGTGTTGATGATCTTCACGCCCGGCGCGTTGACCGGGATCATCGCGGCGATCGAGTACTCCTCCTCGCCGGCCTTCATCGCCTTGGTCGGGATGGTCATCAGCTCATGACCGAGGGAGGCCGCCGTGATGTGCAGCTTGGCGCCGCGCACGACGACACCCTCCGGGCTGCGATCGACGACGTGGACGTAGGCGTCGGGGTCGTCCTGGCGCGACGGCGGTCGCGACCGGTCGCCCTTGGCATCGGTGATGCACTGGGTGATGCGGATGTCGCGCTGCTGGGCCTCCTCGATGAAGCCGTTGATCCGCTCGACGTACTGCGGCGCCGCCTCGCTGATCCGCCCGGCCGTGGTGGCCAGGGTCATGATCGACGTGTACGTGACGTGGGCCATCATCCCGGCGTGGTGCACGAGGTCGACCTTGGCGCGCAGCTCGTCGGGTGACGTCGGGACGCCGATGATCGGGCTGTGCCCGTCGACCGCCTGCGTCAGCAGCCAGTCGTAGTCGTCGGCGACCTGGTTGACCGCCGGACCGAGGAACGGGTGCGACGGCAGGTCGTCGACCCGCTTGCCCTCGAAGAACGTCGCTCGCCCGTCGAACAACGATGCCTTGTAGTCCTCGCCGGTCATCATGGTGGCTCATCCCCTGTGCGCTCGGTGGGCCCTCTTTGTCGACCCCGTGGCCACAGGCTACTCAGCGTTGTCCGGCGATTCGCTGCCGAGCTGACAGCAGTGTCAGTGGAGCCTGGCCCGAGCCTGCGGGCCGACGTAGGCTGCCGAGCGTGCCGACAGATCTCCTGCTCACGGACAAGACGAGGGAGACCCGGGACAAGTTGCTGCGCGTCGCTCGCGCCGTGTTCGAGGAGGACGGATTCGACGTGGCGAGCGTCAGCCGCATCGTCGAACTGGCCGAGGTGTCCCGTGGCACGTTCTACCTGTACTTCCAATCGAAGGAGGACGTCTTCCGGACGCTCGCCGAAGCGATGCTGGCCCAGGTCGTCGAGCTGCAGGGGCCGATGGAGCCGATCGACCCGCGGGAGGCGATCCGCCGCTCGATCGCCGCGTTCATCCCGTACTACCGGGCCAACGCCAGGATGATGGCGGTCCTCGAGCAGGTGGCCACCTACGACCCCAGCTTCCGGTCACTGCGGCGGGACATGCGCCGGGGCATCGCCGAGCGGGCCGTCCGGTTCATCAGCAGCCTGCAGCGCCGTGGCGTGGTCCCGGCCACCGTCGATCCCCGTTACGCGGCCACCGCCCTGACCGGGATGGTCGACCGCTTCGCCTACGTGTGGCTGATCCTCGGGGAGGAGTTCGACGAGGGGCAGGCGGTCGAGACGCTGACCCGCCTGTGGTACCAGGCGATCGGCGGCGACATGGACGCCCCGGACACCTGACCCAGCCGTACCGTAGAGGCATGGACGACGCGATCCGGATCGCCGGCCTGCACAAGTCCTTCGGTCACGTGCACGCCCTCGACGGTCTCGACCTCCAGGTGCGCACCGGCGAGGTGCACGGGTTCCTCGGCCCGAACGGGGCCGGCAAGTCGACGACGATCCGCATCCTGCTCGGCCTGCTGCGCGCCGACGACGGCACCGTGCGCCTGCTCGGCGGCGACCCGTGGCACGACGTGGCCTCCCTCCACCGTCGTCTCGCCTACGTGCCCGGCGATGTCGACCTGTGGCCGAACCTGACCGGCGGCGAGGTCATCGACCTCCTCGGGCGCCTCCGCGGCGGCCTCGACGAGTCGCGACGGGCTGAGCTGCTCGAGCGCTTCGCCCTCGACCCGACGAAGAAGGGTCGCCAGTACTCCAAGGGCAACCGCCAGAAGGTGGCCCTCGTGGCCGCCCTGGCCGCCGACGTCGAGCTGTTCATCCTCGACGAGCCGACGTCCGGCCTCGACCCGTTGATGGAGGCCGAGTTCCGCAGGGTCATCGAGGACGAGCGCGAGCGAGGGCGCACCGTGCTGCTGTCCAGCCACATCCTCGCCGAGGTCGAGGCGCTGTGCGACCGGGTCAGCATCATCCGCGACGGCCGCAACGTCGAATCCGGGTCGCTCGGCGACCTGCGTCACCTCTCGCGGACGTCGCTCACGGCCGAGCTCGCCGAGCCGCCGTCAGGGCTCGATGCGCCGTTCATCCACGACCTCCACATCGAGGGCACGCGGGTCCACTTCGACGTCGACACCGACGCCCTCGACGAGGCCTTGCGACTGCTCACCCGGCACGGCGTGCGCAGCATGATCAGCCAGCCGCCGACCCTCGAGGAGCTGTTCCTGCGGCACTACGCCGGCAACGGCGACACGGAATCGGAGACGGCCAGCGTGCCATGAGTTCATTGGTCGGCACGGGCGCGCTGATCCGACTGGGGCTGCGGCGCGATCGGCTGACGCTGCCGATCTGGATCGTCGTGCTCGGCGTCATGCCGGCGAGCATCGCCAACGCCTACGAGACGTTCTACCCGTCGGCCGCCGACCGAGCCGGGCTGACGGCGACGATCGGACGCAACCCGTCGGTGGCCGTCATCTACGGCCCCGCCTTCGACCTGTCGACCGCGGGCGGGTTCACGGCCTGGCGCATCGGCGGGTTCCTCGCCGTGTTCACCGCGCTGATGGCCATCTTCACCGTGACCCGTCACAGCCGGGCGGAGGAGGACAGCGGCCGGGCCGAGCTGCTGGCCTCGGGCGCCGTCGGTCGTAGCGCCCTGCTGACGGCCGCCATCGCCATCGCCGCCGGCGCCAGCCTGCTGATCGGCATGCTCGAAGCGCTCGTCCTCATCGCTGCCGACCTGCCGGTGGCCGGGGCCGTCGCGCTCGGGCTGGCAACGGCGGCGACGGGTGTCGTGTTCGCGGCGATCACGGCGGTGGCCAGCCAGCTCGCCGCCTACGCTCGGACGGCCAACGGGATCGCCGCGGGCGTCCTCGGACTGGCGTTCTTGTTGCGCGCCGTCGGTGACTCGACGACCGGAGCGCGCTGGCTGTCGTGGCTGTCGCCGATCGGGTGGGCCCAGCAACTGCGGCCGTTCGCCGGCGAGCGCTGGTGGGTCTTGGCGCTCCCGGCGCTCACCGCGGCCGGCGCCGCTGCGCTCGCCTACTTCCTCCTGCCGCGCCGCGACATCGGGGCGGGGGTGCTGCCGCCGCGTCCCGGCCCGGCGCGGGCGGTCCCGGCCCTGGCCAGCCCCTTGGCGCTGGCGTGGCGCCTGCAGCGCGGCGCGTGGCTCGGATGGACGGTGGGCATGGTCACGTGCGGCGCGGTGTTCGGCTCGATCGCCAATGGGATCGGCGACCTGGTCGGTGACAGCGAGCAGGCGCAGGAGATCTTCGAGCGGATGGGCGGGCCGGGCGGGCTCGTCGACGCCTTCCTCGCCTCGTTGGCGGGCATCTACGGGATGGTCGTGGCGCTGTACGGCGTGCAGGCGACGCTGCGGTTGCGCGCCGAGGAGACGTCCCACCATGCCGAGGCGCTGCTGGCCACCCCGGTCGGCCGGTTGCAGTGGGCCGCCAGCCACCTCGTGTTCGCTTTCGGTGGCAGCGCAGTCATCCTGCTCGCGGCCGGCGCGGCGACAGGGGTGACCCACGGCATGCGTTCGGCGTCGCTGGGTCAGGCGATCGGCGACATGATCGTCGCCGCCGCCGCCCAGATCCCGGCGATGTGGCTGGTCGTGGCCGTGGGCGTCACGCTGTTCGGAGCGGCGCCGAAGCTGTCGGTCGCCTCGTGGGGCGTCGCCGGTCTGGCTCTGGCGATCAGCATGTTCGGCCCCGTCCTCGACGTGCCCCAGATCGTGCTGGACCTGTCGCCGTTCAGCCACGTGCCCAAGCTGCCCGGCGCCGAGGTGACGGCGACCCCGCTGGTCCTGCTCTGCGCTGCGGGCGCGCTCGCCCTCCTCTCCGGGCTCGGCGCCCTGCGACGACGCGACATCGGCTAGGGGAGACCGGCGCGGACCCGGCCGTGACGGATGCATCGCGGGGATGTTTGCGGTCTCGGCTCGCGATCGGTATCGTGGTCGTGACCTGGGATGCCAGGGAGCACCCCGTTCCACGTTCCCCCGAACGTGCTGCACGGGTGCGATTCAACTCTCGTGGGGCGTCAGCACCGGTGACACCGGAACTCTCGACACCGTCCGCGTCTGTCACCCCACGACGTCGTACCGAGGAAGAGGTACTCGTGGCCGCAGAGGCACTCGAACAGTCCGTCCTGGAAGCCAAGGACAAGGACCAACTGCTGGCGATCGCCAAGGCGCTCGGGCTCAAGGCCAGCGCCCGGACGAAGAAGTCCGACATCATCGATCAGATCCTGGAGACCACGGGGTCCGCGCGGCTCCCGCGAGGCGCCGCCCGCGACAACCGCGACGGTCAACGGGTCGACCGCCAACGGCGACGCGCCCGGCGCCGTGGTTGTCGAGGAGGTCGCACCCGCTCCGGCCATCTCGGAGGCGCCGGCGACGCTCGATCTCGAGGCGCCGGCGCGGGCGGCGGCGGTGCCGACGGACGCCGAGGAGCCGCCGGCCGAGTGGGAGCTGGCCGTCGCCGGCGATGACGTCGACGACGTCACCGCAGCGGCCAACGACGGCCTCGTCAGCACGCCGGCCGAGGCTGCCGACACCCGCACCAACCGGGGTCAGTCCGGGCCGACCAACGGTCGCGCCCCCGAGCGCAGCGGCGGCGGGGGCCAGCCGCAGGGCGGCGGCCAGCAGGCGCAGCCCGGCTCGGGCCAGCAGGTCGAGGACGGCGAGAGCCGCAACCGGCGGCGCCGTCGGCGCCGCAAGGGTGGTGCCCGCGGCCTCGACGGTCCGCAGGGCGACGACGCCCAGCTCGAAGTCGTCGGCGGGGCCGAGCAGGCCCCGGCCCCGACGCCGGAGCAGGTCGACGTGTCGGGCTACCTCGACATGCGCGACGAGGGGTACGGCTTCCTGCGCGTGAAGGGCTACCTCCCGAGCCGCGACGACTCGTACATCCCGGTCAAGCTCGCCCGCCAATACGGCCTGCGCAAGGGTGACCACATCACCGGGCTGAGCCGGCCGGCCGGCCGCAACGAGAAGAACCCGGCCCTCCTCGAGGTCCACACGGTCAACGGGGGCGACCCCGAGGCCGCCCGCCGCCGTCCCCGGTTCGAGGACCTCACGGCGCTGTTCCCCGACGAGAAGCTGCGCCTCGAGGATCCCGCCGATCCGACCAACATGACGGCGCGCATCATCGACCTGGTGGCCCCGATCGGCAAGGGCCAGCGCGGCATCATCGTCTCCCCGCCGAAGGCCGGGAAGACGTTCGTGATGAAGACGATCGCCACGTCGATCGAGCGCAACAACCCCGAGGTCAAGCTGATCGTGCTGCTCATCGACGAGCGGCCGGAAGAGGTCACCGACATCCGTCGCACGGTCCAGGGCGAGGTCATCTCCTCGACGTTCGACCGCCCGAGCGACGAGCACACCCACGTCGCCGAGCTGGCGATCGAGAAGGCCAAGCGGCTCGTCGAGCAAGGCGAGGATGTCGTCGTCATCCTCGACGGCATCACCCGCCTGTCGCGGGCCTACAACTTGGCGGCGCCGGCGAGCGGCCGGATCCTGTCCGGCGGCATCGACGCCGGGGCGCTGTACCCGCCGAAGAAGTTCTTCGGTGCGGCGCGCAACGTCGAGGAGGGCGGCTCGCTGACGATCCTGGCCACCGCGCTGGTCGACACCAACAGCCGGATGGACGAGGCCATCTTCGAGGAGTTCAAGGGCACCGGCAACATGGAGCTGCGGCTCGACCGGCGCCTGGCCGAGCGGCGGATCTATCCGGCGATCGACGTCGACGCCTCGAGCACCCGTCACGAGGAGCTGCTGTTCGACCGCAAGCAGCTGCAGATGGTGTGGAAGCTGCGCCGGGTCCTGTCCGGCCTCGCCGCCGACGGCAATGCCGCGCCGGGGCTGGAGCTGCTGATGGACCGCCTGCGCACGTTCCGCACCAACGACGAGTTCCTCAACGAGATCGCCAAGCAACCCGTCGATGTAAGTGGCCTCTCTCCTCGAAGACTCGTCGCTCGGCCGTGTCTCGCGGCGTCGAGGGGCCTTCGGCGGGCGGCCGCCGCTCGACCTGACCTCGCATGCTCGCTGCGGACGGGGGCCGAAGCGGTCACGACCTGGCTCGCATGATTGGCCAGGCCGGTATCATTTTCTCTCCCCCTCTGTTGCGGAAGTGCAGCCATGAAGACCGACATCCATCCCACGTACGTCGAGACGCTCGTGAAGTGCTCGTGCGGCAACACCTTCATCACCCGCTCGACGAAGGGCGGCGAGCTGCACATCGAACTGTGCAACGAGTGCCACCCGTTCTTCACCGGCAAGCAGAAGCTGGTCGACTCCGGCGGCCGCGTGGAGCGCTTCAACAAGCGCTACGGCCAACGCAAGTCCGGCAAGTAGGCCGACCCGACGACCCAGCGTGTCCGACGAGCGGCGCGCCCAGCTGCGCGGCGTCAAGCTGCAGGCGCTGGTCCGCGAGCACGTCGGTCGGGAGATCAGCCCCGAGCCAGGTTCGTTCCCACCCGGGGCGGCGCTGATCGAGTCCGGCGTCGCGTGGGTCCTGCTGGAGGACCAGCCCGAGCGGGGCCTCGGCGCGGCCCTGGCGTGGGCCCTCCGCCAGCAGGTCGACGAGCTCAACGTGCTGGCCGGTCGGGGCACCGGGTTGCTCGCCAGGCGGGCCGGCGGTTTCACGACGCCGATCGCGGTGTGGCACGTCGAGGAGCGGACGCTGCTGCCGGCCGTCGCCGAACCGCTTCCCGTGCCGCCGCCCGCCTCCCCGGCACACGTCGAACTGGCCGCCACGATCGAGGCCGGCGGCGCCGTGCCGGTCGTCGAGCACGGGGTCGTCATCGGTGAGGTGCGCGGGCTGGAGGTGTGCCGGGTCGTCGACGACCCGCACTCCGGCGCCGTGCGCCTCGAGGTGGGCGTCGGCGTCCATGACCGGGAGGCCTTCGCCATCGTCCACGGCGACGTCCCGGCCGTCGACGCCCTCGCGGGGGTCGTCCGTGCCGTCACGGAGAACCGTGGCCCCGAGGCCCCCCAGCACCCGCTCAACCGCCTGGCGCCGGAACGGCTGCTGCGCTGGAGCCTGCAGCAGCACCCGGCGACGATCGGGCTGGCGTCGCTGACCCCGGCGCAGCCTCCCGTGCCGCGCCCGAACGTCAAGGAACGCGTGCCGTGCACGGCGATCGGCCGGCGGCAGGACGGGTCCGGTGTCGTCGTGGTGTGCTCCGTCGGCGTCGACCTCGACCTCGTCCCGTACGCGATCGACGCCCGGCTCGCCGCGCTCCACGAGGAGGGCAACGAACCGGGCGCCGCTGGGGAGGTCTGGTTGGTCACGCCACCGCGTGACCTCGTGCCGGTGACGGCCGAACTGGCCGCGCTGGCCGCTCAGCCGTTGTCGCTGGTGCCGTCCTCGGCCTGATCGGCGACCGGGACCGCCGGGGCGGGCGTGGTGGTGATCTCGATGGGCCGGCGCTCGGCGGCGGCGGCGGCTCCGACGGTGACGGTCAGGCGACCGTCGACGTAGGTGGCCGTGACCTGCTCGGGGTCGAGGGCGGCGCCGAGGCGGAGGCTGCGCTCCCAGGAGTGGTCGGCGGTCTTCGCCGAGAGGCTCAGCGTGCGACCGGCGACGGCGACGTCGACGGCGTCGGACGGAATGCCTGGCAGGTCGACGGTCAGCACCAGAGACCCGTCGTCCCAGGCGGCGTCGACGACCGGCGTGCGCCGGGTCGTGGCCAGCAACGAGCTCGTGAGCTGGTCGAAGGCGCGGTCGACGCGGCGGTCGAGCACCGGATTGAACGGTCGGGTACGGATCAGCATGGGTTCCTCCTGGAAGCCGGGATGAGGTCGACGCCGTGATCGTATAGGTTACTTGAGTCAATCCCACTCAGGAAATCTCACAATCAGTGAGGCGAAGCGGGCGTGTAGCCTCGACGAGCCGTGTCCGAGTCGTCCAGCGCCGTGCCTGCCCGCCTCGCCGCGTTCGAGCAGGAGCACGCCGATCTCGAGGCGCGCCTGGCCGATCCGGCGCTGGCCGCCGATCCGGTCGAGCTGCGACGCGTGTCCACGCGGTACCGCCAGCTCGATCCGGTGGTCGACGCAGCCCGTCGGCGACGGACCCTCGAGGCCGACGCCGGCGCCGCCCGCGAGCTGCTCGCCGAGGCCGCCGGCGACGAGCGGGCGCCGTTGGAGGCCGAGCTGGCCTCGACGCTGCTGGCCGTGGCCGATGTCGAGGCGGAACTGCGCCGGCTGATGGTTCCCCCCGACCCGCACGCCGGACGCGACGTGATCGTCGAGATCCGCGGCGCCGAGGGCGGGGAGGAGGCCAACCTGTTCGCCCGCGACCTGTACGACATGTACCGGGCGTACGCCTCACGACACGGGTTGAAGGTGGACACGCTGTCGACAGACGGCAGCGACCTCGGGGGCCTCAACGAGGTGACCTTCTCGGTGCAGGGCGACGGGGCGTGGCCGCGGTTCAAGTACGAGGGCGGCACGCATCGGGTGCAGCGGGTGCCCGTGACGGAGAGCCAGGGGCGCATCCACACCTCGTCGGCGACGGTGCTCGTGCTGCCGGAGGCCGACGAGGTCGAGGTGGCCATCGACGACAGAGACCTCCAGGTCGATGTGTTCCGGTCCAGCGGGCCGGGCGGGCAGAGCGTCAACACGACCGACTCGGCCGTGCGGGTCACCCACCTCCCGACGGGGATCGTCGTGTCGATGCAGGACGAGCGCAGCCAGCTGCAGAACCGGGTCAGGGCGATGCAGGTGCTGCGCGCCCGACTGCTCGAGGCCGCCGAGCGTGAGCGTGACGCCGAGCGGTCCGCCGAGCGCCGCTCGCAGGTCGGCGGAGGAGGGCGCGGGGAGAAGATCCGCACCTACAACTTCAAGGAGAACCGGCTCACCGACCACCGCATCGGGTTCACCATCTACCGCCTGGCCGACGTCCTCGCCGGCGATCTCGACGACACCGTCGCCGCCCTCGCCGCCGACGAACGGGCCCGTCAACTGGCCGACGACGCGACGCCATGAGCGGCGCCGTGCGGTGGCGGGAGCTGTTGGCGGAGACCACTGCCCAGGTGGGCGAGCGGCCGGCGGCGCGATGGCTGTGCGAGGTCGCCAGTGGGGCCGACGACCTCGACGATGTGCTCGACGAACCGGTCACCCAGCGCATGGTCGGCCACCTCGACGCCATGCTCGCCCGCTACGCGGCAGGCGAGCCCCTCGCCTACGTGCTCGGCCGCTGGAGCTTCCGCCACCTCGACCTGATCGTCGACCACCGAGTGCTCATCCCGCGGCCGGAGACCGAGATCGTCGCCGGTGTGGCGATCGACCTCGCCAGGGCCGAGCCGCGCCCGGTGACCGTCGCCGATCTCGGCACCGGCTCTGGGGCCATCGGTCTGGCGGTCGCCGACGAGCTGCCCGTCGACGGCGTGCGGGTGTGGCTGACGGACAATTCGCCCGACGCCCTCGACATCGCCCGGGCCAACCTCGCTGGCATCGGCCGCCGCGCGGCGAACGTGCGCATCGCCGGCGGGTCGTGGTTCGACGCCTTGCCGGCGGATGTCGTGCCCGACGTCGTCGTGTCCAACCCGCCGTACGTCGCCGCCGGTTCGCCCGATGTCGACGCCGGCGTGCGGGATTGGGAGCCGCACGCCGCGCTGTTCGCCGGCCCCGACGGCCTCGACGCCATCCGCCTGCTCGTCGCCCGCGCCCCGGGGCGGATCCGCCCCGGCGGTTGGCTGGTGCTGGAGATCGGCGCCGACCAGGGCATGGCCGTCGAGCAGCTGCTTCGCGGGCCGGGTACACGGAGGTGTCGATCCGTCCCGACCTCGCCGGCCGGGATCGCGTCGCGGTCGGCCGCGTCCCGTGAACTGGGCGGGATCCGTCGCGCTTTCCGAGACGATCCCCGCCCAGAGACGAATCCCGCCCAGATGGGGGACTCAGCCGAAGCGGACGGCGATCTCCGAGAGCAGCGACCCTTCCTCGGGCGTCACCTCGGCGTCGGCGCCGACGAGGTCCCGAGCGGCCGAGAACAGCGCCCGGCGCAGGACGCGGCTGGTGATGCGGGCGTCGACGGAGTCCAGCATCTCGGTGACGGCGTCGTCGGCCCACGCCTTGCGGGCCGTGGCCATCGCCTGGCCGAGGTACTGCTCGTAGGAGAAGGCCGTGCCCCGCCAATCCTCGGTGAGCTCGCGCAGCACCCCGAGCTCGTCGTCGCTGAGGTGCGAGTCGGCCAGCATCACCAGCGCCAGCAGCTCGAGTGCGGCCATGTGCTCGCGGTCGGCGGTGGCGTGGACGGCCACCCCCTCGTACAGCTCACTGAGCCGTTTCTCCATCACGTCGCACCGTAGCCGCCGAGGCCGAGCGCACGTCGCAGGAAGTCGAGCTGGTGGAGCAGCAGGTTCTCGGCCACGACCTCCTGCGGGGTCATGTGGGTGACCCCGACCAGGGGCAGGACCTCGTGCGGCCGGCCGGCCGCGAGCAGCGCCGCCGACAGCAGCAGGGTGTGGGCGGCGACGACGTTGTCGTCGGCCAGACCATGGATCAGCAACAGCGGGCGGCGCAACGCCGGCGCCGACGGGAGCAGGGAGTTGGCGTCGTAGACGTCCGCGTTGCTCGTCGGGGTCGCCGAGGTAGCGCTCCGTGTAGTGCGTGTCGTAGAGGCGCCACTCGGTGACCGGGGCACCGGCGATCGCGGCGTGGAACACGTCGGGGCGGCGCTGCACGGCCAGCGCGGCGAGGTAGCCGCCGAAGCTCCAGCCGCGGATCGCCACACGCTCGAGGTCCAGCACGCCGTGCTCGGCGGCGGCGTGGTGCAGGGCCTCGATCTGATCGTCGAGCACGGGCGTGGCCAGGTCTCCGTGGACGGCGCGGTCCCACGCCGGGCCGCGCCCCGGCGTGCCCCGACCATCGGCGACGACGACGGCGAACCCCTGGTCGGCGAACCACTGCGACGTCAGGTGGAGGTTGTGGGCACGCACGACGCGCGCCCCGTGGGGGCCGCCGTAGGGGTCGAGGAGCACCGGGAGGGGCGAACCGTCGTGGTCCCTTGGCAACAGCACCGCCGTCGCGATGCGCCGCTCGCCGGCGAACGTCAGCGAGACGTTGGCCCGCAACTGGGGCGTCGCGGCATGGGACGCGAGCTCGACGCCGTCGAGTGTCGCCCACTGCCCACCGGGCTCGGCGAGCGTGGCCGTGCGCACCACGACGGTGCCGCCGCCGGCGACCACGGCGTGCACGCCGGGCTCATCGGTGAGCGCCTCCAGCGTGCCGTCGGGCGACCATCGCCACACGTGGATCGACGTCGGGTCGTCGATGTTGTTGGCCGTGAACACGATGCCTGGCCCGTCGACCGTGGCCACCGCGCGGACCTGCAGGTCGGGCGGCGTGACCGGCTCGCCATCGACCAGCAGGCGCTTGGCGCCGTCGCGGTCGGCGCATGTGACGAGCGACCCAGCCGCAGCGATGGCTGGCACGCCGGGGACGAGGTCCACCCAAGCGTCGTCGCGGTCTTCGGCGAGGAGTTCGGTCGCCCCCGACGCCGGATCGATCCAGAGGAGCTGGAGCAACCGCTGGTCGCGGCTCTGGACCGTCATCAGCAGACCGGCGTCGCTCCAGTTGACATCGGCGAGGTACGGGAAGGCGTGGCGATCCCACTCCACGT
Organism: uncultured Acidimicrobiia bacterium; assembly: GCA_963776995.1. GTDB lineage: Bacteria > Actinomycetota > Acidimicrobiia > Acidimicrobiales > Ilumatobacteraceae > JALZMG01. Next base: position 66,888 of record CAVZPA010000014.1, read on the forward strand.
CGACCACCGAACCGTCGAGGCCGATGACGTGCAGCGACACGTCGGCGTTGGCGGTGCCGGCGGCCGGGTACGGCAGGTCCCTCGGTGCAGCGGCGGGATCGGCGGGATCACCGAGGTGCCAGCGCTGCACCGGCGCCGTGTCGACGCGGGTGACGGCGAGGGCGGTGCCGTCGGGGCTCCACCAGTAACCGTGGTAGCGGTCCATCTCCTCGGCGGCGATGAAGTCGGCTGAGCCCCACGTCACCGTCTCCGGCTCGTCCGGCTCGCCGCCGGCCAGCAGGCGCCAGCGACCGTCGAGCTCGCCGACGCACAACAGGCGCCCGTTGACGTACGCCACCCGTCGCGCCAGCGGGTCAGGCCGGGGATCGAACACCGGGCCGGCGACAGGGAGCTCGCGCGCCGTGCCGCTGATCAGGCCGCCGACGAACAGCCGCCCGCCGACGGCAAACGATGTGACGGTGACGGCGGCATCGGTGGCGAAGGCCGTGATCCCGCCGGCCGACTCGCGGACCCGCTCGCGGCGTGCCCGTTCCTCGGGCGGCAGTGCCTCGTCGTCGCGCCCGAGGACCTCGGGGTCGGCGACGAGACGTTCCTCACCCGTGGCGGCGTCGACGACCCAGAGACAGTTGACCGGGTCGGTGCCGCCGCGGCTGCGCAGGAAGACGATGCGCCGGCCGTCCGGCGACACGACCACATCGCGAGGCTCGCCGAGCGTGAAGCGCTGGGTGCGGGCGGACTGGCGCGGGTACGAGTCGGTGCCCTCCGGCGGGGGACGGTCCGTGGTGGGGAGGGAGTCGACGCTCATCGCGGGGTGAACCGTATTCGCTCCGGGGACTTGCGCGGAGAGGTCAGGCGAAGGACGCGATGGCCTCGACGATGACGCCGAAGGCGGCGTCGGCGTCGATCGCCGTCAGGACGTCGCAGTTCGGTGGGGGCCGCTCCTTGAGCGTGCGACGATCGATGACCGTCATGCCGCGGGTGAGCGCGCCGGCGGTCTCGACGGCGACGTGGCGCCGCTGGCGCACGAACAGGTCGGGGTGGGTGAGCGCCAGCACGGCGCACGGGTCGTGCACGGCGGCGCCGGGGATGCCGTCGTGGCGGCCGATGTAGGTCTCGCTGAAGAACCCCATCAGGTCGGCGAGGGTGGCGGCGAGGACCCCGGGCTGGCGGCGTACGAGGGCGATGCGCTCCGGCGTCGCGAGGAGCTGGTGCGTGAGGTCGAGGCCGGCCATGACCATCGGGCCGCCGTAGCCGAACACCGCGGCCGCCGCCTCGGGGTCGGCCCAGATGTTGAACTCGGCGACGGGCGAGCGGTTGCCGAACGTGCCACCGCCCATGATCGAGATCCCGCCGATCCGCGGCGCCAGATCCGGGGCGATGCGCAGGGCGAGGGCGACGTTGGTCAGCGGGCCGACGCCGACGATCCAGACACCCTCGACGGCGCGGCACGTCTCGACGATGAACCCGACGGCGTCGTGACCGTCGAGCGGCCGGGTGGGCGAGGGGAGCTCGGCCCCGTCGAGGCCGCTGACACCGTGCACGGCCGGCGCCGTGTGCAGCTCGGCGACCAGCGGGCGAGCCGCCCCGCTGTGCACGGGTACGTCGGCACCGAGCAGCTCACGGACGGCGAGAGCGTTGTGGGTGGTGCGCTCGAGCGAGGCGTTGCCGGCGACGGTCGTGATGCCGAGGAGCTCGGCGTGGCGCGCCGCCACGACGATGGCGACGGCGTCATCGTGCCCCGGGTCGCAGTCGAGGATCATCGGCACCGCCATCGCCGATCAGCCTGCCACGACCGAAGCGCGTGGCCGGATTCCCGAACTCTTCACGCCGGCGGACAGATTTTGACCGGATACGTGAAGAGTTCGGGATTCCGGTCAGACGTGGAGGTCGCCGGCGGGGGAGAGGGTCACGGCGGTGCCGACCCACTCGCCCTCGAGCAGCGCGCCCGTCACGTCGGCATCGCTGGACAGTCCCCACGCCCGGCGGCCATCGGCGAGGAGACACGTGGCGATCGCCTGCTCCGGCGCACCGTCACGATCGTGCATCACGGTGAACGCCTCGATGGTCGCCGGGCCGGCGGCCTCCTCCAGCGACGCCAACCGGCGGCTCGGCAGGGCATCGATCTGCGCCTGCGGGTCGTCGTGGCGGAAGCCTGCGGCCGGCGGCTCGGTGCCGTAGATCCCGAAGGCGTGCTTGGTCGCGTAGCCGCCGTTCGCCCACACCAGGCCGTGCTCACCGGGCTGCTCGCGCAGATCGGCGACGACGGTGGCGATGGCGTGCATCACGTAGTTGTTCCACGGTCCGCCGGCGAACGCCAGGCCCCCCGTGCGCGTCAGCTGCCGGTCGGTCGACAGGCCGAGGGACTGGGCGCCGAGCTGCACGGCCGACGGGAAGCACGAATAGAGGTCGACGATGGCGACGTCGTCGATGCCCAGGCCGGCCAGTTCGAGCGCCCGCGCCCCGCCGAGCTCGATCGCCGGCGTGCGGGCGAACGTGTCCCGGTTGGAGACGTAGGCGTGCTCGTGGCAGTCGGTGCCGGCGTGGGGGAACACCCAGCGGTCCTCGGGGACGCCGAGGCGGCGCGCGGCCTCGACGGAGCAGATGATCACCGCGGCGGCCATGTCGACGTCGTTGTTGGAGTTCATGTACTTGCGGTAGGGAAAGCCGACGAGGCGGTTCTGCGGCGACGTCGTGCGGATCTCCTCGGCGGTCTTGGCGTCGCGGAGCCACGCCGCCGGGTTCTTCGCCGCCACGGCGCTGAACCCCGCCCACAGCTCGCTGACGGCGGCGAGGTGCTGGTCCGGATCGCGCCCCGCCGCGGCGCGGATCGCCGTCTCGAACATCGGGTAGATCTGCACCGGCAGGTACACACCGCGCTCGGCCTCGAGCGGATGGGTCATGTCGAGGTCGCCACCGATCATCACCGGTGGCTGGTCGACGGGAGCCTTGGACCAGTCGAGGATGGCGCCGGTCTTGCGGGCCCGCATCCGCGTCCGCCAGGCCTCGCCGCCGACGAGCACCGCGACATCGAGCTTGCCGGCGAGGATCTCCAGCGACGTCTTGTTGACGAGCGACTGCGGCGTGTTCCCGCCCGCCGCCGTGTAGGCGAGCTCGCGCGGTTGCTGGCCCGAGCCGCTCGGCGATCACCCACGCCGCGTTGCCGTACTTCCACGACAGCGAGCTGACGACGCGGATCGAGTCGCAGGGCGGCGGCCCGGCGAGACCGGCGTCGCGGCCGGCGGCGACGATGGCCGCCTCCATCAGCGCCGCCGGTTCCAGAGCGTCGTCGACACCGGCGGCACGGTGCAGGAACTGGCCGACGCCGACGATCACGGGAGTGCGAGGATCGATCGTCACGAAGCGCACCCTAGGGGTGACGACCACCGGCCCTAGGATCGGACCAATGGCACGCATCGCCATCGGGGCCGATCACGCCGGCTTCGAGCTCAAGTCGCACTTCCTCGCTGTGCTGCGCGACGGCGGCCATGACGTGCACGACCACGGCACCGACTCGACGGAGGCCGTCGACTACCCGCTGATCTGCGCCGCCGTCGGGCGTTCGGTCCGCGACGGGACCACCGACCTCGGCGTCGTCATCGGCGGCAGCGGCCAGGGCGAGCAGATCTCGGCCAACAAGGTGCGCGGTGTGCGCGCCGCGCTGTGCAACGACCTCTACACGGCGCGCCTGGCGCGCGCCCACAACGACGCCAATGTCCTGTCGATCGGGGCGCGCGTCGTCGGCGTCGGGCTCGCCGAGCAGATCCTCACGACGTTTCTCACCACCGACTTCGAAGGCGGCCGCCACGCCCGTCGCGTGGCGCTGATCACCGACCTCGAGTCGAAGTTCTGACCCCGGCCGCCCTCTGCCTCACAGGAGCCCCCAAATGCCCTTCCCCTCCGACTCCGAACCCGACACCGAGATCGACGCCCTGCTCGCCCGCGAGCTCGAGCGCCAGACGACGGGGCTGCAGCTGATCGCCAGCGAGAACTTCACGTCGCCGGCGGTGATGCGGGCCGTCGGCTCGGTGCTGACGAACAAGTACTCGGAGGGCTACCCGGGCAAGCGCTATTACGGCGGCAACGCCGTCATCGACGAGGTCGAGGCCATCGCCATCGAGCGTGCCAAGGCGCTGTTCGGCGCCGAGCATGCCAACGTTCAGCCGCACTCCGGCGCCAACGCCAACATGAGCGCGTACCAGGCGCTGCTCGAGCCGGGTGACACCGTGCTCGGGCTCAGCCTCGACCACGGCGGCCACCTCACGCACGGCTCACCGGTCAACGCCAGCGGCCTGCTGTACCGGTTCGTGGCCTACAAGGTCACGCCGGGCGACGAGCGCATCGACTTCGACCAGGTGCGCGACCTGGCCCTCGAGCACCGCCCGAAGATGATCGTCGCCGGCACGACGGCCTACTCACGGCGGCTCGATCCCGAGCCGTTCCGGGCGATCGCCGACGAAGTAGGGGCGCTGTTCATGTTCGACGCGGCCCACCTCGCGGGGCTGATCGCCGGTGGGGCGGCGCCGGATCCCGTGCCGTTCGCCGATGTGGTCACGTTCACGACGCACAAGACGCTGCGCGGACCTCGCGGTGGCTGCATCGTCTGCAAGGCCGAATATGCGAAGGCCATCGACAAGGCCGTGTTCCCCGGCTGGCAGGGCGGACCGCTCGAGCACGTCATCGCCGGCAAGGCAGTGGCCTTCCGCGAGGCCGCCCACCCGTCGTTCAAGGAGTACGCCCACCAGATCGTCACCAACGCCGCCGCGCTGGCCGAGGCGCTGGCGCGGGAGGGCTTCCGGCTCGTGTCGGGCGGGACCGACACCCACCTGATGGTCGTCGATCTGCGGCCCTTCGACGCCGAGCTCACCGGGAAGGTCGCCCAGGCGACGCTCGACGAGGCCGGCATCACGCTGAACAAGAACACGATTCCCGACGACCCGCGCAGCCCGTTCGTCACCAGCGGCCTGCGCATCGGCACACCGTCGGTCACGACGCAGGGGATGGAGGAACCGCAGATGGGCGAGATCGCCTCGTTCCTCGCCACCGCCCTCCGCGATCGGGACAACCCGTCAACCTTGGGCGCCATCCGCGGCGATGTCGCCGCTCTCTGCGCCCGCTTCCCCGCCTACGCCTGACCGAGCCCGCCATCACGGAGGCCAACCGCGGGCGGTCCGGCCGGACTCCCTAGGCTCACGGGCCGTGCCGTCGACCGGTGAGTACCTCATCATCGGCGCGGTGGCGGGCATCGCGACGTTCCTGGTGACGCCGCTGGTGGCGGCGCTCGCCCGGTGGCGGGGGTGGCTCTACGAGCCCAACGACCGCACGGTCCACACCCAGCCGATCCCGGCCTTCGGCGGTCTGGCGATGTACGTCGGGTTCCTCGTCGCGCTGGCGACGGCCCGGGCGATGGACGCCTTCGACCCGCTGTTCGCCCGCAACTCCGAGCCGCGGGGCGTCCTGCTGGCGGCGACGATCATCGTCGCCGTCGGGTTGTTCGACGACATCAGGGGTCTCTCGGCGCCGGCCAAGGTCACTGGCACCGTCGTCGCCGGCCTGGCGCTGGTGTGGCTCGGCGTGACGATGTACTACTTCCGTCTGCCGTTCCTCGGCGTGTTCGTCCTGTCCGACGACTGGGTCCCGCTGATCACCGTGCTGTGGCTGCTCGGCATGACCCAGGCCATCAACCTGATCGATGGGCTCGACGGCCTGGCCGCGGGGATCGTGGCGATCGCCGCCGGGGCGTTCTTCCTCTACAGCCAGCGGCTCAGCACGCTCGAGCTGCTGCGCGAGCCGAACATCGGCCCGCTGATGGCGATCGTCGCCGTCGGGCTGTGCGTGGGCTTCCTCCCGCACAACTTCAACCCGGCGCGCATCTTCATGGGCGACAGCGGCGCTCTGCTGCTCGGCCTGCTGATGGCCGTGTCGACCAGCGTCGTCGGCGGCCGCGCCGACACCGACCAGCGGTTCATCGGCCAGACGTTCTTCTTCCTCGCCCCACTGGTGCTGCCGCTGTTCATCCTCGGGGTGCCAGTGCTCGACCTGCTGTTCGCCGTCGTCCGCCGGGCGACCCGCCGCCAGGCCATCGACGTCGCCGACAAGGGCCACCTCCACCACCGGTTGATGAACCTCGGTCACGGTCACCGCCGCAGCGTGCTCATCTTGTGGACGTGGACGGTCGTGCTGGCCGCCTTCGTCCTCTATCCCGTGCTGTCCGGCGAGAACCCGACCTACCTGCCGTTCGGGATGATGGCCATCGGCATCGTCCTCTACACCGTGCTCCACCCGAGCGTCCGCAAGCACCGCCGCGCCAACGGCGGATGACGGCACCGCCGACGAGACGCGAGGACCGCCGTCACCCGAGGGCAGCTCTTGGCGGCCTTGCCGCCGGCGCGCACGAGGTCGGCGTAACCCTGGGTGCCGGAGGCCAGCAGTTCGCTGGCCGCCTCGGCGACCGCGCCCCACGCCACCCAGGCCAGCGCGCCGCCGACGGACACCCGGGCCACGCCGGCCTCGGCGAGCGCCCGCACGTCCGGACCGCCGCCGAGCAGGAGGACGTTGACCGGCCGGTCGACGGACGACACGACCGCCCGCACATCCTCGATGGTGAACAGCCCGGGCGCGTAGAGCACGTCGGCGCCGGCCTCCTGGAAGGCTTGCAAGCGGCGGATCGTGTCGTCGAGGTCGCGGATCCCATGGATCAGGTTCTCCGCCCTCGCGGTCAGCACCAACCCGCTCGCCCTGGCAGCTTCGGCCGCGGCCGCGACGCGCTCGGTGGCCACACCGATGTCGTGGATCGGCCGGTCGTCGCGGCGCGTGAAGTCCTCGACCGACGCCCCGGCTGCGCCGGCGGCGGCGGCCGCCGTGATCGTCGCCGCGACGCCCGCCGGGTCGTCGGCGAAGCAGTCCTCGAGATCGGCGTTCACCGGCAGCGGCGTGGCGGCGGCGAGCGCCGCCGTGTGGGCGATGGCCTCCTCGGCTGACACGCCGCCGTCGCGTCGGCCGAGGGTGGCAGCGAAGCCGGAGCTGGTCGTGGCGATGGCGGCGAACCCGAGCGAGGCGAACAGCTTCGCCGAGCCGGCGTCCCAGGCGTTCGGCATCACGAGTGGCTCTCCCGGACGGTGCAGGGCGCGGAACGTGGCTCGGGTCTCGTCGATCGTCATCCCCCCATGGTCGCGTGCTTCCGGGTGGTGAGGTCCACGGGCGCGCCCCGTGGGACTTGACGTCGGAGGGAATTGCGTCGCGTGAACCCGACGCGGTAGCTTGTTCATACGTTCACAAGCGCCCGCTTGCTGGTTGGACGATCATCACCGCCGATGAAGCTGTTCCCGACGACACCTCGCGCCACATCTCGCGCCAGTGGGTCCGACGACTCGTTCGGACGTGGCATGGACATGGCCCTGACGTTGCTGCTGTTCTTCGGCGTCGGCTTCGCCCTCGACCGCTGGCTCGGGACGACTCCGTGGTTCATGGTCGCCCTGACCGTCTTGGCCTCGATCGGCTTCTTCGTCAGCTTCAAGTACCGCTACACGGCCCACATGGAGCAGCTCGAAGCCGAGCGCGCCGAGCGGGCGGCGGCCGGGACGCGCCGCGAGGTTCCGCGGTGAGCGAGGCGTCGGTGTTCACGACCCGCCTCGAGGGACCGTCCCCCGAGGTCCACGTCTCGACGGACATGATCAAGCGCGGCCTCGTCGTGGCCCCCGTGCTGATCGCCGTGTGCGCTGTCATCTGGGGTGGCGACGGGGCGTGGTCGGCCGCCTACGGCATCGGGCTCGTCCTGGCCAACTTCGCCATCGCCGCGGCGATCATCTCCATGGCCGCGCGCATCTCGCTCGGCCTGCTGATGGGAGCGACGCTGTTCGGCTACCTGATCCGCCTCGGCCTGATCTTCCTGGCCGTGTACCTCGTCAAGGACGCCGCCTGGATTTCCCTGCCCGCCCTCGGAGCGACCATCATCGTGACGCACCTGGGGTTGCTGTTCTGGGAGATGAAGTACGTGGCGATCTCGCTCGCCAACCCTGGCCTCAAGCCCGCCCGCCCGACATCGACATCACACACATCGACGTAACAGAGGAACGGATCACCACGTGTTCGCACTCGAGTTCCCGCCGATCAACGAGGTCCTCCGCTGGAAGGATCTCTTCCCGAGCTTCAACAAGGTCGCCCTGATCGCCGTCGCCGCGGCGCTGATCGGCATCATCATCTTCCTCCTGGCCGGCAACCGCGACGGCACGAAGCCGCCGAAGGGCGTGCGCAACCTGGCAGAGATCATCGTCGAGTTCATCGAGGACCAGATCGTCATGCCGACCATGGGCCGGGCGGGCCTGCGCTGGACACCGTTCCTCATCAGCCTGTTCGTGTTCATCTACCTCTGCAACGCACCAGGCGTGATCCCGATCATCTACATGCCGGCCACGGCACGCATCGCCATCCCCCTGTGCCTCAGCCTGCTGGTGTGGGTGATCTTCATCGGCGTCGGCCTGAAGCACCAGGGCCTCGGCTACTTCGGCCACCTCATCTGGCCTCCGGGAGTCCCCACCGCGCTCAAGCCACTCGTCGGCCTCATCGAGTTCGTCTCGACGATCCTCATCCGGCCGTTCTCCCTGACCGTCCGACTCACGGCCAACATGATGGCGGGCCACATCCTGCTCGTGACGTTCTGCCTGCTGACCGAATCGCTGGTGCAAGCCGAGACGAAGCGGTTGTTCCTCATCCCGATGGGCATCCTGCCGTTCGGCATGCTGCTGTTCCTGACGGCGTTCGAGATCCTCGTCGCCTTCCTGCAGGCCTACATCTTCGCCATCCTCACCGGCGTGTTCATCGGCTCGTCGATGGAGGGCCACGGCGACGACCACGCCCTCGACCTCGGCGAGTCCGGTCACGCCGAGCCCGACTACGCCCCCGCCGCGGCCGCCCACTGAGCCTCCAACCCGACTCCCAACCAAACCAGCCCAGGAGAGAGCCACCCCAATGGAAGCACTGAGCCTCCTCGCCCAGCAGGTCGATCCGGCCGATGCCAAGAACACCAACGCCGCCATCGGTGCCGGCTTCGCCTATGGCCTCGCGGCCATCGGCCCCGGCATCGGCATCGGCTACCTCGTCGGCAAGTCCGTCGAGGCCATGGCCCGACAGCCGGAGGCCGCTGGCATGGTCCGCACGACGATGTTCCTGGGCATCGCCTTCACCGAGGCGCTGGCGCTGATCGGCTTCGTCGTCTTCATCCTCCTGAAGTTCGCCTGATCGACCGTTCCCGACCCGAGAGAGGGAGTTGACGTGCTGACAGCCGTCGCAACCGTCGCCGACGCATCGGTCTCCGTGATCTTCGTCTCCGCCGAGGACGGCGGGGAGGAAGAGGCGCAGGAGAACGAGCCGGCCGAGACCGACCTCAACCCGATCGCCCCCGAGCCCAAGGAGATGCTCTGGGGCTTCGGCTCCTTCGTCGTCTTCGCCGTGCTGTTGCGGTACTACCTGTACCCGAGGCTGCGCAAGGGGATGGATGCGCGGTACTCGCTCATCCGGTCGGGCCACGAGCAGGCCGAGCAGATCACCGATGCCGCTCGTGAAGACGTCTCCCGCTACGAGACGCAGCTGGCGGCGATCCGGGCCGAGTCGCAGCAGCGCATCGAGGCTGCCCGGACGACGCTCGACGGCGAGCGCGCCGAGCGCCTGACGGAGGTCAACGCCCGCATCGCCGAGCGCCGCGCCGCCGCCGCCACCGAGGTCGAGCAGGCCCGGATGGCCGCCCAGGCCGATGTCGAGAGTGCTGTCCGATCCGTCGCCGCCAGGGCTGGAGAACTGGCGACGGGGCAGAGGCCGGACCCGAGCGTCGTCGACATTGCCGTCGCCGAGGTGATGAGCGCAGGAGTGAGCCGATGATCGCCTTCCTCACCGAGGTGCTGGTCGGGTCGGAGGAGGCGCCGCCGATCGACGACCAGGGCTACGTCACGTCGCACCATTGGCTCTGGCCCGAGCGGGCCGAGCTGATCTACGGCACGCTGGCCTCGGTCATCGTCTTCTCCCTCTTGGTGTGGAAGGCCGGTCCGCTGATCAAGCAGGCGTTCCGGGCGCGGACCGAGCGCATCACTGCCGAGCTCGACGAGTCGCAGCAGGCGCAGACGGACTCCGAAGCCAACGCCACCCGCATCCGCCAGGCGTTGGGCGACATCGACAGCGAGCGCCAGCGACTGCTCGCCGAGGCCGACGCCCAGGCCGCGGCGCTGCTCGCCGACGGCCGGGCGCGTCTCGACGCCGAGGTCGCCGAGATGGAGCAGAAGGCGGAGACCGACATTGCCGCCGCGGCGAGCCGGACCGGGGACGAGCTGCGCAACGAGATCGCCCGGCTGGCGGCAGCCGCCGCCGACCGGGTCGTCGAGCGCTCGCTCGATGACGCCGCGCAGCAGCGCCTGATCGAGGACTACATCGCCGAGTCGGAGCAAGCAACGGAGCGGGCAGCCGCAAAGTCGGGCGAGCGCGAGCACGGAGGACCGGCGTAGCCGGCCCGAGATGAACGGAGCGGTGTGAACGCCAACAACGATGCTGTGATCGACGGCTACGCCCGCGGTCTGTTCGAGGTCGCCCGAGCGGAGGGCACGCTCGACGAGGTCGAGGACGAGCTGTTCCGCTTCGCCCGCTCGTACGAGTCGAGCGAGGAGCTGCGCAGCACGCTCAGCGACGAGCAGATCCCGCCGGGCAAGCGTCAAGCGATCGTCGAGGACCTCCTCGGAGGCAGGGCGACGCCGACGACGACGCAGCTCGTCTCGATGGTGGTCGGCTCGGGCCGCAGCCGTGACCTGCCGGCGATCATCGACCGCATGGTCCAGCGCGCCGCCAGCTCCAAGGACCGCGAGGTCGCCGAGGTCCGTTCGCCCGTCGAGCTGACCCCCGACCAGCAGGAGCGCCTCACAGCCGCGCTGGCGAACGCCACGGGCAAGAACGTCAACCTCAAGGTGATCGTCGATCCCTCCGTGATCGGCGGCCTCGTCTCCACCGTCGGTGACACGGTCATCGACGGCACCGTCCGCACGCACCTCGACCAGCTGAAATCTCGTCTCTGATATGGCCGACCGCCACGACGCCATCTGATATGGCCGGCCCCAAGACGCCATCTGATATGGCCGGCCGCCAGGCCGCCACTTGAAAGGTAACCATGGCTGAACTGACCCTGTCCGCCACCGACATCGCCGCCGCCCTGACCAGGAACCTGGAGGGCTTCGAGCCATCGCTCGAGGCCCGCACGGTCGGTCGCGTCGCCGAGGTCGGCGACGGCATCGCCCGCGTGCACGGCCTGCCCGACGCCGCCGTCAACGAGCTGCTGGAGTTCGAGGACGGCACGGTGGGCCTCGCCCTCAACCTCGACGAGTCGTCGATCGGTGCCGTCGTCCTCGGGGACTCCAACCAGATCGAGGAGGGCCAGACCGTCAAGGCAACGGGGCGCATCCTGTCGGTGCCGGTGGGTGACGGCGTGCTGGGTCGCGTGGTCAACAGCCTCGGCGAGCCGGTCGACGGTCAGGGCGACCTCGTCGGCACGCAGCTGCGACGGATGGAGATCCAGGCGCCCGGCATCATGGGCCGCAAGCCGGTGCACGAGCCGCTGCAGACCGGCATCAAGTCGATCGACGCGATGACCCCGATCGGGCGCGGCCAGCGGGAGCTGATCATCGGCGACCGCAAGACCGGCAAGACGACCATCGCCGTCGACACGATCCTGAACCAGAAGGGTCAGGGCGTGAAGTGCATCTACGTGGCGATCGGTCAGAAGGGCTCGACGGTCGCCCAGACCGTCGAGACGCTGCGCCAGAACGGGGCCATGGAGTACACGGTGGTCGTCACGGCCCCGGCCGCCGACCCGGCTCCGTTCAAGTACCTCGCCCCCTACGCCGGGTGTGCGATGGGCCAGCACTGGATGGAGAACGGCGAGCACGCCCTCGTCGTCTACGACGACCTGTCGAAGCAGGCCGAGGCGTACCGCCAGGTGTCCCTGCTGCTGCGCCGCCCACCAGGCCGCGAGGCCTACCCGGGCGACGTGTTCTACCTCCACAGCCGCCTGCTGGAGCGGGCCGCCAAGCTCTCCGACGAGAACGGCGCCGGTTCGCTCACCGCGCTGCCGATCATCGAGACCAAGGCGGGCGACATCTCGGCATACATCCCGACCAACGTGATCTCGATCACCGATGGCCAGGTCTACGTGCAGGAGAACCTGTTCAAGTCCGGCGTGCGCCCGGCGGTCGACGTCGGCCAGTCGGTGTCACGTGTGGGTGGCGCGGCCCAGATCAAGTCGATGCGAGCCGTCGCCGGCACGCTGAAGCTGGACCTCGCCCAGTTCCGCGAGCTGGAGGCGTTCGCCACGTTCGGCTCCGAGCTCGATGCCGTGTCGAAGGCCCAGCTGGACCGCGGCTACCGGCTCGTCGAGGTCCTCAAGCAGCCGTTGAACAGCCCGATGCCTGTCGAGGAGCAGGTCGTCGTGATCTTCGCCGGCACGAGGGGCTACCTCGACGACGTGCCGGTCTCCGACGTGCGGCGCTTCGAGAAGGAGCTGCTCGAGCTGATGCGGACCCGCCACGGTTCGCTGCTCGATCAGATCCGCAGCGGCGTCGTGCCCGACGACCTCGGCGATGCGATCGCCGCCTTCAAGGCGCAGTTCCAGGAGACGACCGGCGACGCGGCGAGCGTCGACCCCGCCGCCGTCGACGCCGACGAGCTCGGCGACGCCCGCAGCCAAAAGACCCTGGCGACTGAATGATGGCCATGACACCCACTCGACGTCGCGTGCATGGCGGCGGTAGCGGGCCGCGCGGCCCGCCGCCAGCAGCGCGTCGCGACGGTCAGGCTCGAGCGTGGCGGCGGAGCCGCCGGCCCGCCAGGGCCAGCGAGACACGCCGAGTCGAGCGAGTTTCGAGCGAGCGAGGCAATTAGATGGCTGGTGGGCAGGAGAGGATCCTCAGGGGGCGGATTCGGACCGTCCAGGCGACGAAGAAGATCACGCGCGCCATGGAGCTGATCGCCGGGTCGCGGATCGTCAAGGCCCAGCAGCGTGTGCACGCCGCTGTGCCGTACTCGGAGAAGATCACCGACGTCGTCAAGGACCTCGCCGCGGCTGGCGGTGTGGACACCGATCTGCCGCTGCTCAGTGGACGCAGCGAGGTCGGCGCGACGTGCTACGTCGCCATCGCCGCCGACCGCGGCCTCAACGGCGGCTACAACGCCGGCGTGCAGCGGGCCACCGAGGGTGAGGTCAAGGCGGACGTCCTCAACGGCAAGCGCTACCTGATCGTCCCGGTCGGTCGCAAGCCGGAGGCCTATTTCCGCTTTCGCGGCTACACCCTCGGCGACGCCTTCCAGGGTTTCACGGCCAACCCTGCCTACTCCGACGCCAAGGCGATCGGCGAGTACGTCATCGATCTGTTCATGCGCGGTGAGGTCGACAAGGTCGAGCTCGTCTACACCCGGTTCATCTCCGCCGGGTCGCAGGAGGTCGTGCTGCGACCGCTCGTCCCGCTGACCGCCGAGGTCACGAGCGGCGGCGACGGCCGGCCCGTCCAGCGCGGTGAGGAGGGACCGGCGGCGGCCTACGAGTTCGAGCCCGATCCGGTCACCATCCTCGACTCCCTGCTGCCGCGTTACGTCGAGGCGCGCGTCTATGCCGCCCTGCTGAACGCGGCGGCCTCCGAGCACGCCTTCACCCAGCGGGCCATGAAGTCGGCGACGGACAACGCCGAGGAACTGATCAAGAACCTCAGCCGGATCATGAACCGGGCCCGCCAGGACACCATCACGACGGAGATCATGGAGATCGTCGGCGGCGCCGAGGCTCTCGGCGCAGGCAAGCAAACCGCCGCCGTTCGCATCCTCGATGAGTTCGAGCTCGACGCCTTCACAGGAGAACCCAGATGACCATCACCGAGAAAGAGACGGGTCGCCAGACCGAGGGACGAGTCGTCGGGATCGCCGGCCCGGTCATCGACGTCGAGTTCCCCCGCGGCGCCCTGCCCGAGCTGAACACGGCGCTCGAGTTCGACATCACGGTCGGCGATGACGAGATCAAGGTGCTGGCGGAGGTCGCCCAGCAGCTCGGCGAAGGCCGGGTGCGGGCGATCTGCATGAAGCCGACCGACGGCCTGACCCGCGGCACGAGCGTGCGCAACACGGGGCACGGCATCACCGTGCCCGTCGGCGAGAAGGTGCTCGGACACATCTGGAACGCCTGGGGTGAGGCGCTGGACGAGGAGCCCGACGGCTTCGCCGACATGGAGCGCTGGGAGATCCACCGCGACGCCCCGTCGTTCGACGCCCTCGAGCCGTCGGCCCGCATGTTCGAGACCGGCATCAAGGTCATCGACCTGCTGACCCCGTACGTCGCCGGCGGCAAGATCGGCCTGTTCGGCGGTGCCGGGGTGGGCAAGACGGTGTTGATCACGGAGATGATCAACCGCGTCGCCTCCCAGCACGGTGGCGTGTCGGTGTTCGCCGGCGTCGGCGAGCGCACCCGCGAGGGCACCGACCTGCGGCTGGAGATGATGGAGTCGGGGGTGTTCGAGAAGGCCGCCCTCGTCTTCGGCCAGATGGACGAGCCGCCCGGCGTGCGGCTGCGCGTCGCCCTCTCGGCGTTGACGATGGCCGAGTACTTCCGCGACGTCCAGAACCAGGACGTGCTGCTGTTCGTCGACAACATCTTCCGCTTCGTGCAGGCCGGGTCGGAGGTGTCCACGCTGCTCGGCCGCATGCCATCGGCCGTGGGTTACCAGCCGACGCTGGCCGACGAGATGGGTCAGCTGCAGGAGCGCATCACGTCCACCCGCGGTCGCTCGATCACCTCGCTGCAGGCCGTCTACGTGCCGGCCGACGACTACACCGACCCGGCGCCGTTCACCACGTTCACCCACCTCGACGCGACGACCGAACTGTCCCGGCAGGTGGCCGCGCTCGGCATCTACCCGGCGGTGGACCCGCTGGCGTCGACGTCGACGATCCTGTCGCCGGAGGTCGTCGGTGAGCGCCACTACAACGTGGCTCGCCGCGTCCAGGAGACGCTGCAGCGGTACAAGGAGCTGCAGGACATCATCGCCATCCTCGGCCTCGACGAGCTGTCGGAGGAGGACCGCCTCACCGTCAACCGGGCCCGCAAGGTGCAGCGCTTCCTGTCCCAGCCGTTCTTCGTCGCCGAGGTCTTCACCGGCCTGAAGGGGGAGTACGTCCCGGTCGGCGACACGGTGGACAGCTTCGAGGCGATCGTCAACGGCGACCTCGACGAGGTCCCGGAGCAGGCGTTCCTCAACGTCGGCGGCATCGACCAGGTCCATGCCAAGTCGAAGGCCCTGCAGGAGAGCGTGAGCTCGTGAACGTCGCCGTCGTGTCGCCGGAGGAGGTGCTGTTCGAGGGCGAGGCCGCTCAGGTCATCACCCGGACCACCGAGGGCGACGTGGCCTTCCTCCCCGGGCACACACCGTTCCTCGGCACGCTCGTCGAAGGGGAGACCCGCGTCTACCTTCCCGACGGCACCGTGCAGCGCTTCGACATCGCCGCCGGCTTCGTCGAGGTCAGCCACGACACGGTCTCGATCCTCGTCAGCTGAACCCCGTTCTGTCCTTCGAGATCGGCCCGATCGGTGCGATCACGAAGGACAGAACGCGGGGTTCAGCTGTAGTCGATCGTCCGAGAACACCTGCAGCTTGGCGAGCTGGTGATGGGCATCGATGCGCCGCACCGTGCCGCTGCGCGAGCGCATCACGAGGCTCTGGGTCGTCACGCCGCGGGAGTCGAAGCGGACCCCGTCGAGCAACGGGCCGTCGGTGATCCCGGTGGCGGCGAAGAAGCAGTTGTCACTGCGCACCAGGTCGTCGATGGTGAGCACCGCCCCGACGTCGAGCCCGGCGGCCTCGATCGCCGCCCGCTCGTCGTCGTCGCGTGGCCAGAGGCGGCCCTGGATCTCACCACCCATGCACTTCAGGGCGGCCGCCGAGATGACGCCCTCCGGTGTGCCGCCGACGCCCATCAGCACGTCGACGCCGCTGCCCGGTGAGCCGGCGGCGATCGACCCGTAGACATCGCCGTCGGTGATCAGGCGAATCCGGGCGCCGCTGCTGCGCACCTCGTCGATCAGCTCGGCGTGGCGCGGCCGGTCGAGGATCACGACCGTCAGGTCGCGGACGCTCTCTCGCTTGGCCTTGGCGATCCAGCGCAGGTTCTGCGTCGGCGTCGCGGTGAGGTCGATCGACCCGACGGCCTCGGGCCCGACGGCGATCTTCTCCATGTAGTACGACGGCCCCGGGTCGAACATCGACTCCCGATCGCTCACCGCGATCACGGACAGGGCGTTGGTGCGACCCTGGGCGGTCAGCGTCGTGCCGTCGATGGGGTCGACGGCGACGTCGACCAGCGGCGGCGTGCCATCGCCGACGCTCTCGCCGTTGTACAGCATCGGAGCGCTGTCCTTCTCACCCTCGCCGATGACCACCGTGCCGTCCATCGTCACCGTCGACAGCACCGTGCGCATCGCCGCCACGGCGGCCCCGTCGGCGCCGTTCTTGTCGCCCCGCCCGACCCAGCGCGAGGCGGCCAGCGCGGCCGATTCGGTCACCCGGACGAGCTCCATGGCCAGGTTGCGATCGGGGCGGCGCGACGGCGTCGACATGGCGCTCACGGTAGTGGCGGGAACCCGGGGCGGCCCTCCTCCGCTGTAGCGTCCGGGAACGTGCTGGACTGGAACCCCAACGACCCGGACACCATCAAGGTGCACTACGACGTGGCGTCGTGGACGATCGACCAGCGCGCCGAGCTGGCCGAAGCGCTCGCCGAGGCCGACATCGCCCACATCTGGGACGGCGACGAGGTCGTCGTGCCCGAGGAGCTGGAGGCCGAGGTCGACGAATTGTTCGCCCGCCTCGAGGCGCTCCTCGGCCCGTTCCCGATCGCCCTCGGCGACGATGATCCGGGCGTCGAGTACGGCCTGGACGAATGGGCGCCGGGCGACCGCCAGACGCTGTCCCAGGCGCTCGTCGAGTCGGAGGTGCCGCACCGCTGGGACGGCACCACGGTGATCGTGGCCACCGACGCCGAGCCGACCGTCGACGACCTGCTCGACGCCATCGAGCAGGGCACGCTCGTGCTGTCGTCCGGCCCGGCCGGGGCGACCGCGCCGGAGGGCGCCCTCGACACGCTGTTCACGTCGTCGGACCGCTTGGCCCGCGACCCCGACGACGCCGTCGGCCGCGGGGAGCTGACCGCGCTCGTCGCGGCCCTCGAACCGACGGCGCCGCCGTACGGAGTGTCGGTCGGGGCGTGGGCCAAGGCGGTGGTCGCGGCGACCGAGCTGACCGACCTCATCGACGACACGGATTCGACGTCGTCGGACATCATCGGCGCCGCCCAGAGCCTGCGCGCCATCGTCCGCCAGTACGTCTGAGCAGCAGCCGCGACGCGATCTCAGCTGCGAGCGACCGAGCGCTCGCGTCGCCGGTTCGGGCGGACGGAACGCCGGTACTGTGCCGACATGCTGCTGGCCGAGTTGGAGGTGTGGCACACGCGACCGCTCGCGCCGACGCGGCGGATCGCGCTCGGCAACCTGGTGCTGCCCGTCGACCCGGCGCCCGGCTTCGGTGGGCTCCTGCTCGGCGCCGTCGTCGCCGGCCACATCGGCGACGTGCACGCCGACGTGGTGCCGGACGTGCACCGCCTCATCGACCAGATCGACCGCGACGTACGGGTCGTCCAGCCGCGTCTGCGCCACCGCTTCCAGGTCGACCGGCACGGGCTGGCGTTGTCGACCCACCGTCTGCTCGGCGACGGCGAGGAGATCACGTTCGACTTCCACACGACCGGCACCGGGATCGCCCAGGTCCTGGGGGCGGTCTACGCGGTCGAGCGTCTCGACCTCGCCCACCGCCACGTCATCGCCCCGGTCCTGCGCAAGGCGATGCGCTGGCGGGGTGCGGTGGGGAAGGCGCTGATCGCCCACCTCGCCGGCACGAACTCCACGGCGCTGTCCACGCTCGCCGATCCGCGAGCCTGGGCCCTCGACGTCCTCGGCTTCCCCGCCGGCACGCCTGCCCCGTCGAAGAAGGAGGTCACGGCGCAGTTCCGGGTCAAGATGCGCGCCGTGCACCCGGACCACGGCGGAGACCAGAGCGTCGCCAGCACGGCCGTGTTCGAGCTCGCCGAGGCGCGCAAGATCCTCACCGACACAGCGCCCTCGTGACGCGCCGACGTCGCTCGACGCTGTTGCTGTTCCCGGGTGCCGGGGCCACCCGTGATCAGCCGACGCTCGTCGCCATCGAACGGGCCGCAGCACCGGCATGGGCGACCGTGCGGGCCGACTTCCCGTACCGCCGGGCGGGGCGCCGGGCGCCCGACCGCCCGCCCGTGCTGATGGCGGCGGTGCGCGACGAGCTGGCCGCCATCGGACGAGGTCGGGTGGTCGTCGGCGGTCGATCGATGGGCGGACGGATCTGCTCGATGGTCGCCGCGGGCGCCGACGGCGACCCGCCACCCGAGACGGTCGCCGGCGTGGTGCTCGTGTCGTACCCGCTGCACCCACCGGGGAAGCCCGAGGCGTTGCGCGTCGAGCACCTTGGCGACCTCACCGTCCCGTGCCTGTTCGTCCAGGGGACCACGGACCCGTTCGGCAGGCCCGACGAGCTGACGCGGTGGACGTCGACGATCCCCGCTGCGGTCACCCATCACTGGGTCGATGGCAAGGGTCACGACCTCAAGGGTCGCGACAGCGAGGTGTCGGCGGTGGTGGCGTCGTGGCTCGCCGAGTTGGACTGACCCGGGCGCCGAGCGGACGGCAGGTGTCGCTCAGCGGGCGGCGGGGCGCTGCCGGCGGCGGGTCCAGATGAACCAGCCGATGGCGACGACGATCGCCGCGATGACGATGTACTGCACGACGTCCAGCACCGGCTCGACGTCCTCCCAGTTGTCGCGGAGGATGTAGCCGGCGCCGATGAGCGCCGAGTTCCAGATCGCCGAGCCGATCGCCGTGTACAGCGTGAACGTGGCGAACGGCATCCGCCGGAACCCGGCCGGGATCGACACCAACGAGCGGATCAGCGGGATGCACCGTCCGACGAGCACGGCGACGACCGCCCGCCGGTCGAACCAGCGCTCGGCCCGGTCGATGTCGTTCGGTGCCGAGGCGCAGCCACGTGCCGTAGCGCAGGACGAAGCGGCGCAGGCGCTCCCGGCCGACCCACGCGGCGATGCCGTACAGCAGCCACGCCCCGGCGATCGAGCCGATCGTGGCGGCGACGATCATGCCCGGCAGCGTGGCGCCGCCGTCGCTGGCGACGAAGCCGGCGAACGGCAGGACGATCTCCGACGGGATCGGTGGGAACAGGTTCTCCAGGGCGACGAGGAGGGCGACGCCGACGTACCCGAGCGTGTCGATGACGTCAGTGACCCACTCGGAGAGCCCTGAGAGCATCAGGCTCCGCTGACCGGCGCGTGGATGTGCGCCGGGTTGGCGGCCAGCATCCCCTCGGACTTGCGCGACGACCAGATCACCGCACCGGCGAGGACGAGCGAGCGAGACGCCCGCGACGACGAAGCGCAAGGCCTCATCCTCGACCTCGAAGTTGATGATCGCCGGCAGCACGAGCAGTGACACCAGGTTCATCACCTTGATCAGCGGGTTGAGGGCAGGCCCGGCGGTGTCCTTGAACGGGTCGCCGATGGTGTCGCCGATCACGGCGGCCTTGTGCGCCTCGGACCCCTTGCCGCCGTGGTGGCCGTCCTCGATGTACTTCTTGGCGTTGTCCCACGCCCCGCCGGCGTTGCTCAGGTAGTTGGCCATCAACTGGCCGACGAGGATGACGGCGGCCAGGAAGCCGCCGAGCGCCTGCCAACCGATGCCGAAGCCGATGATCACGGGCGTGAGCACGGCGAGCAGGGCCGGCGTGGCCAGCTCCCGCAGCGATGCCGCGGTGCAGATGTCGATGACCGGGCCGTAGTCCGGCTTCTTGGTGCCGGCCATGATCTGGCCGTCGGCGAACTGGCTGCGGACCTCTTGGACGACGACACCGGCAGTGCGGCCGACGGCGCGGATGGCAAGGGCCGAGAACAGGAACGGCACGGCGCCACCGATGAGGATGCCGATGAAGACCTTCGGCTCGGCGGCGTTGATGGCGACCTCCGGGAGACGCAGCACGCCGTCCTTGAGGTTCTCGGCGACGAGGCCGAGCTCGGCGCCGGCGGTCTCGATGAAGCTGGCGAACAGGGCGACCGCGGCGACGACGGCCGACCCGATGGCGAAGCCCTTGGTGACTGCCTTCGTCGTGTTGCCCACCGCGTCGAGGCTGACCATGATCCGCTCCGGTTCGCCGTGGAACTCGCCGGACATCTCGGCGATGCCGGCCGCGTTGTCGGACACCGGGCCGAACGTGTCCTCGGACACGATCACGCCGGTGGTGGCCAGCATGCCCATGCCGGTGAGGGCGATGAGGTAGAGCGAGAACGTGAGGTTGCCGCCGCCGAGCGCCAGGGCGACCCCGATGGCGATGGCGATGGCGATCACCGCGTACACGGAGCTCTCCAGCCCGCTCGCCGTGCCGGCCAGCACGACGGTTGCCGGGCCGGTCTCGGAGGCCTCGGCGATCTCCTGCACCGCGGCGTGCTCGGTGCCCGTATAGAACTCGGTGAGGCGGCTGATCAGCTGGGCGAGGACGAGGCCGATGGCGACGGCACCGAAGCACTTCCAGCCTTCATTGGCGAGGTCGTTGCCGACGTAGAGCAAGGCGACGAGCAGGGTGCCGACGAGCGTGAGCGTCCCGGCGACGAGGAAGCCCTTGTTGATCGGGCGCAGGGCATTGGTCTCACCCTCCTTGGCCTTCACCGCGAAGACGCCGGCGATCGAGGCGACCACCCCGATGGCGCGGGCGGCGAGCGGGAAGACCAGCCCGAGGGCCGGGTTGGCTTCAGGACCGAGTGAGTTGAACGCGGCGACACCGAGGATGATCGAGGCGACCAGGGTGACCTCGTAGCTCTCGAAGAGGTCGGCGGCCATGCCGGCGCAGTCACCGACGTTGTCGCCCACGTTGTCGGCGATCGTGGCCGGGTTGCGTGGGTCGTCCTCGGGGATGCCCGGCCTCGACCTTGCCGACGAGGTCGGCACCGACGTCGGCGGCCTTGGTGAAGATGCCGCCGCCGACGCGTAGGAACAGAGCCAGCAGCGAGCCGCCGAAGCCGAAGCCGATGAGGATCGCCGTGGCCGTGTTCTGGAAGATCATGATGATCAGCGTCGCCCCGAGCAGGCCGAGGCCGACGGTGAACATCCCGGCGACTCCGCCGGTGCGGAAGGCGACAGTGAGCGCCCTGGGCATGCTGCCGGTCAAGGCTGCGGCAGCCGTGCGGACGTTCCCTCGAGTCGCGAGGGTCATGCCGATGTAGCCGGTGAGGCCGGAGGCGACGCAGCCGAGCACGAAGGCCATCGTGCGGAACAGGCCGGACTGTCCGAAGCTCAGGGCGACCTCCTCGTTGGGCTTGATGATCTCGGTCGACGTGAAGAACACGATCAGGGCGAGGGGAACGAGGATCATGGCGATCGTGCGGAACTGGCGCTTGAGGTAGGCGAGGGCGCCCTCCTGGATGGCCAGGGCGATCTCGCGCATCTTGGGCGTTCCCTCGGGCTCGGCCAGGACCGATCGGGCCAGAAAGACGCCGACACAGAGGGCCAGCACCGCCGCGGCGATCGACAGCCACAGGACGGCCCACTCGCCGCCCTTCAGTACGAAGTCCTGCCAGCCACCTTCGGCTCCGAGCAGCGATAGATCCACGTTGTCTCCAGGCTCTGGGCGCGGCCACGTCGGCGCGCTCTGATCTCGGGACCCGGGCTCGCATCCCGGGGCGCACAGCGGCCGAAGCCGTCATGGGCGGCGCTGAGACTACCGCCCGCTGTCCGAGACACGACAATCGAGGCCCGGACGCGCCAGTCGTCACCGGCTCGCCAGGCGGTCCTCGGGGTTGATGTCCTCGAGCTCGCGGTGGGCGGTCTCGGGGTACCACAGCAGGACCACCACGACGACGAGGACCTGGGCGGACGCCAGCAGCGCCATCACCCTTCCATGGGTCCAGTCCCGGTCGAGCAGCGTGCCCATCACCAGCAGGCCGGCGATGCCGCCGATCAGCGCCGTGGCGGTGAGCAACCCGGCGGCACGACTGCGGTTGCCGGTGGGGAACAACTCGGTGCGATAGACGGCGAGCGCCGGGTACGTGATGCCGCCGAGGACCCCGACGAGGAACACCGACAACCACATCAGCGGGCCGCCGACGCTGTAGGAGAGCACCCCGAAGGCGGTCGCCGCCGGCAGGGCAGCGGCGATCACCCGGCGCCGCCCGCCGAGGTCGGCGAGGCGGCCGCCGAGGATCAAGCCGATGCCCGCCGGCGTCGCCGTCGCCAGGGTGAAGATGGCGATGGTCGTGGCCGAGAACCCGCGTACGTCGTCCAGGTAGTCGTTCTGGAACAGGCTGGCCGGGGCGACGAACAGGTTCGTCAGCAGGGCGACGACCGCCAGCACGGCGAAGCGCCGCCGGTCGAGCGGCGGCGCAATCACGTGCGGCCGCTCGAAGCGCTTGGTCTCCGGCAGGCGCCGGGCGATGTCGACGGCGACGACCAGCCAGACGAGGGCGACGAGGTAGACGAGGCGCCACGAGTTCGCCGAGAGGTCGGCCAGCGGCAGGGCCATCACGGCGACCCCGGCGCCGAGCCCGCTGGCCATCGCCAGCACGCTGACGGCGTAGGCCCGGCTGTTGCGGGGCATCTCCTCGGCGGCGACGACGGCGACGAGGAAGTCGAGGGCCAGCCCGAGCGGTCGGCCGACGGCCTGGGTGGCGACGAGGACCGGGAACGTCGGGGCGAGGGCTCCGGCGGCGGTGACCAGGGGGGCGGCGACGGCCATCGCGATCACGACCCGACGACGACCGATGCGATCGGCGAGCACGGCGAACGGCAGGACGAGGATGATCCCGGCCCGGACGACGGCCCCGCCGACGCCGATGCCACCATCGCTGACGCCGAAGTCGTCGGCGGCGAAGTTGACGGTCTGGGTGAACAGCGTGTTGACGAACGCCGAGGACATCGACGCTGCGGCGAGCAGGCCGAGCACGGTGAGCGTTCGCGGGTCCAGGCGGTCCGGCGGGGCCCACCACGGGGTCGGCGCGGCGTGGTGATGGGCGGGGTGGGTCGGCGCGGCGCCACGGCGGGCGATCGCCCAGCGCACGGGCAGGGCGAAGACCCAGGCGAACCACGGCAGCGACCAGCGATAGGTCGTCGTCTCCCGCCACCGGTCACCGCCGTCGTCCGGCACCCTGGTCAGCGTGCGGCGGTAGCTGGTGAACGGCCCGGCGGCCTGGTCGAACGCGCCGTCGTCGCCGGCCCGTTCGAGGACGATGTCGTCACGCGGCCGCTCGAGGACGGCGGTCACGCCCGGCTGATCGGGCCACTCGCGCACGACCCGCCGATGACGCGCCTGGTGGCCCGACGGGGCGGCGGTACGGTCGCCGCTGTGACCGCCTGCCAGCACGGCGGGAGCATACTGGTCGACTTGTGAGTGAGGTCAGCGGCAACGCCGGGCAGATCGTCGTGCGCCGTGTCGGCGAGCTGCACGGCACGGTGGACGTCCCGGGCGCCAAGAACTCCGTGCTCAAGCTGATGGCGGCGACGCTGCTCGCCGACGGTACCTACGAGCTGTCCAACGTCCCGGCGATCGTCGACGTGACGATCATGGGCGAGCTCCTGGCGGCGATCGGCGTCGTCACCGACGCCTCGGTGCCTGGCCGGCTGACGCTCCACAACCGCGGCGACCTCACGCCTGTGGCGCCGTACGAGCTCGTCGAGCGCATCAGGGCCTCGATCAACGTGCTCGGCCCCCTCCTCACGCGGTGCGGTCGGGTGCGCCTGTCGATGCCCGGCGGCGACGACTTCGGCGCCCGCCCGATCGACATGCACGTCGCCGGCCTGTCGGCGATGGGCGCCGAGTTCAAGTTCAGCCACGGCGAGCTGGTGGCGACCGCCGACCGCCTCCACGGCGCCGACATCACGTTCGGTTTCCCGAGCGTCGGGGCGACGGAGAACATCGTCACCGCCGCGGTGTTCGCCGACGGCGTGACGACGATCGAGAACGCGGCGCGGGAACCGGAGGTCGTCGACCTCTGCGAGATGCTCGTCGAGATGGGCGCCGACATCACCGGCATCGGCTCGTCACGGTTGGTGGTGCGCGGCGTGGAGCGCGGTGCGCTGCGCCCCGTGGCCCACCGCACCGTCCCGGATCGCATCCAGGCGGCGACGTACCTTGCCGCCGTGGCCGTGGCCGGCGGTGAGCTGGCCGTGCGCGACGCCCGGCCGGAGCACATGCGCAACCTGCTCGACCGCTTCACCGACATGGGCCTGGAGCTCAGCGTGGGCCCGGGGTCGCTGCGCGTCGCGGCCGAGGGCCGGCTGCGCTCGATCGACGTGCAGACGCTGCCGTACCCCGGGATCGCCACCGACTACAAGCCGCTCGTGATCACCATGCTCAGCGTCGCCAACGACGTCGGCATCGTCACCGAGAACCTCTACCCGGGACGCTTCCGCTACGTCGAGGAGCTGATCCGCCTCGGCGCCGACGTCCGCACCAACGGCCACCACGCCGTCGTGCGCGGCGTGCCCCGGCTGTCCGGAGCGCCCGTGCGCGCCCACGACATCCGGGCGGGCGCGGCGATGGTCGTCGCCGGCCTGGCAGCGGAAGGCGAGACGGTGATCAGCGGCGTCAGTCACATCGACCGGGGCTACGACGATCTCGTCGGCCGCCTCCGCGCGGTCGGCGCCGACATCACGCGGATCAGCTGAGGGGCCCTCCGTCGGGGCGCGAGCTCGGCTCGGCGGGCGCCGGCTGGTGGCGGGTGACCCGCCGGCGGGCCAGCGCCAGCAGGCCGAGGACCAGGGCGATCGGGGCGACGACCAGGGCGATCTCGTCCCATCCGCCCTGGTGGGCGAGGACGGCGGCGGGAATGCCGATCGCGGTCGTGGGGTTGACCATCGGACGCCATCGTACGGACCCTGATTGAATGACATGACCGAAAGGTCGAAACCGAACGAGATGCGACGAGATGCGTGACCAAGTCCTGAAGACCATCGATGTGATCCGGCCGGCCCTCCAGGCCGACGGTGGTGACATCGTGCTGCGCGACGTCGACGAGGAGCGCGGCGTGGTCACGGTGACCCTGACCGGGGCGTGCGTCGGGTGTCCCGCCTCCACCCAGACGTTGAAGGCCGGCATCGAGCGGATCATGCGGGACCGCGTCGACGGTGTCACCGAGGTCATCAACGTCGAGGACGTGGTCGACGTCGCGTGACGACGCCGGTTCGGGGGCCGGCCGACCTGTTCGCGGCGGCCGGGAACGGGGATCGCGCCGCCAAGGCTCGGCTGCTGTCGCTCGTCGAGCGCGGCGGTGAGGCGGCGCGCGACATCGGGCGGCTCGCCGCCCCGCTCGCCGGCAACGCCTACACGATCGGGATGACCGGTGCCCCCGGCGCCGGCAAGAGCACGCTGACGAGCGCGCTGATCGCCCACCTGCGGTCGCTCGGCGAGGAGGTCGCCGTGCTCGCCGTCGATCCGTCGTCGCCGTTCACCGGCGGGGCGATCCTCGGTGACCGGGTGCGCATGCAGGACCACGCCACCGACGCCGGCGTGTTCATCCGCTCGATGGCGACACGCGGCCACCTCGGCGGGCTGTCGCTGGCGACGCCGGAGGCGATCCGCCTGCTCGACGCCCTCGGCCACCGCTGGATCCTGGTCGAGACGGTCGGCGTCGGGCAGGTCGAGGTCGAGGTCGCCGGGAAGGCCGACACCACCGTCGTCGTCGTCAACCCCGGATGGGGCGACAGCGTGCAGGCCAACAAGGCCGGCCTGATGGAGGTCGCCGACGTCTTCGTGATCAACAAGGCCGACCGCCCCGGCGTCCAGGAGACCCGTCGCGACCTGCAGCAGATGCTGGAGCTGTCGGGCGAGGGGGCTGAGGCCGCCAACGCCGGGTGGCAGGTCCCGATCATCGCCACGGTCGCCTCGAACGGCGAGTCCGTCGACCACCTGTGGGACGAGATCCTCGCCCACCGCGACCACGCCGCGTCGACTGGGGTGCTCGAACGGCGACGCCGATACCGCCTCGGCGAGGAGCTGCGGGAGATCGTCGCCCGCCGCCTCGAGCAGCGCGCCCGTGACGTGTGCACGGGTGAGCGGTGGGACGCCCTCACCGAGGACGTTCTCTCCGGCGCGCTCGACCCGTGGTCGGCCGCCGACGGCATGCTCGGCGCCGTCGACGCCTGAGCCCCCGTTCTGTCCTTCAGGATCGGCCGCTTCGGGCCGATGCGGCAGGACGGGAGTTCAGGAGGTAGAGGACCTCGGCGATCACTCGCTCGGGATGGGCCAGGTCACTCCACCAGACGTCGACGATCTCCCAGCCGAGCTGACGCAGCATGCCCCGCCGGCGGGCGTCGTGGTGCTGGGCGGCCGGCGTGGCGTGCCACCGCCAGCTCTGGCACTCGACGCCGACCTTGCGCACGGGGTCGGCGAGGTCGAGCTCGGCGAGCAGGTTGCCGAGCCGGTCGCGGACGGGGAACTCGTCGACGAGGCGGATCCCCGCCGCGGCGAGGATCCGGCCGGCGATGCGCTGGAACCAGCTGCGCGGCAGCCGTGCGTCGACACGTTCCCCGAGCAGCATGAGCAGGGCGGGCGGTCCGGCGCGGCCACGCTGGCGCCAGGCCTGGGCGACACGGCGCAGCTCGTCGGGATCGGCGCCGAGGCGCAGGGCCCCGTCGAGCGCCCGTGCCGTCGGCCCGATGCCCACCGCCGGCGCCAGCAGGGCGAGCGTGGCGGCGATCGACAGGACCGGGATGGCCGTGACCTCGACGACGTGCTCGGCGATGTCACCGCGCGTGCGGTGCACGGCGATGCCCAGCCGTTGGTGCGGGTTGGCGCCCTTGACACCGAGGACGTCGACGACGTCGTGACGGTCGAAGCCGTCGAGCCGGTGCAGGCGGGCCGCCGCGCCGTGGGACACGCACACGACGCCGGGGGAGAGGGCGGCAGCCATCGCCCGGCGCTCGAACGTCAGTGGCGCGCCCCCGACGGCGAGCACGCCCGAGCACGGCGACTGCAGCGTGCCGTCGGCGAGCAGTCGCCGCTCGACCCGCCGGCTGACGCCGAGCGCCCGGGATTGCGACGTCGAGGCGACGCCGTGCTGACCGGCCATCAATTGCAGCAGAGCTCTCACGCTCTCCCTGGGCGCGGTGAGCGGGGAGAAGCGGAAATCCACCCGTTCTGTCCTTCGGGATCGGCCCGTTCGGGCCGATTGCCGAGGACAGAACGGCGGTGGGCGAGACTGAGACCATGGCAGAGCTGCTCCACCTCGATCGTCGCGACGACGGCGTCACCGTCGTCACGCTGGCCAACGGCAAGGTCAACGCCCTCTCCCAGGCGTTGCTGGCGCGAGCTCGGCGAGGCTGCGGCGTCGCTGCACGCGGATCCGCCGGGGGCGGTCGTCATCACGGGCGGCGAGCGGATCTTCGCCGCCGGGGCCGACATCTCCGAGTTCGGTGGCGCCGAGGAGGCCGGCCCGATCACGGCCGGCATCCACGAGACGCTCGACGCCATCGCCGCCCTCCCCCGCTTCGTCATCGCCGCCGTCAGCGGCTACGCCCTCGGTGGCGGGTGCGAGCTGGCGCTGGCGTGCGACTACCGCATCGCCGGCCCGCGGGCCGTGTTCGGGCAGCCGGAGATCCTCCTCGGCATCATCCCCGGCGGGGGCGGCACGCAGCGGCTGGCACGCCTGGTCGGGCCGAGCCGCG
Organism: uncultured Acidimicrobiia bacterium; assembly: GCA_963776995.1. GTDB lineage: Bacteria > Actinomycetota > Acidimicrobiia > Acidimicrobiales > Ilumatobacteraceae > JALZMG01. The sequence goes on from CAVZPA010000014.1 coordinate 94,693, forward strand.
CCAAGGAGCTGTGCCTCACCGGCCGGCAGGTCAAGGCCGACGAGGCCCTGCGCATCGGGCTCGCCGACGAGGTCGTCGACGACGATCCGCTGGCCCGGGCGCTGGAGCTGGCAGCAGAGATCGCCCGCGGGCCGTTGACGGCCCAGGCCCTGGCCAAGCAGGTGATCGACGCCGGCCTCTCGACGTCGCTCGCCGACGGCCTGGCTGCCGAGCGAGCCGCCTTCGTCGAGGTCTTCGGCACCGAGGACAGCCGCATCGGCGTGGCCAGCTTCCTCGAGCACGGTCCGGGCAAGGCGACCTTCACCGGCCGCTGAGGGCGGTCAGGCGCTCGTCGAGCGGGCGAACTTGCGCGTCGTCAGGATGGCGAAGACGATCGTGATGCCGATCGCCCACGCCAGGGCGATCCAGGCGTCGTTCCCCGGGTCGTAGCCGTTGTACAGGGCGCGGCAGGCGTCCGTGAGCTTGGTGAACGGGTTGTGCTCGGCGATCGGCTGCAGCCAGCTGGTCATGTTGGCCGGATCGACGAACGCCGAGGAGACGAACGTCAAGGGGAACATCCAGATGAACCCGGCCGAGTTGGCGGCCTCCACGGAGCCGACGGACAGCCCGATCAAGGCCTGGATCCAGCTGAACGCGTAGCTGAACAGGAACATCAGCGCGGTGGCCGCCAGCGCCTCGGCCAGCGTGCCCTCGAAGCGGAAGCCGACGAGGAAGGCGACGACGATCATGACGGCGAACGTCACCACGTTGCGCACGACGTCGGACACCGTGCGACCGATCAGCACGGCGGACTGGAACATCGGCAGCGAGCGCAAGCGGTCGATGATCCCCTTGCTGAGGTCGTCGGCGACCCCGACGCCGGTGAACGACGAGTTGAACAGCACGGTCTGGGCGAAGATGCCGGGGATCACGTACTGCACGTAGTCGATCGGGACGACGACCGAGCCCTCGAACACGTACACGAACAGGACGATGAACATGATCGGCTGGAGCGTGGCGAAGACCAGCAGTTCCGGGTTGCGGGGCACCGCCTTGAGGTGCCGGGTGGCCTCCGTCCAGCTGTCCTTGAACAGCCAGATCCGGCCCATCGGGATCTGATGCTCGGTGGCCGGCGCAAGCTCGCCGTGCTCGCTGGTGGGGTGTCGTCGTCACTGGTGCACCTTCTCTTCGTGCGACAGGTCCGAATCTGCGGTGGTGCACCAGTGACGCAAGGCGCCGTAACGCTGGTTCGCTCGCTCGAAGACTCGCTCGCTCACTGGTGCACCTTCTCTGGTTCAGGTTCGTCGGCCTCCTCGGCGCTGTGGCCGGTCAGGGCGAAGAACACGTCGTCGAGGGTGGCCTGGCGGGCGGCGATGTCGGTCAACCCGATGCCGGCCTCGTCGAGCTGGCGCACGACGATCGGCACGAGCCCCTCGACCCGGACGACCGGCACGAGGAGCGACCGCCGGTCCTCGCCGACGAGGATCGGTCCGCACGCCCGGCTGGCGAGGGCCTCGCGGGCCCGCGCGGCCTGCCCGACGTCGGCCAGCTGGACCTCGAGGCGGTCGCCGCCGACCTGGCTCTTGAGCACCTCGCTGGTCCCGCGGGCGATGACCCGGCCGTGGTCGATGACCGTGATCTCGTCGGCGAGCCGCTCGGCCTCATCGAGGTACTGCGTCGTCAGCACGTCGTCGTGCCGCCGGCGACGAGCTCTTCGATGAGATCCCACACCGCCAGCCGGCTGCGTGGATCGAGGCCTGTCGTCGGCTCGTCGAGGAACAGCACCGACGGCCGGGCGATGAGGCTCATGGCGATGTCGAGCCGCCGGCGCATGCCGCCGGAGTAGCCCTTGACGACACGGTCGCCGGCGTCGACCAGATCGAAGCGCTCGAGCAGCTCACGGCCCCGCTCGCGAGCCCGCGCGATGGGCATGTGGTACAGGCGACCGACGTGCTCGAGGTTCTCCTGGCCGGTGAGCCGCTCGTCGACGGCGGCGTACTGGCCGGTGAGCCCGATGCGCGCCTTGGCTCGCATCGGCTCGGCGAGGACGTCGATGCCCTCGATGAACGCCCGGCCGGCGTCGGGCTTGATCAGCGTCGTGAAGACACGCACGGCGGTGGTCTTGCCGGCGCCGTTGGGTCCGAGGAGGCCGACGACCTTGGCCCGCTCGACGACCAGATCGAGCCCGTCCAGCGCCTGGGTGTCCCCGAAGCGCTTGCACAGACCCTCGGCCACGACGGCCGGCACGGAGCCGTCCCGGGGGAGAACGCTCATGTCACTCGACGCTAGCCAGCCCAGCGCGATGACATGCTCGAGGATTCCGAGTGACTACTCGGCCCAGACCATGCGCCCGACGTCGAACGGGCTGGCGAGGTCGGGGTGCACGGGGACGACCCGCGCCGACACGCCATAGGAGCCGGCGACGCCGACCGTGATGTCCCCGGTGTAGGTTCCGGCGCCGGTCGGTTGCAGCTCGGCAACGTTGACGTCCGTGAGGAAGTCGCCGTCGTGGCCGAGCGAGCCGTGGACGACCTCGACCCGGACGTCGGCGGGCGTCAGCCCACCGAGCTCGACGGTGACCTCGACGCCGCGCACGGCGCCGGCCGCCGCAGCCGTGCCCTCGACGTCGACCGACGTGATCACCACGGCGTCCCACGCCCCGTCGATGCGCTGCCGCCAGGCGGCCAGCTCCTTGGCGGCCTTGGCGCCGTCGGACAGGAGGTGGACCGACGATGCGGCGGCGGGCTCGTAGAGGGCCGTCGTGTAGTCGCGGACCATCCGGGACGCGGTCACCTGCGGTCCGAGCGTCGCCCACGCTTCGAGCACCATCTCCACCCACTGCGACGGCACGCCGTCGCGACCGCGGTCGTAGAAGTTGCGCACGACCTGGTTCTCGAGGATGGCGAACAGGCTGCCGGCCTCGCGCAGGTCGCGCCGTTCGAGGTCCGGGTCGTCGTCGGCCGAGTCGATCGCCCACCCGTTGGCGCCGTTGTAGCTCTCGTCCCACCAGCCGTCGAGGATGCTCACGTTGAGGGCGCCGTTCAGGGCGGCCTTCATCCCGCTCGTCCCGCAGGCCTCGAGCGGCCGGCGCGGCGTGTTCAGCCAGACGTCGCAGCCGCGGTACATCGCCCGGGCGATCGAGATGTCGTAGTCGGCGAGGAACACGAACCGGTGTCGCACCTCGGCGGCCCGAGCGAACTGCTCGATGCGCTGGATCAGTTCCTTGCCGGGCGTGTCTGCCGGGTGGGCCTTGCCGGCGAAGACGAACTGCACGGGACGCTCGCTGTCGTACAGCAGGGCGCACAGGCGATCGGCGTCGGAGAGCAGCAGCGTCGCCCGCTTGTAGGTGGCGAAGCGGCGGGCGAAGCCGACCGTCAGCACGGTCGGATCGAGGACGTCCTGACCCAGGCGTTGGCGGGCGAGACGCACGAGGTCGTCGCGGCCGTTGTTGATCGTCGCCCACGCTTCCAGGGGGTCGATGCCATGGACGCGTGCCCAGCGCGAGGCGTCGGCCCCCGGCCAGTCCTCGCCCACGACGCGGCTGAGGAGGGCGTCGACCCGCGGCGAGACCCACGTCCGCCCGTGCACGCCGTTGGTCACGGAGCCGATCGGCACTTCGTCGACCGCGAGGTCGGGCCACAGGCCCTGGAACATCTGCCGGCTGACGGCGCCGTGGAGGCGGGCCACGCCGTTCGAGCGTGCAGCCAGGCGCAGGCCCATCACGGCCATGTTGAACTTCGGCTGCTCGCCGCTCGGCAGCGGCTCATCGCCGTGGACGCCGATGGCGAACAGCTCATCGAACGTCACCCCGCACTCGGCGGCGAAGGCCGTGAAGTACGGCTCGAACAGGGCCCGCGGGAAGCGGTCGATCCCCGCCGGGACGGGCGTGTGCGTGGTGAACACGCCGCCGCCACGGACGACCTCCACGGCGGCGTCGAAGGGCAGACCCTGGCCCACGAGCTCGCGGACGCGCTCCAGCCCGAGGAACCCGGCGTGGCCCTCGTTGGTGTGGAACACGTCAGGGGCCAGCCCGAGCGCGCGCAGGGCGCGCACGCCACCGATGCCGAGGATGATCTCCTGGCGCAGACGGTGGTGCTCGTCGCCCCCGTACAGGCGATCGGTGACCGCGACGCCGTCCGGCGAGTTGCCGGCGACGTCGGTGTCGAGCAGGTACAGCGGGATTCGACCGATGTCGGCGCGCCAGACGTGGACCTTGACCTGGTCGCCGGCGAGGTCGACGGTGAGCTCGACGCCCGTGTCGACGAGGCCGAGGGAGTGGGGCGTGAAGTCGGCGACGCTCTCCTGCTGCCAGCCGCCGGCGTCGAGGCGCTGGCGGAAGTAGCCCTCCGTGTACAGCAGGCCGACGCCGACGAGCGGAACGCCGAGGTCCGAGGAGGCCTTGAGGTGATCGCCGGCGAGCACGCCGAGGCCGCCGGAGTACTGGGGCAGTGCCTCGCTGATGCCGAACTCCGGCGAGAAGTAGGCGACCGAGCGCAACGGTGAGGTGTCGCGCGTCCCGAACCAGGTCGTGCCCTTGAGTGCGGTCTGCAGGCGGCGGGAGACGGCGCCGAGGTCGTTGACGATGCCGCTGTCGGCGGCGAGCTCGGCGAGGCGCTCGGCCGACGTGGTGCGGACCATCTCGGCCGGGTGGGCGTCGCCGGGTTGCCAGCCCGGCCAGAGGCGAGCGAACAACCGGATCGCCTCGGCGTCCCAGCTCCAGTGCAGGTTGCGGGCGAGCTCGGGGAGCGCCGCCAATGCCGGGGGGATGGCGGGGGTGACCTCGAACCGACGAACCGGGCGCATGGTTGATCGATGGTACCGACGCGGCGATGAACGTGCGCCCGGGGGTGGCGCGTCACGGCTGGCGAGCGGGCCTCACGCCCGGCTCGTGGGGATGGCTCAGGGCGCGGACGGGTGGCCGGTGTAGACGCTGGCGGTGGCTCCGGCGATCGCCAGCCACGAGTAGCGGTCGGCGAGGAGGGCGGCGCCCTGGCGGCGCATGTCCTCCGCCAGCTCCCTGTCCGTCAGCACCGTCTCCACGCACATCGCCAGCTCGGCGGCGTTGCCCGGCTCGAACAGCAGGCCGGCGCCGGTGCCGTCGAGGAGCTCGGCGAGCCCGCCGGTGCGGGCGACGACGAGCGGTGCGCCGCCGGCGAGGGCCTCGAGGGCAACGATGCCGAAGGGCTCGTACAGGGAGGGGATGGCGACGCACCCGGCGCGGTGCACGGTGTCGCGCAAGCTGTCATCGGAGAGGAAGCCGGAGAGGTGGACGAGGTCGCTGACGCCCTCGAGGTCGATCTGCGACTGCAGCTCGGGGAGGTAGCTGCCGCGGCCGCCGATGATGCACTCGATGTCCGGCACCCGGGAGCGCAGCAGGCGCATCGCCCGGGCGAGGACCTGGAAGCCCTTCTCGTACTGGACGCGTCCCCAGGTGAACACCAGCGCGTCGCGCCCACCCGACGACTCGCCCGTCGACCACCAGGTCGGGTCGATGCCGTTGGGGATCAGGTGGGTGCGCTCGGCGGGCAGCTCGAAGCCGCCGATCACCTCCCGCACCATGAACTTGGAGTTCGTGACGACCTCCGTCGCGTCGTGGGCCAGCCACGACTCGATGGCGTGGATCGTGCTCGGCTGGCCTGGCGGCACGCGACCGCCGTGCTGACCGCGCTCGGTCGAGTGGAACGTGGCGATCAGCTTCGCCCCGTACAGCGCCGACAGGCTGTCCGCCGCCCACGACACCTGCCAGTCGTGGGCGTGGACGATGTGCGGGATCCAGTCGCCGAGGCGGAGGGCGAGCTGCACGAGATGGTGGTTGGCCGAGGCGACCCGGGCGACGAGCTCGTCGTCGGGCAGCCACGGCAGGTCGGCGCGGGCGCGCAGCACCCGCACCGCGCCGACACGACTGTCCTCCGGTGCCCCTGGGTGCGACAGCGTGAACAGCACGACCTCGTGGCCGGCCTGGGCGAGCGCCTGACTCAACCCGTCGACGTGGGCGGCCACGCCGCCCACCGACCGCGGCGGAAACTCCCAGGTCAACATCAGGACCCGCATCGGGCGCACCCTAGGCCGAGCACCGATTCTGGAGAAGATTCACGGCCACATCCGGCCCTGAAGTTGCTCCAGAACCGATGGGGGGAGGCAGACTCGCCGCGGTCATGGATCACGCCTCCCACGCTCCGCTGCGGCCGGTCGTGACGGCCAGCCTCACGCTCAGCGCGGCGGTCGGAGTGTTCGCCGTGGCGTTCGGGGTCGGGGCCGTCGCGGCGGGCGGCTCGGTCGCCCAGGCCTGCGCGATGTCCCTGCTCGTGTTCACGGGCGCGTCGCAGTTCAGCGCCGTCAGCGTCGTCGCCACCGGGGGCTCGACGGCCGCCGCCCTCGGCGGCGCCATGCTCCTCGCCGCACGCAACGGCGTCTATGGGTTGGCGATGTCCCGCATCATCGGTGGCTCCTTCGCCACCCGGCTCCTCGCCGCCCACCTGACGATCGACGAGTCGACGGCGATGGCCACCGCCCGGCCGGACATCCGCGCCCAGCGGGCGGCGTTCTGGATCACCGGCATCTCGGTGTTCGTGTTCTGGAACCTCGGCACGCTGGTCGGCGCGCTGGCCGGCTCGGCCATCGACCCGCAGACCTACGGCCTCGACGCCGCCTTCCCGGCCGGGTTCGTGGCCATGGTCGCCCCGCACCTGCGGCACCGCCTCGGCCTGCTGGCGGGGCTGCTCGGGGGGACGATCTGCCTCGTCCTCATCCCCTTCACGCCCGTCGGTGTACCGATCCTGTGCTCGTCGGCGGCGATCCTGCTCGGGATCCCGGCACGGACACAACAAGAGACCGCCGAGCTCCCCGGGACCGCGGGCGTCCCATGACCTGGACGCTCGTGCTGTTGCTTGCCGTGGGTTCCTACGCCTTCAAGGTGACGGGCCTGGCCGTCATCGGTTCCCGTCGTCTGCCCCCGGTCGTCGAGCGGTGCTTGGCACTCGTCCCAGCGGCGCTGATCTCGGCGCTGATCGTGATGGACACGTTCTCGACAGGCACCGAGCTGGTCCTCGACGCTCGGGCCGTCGGCGTCGGCGCGGCGGCGATCGCGGCGTGGCGCCGGGCGCCGATCATCGTCGTCATCCTCCTCGGCGCTGTCGTCACGGCCGTCGTTCGACAAGTGTCCTGAGCCGTTCGAGGTTGCCGCGCCAGATCCGGCGCATCACGGCCTGCCCGCCGATGCGCTCACCGACGGGGCCGCCCAGCCACCACGGGAACGTCAGCTCCTCCCGCCACGTGAACCGGGTCCGCCGATCGTCGTCGAGCGGTTCCAGCGTGAACCGGCCGGTGCCGGTGACGAGCCCGTCGTGGCGCACGCCCATCGCCCGCTCGGGCACCCACTCGGTGACCTCCATGCGGTCGGTGAGGCGGATCGGGCCGACGCGGGTCACGCACTCGAAGCGCGTGCCGACGCCGCGGGTCTGTTCGCCGACGAAGCGGATCAGCTCGGCATCGGCCATCCAGTCGACGTGCGACTCGATCGGCTCGAGGACCTTCCACACCTCGGCGGGCGGCGCCTCGTAGTAGGCGCCGACCGAGATCAGGCTCACGCCACGGCGCGGACGGCGCGGAGGGTCTCCGCAGCCTGCTCCGGCGGGGTGACGTTGATCATCACGCCGGTGCCGCGCTCGAAGCCGGCCGCCGTCACCAGGTTCGGCCACAGGTGGACGTGCCAGTGGTACTGGCCGGAGTGCTCGTGCGGCGCGGTGTGGAAGCCGATGTTGTAGGCGACGTCACCGAGCGCCGTCTCCAGGTGGCCGACGGCGTCGCGGATCGCCCGGCCCATGGCGTCGACGCTCACCGGGTCGGCGTCCTGCAGGTGCAGCTCGTGGCGCCTCGGCATCAGCAACAGCTCGAACGGCGCACCGCTCCAGAACGGCGCGATGCACACCACGTCGTCGTCGGCGAACACGACCCGCTCGCCGTCGGCCAGTTCGGCCTCGATCGTCGTGCAGATGACGCAGCCACCGGCGAAGCGAGCGAACGCCCGCTCCTCGTCGAGGATCTCGCCGGGGACGAACGGCAGCCCGAGGATCTGGGCATGGGGGTGGGCGAGCGACGCGCCGGCCTCCCGGCCGTGGTTGATGATCACCTGCGTGTAGCGCACCTCGGACCGAGCGGCATGATCGGCGAGCCGCCGCTGCAGGGCGCGCATCAGTTCCTCGGCGTCGCGGTCGTCGAGTCGGTCGAGCCCGCCGTCGTGCTCGGGCGTGAACACGAACACCTCGTGGAGGCCGCTCGCCTCGGCGGTGACGTGCACGGGTCCGAGGTGGTGGACCACGAACCCGGAGTCGCCGTCGAACGCCGGGTACAGGTTGGGGATCACGCGCATCCGCCACCGGCCTCCCTCGTCGACGGTCTCCAGAGCGGAGAGGGTGGAGTCTTCGTTGCCCGGACAGAAGGGGCACGGTCGGTCGGGGTCTGCTTCGACCTGCCGCGCCCGCGGCGCGAAGTCGGAAGGACGCTGAGCCCGCTCGGCCACGATCGTGACCCACCGCCCGGTGAGTGGGTTGAGGCGCATCTGACTCACAGTGCTTCCCAGGATAGGACGGTCGTCGGGAAGGTATCGCTATGGCGGCGGATCACTCGGCGCCCGCCGCCCGTACACGCTGACGTGGCGGGGGCTGTCGTCGTCGAACGGGCGGCGCGCGAAGTCCTCCCACCGGGACACGAGCGCGAGCCCTGCTGCCGCCGCCATCGCGTCGAGCTCCGCCGGCGGGGCGTAGCGGATCGCCCACGGCCGCAGTCGCACGCGGGCGCCATCGATGAACTGCACGAGGTGTCCGGCGGCGCGCTGGGCGGCTGGATCGTGCTCGGAGATCGACAGCACCACCTCGGCCGCGGTCATCGAGCGCACGGCGACGACGGTCCCCTCGCGGGGCGGCTCCTCCGGGACGAAGGCCTCGACGACGAACACCCCGCGCGGCGCGAGGCGGGCGGCCACGGCGCCGAAGCACGCCGCTTGACGGTCGGCGTCCTCCAGGTTGAACAGCGAGTTGTAGGCGAGCAGCACGGCGTCGAACGGACCCGCTGGGACGTCCTCGACCATGTCCCCGAGGACGATCGTCACCCGACCGTTCGGGTCACGGGCCCGCAGTCGATCGAGCATCGCCGCGCTGGCGTCGATCCCGACCACGTCGACCCCGCGGTCGGCCAGCGGCAGCGCCAGGCGTCCCGTCCCGACGGCCAGCTCGAGCACCCGCGGCACCCCCGTCCCGGCGGCCGATGCCGCCGCCAGGTCGGCGACCACGTCGGCGCTGACGTCGGCATCGCTGATCCCCGCGTACCACTGGTCGTAGACATCGGCGAACGCATCGCCGTACGACGATCGCGTATAGCCCTCCACGCCGCGGTTCTACCGCAGGTAGGAGCCGAGCCGACAGGCGAGGCGACCAATCATGACGGTCGCTTCTCTTCGGCTGCGGAGCAGCCGAAGACAATTGCGACGCAGCGAGTTCGCTGACCTCACCGCGGAAGTCGTTAGCGTTCTGCGCCGTGGAGCGGCTGGTGTACCTCGATCATGCGGCGACGACACCGATGCGTCAGAACGCCGTCGACGCCATGCTCCCGTTCCTCAGCGAGCGCTTCGCCAACCCGAGTGGGTCGCACCGTTTCGCCCGCGACGCCCGGCGCGCCGTCGACGAGGCCCGCGACCGCGTCGCCGACGTCATCGGCTGCCGCCCCGGCGAGGTCGTGTTCACCGGCGGCGGCACGGAGAGCGACAACGCCGCCATCACCGGGGCCGCGTCGCACGGCCGTACCGTGTGCCCGGCGGCCGAGCACCATGCCGTGCTGCACGCCGTCGAGCGGACCGGCGGCACGGTCGTCCCGGTGGACGGCGCCGGCCGCGTGGTGCTCGACGGCCTCGCCCAGGCCCTCGGTCCCGACGTCGCCGTGGTCAGCGTGATGGCCGTCAACAACGAGGTCGGGTCGATCACCGACCTGGCGGCCGTCGCCGCGGTGGTCCGCCGGCACGCCCCCTCCGCCGTCCTGCACACCGACGCCGTCCAGGCGGCCAGCTGGCTCGACCTGCGTCAGCTCTGGCCGCACGTCGACCTGCTGTCGCTCAGCGCCCACAAGTTCGGCGGGCCGAAGGGTGTGGGCGTGCTGGCCGTCCGCGAGGGCACGACGCTGGAGCCGCTGATCGTCGGCGGCGGTCAGGAGCGCGAGCGTCGCAGCGGCACGCACAACGTCGCCGGCATCGTCGCCCTGGCCGAAGCGCTCGTCGCCACCGACGCCGAACGAACGGCCGAATCGGCGCGCATCGCCTCGCTCCGCGATGCGCTCGTCGCCGGCATCTCGGCGGCCGTGCCGGGCGTGCGCGAGACGGTGGCGCCCGGGGCCAAGGTCGCCGGTTCGGCCCACGTGCTGTTCGACGACGTGGAGAGCGAGGCGTTGCTCTACCTGCTCGACCGCGAGGGTCTGTGCGCTTCGGCCGCGTCGGCCTGCGCCAGCGGGGCGATGGAGCCGTCCCACGTGCTCGCCGCGATGGGCGTCGAGCGGCGGTGGGCGATGGGCGCGCTGCGCCTCAGCCTGGGCCGCACGACCACCGCCGCCGACGTCGATGACGCCGTCGCCATCATCACCGCCGCCGTGACGACGATCCGCGAGCGCACGGCGGCGCGCCGAGCGGGAGCCGGCGAGGTCGGCGTCGCGCGATGAAGGTGATGGTGGCGATGAGCGGGGGCGTCGACTCCTCGGTCGCCGCGGCGCTCCTGGCCGATGAGGGCCACGAGGTCGTCGGCGTGACGATGCGGCTGTGGGGCGGGGAGAGCGACACGGGCTGCTGCAGCGTGTCCGACGTCGACGATGCCAGGCGCGTCGCCCAGCAGCTCGACATCGACCACCTCGTGTTCAACTTCACGGAGGACTTCGACAGGGGCGTCGTGCAGCCGTACGTCGACGCCCACGCCCGTGGTGTGACCCCCAACCCGTGCATCGAATGCAACCGCCGGGTGAAGTTCGCCCGCCTGGCCGAGAGGGCTGACGTGCTCGGCTTCGACGCCGTGGCGACGGGGCACCACGCGCGCGTCGCCCGCCTCGACGGCCGCTGGACGTTGCAACGCGGCGCCGACAGGGCCAAGGACCAGAGCTACGTCGTGCACATGCTCGGCCAGTCCGAGCTCGGTCGCACGCTGTTCCCGGTCGGCAGGTTCGCCGACAAGGCTGCGTTGCGGGCGCTCGCCGGCCGCCTGGGCCTGCGCACCGCGGCGAAGCCCGACAGCCAGGACGTGTGCTTCATCACCTCCACCGGCGGGCGCCACGAGTTCCTGCGCCGCCGGCTGTCGCTGCACTCGGCGCGCGTGCTCGACACGGCCGGCGCCCGGGTCGGCGAGGTCGCCGCCGTGGAGCTGGTGACGATCGGCCAGCGCAGGGGGTTGGGGTTGCCCGGCGGTGGACCGAAGCGCTTCGTCGTCGACGTCGATCGCGCCACGGCAACGGTCGTCGTCGGCTCCGAGGACGAGCTGTTGCGGCCCGTGACGGCGGTCGGCCCGGTCTCGTGGGTCGACGCACCGGTCACCGGAGCGGTGCTCGTGCAGTGCAGTGCCCACGGCGAGTCGCGCCCGGCGACGCTCACCGACGTCGCACGGGGGTGTCGACGTGCACTGGCAGCGACCCGAGCGACTCGTCGCGCCAGGGCAGAGCGTGGTCTTCTACGACACCGACGACCGCTTCGTGCTCGGCGGCGGCATCGCCGCGTAGCGCCGGCTTGCGAGCGTGGTCGAGCTGCCAGCCCAACCGAGTGTTTGCTGCGACCGAGTGTCTCCTGCGGGGCATCCCCGCAGGAGACACTCCGACGGCAGCAAACACTCGGATCAGCGGACGGGGAGGCGGCGGCGGGCTGCCTCGCGCAGCACGGCGCCGGGACGCGACGGCGACACGACCAGCGCCGTCAGGTGGACCGCCCGCCCACGAGGCGTCGCCGGGCGCGGCGCCAGGATCACCGTGGCGGTCTCGCCGAGGCTGATCGCAACCGCCAATCCCGGCGTCGGACCGGTGAGGTCGAGGGCGCCGGACGCCCGGCGGGAGTCGACGAGACCGAGCTCGGTGATCTGCCGTCGTTGCATCATCAACGGCTCGGCGAGCACGACCGGGTCGTGCACGACGAGACCGGCCGGGACCGCCACCAACCACCGCCGGCTGAGTTGGTGCCAACGGCGGGGGAGCAGCCACGTCGCCGCCGCCGCGACGAGCGTGGCGACCACCGCGAGGACCCAGGCCCGCGCCGCCCAGGCCAGCGGCGCGGTGATGACCGCCGCAACCCACACCGACCACGACACCACGGTGGCGCCGAGGTAGCCGAACGGCGGTCGCAACGGGAAGCGCTGCTCGTCCCCGTAGGCCGACGTCTGCACGTACGCCCGTCCCGTGTCGGCCGACCCCACCAGGACGGTCGCGACGATGGCCGGGATCGCCAGGGTGAGCACGGATCCCACGTCGGCGCCCGCCACCAGGGCGACACCGGCCGCGACGACGGCTCCCGGAACGACCGCCCTGGCCACCGTCAGCGTCACCAGGCTCGGGACGGCGAGCGCCAGCGCCCCGACGGACCAGGCGATCCAGGCGCCGATCGTGCCGGCGAGTTGTACGGGCTCGCTGCGCGAGGCGAGGGCATCGCCGATCGCCTCGCCGCCGACGACGGCCACCGCCAGCCAGGCCAGGCGGGCGCCCCACAGCGTCAGCCGACTCCAAATCCTTGCTTCCGGCGCGGGCGGAAGTGGGAGACTGTCGGACACGGCGTGAAGACTTGCCGACGGCTCGGTGCAGCGGCGAACGTGGACGTGGCACGTGGCCGTGCGATCCGTCGACGGGCGGGCCAATGGACTAGAACAAGATGACGAGGTCGGCCCCGGCAGGACAGCGCCGGGAGCGGGAGAGGAGCGCGATGTCGACGGTCGAAGCACCTGCCGGGCGGGCAGGCAGCAGCGACACGCATCGCGCCGTCCCGCCACTCGGCGACCGCCTCCGCTCGGGGGCGGCCACCGGCGTCGGCAGCCTGCCCCACCGGTCGGTCCACGACGCTGCCACCTTCGCTCTGCGGAAGTACGACCTGCCGGCGATCCCGACGCTCCCGCGCCGCTCGCCGGCCGAGGGGATGATCGCCCAGGCGGTCGTCGGCATCAACGGGGTGACCCTCGGTCAGTACGGCAGCATCGCCGTCGACGTGAGGGCACTGGATCCCGACGCTCCGGTGCACACCGATCTGGCCAACGACGCCTTCGCCGGCATCCGCACGTTCCTCGCCACCGCCGCGGGGCGGGGCCTGACCGGTCCGGTGAAGTGGCAGTTCGTCGGGCCGGTGACGCTCGGCGCGGCGCTGACGCGCGTCGGTGTGCCGGTCGACACCGCCTTCCCGGTCGCCGTGCGGGCCGTGCGCGCCCACCTCGCCACCCTCGCGGCCGCCGTGGCGACGGCGCTGCCGGCGTCGCCGCAGGTGGTCTGGCTCGACGAACCGTGGTTGGGCGATCTGATGCACCCTGGTTTCCCGATCGCCCCTGAGCAGGCCATCGACCTGATGTCCGGGGCGATGGCTGCCGTCGAGCCGATGGCCACCGTCGGCGTGCACTGCTGCGCGGACGTCGACATCGCCTCCGTGCTGGCGGCCGGGCCGGACATGCTCTCGGTGCCGGTGCACCCGTCGCTGGCCAACGTCGCCGGGTACCTCGTGCGGTTCCTGGAGAGCGGTGGCCGCGTCGCCTGGGGGGTCGTGCCGACCGATGGCCCGATCCCGACGAGCAGCGAGCGTTCGTGGCGCCAGCTCAGTGACTTGTGGTGCGAGCTCGTCTCTCGCGGCTGCGATCCGGTGCTGCTGCGCCAGCGCAGCCTCGTCACGCCGCATTGCGGCCTCGGGCTGCACGCCCCCTCGGTCGCCGATCGAGTGGTCCGCTTGACCCGCGAGGTCGGGCGCCGGATCAACGAGCAGGCCGTCGCCAGTCGGTTCGCCCTCGGGGCCTGAGCCTCGGGCGACCGTCGACGTACCGACGCCGCCGGGGCGAACGAGGACGAGGACATCGCGGCTCGGATCGCCGCGCTCGGCGAGCTCGTCGCCTACCACAACCGCCGCTACCACGAGCAGGACGACCCGGAGATCTCCGACGGGGATTTCGACCTGCTGGCGCGCGAGCTGCGCGAGCTGGAGGCGGCGCATCCCGAGCTGGTCCCCGACGCGTCGCCCGCCCAGGACGTCGGTGGCGCGCCCGAGCGCGCTGTTCGCCCCCGTCGTCCACTCGGTGCCGATGCAGAGCCTCGACAACGCGATGAACGCCGACGAGCTGGCGGCCTGGGGTCAGCGCGTCGCCCGAGGCCTCCCCGGCGAGACCGTCCGCTACGTCTGCGAGCTGAAGATCGACGGCGTGGCGATGAGCGTCCGCTTCGAGGGCGGGCGCTACGTGCAGGCGGCGACGCGCGGCGATGGCCGCGTCGGCGAGGACGTGACGGCCAACGTGGCGACGATCGCCGCCGTGCCGCGCCGGCTGCGCTCGGGGACGGGCGCCGCGGTGCCCGACGTCATCGAGGTGCGCGGCGAGGTGTACCTCCCGGTGGCCAGCTTCGAGCGGATGAACAAGGCGGCCGAAGCCGCTGGCGGCCGGCTGTTCGTCAACCCGCGCAACGCCGCAGCCGGCAGCCTGCGCCAGAAGGACCCGTCGATCACCGCCCAGCGCGACCTGTCGTTCTGGGTCTACCAGCTCGGCGAGGTGGTCGGCGGTCCGCCCCTCGGGCGGCACACCGACAGCCTCCAGCTGCTGAGCACGCTCGGCTTCCCGGTCAACCCCGAGGTGCGGGTGTTCGAATCGCTGGAGGAGGTCGCCGCCCACTGCGCCTACTGGGAGGAGCACCGCCACGACCTCGGCTACGAGATCGACGGCGTCGTCGTCAAGGTCGACGACGTCGAGCAGCGGACCCGGCTCGGGTCGACGTCCCGGGCGCCGCGCTGGGCGATCGCCTACAAGTTCCCGCCGGAGGAGCGCACGACGGTGCTCCGCGACATCCAGGTGTCGATCGGGCGCACCGGGCGGGCGACGCCGTTCGCCATGCTGGAGCCGGTGTTCGTCGGCGGATCCACGGTCGGCGTGGCGACGCTGCACAACGAGGACCAGGTCCGCGCCAAGGACGTCCGACCGGGCGACACGGTGATCGTGCGCAAGGCCGGTGACGTGATCCCCGAGGTCGTCGGCCCGGTGCTGTCGATGCGGCCGGCGGACGCCCGCCCGTGGACGTTCCCGACGACGTGTCCGTGCTCGCTGCGCAGCACGCTCGTGCGGCTCGAGGGGGAGGCGGACACGCGCTGCGTCGAGCCGGCCTGCCCGTACCAGCGCGACCAGCGGGTCATCTACTTCGCCTCGCGGGGCGCGCTGGACATCGAGGGACTCGGCGAGCGCACGGTCGGCCAGCTGACCGCGGCGGGGCTGGTCGCCGACGCCGCCGACCTGTACCGCTTGACGCGCGACGACCTGCTCGGGCTCGAGGGCTTCGCCCAGATCAGCGCCGACAAGCTGCTCGCGGCCATCGACGGGTCGCGGCACCGCCCGCTGTCGCGGCTGTTGACGGCGCTCGGCATCAAGCACCTCGGTCCCGCGGCGGCGCAGGCGCTGGCGGCCCACTTCGGCACCCTCGATGGCGTGGTCGAGGCGTCCGCGGAGGAACTGGCCACGGTCGAGGGGCTGGGACCGATCATCGCCCGCTCGATCGCGACATGGTTCTCGCTGGAGTCGAACCGGGCGTTCATCGAGAAGCTCCGCGACGCCGGCGTCGACTTCGGCGTGCCCGTGCCGCGGGCGCCGCGGGCGCCCCAGGTCCTCGCCGGCAAGACCGTGGTCGTCTCGGGGACGCTGGCTGGCTACACGCGGGAGGAAGCCGAGCTGGCGATCACCGCCCGCGGTGGCAAGAGCCCGGGCAGCGTGAGCGCCAAGACGTACGCCCTCGTGGTCGGCGACGGACCGGGCGCGAGCAAGCTCAGCAAGGCCGAGCAGCTCGGCGTCCCGATCCTCGACGAGGCCGCCTTCGACCGCCTCCTCGAGACCGGCGAACCCTGATCCGAGTGTTTCCTGCACCGGAGGGTTTCCTGCGGGGCCTCCCCGCAGGAAACCCCCGGTGGCAGGAAACACTCGGATCGAGAGGGCTAGATCGCCGTGAAGGCCCAGGTGTAGGAGCGGGCCCGCTGCTCGCCCTCGACCGTCGGCCAGTACACGACCTGCACGAGGTGCGAGCCCGGGTCGAAGCTGCTGATCGGTGCGTCACCGCTGGGCGTGAACGTGAGCGTGCCGTTGCCGGGTTCGAACACCACGCCCGGCGGCACGTCCACCTGCTCGCCCGGTTCGACGTCGAGCGTGCCGAGGTCGTCGAGGCGCACCGTCTCCAACGGGATGTCGTCGATGATCAGCCGGCCTTCGTAGCCCTCGGCGAGGTCGACGACGACCTGCGTCTGTTGGAGCACTTGCACGGCGTCGGGAGCGGGGGTGATCTCCTCGATCGCGCTCGGCAGATCGGTGACGTCGTCGCCGGTGACCGAGCGGGCGAGGGCGAAGCCGATCAACACCACCCCAACGGCGATGGCGAGGCTCGGCCACAGCAGCTTGCGATCGATCCGGCGGAACCACGACCGCCGCGTGGGCGGTGATGCGACGTCGTCGACGATCGTGCTCGGAACGGACACCGCACCATCATGCCGCTCCGCCTGCCCGGCACCACCCGCGGCGGTCGCGGCGGTAGCGTGCTCCGGCGCCCCAACGGTTCACCGTCCAGGCACCCCGACTGAATGAGGACATGAGCGCAGACCGACCAGCAGAACCGACGGCGACCCGTCGCGGCCTCGCCGGGCGGGTGCTCGGCGACCGCTACCGGGTCGTTCGGATGGTGTCCGCCGGTACGTACACCCTCATCGCCGATGCCGAGGACGTCGAGCTCAACCGCCCGGTCACCGTCAAGCTGATCCGGCCCGAGCTGGCGGAGTCAGCGGCGTTCCGCACTCGCTTCACGAGCGAGATGCGCACCATGTCGTCGCTGTCGCACCCCAACATCGCTGCCGTCCACGACTGGGGCGAGGAACAGGTCGGCAAGCGCACGACGGTCTTCGCCGTCGTCGAGCACCTCTCCGGCGGCAGCCTGCGCGACCTCTTCGACCGCGGCCGCTACCTCGATCCGTCGCAGGCGCTGGTCGTCGGACTGGAAGCGTGCCGCGGCCTCGACTTCGCCCACCGCAAGGGCCTCGTCCACACCGAGCTGACGCCGGCGAAGCTGGTGTTCGGTGACGACCGGCGTTTGCGCATCGTGGACTTCGGGCTCGCCCGGCTGCTCGGTGAGCACGACTGGTCGGAGCCGGCCACCGTCGCCACGCACGTCGCCCGCTACAGCTCACCCGAGCAGGCGCTCGGCCAGCCGATCGACGGCAAGACCGATGTGTACTCGCTGGCCCTCATCCTCGTCGAAGCGGTGACGGGGACGGTGCCGTTCGCGGCACGGTCCACGGTGGCCACGCTGTCGGCGCGCATCGGGCGGCTGATGCCGGTGTCGGCTGATCTCGGACCGCTCGCCTCGGTGCTGGAGAAGGCCGGCCGCCCGGAGCCGGCCGACCGCTCGACGGCGGCCGAGCTCGGCCGATCGCTCGTCCGCACGGCCGAGAACCTGCCCCGCCCGAAGCCGATCCCGCTGCTCATCACCGGGCTGTTCGAGGACGATCCGGCCCGGCTGCGACGGCCGAACGACCCGACCGGCGGGATCACCCGTCCGGCTCCGGCCGACGAACCCGTCGCCCTCGTTCCGCCGGTGCCGGCACCGGAACAGCCGGCGACGGAGGTGGCGGCCGGTGCCACCACGACGCCCGAGGAGGCCGCGGCCGCCGCGGCCGTCGCTGCCGGCGACCGATCCCGCTCCGGTAGCCGCGCCCGCGGCCGAGGCTCCGTCGACGTCGCCACCGCCGCTGCCGCCGCCCGTCGTCGACGACGAGTCGCCGCGCCTCTACGACGGCGACGCCGACCGCACCGTCGACGAGCTGGCCGCCCTCGCCAAGGCGACCGCCGCTGCGGAGGCCGTCCCGCTGGAGGCGCCCGCCGCCGACCCGAGCCCCGGTGACCCAGGTTGGTCCGCCAGCCTGGAGACCCTGGACCACGCTCGGCGGCGCCGGCGGTGGCCGGCCTGGCTCGCCGGCATCTTCGTGGTCGTCGCCCTCGCCGGACTCGGGTACTTCGCCTATCGGTTGTTCCGCGTCCCCACCCACGAGGTGCCGGATCTCGTCGGTCTCGACGCGGAGGCGGCCGAGGCGCAGACCGCCGGCTTCGACTGGGAGCTCGACGTGGAGACGGCGCGCAGCGACGAGCACCCGGAGGCCGGGGCGATCATCCGCACGGCGCCATCGGCGGGCGAGCGCCTCGCCGAGGGCGAGCCGTTCCTCATCGTGGTCAGCGAGGGCCCGGAGTTCCGGACGTTGCCGGACTTCGCCGGCCAACCGCTGAACGAGGCCGAGACGACGCTCGCCGAGCTGCGCCTGGTGGCCCTGCCGCCGACGCAGCAGTTCGACGAGACCGTGCCGGTGGGGTCGGTGGTGTCGTGGTCGGTGCCGGCGGAGCCCTCACTCGTCGCCGGTGACGAGGTGCTCCCCGAGACGGAGGTCGCCCTCGTCGTCTCGGACGGTCCTGCACCGCGTGCGATCCCGGCGCTCGTCGGGGTGCCCGTCGCCGATGCCACGGCTCAGCTCGAGGCGATGCAGCTCGTCGCCGCCACCGCCGAGCCCGTGTTCAGCGACGACATCCCGGCCGGGAACGTGGTGTCGATCACGCCGGCCGCGGCGACCGAGGTACCGCGCGAGTCGACGGTGACGCTCGTGCCGTCGAAGGGCGTCGATCTCGTCGTGATGCCGGACCTCACCGGTCAGACGCTCGACCAGGCCGGTGCCACGCTCGCCGCGGCGGGGCTCAACGTCGGCTCCCTGCTCGGCTCGACCCAGGGCCTCTTCGCCGCGGCGACGGTCGCCGGGGACCCTGCCGATCCCGGCGAGCAGTTCAAGCGCGGCACCGCCGTCGACCTCGTCTTCCTCTGACCGCCGAACGGTTGACGCTGGACCGCTCCGGTTGGTTAGGTTGCCGCCGGGCAAGGAAAGGACGCGGCGATGGGATCTCTCGAAGGGCGCGTGGCGATCATCACGGGCGCGGGTCGTGGTTTGGGCCGGGAGCACGCCCTGCTGTTCGCGGCCGAAGGGGCCAAGGTCGTCATCAACGACCGCGGCGGCGCCAACGACGGGTCCGGTCTCGACGACAGCCCGGCCAACCAGGTCGTCGCCGAGATCGAGGCGCGCGGCGGCCAGGCGGTCGCCAACGCCGACGACGTCGCCGACTGGGAAGGCGCCCAGCGCCTCGTCAACGCGGCGATCGACGCCTTCGGTGGGCTCGACATCCTCGTCAACAACGCCGGGATCCTGCGCGACCGGGTCCTCGTCAACATGAGCGAGGCCGAATGGGACGACGTCGTGCGCGTCCATCTGAAAGGCCACTTCGCCCCCAGCCGCTGGGCCGCCGCCTACTGGCGGGAGGAGGCGAAGAGCGGCCGGGCCAAACCACGGAACCTGGTCCACACGTCGAGCACGTCGGGGCTGTTCGCCAACCCCGGGCAGAGCAACTACGGCGCGGCCAAGACGGGCATCGCCACGTTCAGCCAGATCCTCGCCAAGGAGCTCGCCCGCTACGAGGTCAAGAGCAACTGCATCGCCCCGGCGGCGCGCACGCGGCTGACGATGGCGACGCCGGGCCTCGACGAGATCATGGCGGCCAAGGAGGGGACGTTCGACGACTGGGACCCGGCGAACGTGTCGCCCCTCGTCGCCTTCCTCAGCACGGCCGACTGCCCGTTCACCGGGGAGACGTTCTTCATCCAGGGCGGTGTCGTCAAGCGCGTCAAGTCGTGGGAGATGGGTGAGACCATCGAGCGCCACGAGACGTGGACCGTGGAGACGCTCGGCGAGGCACTGACAGCGGCGTTGGCGACCGATGGCACGTAACCGAGACTGAGCCTTCCTAGGCCGTGATCGCCTTGATCTCGGCGGCGATCTGCTGCGACGCCTCGTCGGTCGGCATCGCCGTCTGCAGCGCCATCAGCTTCATCATGTCGCCCTGCACCGTGATCTTGCCCGTCATGAACGCCTGCATCCCGGCGGCCGGGTCCTGGTCGACGAAGATCGCCTTGGCCGTGTCGTAGTCGGTGGTCACGGTGACGTCGGCGTCGTCGAGCCGACCGAGCTCCATCACGACGTCGCCCGATGAGGTGTCGAGGCAGAACTCGACGGTGCCCTCGCCGAACGGCGCACCCGTCACGACCTGGTTGATCTTCAGCGCTTGGGCGACCTTGGTGGTCTGACCGGCGTAGCGCTCGCGAATGGCCTTGGTCTCGGCCATCCACTCCTCGGACAGGAAGGGATGTGGCATGGACGTGGAATGTAGTGGGGTCACGCCGGATCCGGCTCGACAACCGAGGTCGTGACCTCGTCCAGCCACTGCCGGTCGAGCGTGACGCCGAACCCCGGCCCGGTGGGCACTGCGACGTGGCCGTCGACGACGTCGATCGGCGTGGTGACGATGTCGCGGGCCCAGAAGCGACGCGATGCCGAGATGTCGCCGGGCAATGTGAACCCGTCGAGGGCGGCGAGGGCGGCGTTGGCGGCCCGGCCGATCCCCGTCTCCAGCATCCCGCCGCACCACACGGCCACGCCGCGTTCCCGGCACAGGTCGTGGATGCGCCGGGCCGTGAGGTACCCGCCGACGCGGCCAGGCTTGATGTTGACGATCTCCGCCGCCCCGAGCTCGATGGCGTCGGCCGCGACGGTCGGCGAGACGATCGACTCGTCCAGGCACACCGGCGTGACGATGGCCTTCGCCAGCTCGGCGTGACCGAGGAGGTCGTCCTCCGGGAGTGGCTGCTCGACGAGGAGGAGGTCGAACTCGTCGAGGCGGGCCAGGTGCTCGACGTCCTGGCGGGTGTAGGCGGCGTTGGCATCGACCTGCAGCGGGACGTCCGGGCCGATGAGGCGGCGCACTTCGCGCACCGGCTCGATGTCCCAGCCCGGCTCGATCTTCAGCTTGATCCGCACGTACCCGTCGTCGATGTAGCCGGTCACGGCCGCGAGGAGCTCGTCGATCGTCGCGTGGATGCCGACGCTGACACCGCTCGGGATGCGCCGGCGCGTGGCGCCGAGCAGCTCGGCGTACGAGCGCCCGGCGGCGCGCAGCTCGGCGTCCAGGACGGCCATCTCCAGGGCTGCCTTGGCCATCGGATGGCCGCGCACCGGTTCCAGCACCGCCGCCACGTCGGCCGCGGCGAGATCCGGCACGGCTGCCAGCCGGGGGATCAGCACCGAGCGCATGACGAGGGCTGCGCCATCGACGTACTCGGCCGAATACGTCGGCTCGTCCCCGGCGACGCACTCCCCCCAGCCCTCGACGACGTCACCGCCGTCGGTGACCTCGGCCCGCACGAGGAGGATGCGCCGGCTGGTCTGTACGCCGAAGCTGGTCTGGAACGGGGCGACGAGGGGCAGCCGAATCTCCCGCAGCTCACGGATCGCCGCCCTCACGGTGCCGCCACCACGAGGTAGTCACCGGTGTCGGTGAAGCCGACGACCCGGCCGCCGGCGGCGAGCCGCGCACCGAGCTCGTCGCGCAGGCGGTGGCGCCAGGATGCGGCGGCCTGCCCGTCGGTGCGACGCAGGACGACGATGTCCTCCGGGGTGGGCACGGCGACGGCGCCGAGCGTGTCGACCGGCGGAGGTGGTGGGCCGTCGCCGACCGACCAGGCCACGAGCAGGCGGTCGCTCTCGTCACCGGCGTTGATGGCGTCGTCGATCGGGCCGTAGAAGTCGACGAGGTACTCGGTGGACGCGGACGCCGAGGACGTCGATGTTGAAGTGGGCGTTGCGTCGCACGAGAGGATCGAACGTCCACGTGACCCAGGCCAGCCCGTGGTCGGCGGCCCACGCCCGCTGGTGCAGCTTCATCGCCCGCCCGACGCCGGTGTGGCGCACGCCCGGCAGGACACCGGTGATGTGGCTGTGCAGTGACGGTTGGCCCTCGTGACGCCCGAGGAACCCGAACGACCCGCCGATGACCTGCTCGTCGGCGTAGGCGGCGACCACGTATCCGCCGGCGTGCTGCACGGCGCGCAGCAGCTCGACGGCGACGGGTGGCGTGGCCGATCCCCACACCTGGCTGAACAGCGTCATCACACGGCGCATCTCGGCGGCGTCGTCGAGCACCCGGATGTCGAGGCTCGCTCATGCTGCTCATGCCGTCGCTCTCGCCCGGCGGTAGATGCAGCGCACGGCGAGAGCTTGGCGCAACTGCGGGGCGACGTCGTCAGCGAACTCCTCGCGGTACGTCGCGTCGGTCGACAGCAGGACGGTGAAGTACATCGCCCCGAACGCGCCGAGGAAGGCGGCGACCCGGATGAGCGGATCGCTGACGACGAGCGTGCGCCCGCCGACGGACCACCGGGCGAGCACGTCGACGGGGTCGAGCGTCGTCCACGCGGCCGCCGTCTCCTCCGGGATCGCCAGGAACCCGAAGACGACGAAGAACCCGGTGAGGGCGAGGCCGACGAACGTGATCTGGATGGCCTGGGAGAAGATCGTGACGAGGCCGATGTTCACCCGCTGGCGCATCGTCGGGCGGTCGGCGACCGGACCAGCCGCGGCGGGCGCGGTCCCGAGCACGTCCATCGCCGGCGTGCCGGCGGCGAGCTCCTCGACCTGCGTCCACGAGTCGAAGCGGTTGAGGGCGCGCATCAGCGCCGGTATCCGGGAGAGGGTGAACACCGCCCCGAGGAGGAAGAAAATGCCGAGCGTGGCGACGTAGACGATGCCGGTCAGCGTGCCCGCCACCTGCCAGACCTCGGCGTTGATGAACAGGAACGTGCTGAACAGCAGCAGCAGCGGCAAGGCGCGGACGAGCACGCTGAACAGCAACGGCACCTGGGCGAGGGCCCGTTGCCAGGCCCAGGCCATCAACGGGACGACGCCGTAGCTGGTGATCGCCCACAGCACGGCGAGGATGGCGATCGCCGTCAGCACCGTCTGCAGGGCGTCACCCCACTGGCCGACGAGGAGCGACGGCACGGCGGGGACGAGCGTGAACACGGCGAGCTCCGCAGCGCCGATGCGGTGCGGCCGCTCGAACCAGCCGCGGCCGCGCAGGCGGTTGGCGACGACCCAGGTGACGATGGCCCCGAGGATGACGAAGCCGGCGACGACGAGGTTCGTGACGACGCTCCACTCGGCCAGGTCCAGAGCGTTGAGACCGAGCAGGAGGTAGGCCGCCACGAGCAGCGGGAGCGCCCGTGCCCAGATCTCGGTGGCGGTGTCGTGGCGCTCGACGAAGTGCGGCAGCCCCCGCTCGACGAACCACCGCTCGATGTCGGCGAGCCCGTCGTCCCCCACCACGCCGTGCGACCGTACCCCGTCCTCCCCATCCGAGTGTTTGCTGCCGACCGAGTGCTTCCTGCGGGAGGGCCCCGCACGGAACACTCCGATGCCAGGGAGGGGCGGTTGGCATTCCGTTCAACTCGTTGGAGTCGGTCCGGCCGGGGCGATAGGCATGTCGGCGTATGGCGCGCATCCTGGTCACCGAAGAGATCGCCGACGGCGGGCTGGATCGCCTGCGCGCCGCCGGCCACGAGGTCGACGTGCGCGCCGGGCTGTCGCCCGACGAGCTGCTCGACGTAGTGATCGGCGCCCACGCCCTGATCATCCGCTCGGCGACGAACGTCACCGATGACGTGCTCGCCGCTGGTTCCGACCTGCTCGTCGTCGGCCGGGCCGGGATCGGTCTCGACAACGTCGACGTCGAGGCCGCCACGCGGCGCGGCGTGATGGTCGTCAACGCCCCGCAGAGCAACATCGTCTCGGCCGCCGAGCACACCATGGCGCTGCTGCTGGCCCAGGCGCGGAACGTCCCGCAGGCTCACGCCGCGCTCGTCAACGGACGCTGGGAGCGCAACCGCTGGGAGGGTGTCGAGCTGGCCGACAAGACGCTCGGCATCGCCGGGCTCGGGCGCATCGGCAAGCTCGTCGCCGACCGCGCCCGCGGCTTCGGGATGCGCCTCATCGCCTACGACCCGTTCGTCTCCGCCGACCGTGCCCGCCAGCTCGGCGTCGAGCTGGTGCCGCTCGACCAGCTGGTGGCCGAGTCGGACTTCCTCACCATCCACCTGCCGAAGACCGCCGAGACGAGGGGCCTGATCGGTCGCGACCTCCTGCTCAAGGCCAAGCCGACGCTGCGTCTGATCAACGTCGCCCGGGGCGGCATCGTCGACGAGGCGGCGCTCGCCGACGCCCTGCGCGAGGGCGTCATCGCCGGCGCCGCGCTCGACGTGTTCGACACCGAGCCGACGACCGAGTCGCCGCTGTTCGCGCTCGACACCGTCGTCGTCACGCCACACCTCGGGGCGAGCACACGCGAGGCGCAGGACAAGGCCGGCGACACGATCGCCGACATGGTCCAGCTGGCCCTCGCCGGCGAGTTCGTGCCGTTCGCCGTCAACCTCGCCGCCGCCGAGGCGCACGACGATCTCCGGCCCTTCCTCCCGCTCGCCGAGCGCCTCGGGCGCCTGTTCGCCTCGCTCGTCACGGTCCTCCCGCCGCGCGTCGAGATCACCGTGGAGGGCGAGATCGGCGCCTACGACACGCGCATCGTCGGACTGTCCGTGCTCAAGGGGATGTTCGGCGGCGTCAGCGACGAGCCGGTGACCTACGTCAACGCACCGCAGCGGGCCAAGGAGGCCGGCGTCGACGTCCGCGAGGTCAGCTCGACGAGCTCGGCCGACTGGGTCAACCTGGTCAGCATCTCCGGCGGTGGCCACTCGCTGTCGGGCACGCTGGCGGGGCGCCGCAGCGAGCACCGCATCGTGCTCGTCGACGGGCACACCTTCGACGTCCCGCCGGCCGATCACATGCTGATGGTCACCAACGACGACCGCCCCGGCGTGATCGGCACCGTCGGCACGCTGCTCGGCAACGCCGGCGTGAACATCGCCGACATGGACGTCGGCCGGGCCGAGGAAGCCGGCACCGCCGTCATGCTGATCGCCCCGACGTCACCGATCGACCCGCCGACGCTCGACGCCCTGCGCGCCGCCCCCGGCATCATCAGCGTCATCGCCCTGCAGGCCTGAGCCGATCCGAGTGTCTGCTGCGGGGAGGCCCCGCAGCAGGCACTCCGTCGGCAGGAAACACTCGGATGGAGCGTCAGCGGGCGGCTGCCCGACGGAGACCGTCGCGGGTGCGCAGGGCGACGGCGCGGGCTGCTTCGGCGAAGTCGTCGCCGGACGAGGCGTAGAGGATCTCCCGCGAGGAGCTGGCGATCAGCCCGGTGCCGGGTCCCGTCGAGCCGGCGTCGACGGAGGCCGCGACGTCGCCGCCCTGGAACCCGACCCCCGGAAGCAGGATCGGCAGGTCGCCGACGATCCGTCCTGACGGCGCCCAGCTGCTCGGGGTAGGTGGCGCCGACGACGAGCCCGCAGTCGCCGATCGCCGACCACCGCTCGGCCACCATCGCCGCGACATGCTCGTACAGCGGCCGTCCGCCGACGTCGAGGTCCTGTAGCTCGCCGCTGCCCGGGTTGCTCGTGCGGCACAGGGCGAGCACGCCGCCGTGCTCGAGGAACGGGGTCGCGGCGTCCGTCCCGAGGTAGGGGTTGACGGTGACGGCGTCGGCGCCGTAGCGCCCGAACGCCTCGCGGGCGTACTGCTCGGCCGTCGACCCGATGTCGCCGCGCTTGGCGTCGAGCACGAGCACGACGTCCGGGTGGCGCTCTCGGATGTACGAGCAGACCGCCTCCAGTTGCGGCTCGGCACGCGCCGCGGCGAAGTGGGCGATCTGCGGCTTGAACGCGCACACCAGGTCGGCGGTGGCGTCGATGATCGCCGTGCAGAAGCGGGTGATGGCGTCCGGCGCGCCCTCGAGCGGCGCCGGGAAGCGGGCCGGATCGGGGTCCAGACCGACGCACAACATCGACCCGGACGAGGACCACGACTTCTCCAGCCGGGCGCGGAAGCCCATCACTCCTCGAGCGAGATGGCGCCTGTCGGGCAGAGGTCGGCGGCCTCGCGGACCCTGTCGTGGAGCTCCGCGGGTGGTTCCTCCTGCAGCACGTAGAGGTAGCCGTCGCTGCGCACCTCGAACACCTCCGGGCACACCTGCATGCAACTCCCGGTCGACGCGCAC
Source organism: uncultured Acidimicrobiia bacterium (assembly GCA_963776995.1). Taxonomy (GTDB): domain Bacteria; phylum Actinomycetota; class Acidimicrobiia; order Acidimicrobiales; family Ilumatobacteraceae; genus JALZMG01. The sequence goes on from CAVZPA010000014.1 coordinate 120,906, forward strand.
ACGTCGTAGTCGACGATCACCTTCACGGGCCAGCCCTCCTCATCGTCACGGATCGATCACGGAGCCCTTCACCGCACGGTAGTCGTCGGCCTCCGCGACCGCGTTCTGTCCTTCGCCATCGGCCGTTTCTGGCTGATCGCGAAGGACAGTTGCCAGGTCGCCGACCGCGGCGACCGGCGGCTCGCCCGGTTCGAGTGGTGGCCAGGACGCCGGCGGACCGACGTGCGGGAGAGCGTCACGGCGGACCCTCGCCCGGCGCACGGCGATCACCGTGCCCGTCGCCGCGCCGAGCAGCGCGACCCGCTTGAGTCGTCTGAGTCCTCGACGCACGCGCATACGCCGACAGCGTAGGTGACCGCCGGTTCAGCGCTGCTGACGCTCGAGCGCTCCGAGCACGGCCTTCAGGCCCGCCGTCGTGATGTCCGGGTCGATTCCGATCCCCCACCGTGTCTCGCCGGACCCGTCGATCGATTCGACGTAGGCCGCCGCCGTGGCCTCGGCGCCGCGTCCGATGGCGTGCTCGGCGTAGTCGACGACGTCGAGCTCGGTGTCGAACGCCGCCCGGAGGCCCTTGACGAACGCCGAGATCGGCCCACTGCCCTCGCCGAGGACGGTGTGGTGCTCGCCGTCGGCGCGCACCTGCGCCGTGACCGTCGCCCGTCCGTCACGGGTGTGCAGCTCGTGGCCGACGAGCTCGTAGCGCGGCTGGCGCGGCAGGTACTCCTCGCGGAAGGCGTCCCACATCACACCGGGCGTGATCTCCGTGCCGGAGTCCTCGGTGATGTGCTGGATCGTCTTGGAGAACTCGATCTGCATCCGCCGCGGCAGGTCGAAGCCGTGCTCGGCCTTCATCACATACGCCACACCACCCTTGCCCGACTGGCTGTTGACGCGGATCACCGCCTCGTACGTCCGCCCGACGTGCTTCGGATCGATCGGCAGGTACGGCACACCCCACTGCACGTAGTCGTCCGGGAGGGCGTCGAAGCCCTTCTTGATGGCGTCCTGGTGACTCCCGCTGAACGACGTGTAGACGAGGTCCCCGGCATACGGATGGCGGGGGTGCACGGGCAGCCGGTTGCAGTACTCGGCCACACGGCGCAGGGCATCGATGTCGGTGATGTCGAGCTCGGGGTCGACACCGTTGGCGAACAGGTTCATGGCCACGTTGACGACGTCGAGGTTGCCGGTGCGCTCGCCGTTGCCGAACAGCGTGCCCTCGACACGGTCGGCCCCGGCCATGATCCCGAACTCGGCGGCGGCGACGGCGCAGCCGCGGTCGTTGTGCGGATGCAGGCTGAGCACGATCGACGAACGGTTCTTGATCGTCCGCCCGAACCACTCGATGACGTCGCCATAGACGTTGGGGGAGTAGCACTCGACGGTGGCCGGCAGGTTGAGGATGATCGGCCGCTCCGGCGTCGGCTCGACGACGTCCATCACCGCCTCGCAGATCTCGATGGCGAAGTCCGGCTCGGTCAGCGTGAAGCTCTCCGGCGAGTACTCGTAGCGGATCGCCGTGTTCGGGTGCTGCTTCTCCAGCTTGCGGCACAGCTTGGCGGCGTTGACGGCGATGTCGACGATGCCGTCCTTGTCGAGGCCGAAGACGACCTCCCGCTGCAGCGGGTTGGTCGAGTTGTAGAAGTGCATGATCACCCGCGGCGCACCCTGGATGCACTCGTAGGTCCGCTCGATCAGCTCCTGGCGGCACTGCACGAGGACCTGGATCGTCACATCGTCGGGGATCAGGTCCTCATCGATGAGCTGGCGGATGAAGTCGAAGTCGGGCTGGCTGGCCGCCGGGAAGCCGACCTCGATCTCCTTGAAGCCCATCTGGACGACGGCGTCGAACATGCGACGCTTGCGGACCGGGTCCATCGGATCGATCAGTGCCTGGTTGCCGTCACGCAGGTCGACGGAGCACCACAGGGGCGCCTTGTCGATGACCCGGTCGGGCCAGGTCCGGTCGGTGAGGACCAGCGGGATCTGCGGGCGGTACTTGCCGAACGGCATCGGCTTCGGGGTCACGGGTTGCGGCGGCATGGTCGGGCTCCTGGCGGGTTCAGGGTGCGACTGTGGAGGGCGTGGCCGGGGCGAAAAATGAAGAACCCCCCGGCCGGGAGGCGGGGGGCGGGCGAACGCGCAGTCTCGACGCTCGCCCTACCTAAGCAGGAGGAGGTCGATCCGGGTCATCGGGTGGAACGCTACACCGTCGGACGCCAGCGGGGCAACGTGGGTTCCCCGGCGATCGAAGGGGCGAAAGTGCCGGTGGTACGGTGCCTTCGCGGGGCACGGAGCGCAGGAGGTGCGCGATGAAGGTTGGAGTCCTGCTGGTCTTCCAGAACTGGCATCAGGACCTCTCCGACGAGGAGATGTTCCGGTCCGAGATCCGGCTCGGAGAGATGGCCGAGACGCTCGGCTATGACTCGGTCTGGTCGGTCGAGCACCACTTCGACGACTACTCGATGTGTCCCGACGCCACCCAGTCGCTCTCCTATCTCGCCGGCCGGACGAGCTCGATCACGCTCGGCACGGGAGCGGTGATCCTGCCGTGGAACGATCCGTTGCGGGTCGCCGAGAAGATCACATTGCTCGATCACCTGGCGAACGGCCGATTGGTGTTCGGGATGGGTCGGGGCCTGGCGAAGATGGAGTACACGGGCTTCCGGCAGGACATGAACGAGGCCCGGGAGCGCTTCGACGAGGCCGCTCTGATGATCACGACGGCACTCGAGACCGGGGTGATGGAGAACGATGGGCCGTTCTACCCGCAGCCCCGCGTGGAGCTGCGGCCGCGGCCGTCGCGGTCGTTCAAGGACCGCACGTTCTCCGTGGCGATGTCGCCGGACTCCGTCGACGCCGCCGCCGAGCTCGGCGTCGGCATGATGACGTTCCTGCAGACGGCGATCACCGATCACCTCCCGGACGTCGACCGGTACCGCGAGCTGTTCCGTGCCGCCCACGGCACCGAGCCGAAGCCACCGACCTTCTCCGAGTTCCTGTACTGCCACAGCGACGCCGAGGAAGCCGAAGCCACGGCCCGCCGGTACCTGTCGCAGTACTTCCTGTCGGTCGTCAAGCACTACGAGTTCTCCGGGACCCACTTTGCCGAGACCAAGGGCTACCAGGCCTACGACAAGGGTGCTCGCATGATCCGCGAGGCCGGTCTCGAGGCGGCGGCCGCGGCCTACGCCGAGGCCCAACCGTGGGGCACGCCGGACCAGATCTTCGAGAAGCTGGCCGCCCAGAAGGCAGTGATGGGCGACCTCGACATCAACGTGGTCTTCAGCTACGCAGGGCTGCCGTTCGACAAGGTGGAGGAGAGCTTCACCTTGTTCTCGAAGGAGGTGCTCCCGGCACTGCGCAGCCTCTCGTGACCCGGCGGTTCGAGGACAGCGGAGATGAGGTCAGCCGGCGCGCCGGGCGGTGGACATGGCGTCCCACCCTGTGACCGGGTTGCCCGGGTACCCTGGCCGCCACCATGACAGAAGCGACACCGCGGCGGGGAGCCCCCCGCCGCCGGCGCCGGGCGCGCCGACCTGCCTCCTCCGATCGTCCCGCCCACATCTCGGGCACCTCTGCACTCACCACGTTCGCCGTTCTCCCGGCGGTCGAACCGCCGACCGGATTCGCCGACCTCGGCGTGCCGGCGCGCATCGACGACGGGCTCGCCGCGGCGGGCTTCGCCCAACCGTTCATGATCCAGACCGCGGCGATCCCCGTGGCCATGCAGGGCCGCGACGTCTGCGGCCGCGCCCGTACCGGGTCCGGCAAGACGCTGGCGTTCGGCGTCCCGATGCTCTCGCGCATCGTCGATCGTGCCGAGCCGGCGCGCCCGCTGGGCCTCGTCCTCGTGCCGACCCGGGAGCTGGCCGTGCAGGTCGCCGAGGTCCTCGAGCCAGTCGCCACCTTCGCCGGGCAGCGAGTGCTCGCGGTGTACGGCGGGGCCAGCAGGCACCAGCAGATCGACGAGCTGCGCGCCGGGGTGGAGATCGTCGTGGCGACGCCGCTGCGCCTCATCGATCTCCTGAAGTCGGATGAGGTGTCGATGGCCGACGTCGACGTCGTCGTCCTCGACGAGGCCGACCGGATGGCCGACGACGGCTTCACGCCGCAGGTCGAGTGGATCCTGCGCCTCTGCACGGCACGGACGCAGACGATGCTCTTCTCGGCAACGCTCGACGGGGACGTCGGCCACCTGATCCGGCACTACCTGAAGGACCCGGTGGAGGTCGCCATCGATGCGGCCACCGACACCGTCGGCACGATGCACCACTTGTTCCTCGCCGTGCACCACATGGACAAGGCCCGCGTCGTGGCCGCCATCGGCCGCGGGGCGCCCAAGGTCGCCGTGTTCTGTCAGACCAAGCGGCTGTGCGACAAGGTCGCCGCCTCGCTCAGCGAGCTCGGGGTCGACGCCGAGGCGATCCATGGTGACCTGCCCCAGGTGTCCCGCGAGCGGGCCCTGCGCAAGTTCGCCGAGGGCCGGCTCGCGGTGCTCGTGGCCACCGATGTCGCGGCCCGCGGGCTGGACATCGACGACATCGGCGCGGTGGTCCACTGGGACCCGCCCAAGGATGCCAAGGACTACCTGCACCGTTCGGGACGGACCGCCCGCGCCGGGCGTGACGGCTGGGCCGTGACGCTCGTCGAGTACAACCAGCACACCCAGATGCGCATCCTGCAGCGCACGTTGCGGTTGCCCCTGGCGCCGCCGATCGAAGTGTTCAGCAACGATGTCCGGCTCCTCGACCTGACGTCGTTCGCTCCTGACGAGAGCGGATGACGACCGGCCGTTACAGTGCCGGCGTGCTTGGGGGTCGAGGCGGGCGGAACGCGCTTGCGCTGCGGCTGCGACGTTTGCCGTCGTTGTCGTGATGGCGGCGTGCGGGGGCGACGACTCGTCCGACGACACGCTCGGACGGCTCGAGGTGACGGCCGGTCCGACCGTGGCGGGCACCGTCCCGAGCCTCGACGGGACGACGGACACGGCGGTCGATCCGGCGCAGGCGGGCTCGGGCTTCGTCAGCATCCACGTCCAGGTCCCGGCCGACGGCGTCGACGAGGCGATCAGCCTCGACCGGGCGGCCGTGCAGAACGAGGCCCTCGATCCGGTCAGCCTCGATGCGACCTGCACGCCGCTCGACGGTGGTGAGGGGCTGACCGTGTCGGTCGTCGATCTGCGCCGGCTCGGCGCGGGGTCACGGCTCGTGTCGGCGGCCCTCCACGTCACCGGCGAGGCGACACCGGGACCGCATGACGTGACGCTCGACGTCAGCGATGCGGACCAGCAGACGACGCAGTACACAGGGACGATCCAGGTGGCGGACGGCGCCATGTCGGGCACGTTCGACGTCACCGACGCGGCCGGCAACGCCGCCCTCGGCAGCTACGTGTGCGCCGTCGGACCGATCGCCACGACCACCACGACGCCGGTGACCGGCGGCGGCGAAGAGGTTCCCGGCAGCGACGCTCCGCCGTCGAGCTGATCCCGTTCTGTCCTTCGGGATCGGCCGGATCGGGCCGATACCGAAGGACACCTCGGTGGACTCATCAGCGAACATTGGTGATGGTGCGAGTGCTGCCGCCCGGTGCCAGCCGGGATGCCGGGCTGCTGCTCGAGACGCGCGGCGTGAGGGCCTTCGCCGACGGTCTGACCAGCGTCGTGCTCGCCGCCTACCTCGGTGCCGTCGGCCTGTCGGACGTGCGCATCGGCATCGTCATCACGCTGACCCTGCTGGGCTCGGCGATGCTGACGCTGGCCGTCGGGCTGCGCGCCCACGCCTACCCGCGCCGACGGCTGCTGCAGTTCGTGTCGCTGTTGATGGTCGCGACCGGGCTCGGGTTCGCCGCCTTCAGCTCGTTCTGGCCGATCGCCCTCGTCGGGCTGATCGGCACGCTGAACCCGAGCGGCGGCGACGTCAGCGTGTTCCTCCCCACCGAGCAGGCGCTGCTCCCCTCGACCGCTCCCGACGTGCAACGCACCGCCCTCTTCGCCCGCTACACGCTCATCGGGGCGCTCGTCGCCGCCTTCGGGGCGCTGTGCGCCGGTGTCCCCGAGGCGATCGGCGAGGGCTTCGGTGCGTCGCCGACGACGTCGCTGCGGTGGGCCTTCGTTGCCTATGCCGGGTTCGGCGTGGTCGTGCTGGCCCGGTACCGCCGACTCTCCCCGGCCGTCGAGCGGGTCGGTGACCCGCCGCGCCGCGCCCTGGGAGAGTCGCGGCGGACCGTGTACCGGCTGGCCGCGCTGTTCAGCCTCGACGCCTTCGGCGGGGGCTTCGTCATCACCGCGCTGCTCGTGCTGTGGCTGCAGCGGCGCTTCGGGCTCTCGATCGCCGTGACCGGGGCGGTCTTCTTCTGGGCCGGCGTGCTCTCGGCGTTCTCGGCACTCGTCGCCGTCCGCATCGCCCGGCGCATCGGACTCGTCCGCACCATGGTCTTCACCCACCTCCCGGCGAACGGGTTGCTGATCCTCGCCGCCTTCATGCCCACGGCGCCGCTCGCCGTCGGCTGCCTGCTGGCCCGGGCGTCGCTCTCGCAGATGGACGTCCCGGTGCGCACGTCGTACGTGATGGCGGTCGTCGCCCCCGCCGAGCGACCGGCCGCGGCGAGCGTGACCAACGTGCCGCGCAGCCTCGCCGCGGCGCTCCCGGCGATCGCGGCCGGCTGGATGCTCGGACAGTCGACGTTCGGATGGCCGCTGATCATCGCCGGCGTCATCAAGGCGACCTACGACCTGTTGCTGCTGGCGCAGTTCCGCGACGTCCGTCCGCCCGAGGAAATCGTAGGAACCGTCGTCAAGCCGGCCGGGCAGACCGGGTAGTCGCAGCACTACCCGGCGGCGCCCCGAGCTGCGCACACTTGGACACCACCGACCCAGGAGGACCCATGGCGCAGCGCACCGAGAGCACGGTCGACATCGACGCGCCGCCCGCCCCGTTCGGCTCGGTCTTCGGCCCGACGATGGCGATCGCCCGCTTCGACGGGGTGAGCTGGACGCCGCCGCAGGTGGTGGCGACGGACTCCCTCACGCTGCACCCCGGCACGCACGCCCTGCACTACGGCAGTTCCTGCTTCGAGGGCCTCAAGGCGCACCGTCAGCCGAACGGCGCCGTGGCGACGTTCCGCGCCGACATGCACGTCGCCCGCCTGCGCCAGAGCGCCGCCCGCCTGCACCTGCCGGTGCCTCCGGTCGACCTCGTGGACGAGCTCATCGAGCGAACTGTCGCCGCCAACGAGGAGATCGTCCCGTCGCCGCCCGGCTCGTTGTACCTGCGCCCGACGATGCTCGGCACGGACGTGACGATCGGCGCGGCGGCGACGCCGAGCGCCTCGGCGATGCTCTACGTCGTCGCCTGCCCGGTCGGTGACTACCTGCCGCCGCGGCCGCTGACGATCGCCGTGGAGACGGTGACGCCGCGGACGACACCGCAGTTCGGGGTCGTCAAGACCGGGGCCAACTACGCGATGGCGTTGTCCCCGATCAGCACGGCGCGCGAGCGCTACGGGGCGGATCAGGTCCTGTTCGCGCCCGGTGGGCGGGTCGAGGAGACGGGCGCATCGAACGTCGTGCTCATCGACGGCGAGCGCCTGCTGACGCCGGCCTTGACCGACGCCTACCTGCACGGCGTCACGCGCGACTCGCTGCTGCGGCTCGCTCGCCACCTCGGGTGGTCGGTCGAGGAGCGCGAGGTCAGCCTCGCCGAGCTGGTCGAGTGGATCGCCCGCCCATCGGCCGAGCTGGCGCTCACCGGCACGGCCGCCGTCGTCGCCGCGGTCGGCACGCTCGTCGTCGACGGGACGCCGCTGGCGGTCGGTACGTCCGACAGCGCGCCGCGCACGGCGCAGCTGCGCGCCGCCCTGATCGACATCCAGACCGGTCGCGCCACGTTCCGCTGGTGACGTCATGTCCGTCCGGATCGGCCGGAACGGGCCGATCCCGACGGACAGTTGCGGGGTTCCTAGGGTGGGCGGGATGACGAGCATCGAGCTGTGGTCGCCGGGCATCGGGCTGCCGGGAGCTGCCGCGGCGCGGGCCCGGCGCCTGGAGAGCGAAGGGTGGACGGGGATCGGCATCGTCGACTCGCAGTGCCTGTCAGGCGACACGTACGTCGCCCTGGCGATGGCGGCCGCGGCGACATCGTCGCTGCGCCTGGCGACCGCCGTCACCAACACGGTCACCCGGCACCCCGCGGCGGCGGCCTCGGCGGCGGCCAGCGTCCAGGCCGAGTCCGGCGGGCGGTTGGTGCTCGGCATCGGCCGCGGTGACTCGGCGCTCGCGTACCTCGGGCTGGCGCCGGCGCCGGTCGCCCAGTTCGAGCACTACCTGCAGCGACTGCAGGGCTACCTCCGGCGCGACGAGGTGCCCTTCGACCTCGACACCGACACCGCGGGCGGACTGCGGTCGTCGGACTCGCTCGGGATGCGCGGCGGTCCGACCGTCAGCCGGCTGCGCTGGCTCCGCGACGGACAGCCGAAGGTGCCCGTCGACGTCGCCGCATCCGGGCCGCGGGTGATCGAGGTCGCCGCCCGCCTCGCCGACGCCGTGACGTTCGCCGTCGGCGCCGATCCCGATCGGCTGCGGTGGGCCGTCGACACGGCGATCGCGGCGCGCACCGGCGCCGGTCTGGATGTCGCCGGCTTCGGGCTCGGCACGTACGTCCCGGTGTTCGTGCACGACGACCGCGCCGTCGCCCGTCGCATGGTCAGCGGTGGCGTCGGCTCGTATGCCCGGTTCTCCGTGATGCACGGCACCGTCGCCGGGCCGGTGGCCGACAGCCAGCGCAGCACGCTGGAGGCGGTCCACGACGCCTACGACATGAACGCCCACTTCACGCACGACTCGCCGCAGTCGAAGGCCCTGACCGACGAGGTCATCGACGCCTTCGCCATCGCCGGGCCGCCGTCGTACTGCCTCGAACGCTTCGCCGAGCTGGCCGAGCTGGGGCTCCGGCGCTTCTTCGTGATGGGTCCGGGGCGCGGCGCTGACGAGGAGGAGGCCACCGCCGCGCACCGCCGCTTCGTCGAGCAGGTCCTCCCGAAGTTGTGAGGACTCAGGCGGGCAACCAGCTGGCTCGGCTGGCTTCGTAGGCGTCGATCTCGGCGGCGTGGCCGAGCGTGATCCCGATGTCGTCGAGTCCCTGGAGGAAGCGCTGCTGGACCGACGGGTCCATCGGGAACGGCTCCTCCAACCCGATCGCCGGCACCTCGACGACGAGGCGCGTGACGTCGACGATGATCTGCGTCTGCGGGTCGTCGTCGATGGCCACCCAGATCCGCTGGACGGCAGCCTCCGCCAGCACGACGGGGACGAGGCCGTTCTTGGTGCAGTTGTTGCGGAAGATGTCCGAGAAGCTGGGGGCGATCACGGCGTCGAAGCCGCCCTGTTGGATCGCCCACACGGCGTGCTCGCGCGACGAACCGACGCCGAACGCCGGACCGGCGACGATGATCGAGGCGCCGGCGTAGCGCTCGTCGTTGAGCACGAAGTCGCGGTCGTCGCGCCACGTGGCGAAGAGCCCCTTCTCGAAGCCCGTGCGCTCGACGCGCTTCAACCACTCGGCGGGGATGATCTGATCGGTGTCGACGTCGGACCGCTTGAGGGGCAGTCCGGTGCCGGAGATGACGTCGACGGCCTTCATCGGACAGCCTCCAGGTCGGCGGGCGTGGTGAAGTGGCCGGCCACGGCCGTGGCCGCGGCGACGGCGGGGGAGACCAGGTGGGTTCGTCCGCCTCGGCCCTGGCGGCCCTCGAAGTTGCGGTTGCTCGTGCTCGCCGCCCGCTCGCCGGGTTCCAGCTTGTCCGGGTTCATGGCCAGGCACATCGAGCAGCCCGGCTCCCGCCAGTCGGCGCCGGCGGAGCGGAACACACGGTCCAGGCCCTCGGCCTCCGCCTGGGCCTTCACGGCATGGCTGCCGGGCACGACCATCACCCGCTTGGCCGTGACGTGGCGGCCCTCGAGCACCGCCGCGGCCGATCGCAGGTCCTCGATGCGGCTGTTCGTGCAGGAGCCGATGAACACGGTGTCGACGGGGATCTCGCGCAGCGGCGTGCCGGCGGTCAGACCCATGTACTCCAGCGCCCGCACGGTGGCCTCGCGAGCGGACGGGTCGGCGACGTCCTCGGGCGACGGGACGGTGCCGTCGATGGAGGTGACCTGACCGGGGTTCGTCCCCCACGTGACCTGCGGGCGCAGTGTCGTGGCGTCGATGTGCACCTCCCGGTCCCACACCGCGTCGTCGTCGCTGCGCAGCGTCCGCCACTCGGCGAGCGCGTGCTCCCACGCCTCGCCCTGCGGGGCGTTGGCGCGCCCGGCGAGGTAGGCGAACGTCGTCTCGTCCGGCGCCACCAGACCGGCCTTGGCCCCGGCCTCGATCGACATGTTGCAGATGGTCATCCGGCCCTCCATCGAGAGGGTGCGGATCGTCGAGCCGCGGTACTCGATGACGTGGCCGATGCCACCACCCGTGCCGATCTCCCCGATCACGGCGAGGATGACGTCCTTCGCCGTCACGCCCGGTGGCAGCTCGCCTTCGACATGGACGGCCATCCACTTCGGGCGGCTCTGCGGCAGCGTCTGCGTGGCCAGCACGTGCTCGACCTCGCTGGTGCCGATGCCGAAGGCCAGCGCCCCGAACGCTCCGTGCGTCGCCGTGTGGCTGTCACCGCAGACGATCGTCATGCCGGGCAGGGTCCGGCCCTGCTCCGGACCGATGACGTGGACGATGCCCTGTCCGGGGTCGCCCATCGGGAAGTTGGTGATGCCGAACTCGGCGGCGTTCTGGCGCAGCGCGTCGACCTGGCGGGCGGAGATCGGGTCGGCGATCGGCTGATCGATGTCGGCCGTCGGGACGTTGTGGTCCTCGGTGGCGACGGTCAGCTCGGGGCGGCGGACGCGCCGACCCGACAGGCGCAAGCCATCGAACGCCTGCGGGCTGGTGACCTCGTGGACGAGGTGCAGGTCGATGTAGAGCAGGTCCGGCTCGCCCGGTGCCGAGCGCACGACGTGACGCTCCCACACCTTCTCCGGCAGGGTCTTCGGCGCTGACATCACGGTCTCACATTCTGGGATAGACTTCCTGTCAAGTGGACAGCGTATCGAACGTCGGAGTCGTCGACAAGGCCGTGTCCGTGTTGCGCGCCCTCGAGCGGTCCGGCCCGGCGGGTCTCGCCGAGCTCCAGGCCGCCACGGGGCTGCCCCGGGCCACCGCCCACCGGCTGGCCGTCGCCCTCGAGCAGCACGGCCTCGTGCGGCGCGATACCGACGGCCGGTTCCGCCTCGGCCTCGGCCTCGTCGGGCTGGGCCGGGCGGCCGCCGAGGGCTTCCCGCTCGCCGAGCTCGCCCGGCCGGCGCTGACCGCGCTGCGCGACGACACCGGCGAGAGCGTCCAGCTGTTCGTGCACGAGGACGGCGGCCGGCGCTGCGTCGTGTCGCTGCAGTCGGCGCACGGGTTGCGCTGGATCGTCCCCGAAGGCGCCCTGCTCCCGATGCGGGTCGGCTCGGCGGGCCGGGTCCTGTCGGGTGAGCTCGGCTCGGGCGGGTGGGTCGAGAGCGTCGAGGAGCGCGAGCCCGGCGTGGCGTCGGTCAGCGCACCGATCACCGACGCCAGCGGCGCCGTCGTCGCGGCGATCAGCGTCAGCGGGCCCGTCGAGCGGGTGAGCCGGCAGCCGGGCCGCCGCTTCGGCGCCGCCGTCGTTGCCACCGCGACGCGTATCGCCGCCGACCTGTGATCAGCGGTCGGCGACGCCGACCTGCTCGCGCGGTGGCGGCACCGTGTGGACGCGGGTGGCGCCCGCGGCGCGCACGCGGGTCAGGGCGCGCCGACGGCGGTGCGGCGAGGCGCGCCGGGCGGTGGTCGCGAAGCCCGAGGTCGCGACGAGGGCGACGGCCGCGGCGAGGGCGAGCCCGGCGACGCGCCCGGCCCGCAGCACGTTGTCGCTCCAGCGTGACGGGTCCACCGCTGTCGACACCTGGAGCTGCGAGCCGTCGAGCCCGGTCCCGGGCGACGGACTTGCTTGTGGCCGGTCCGCCTGCGGTGCGAGGAGCCCGGACGTCACCGCGTCGGCGGGAGACTCGACGACCTGCTCGGCAGCGGCGACGGACGACGTGGCCGGCACACCCGGCACCTGCACGGATCGCACGCCGATGCGGTACAGCGAGGCGTCGCCGAAGGCCTCGCCGCGCATGTCCCACGCGTTGTTCGAATGGGCGATGACCACCTGGCCGTCCTCGAGCTGCGGAAGGATGAAGGCGCCGTAGTTGTTGCACGCCCCGCAGCGCGTCTCCGGCGTATAGCGCAGCACCTCCGTCCACGGACCCTGGGGCGCCGGTGCGGTGCGAATCACCACATCGGAGCCGAACCAGTCGTCATCGTCGGATGCCGCGACGTAGACATCGCCGAAGCGCTCGACCGACACGGGCATCGAGCGCTGGCCGCTGAGCACGGGCTGGCGGGCCGCCCGCTGCGCCGTCCAGCCGGCACCCGACCAGTACTCCAGCTCGTGATCGAGCTCGCCGCGCGGCACGCGGGCCACGTAGGTGTACGGCGAGCAGGCCGGATCGAACCCGTCCGCGCCCTCGGCGAACTGGCGGTAGCAGTGCCCGAACAGGTAGGTCCAGTCGTCGTCGGACACGATCGAGTAGCCGAACAGCGACCGCGAGGCGTCGGCGGCCGGTTCGAGGTCGACCAGCTCGAGGTCGGGGAGGCGGTAGCGCGCCCGCCACGTGGCCACCGGCTCGGCACCGGCCGCCGCCCCGCTGCCGTTGGGGTTGTGGACCTCGGCGAGGAACAGCCACAGGTACCCGTCGGCGCCGACCTCGGCATCGAGGGGCCAGAACCACTGCCGTAGCCCGCGCTCCACCCAGGACCCGATCCACGACGTGCCGTTGCCGCCGGACGTCGGCAACAGCTCGAAGCAGTTCCCGGATTGCACGACGGCGGCGTTGTGGGCGAAGCGGTCGTCGCCGAGCTGGTCGTCGGCGCCGATGAAGGCGTCCTGGAACAACCACAGCGTGCGCCCGTCGGGCAGGGCGTAGGCGTGGGGGTAGTCGGCGCCGGCGAGCCCGGCGGCATCGTCGGCGGTGAAGAAGGCATCGAGCCCGGCGGCGGTCGACGTGGCCGCGCAGTCGGTCGCCGCGGCCCGTGGCGCGCCGATCGCCCACGACGTCGCCAGCACGGCGCCTGCGACGCAGATGGCCCGCCGGTACACGAGGCGCAATTCTGGCAGGCCGCGCCGCTCCGTCCTCAGCTGATCCGAGTGTTTCCTGCCATCGAGTGCCTCCTGCGGGACAGTCCCGCAGGAGGCACTCGGTCGGCAGGAAACACTCGGATCGGGAAGCGGCGAGGGGTTGCCAGCGGGCGGTGGGGAGGGCACGCTGGCCGCGCCATGTCCTCGCGCCCGTCCGCTGTCGAGCTGCGGCGCGCCCGCCGTGAGGCGTTGCTCGCCGACGATCGCCTGCGCTACCCGGAGGCGTTGCCGATCACGACTCGGCGCGACGACCTGCTGGCGGCGATCCGTGACCACCCGGTCGTCATCGTCGCCGGTGAGACAGGATCGGGGAAGAGCACGCAGCTGCCCAAGCTGTGCATCGAGCTCGGCCGCGGCGTCGACGGGCTGATCGGCCACACCCAACCGCGGCGGGTCGCCGCGCGCACGGTGGCCGAGCGCGTCGCCGACGAGCTGGGCTCGCCGCTCGGCGACGCCGTCGGGTACTCGGTGCGCTTCGACGACCGCGTCGGCGAGGGGACGCTCGTGCGGGTCATGACCGACGGCATCCTGCTGGCGGAGCTGCAGCGCGACCGGCTGCTGCGACGGTACGACACGCTGATCATCGACGAGGCCCACGAGCGCAGCCTGAACATCGACTTCATCCTCGGCTACGTCCGCCAGCTACTGCCGCAGCGTCCCGACCTCAAGGTGATCGTCACGTCGGCGACGATCGACACCGAACGCTTCGCCCGCCACTTCGGTGACGGTGAGGCGCCGGCGCCGATCGTCACGGTGACCGGTCGCACGTTCCCCGTGGAGGTCCGCTATCGCCCGTTCGGCGTCGAGCCCGACGACGACCGCGATCAGGTGCAAGCGATCGTCGATGCCATCGACGAGCTGCCGGCGAGCGGCGACGTCCTCGTGTTCCTCAGCGGGGAGCGGGAGATCCACGACACCGCCGACACCCTTCGCCGGCAGGGCCGCCCCGACAGCGACGTGCTGCCGTTGTACGCCCGCTTGTCGAGCGCCGAGCAGCACCGCATCTTCCGGCCCCACCCCGGCCGGCGGATCGTCCTCGCCACCAACGTCGCCGAGACGTCGATCACCGTGCCGGGCGTGCGCTACGTCGTCGATGCCGGCACGGCGCGCATCTCTCGCTACAGCCGCCGCCTCAAGGTGCAGCGGCTGCCGATCGAGCCGATCTCCCAGGCCTCCGCCGACCAGCGGGCCGGGCGGTGCGGCCGCGTCGCCCCCGGCATCTGCATCCGCCTGTACGGCGAGGACGACTACCTCGGCCGGGACGAGTTCACCGAGCCGGAGATCCTGCGCACCAACCTGGCGTCGGTCATCCTGCAGATGACGGCGATCGGCCTCGGCGACGTGAGCTCGTTCCCGTTCGTCGAGCCGCCCGATGCGGCCTCGATCCGCGACGGTTACCTCCTGCTCGAGGAGCTGGCGGCGATCCGTCCGCCCGGCGACGACGGCGCGCGCCGGCTGACGGCGATCGGCCGCCGGCTGGCCAGGCTGCCCGTCGACCCGCGGCTGGGGCGGATGATCCTGGAGGCCGAGCGCCACGGGTGCGTGCGTGAAGTGCTCGTCATCGCGGCCGCCCTGTCGATCCAGGACCCGCGGGAGCGCCCGACCGACCAACGCGAGGCGGCCGACGAGCTGCACCGTCGTTTCGACGTCCCCGGCTCCGACCTGCTCACGATCGTCGCCCTGTGGGACCACCTGCGCGAGCGGCAGCGGGCCCTGTCGACGAACCAGTTCCGCAAGCTCTGCCGGGCCGAGCACCTCAACTACCTGCGCGTGCGGGAGTGGCAGGACCTCTTCAGTCAGCTCCGACACGTCGCCGCCGACCTCGGCATCCGCGTTCGTGGTCCGAGTGCGGTCGGCGCCCGACCGTGTCCACCAGGCCGTGCTCGCCGGCTTGCTGTCGCACATCGGGATGCGTGATCGCGACGGGCGCGAGTTCCGCGGCGCCCGCGGGGCGTCGTTCACCATCGCCGCCGGGTCCGTGCTCGCCAAGCGTTCCCCCCGGTGGGTGATGGCGGCCGAGCTCGTGGAGACCAACCGGCTGTGGGCACGCCGCGTGGCGACGATCCAGCCGGCGTGGGCGGAACGCATCGGTGCCCACCTCGTCCGGCGCTCCTACGGCGAGCCGCGCTGGGACGCCACCCGCGGTGCGGCGCTGACGTCGGAACGGGTCACGTTGTACGGCCTGCCGATCGTGGAAGGGCGGACGGTCCACTACGACCGCGTCGACCGAGCCGAGGCTCGCCGCCTGTTCATCCGCCACGCGCTGGTCCAGGGCGACTGGGCCACCCACCACGGGTTCCTCACGCGCAACCGGGCGTTCATCGAGCGGGTGAGGGGGATGGAGGCGCGGGTCCGTCGCGGCGACCTGCTCGACGACGAGGCCGTGTTCGCCTTCTACGACGAGCGGGTCGGCGCCGACGTCACGTCGACCCGGCGCTTCGACCACTGGTGGAAGGACGCCGGCGCGAGGCGGCCGGAGCTGCTCGATCTGACCGACGACGTGCTGGCCGACGGCAGCGGGTTCCGCATGGCCGACTACCCCGACCGTTGGCGCGACGGCGAGCTCGACCTCCCGCTGACGTACCGCTACGACCCGGGCGGACCGCTCGACGGCGTCACGGTCCACGTGCCCCTGACGGTGCTCAACCAGTACACCGGCGCCGGTCTCGACTGGCAGATCCCCGGCCATCGCGGCGCCCTCGTGGCGGCGCTCGTGCGGACCCTGCCGAAGGAGGTCCGTCGTGGCCTGATCCCCGCCGCCGAGACGACGAAGGCCGCGCTCGACCGCCTCGGCCCGCCGCGCGGCAGCCTCGTCGACGCCCTGGCGGCGGCGCTCACCGACGTCAGCGGGACGAAAGTCACCTCCGACGCCTTCGACCCGGCGGCCGTGCCGGCCCACCTGCGGATGAACATCGTCGTCGCCGACGGAGCCGGCACGGTGCACGACGCCGACAACGACCTCGACGCCATCCGGGCCCGCCTGGCGGCGACGGCGCGGGAGGCGATCGCCGCGGCATCGCCGATCGAGGAGCGGCGGGGGATCGTGGGCTGGGACGTCGGCACGCTGCCCCGGCTCGTCGAGACCGATCGCGGCGGCCATCCGGTGCGCGGCTACCCGGCCCTGCTGGACGACGACGACAGCGTGTCGCTGCGTGTCCTCACCAACCCCGATCTCCAGCAGCGGGTGATGCGCGGCGGCGTCCGCCGGCTGCTGCTGCTCACCGCGCCGCCTCCCGTCGCCGACATCCAGCGGGCGCTCGACCGCTCGGCACGACTGGCCATCGCCCCGTTCGGCCTCGACGACCTGGTGGCCGATTGCCGGGTCGCTGCCGTCGACCGCGTGATGGGCGACCACGGTGAGCTGCCCTGGGACGCCGACGCCTTCGCCGAGCTGCAGCGGGCCGTCCGTCGCGAGGCGCCGGCCGTGGCTGCTGCGGCGGTGGCCACAGTCGCCGAGATCCTCGCTGCGGCCGACCGCGTCCGGGCGCGGCTCGATCGGCTTGGTGCGCCCGCGGTCGCCGCCTCCGTCGCCGACGCCCGGGCCCACCTGGACCGGCTCGTCCGACCCGGGTTCGTCATCCGGGCGGGCGCTCAGCGGCTGCCCGACGTGTTGCGGTACGTGCAATCGATCGAGTACCGGCTCGAACGCCTCGCCGAGGACGTGCCGCGTGACGTCCGCCGGATGGCCGAGGTGGTGCCGCTGGAGCAGCGCTACGCCGCACTGCTGGGCGACCAGCGCCACCGCCGGGAGCGCGCCGACGCAGCCGAGGCCGCAGACCTCGGGTGGGCGCTCGAGGAGCTGCGGGTGAGCATCTTCGCCCAGCCGCTCGGGGCCCGCGGCGGGGTGAGCCCGACACGCATCCGGCGGCGCCTCGACGCCTTGCGATGAGCGACATGTCCACAGGACCGGGCTCGCCATCCCCAAGCAGTTCACAGGTAATCGGGACTGACGATCCACAGGCCCGATCCTGCACACTCGTCCCTATGTCGATGAGCACCCTTCGCTCGTCCGGCCGACCCCGCCGTCACGGTGTGCTGGTCGAACCACCCGACCGGCGGGCGCTCGAGCGCGCCGGGTGGCGCACCACCCTCGACTACCGCGAGAACCACGTGCGGGCCCGTGACGGCCGGCTGCTCGAGATCGTGCCGGCATGGACGGCCGAGGCCGAGCGCTACGACGGCGACCTGACCATCGCCTCCGCCGTCGCGACCACCATCGAAGAGGCCTGGGCCCTGTTGCGCGACGACGTCGAGGCCCACCGGGCGACGACGACCTCCCGCGTCCGCCTCCTCCGCCCGTAACCGCCCGAGACGGCACGACGCCGGACGGCGGCCGTACGCTGGCCGCGTGACCGCCGAGACCTTCCACCCGCCCGGGACGACGCTCGACGAGCTCCTGCCAGCGGACTGGGCCGAGCAGGTCCGCGCCCTCGCCGAGGAGCGCGATGCCGTGATCCTGGCCCACAACTACCAGCTCCCCGAGGTCCAGGAGATCGCCCACCACGTCGGCGACTCGCTCGGGCTGTCCCGGGTCGCGGCAGAGGTCGACGCCTCGACGATCGTCTTCTGCGGCGTCCACTTCATGGCCGAGACGGCGAAGATCCTCTCCTACGACAAGACCGTGCTGATCCCCGACGAGCGCGCCGGCTGCAGCCTCGCCGAGACGATCACCGCCGAGGAGCTGCGCGCCTGGAAGGCCGAGCACCCCGGCGCCGTTGTCGTCAGCTACGTCAACACGACGGCCGCAGTCAAGGCCGAGACGGACATCTGCTGCACGTCATCGAACGCCGTCGACGTCGTCGCCTCGATCCCTGAGGACACCGAGGTCTTGTTCTGTCCCGACCAGTTCCTCGGGGCGCATGTCCAGCGCGCCCTTGGTCGGGAGAACATGCACATCTGGCTCGGCGAATGCCACGTCCACGCCGGCATCAACGGCGCTGACCTCAAGGCCCGCGTCGCCGAGGACCCCGACGCCGAGCTGTTCATCCACCCCGAGTGCGGCTGCGCCACCAGCGCCCTGTACCTCGTCGGGGCAGGCGTCGTGCCCGAGGCCCGCACGAAGATCCTCTCGACGAGCGGGATGGTGACGGCGGCGCGCGACACGACAGCGCGCAAGGTGCTCGTGGCCACCGAGACGGGGATGCTGCACCAGCTCACCAAGGCCAACCCGCTCGTGCTGTTCGAGCCGGTCAACCGCGCCGCGGTGTGCAAGTACATGAAGATGATCACGCCGGCCAAGCTGCTGCGCTCGCTGCGCGAGGGAAAAGACGTCGTCGACGTCCCGCCCGACATCGCCGAGCGGGCCAGGCGCTCCGTCGAGCGGATGATCGAGATCGGCACCCCGTCGCCGACGGCCGAATAAGTGGCCGTGCCTAGTGGCCTCGCTCGCTCGAAACTCGCTCCGCGTCTGATGGCCTCGCTCGCTCGAAACTCGCTCGCTCGGCTGTCTCGCTGCGGCTGGCGCCGCCCGGCCCCTGGCCGACGCTCGACCTGACCATCCACGCCCATGCATGCCCATCGTGAGGACGACATCACCGTGACTGGGCTCCCGAGGCGACTTGCTGGCCCGGCTCTGACGTGGGAGCGGGATGTGGACGTCGTCGTGCTCGGATCGGGTGCCGCCGGGCTGGCTGCGGCGCTCGCCGTGCGGCCGGTGCGCAGCGTGCTGGTGGTGACCAAGGACGTGTTGAACGCCGGTTCGACGGCGTGGGCACAGGGCGGGCTCGCCGGCGTGCTCGACCCGACGGACTCCATCGAGGACCATGTCCGCGACACACTGTCCGCCGGAGCCGGGCTGTGCGACGAAGCCGTCGTGCGCGAGCTCGTCGCCGAGGCGCCGACGTCGATCCGCTACCTGATGCGCCTCGGCGCAGCGTTCGACCCGCACGCCGACGGGGAGGGGCCGGCACTGACGAGGGAGGGCGGGCACAGCCACAACCGCATCGTGCACTCCGGCGGCGACCGCAGCGGTGCCGAGGTCCAGCGGACGCTCGACCAGTCGGCGATGGCGGCCGGCGTCGATGTCCTCGAGCGAGCCTTCGCCCTCGACGTGATGACCGGTAGGCGGCCGGACGGGACCCGCCAGGCGGCGGGGGTGACGATCGCCCAGCTCGGCCCGGCCGGCTCGATCGAGTCCGTCGGCATCGTCACCGCCCGCGCCGTCGTGCTCGCCACCGGCGGGTACGGGCAGGTCTTCGCCTCGACCTCGAACCCGCCGGCCGTGACCGGCGACGGCGTCGCCATCGCCCTGCGTGCCGGGCTGGCCGTGCGCGACGTCGAGTTCGTGCAGTTCCACCCGACCGTGTTGTACAGCGGACCCGACGCCACAGGGCAGCAGGCGCTCGTCAGCGAGGCCGTGCGCGGCGAAGGCGCGATCCTCTACGACGGGGCCGGCGAGCGGGTCATGGTCGGCGTGCACCCCCAGGAGGACCTCGCACCGCGCGACGTCGTCGCTGCGGCGATCAGCCGACGGATGGCCGAGGCGCCAGGAGGCATCGACGATCACGTCTTCCTCGACGCCACCCACCTCGGCGAGCGCTTTGCCACCCGCTTCCCCTCGATCACCGCCGCCTGCCGTCGAATCGGCATCGACCCCGCCCGGGACCGCATCCCGGTCGCGCCCGCGGCCCACTACGCCTGCGGCGGCGTGCCGGCCGGCCTCGACGGGACGACGGCGCTCGGCGGGCTGTACGCCGTCGGCGAGGTGTCGTGCACCGGCGTCCACGGCGCCAACCGGTTGGCGTCGAACAGCCTCACGGAGAGCGTCGTCGCCGGCACTCGCCTCGGACGCGATCTGGCATGGGAGGTACTCGATCCCGTGGAGCCCGACGCCCCCGACGCGCCGGGCGTCGTCGTCGACGCGGCACACCGGCCGGAGATCCGCGCCGCGATGTCGCGCCACGTCGGCGTGGTCCGCGATGCCGAGTCGCTGGACACTGCGGCCGCCGTCCTCGATGCCGTGGCCCGCAAGACCGATGCGGCGACACCGCCCTCGCGGGTCGTCCTGGGAGGCCACGAACATGCTGACCGTCGGGACGGCGGTCGTCGCCGCTGCGGCGACGCGCACCGAGAGCCGTGGTTGCCACCGCCGCTCCGACTTCCCGGCGTCGCGCGACGAGTGGCGGCGGCACCTCGACGTCCGCCTCGCTGCCGACGGCGAGCCAGTGGTCGAGATGGCCTGATGTTCCGGTTCCACCCGCTGGCGGACGACACCCGGCGCCGCCTCCTCGATGGCGGCCTCGATCCCGACGCCGTGGCGGCGATCGTGCGGATGGCCGTGGCCGAGGACCTCATGGGTGGCGTGGACGTGACGTCGGCGGCCACCGTGCCGGCCGATCAGCGCAGCGTCGGTACGTTCGCCAGCCGCGGCCACGGTGTCGTCGCCGGGCTCGCCGTCGCCGCCGCGGCGATCGACGCCGTGTGCGGCGGGACCGTGTCCGACATCGAGTACCTCGTCGGCGACGGCGACCGAGTCGCGCCCGGGGACGAGGTGGCCCGGGTCACCGCGCCGACGCGCGCCCTGCTGACGGCCGAGCGCACGGCACTCAACCTGCTGTGCCACCTGTCCGGCGTGGCCACCCTCACCCGGCGGTGGGCCGATGCCCTGGAGGGCACCGGCTGCACCGTGCGCGACACGCGCAAGACCACGCCCGGCCTGCGGGCGCTGGAGAAGTACGCCGTCCGCCAGGGCGGCGGGCACAACCACCGGATGGGACTCTCGGACGCCGCACTCGTCAAGGACAACCACGTCCTCGCAGCCGGCGGCGTGGCGGCCGCCTTCGCTGCAGTGCGGTCGTTGGCGGAATCGATCCCGGTGGAGATCGAGGTCGACTCGCTCGACGGCCTGCGCGTGGCCATCGATGCCGGCGCTGACGCCGTGCTGCTCGACAACTTCGACCTCGCCGCGATGCGCGCCGCGGTGGCCCTCCGCGACGAGTCGGGACGACCCGTCGTGTTGGAGGCGAGCGGCGGGTTGACGCTGGAGGCGGCCCGCCAGGTCGGCGAGACCGGCGTCGACCACGTGGCCGTCGGCGAGCTGACCCACTCGGCGCGGGTGCTCGACATCGGGCTCGACCTGCGGGCGATCGTCGACGGGCGGGACCGATCGCCCTCGTAGCGCGGGCGCCACGCGGGTTCTTCGGAGCGTGGCTCCCGCTCAGCGGGATCAAACCTCCACGGAATCGGTGTCGGCGCGACCGTCCCGGCCCAGCGCTGACGCCGCTCGCTCGCTCCCCTGTCAGAAGGCGGCGACGAGGTCGGCGATGATGATCACGTTGGTCTCCGGGGTGAGCCCCATGTTCGCGTCGTACGGGATGGTCACGGCGCGGCGGCCGCCGACCTTCATCCCCGGCAGCCCCTCGACGAGTCCGCCGAGCAGCTCGCCCTCGGCAACGACGAACGCCTGCGGTTGGCCGGCGGTCCACGTGCTCTCGAGCACCTCGCCGTTGTCGCCCCGCGCGGCGATGAGCTGGAACACGGCGGTCTGCCCGACCTCCAACGGCGGTCCGTCCCCTTCGACGAGGTCGACGTTGACGGCCTCGGTGATCAGCTCGCTGGACAGCGGGAAGTCCTCGACGGTCGGGGCGTCGGCCGGGTCCGCCGGCGGCACGACGGCGAGGACGTCGACGACGAACGACAATGCGTCGCCGGGCTGGATGACCTCGGTGTTCGGTGGCGAATCGCCGTAGGCGAGGTCGGCGGGGATGTCGAGCTGCACCTGCGATCCGGCGGTCGCGCCGACCAGGCCCTGGTCCCAGCCGGCGATCACGCCACCGGCGCCGAGGGTCACCGGGAACGGCGCCGCGCCGTAGTTGTTGTCGAACTCGGTCCCATCCTCGCTGCGCACCCCGACGTAGTTGACGAAGACCGTGTCGCCCTCGGCTGCCGGCGTGCCTGTGCCGGGGGTCAGCTCGGTGACGACCAGCTCCGTGGGGATGCTCGCCGGCAGGGACACGCCGGGCGCGGGAACCGTGCTCGCCGGCACGAGCGTCACGTCGACGACGGTGTCGTCCGTGACGACGGTGGCGCTCGAAGCGTCGGCGGTCGTCGAGTCGGAGTCGGCGTCGTCGTCACCCCCGCACGCCGCGGCGGCGAGGGCGATCGACACGGCGAGTGGAGCGAGGACCCGGCGACGCATCGGAGCGACGCTACCGGCGCTACCCCGGCGCCGTCCGTCAGGTCCGCCGTTTCTCCAGCCACACGGCCTCGGCCTCGCCGAGCGGGGTGGACGGCGCTCCGTCGGCGAACGGCCACAGCTCCTCGGCCATGCGGCGGTAGTTGCCGGTGGCCCGGAGGTCGCCGAGGAGGGCGTAGAGGCCGAGGTTGATGCGCTGGATGAACACGAACGCCCGGGGCACGGTGGCGTACTGGGCGATCGGGCTGGAACGGTCGAACGTGTGGCGGACGATGCTGCTGGCGTACTCGGGCGTCCACGTCATCGTGCGGTCGGTGGCGACGGGCTGGTAGAAGTGCGAGAAGTAGGCGCCGGCCTCGGCAGTGGTGACCGGTGCCTCGGGCCGCAGGAGCCCGGCGTCCTCGACGATGCGCCGGAACTGGGTGGGGTCGTGGTCGACGGCGGCTGCCTGGACCATCGAGGCGAACACCTTGATCTCGGCGTCGCTGAAGTGACGCACCAGCCCGAAGTCGAGGAACGTGATCCGGCCGTCACCGTGGAACAGGTAGTTCCCCGGGTGCGGGTCGCCGTTGAACGCATGCATCCGGTACAGGCTGCGGAACACGAAGCGGAAGATGCCTTCGCCGGCGAGGTCGCGCTGGTGCTGGTCCCACGAGAGGATGTCGCGCCACGGCGTGCCGACGACCAGCTCGCTGGTCAGCACCTTGCCGGTCGACAGGGCCGGCACGACGGCGGGGACGTGGATGAAGGGATGGTCACGGTAGAAGGCGGCGAACTCGGACTGGTGTTCCGCCTCCCGCCGGTAGTCGAGCTCCTCGGACACGCGCTCTTTGATCTCCGCCACCATCTCCGTCGGGTCGAGGCCACCGAAACCTTGGCGGAGCAGCGTGCCGAGGAGGTCGGTGTTGGCGAGGTCGGCTTCGATGGCCTCGGCGACGCCGGGATACTGCACCTTGACCGCCACCGCCAGCTCGCGCTGCGTGGTCGGGTCGACGGCCACGGCCCGGTGGACCTGGCCGATCGACGCCGCGGCGATCGGTTCGGGATCCCACTCGAGGAACAGCTCCTCGGGAGGGCGCCCGAGCTCCCGCTCGACGACCTCGGCCGCCAGCTCGGCCGACATCGGCGGGGCATCGGCCTGCAGGGCGGCGAGAGCCTGGCGCACGGGTTCGGGAAGGCCGTCGTCGAGGTAGCTGGCCATCTGGCCGACCTTCATCAGGGCGCCCTTCATGTCACCGAGGCGTTCGGCGACCTGCTCGGCGCTGCGCAGCCGGCGCTCGTCGTCGAGCTCGGCGCGGCGCTCCGCGGAGGCGAACAGCTTGCGGGCCGCCGTGGTGGCGTACGTGGACCCGACGGCCGCGCCGATGCGGGCCAGCTCGACGTTGCGCCCGGCGCGCGACGTGCGGCGGATCGGTCCGCTGGCCCGGCGGCCGTTGGCGGCGACGGCGACCACCGCCGCCAGAACGAGACCGGCGGCGAGCGCCGCGGTGCGGCGCCTCATCGCCGCTGCGCGACGTCGCGCATGGCGACGTCGGCGCAGGCCTGCAGCAGCACCGGCACGAACCGCTCGGGACGGGCGACGATGGCATCGTGACCGGCGTCGACGCGCCACGCGCTGGCCGTCGTGATGCCCTCGAAGAGGTGGATCTGCCGGCTCACGGGCACGACCGGGTCGGCCATCGTCACGACCACGGCCGTCGGGACGTCGATGTCGCCGAGCCATTCGTCGGCGCGGAACGTCCCCAGCGCGCGGCCCGCCTCGAGGACCATCCGCCAGTCGTGGTGGGCGGCCTGCTCGGCCGCCCACGGCGACCACGTGCTGGTCTTGCGTTGCAGGTACAGCTGCGTCGTCAGCCAGTGCCGCGCCTGGGCCGGAGTGAGGCGGGCGAGGGCGGCGAGCCCGGAGAGACCGAGGAACGAGAGGCGCTCGTTGCGGTGGGCGTTGAAGTGCGCCGCCGTGGCCGCCAGCACGAGCCCGCGCACGCGGTCGGGGTGGCGGCGCCAGAGCAGCTGGGCGATGGCCCCGCCCATCGAGTAGCCGACGGCGATCAGCTCGTCGACACCGAGCGCATCGGCCATCGCCAAGACGTCGTCGGCGCAGTCCTCGAGGCGGAACAGGCGCCGGGACCGGATGCCGCTCCCATGGCCGCGATGGTCGAACGCGAGCACTCGGTGGTGCTCGCCAAGGGCGGCGTAGCAGGTGAAGAAGTTGAGGTCGGCCGTGGCCGTCCAGCCGTGGAGCAGCACGACCGTCGGAGCACCCGGCGGTCCCGGAACCTCGCGCAGGTGCACGGTGCCGCGGGGCAGCTCGAGGTCGCGCCCCGGCGGCAGCGGGGGGACGACGATGGCGGCCGGAGCATCGGCGAGAGGTTCGGGGCCGTCCGGTTCGGCGAGGACCTCGCTCAGGTCGCTTCCACCTCGATGACCCGCACCCGCAGCTCTCCGTTCGGCGCTTCGTAGCTGACGGTGTCGCCGGTGTGGGCGCCGATGAGGGCCGCCCCGAGCGGTGCTGTCGGGCTGATCACGTCGAGGTCACCGGTGCGCTCTTCGATGTGGCCGAGGAGGTAGCGCTCGGCGGCGTCGTCGCTGTCGCCCTCGTAGACGATCGTGACGATGGTGCCCGGCCCGACGACGCCGGGCTCGGGGGCGGCGATGATCTCGGCATGCTCGAGGATCGCCTCGAGCTGCCGGATGCGGCCCTCCATGTGGCCCTGCTCGTCCTTGGCGGCCTGGTAGTCGCCGTTCTCGGAGAGGTCGCCGAGCTCGCGGGCTCGCTCGATCTTCGCCGCGACCTCGATGCGGCCCCGCGTGGCGAGATCGTCGAGCTCGGCCTGCAGCCGGTCGAACGCCCCCTGGGACAGCTGGTGCGATTCCATGGTGCATCGACTCTATCGGCGGGCTGCGCTCCGACCGGAGGAGGCTCGGTCGATCGAGGGTCCGCTGGCTAGCTTGACCGGCCATATGGCTGCTCAGCGCACACCACATCGCGTCGCGATCATCGGCGGCGACGGCATCGGGCCGGAAGTCACGGAGGAGGCGCTGAAGGTCATCCGGGCGGCCGGTGCGGTTCTCGACACCGTGGCGTTCGACCTCGGCGGGCAGCGCTACCTGCGCGACGGCGAGATCCTGTCCGACGCCACGCTCGAGGAGCTGCGCGGCTTCGACGCCATCCTGCTCGGGGCCGTCGGCACGCCGGAGGTGCCGCCGGGTGTCATCGAGCGAGGACTGCTGCTCAAGATGCGGTTCGAGCTCGACCTGTACGTCAACCAGCGGCCGTTCACGGCGCCCGGTCATGACTTCGTGGTGATCCGCGAGAACACCGAGGGGCCGTACGTCGGCGAGGGCGGGGTACTGCGGCGGGGAACGCCCCACGAGGTGGCCACGCAGGGCAGCGTCAACACCCGGATGGGGGTCGAGCGGTGCGTGCGCTACGCCTTCGAGCTGGCGATGTCGCGGTCCCGCCGGCACGTCACGCTCGTGCACAAGACGAACGTCCTGACGTTCGCCGGGGACCTCTGGCAGCGCACGTTCGACGAGGTGGCGGCCGAGTACCCCGACGTCGGAACGGCGTACCACCACGTCGATGCGGCGACCATCTACTTCGTCCAGGATCCCCAGCGCTACGACGTCATCGTCACCGACAACCTGTTCGGCGACATCCTGACCGACCTCGGCGGGGCGGTGTCGGGCGGCGTCGGGCTGGCGTCGTCGGCGAACCTCAACCCGGCCCGCACGGGGCCGAGCATGTTCGAGCCGGTCCACGGATCGGCCCCGGACATCGCCGGCACGAACACGGCGGACCCGCGGGCCGCGATCCTCTCCGCGGCGCTGATGCTCGAGTTCCTCGGCGACGGCGACGCCGCGGCGCGGATCCGTGCGGCGTGCGCCGAGCCGGTTGCCGGGAGCACCACGTCGGTGGGTGACGCCATCGCCGCCCGTGTGAGCCGACCGAGTCCCCGAGGGAGCGAACGACCGACCTCGGTGGGAGAATGACGCGATGCCGATCACGCCGACCGACAAGATCTGGATGAACGGTGAGCTCGTCGACTGGGACCAGGCCCGGATCCACGTGCTCACCCACACGCTGCACTACGGCACCGGGGTGTTCGAGGGCATCAGGGCCTACGAAACCTCGCAGGGGCCGGCCGTGTTCCGCCTCACCGACCACATGGTGCGGATGCACAACTCGGCCAAGATCATCGGCATGGAGCTCCCGTACACCGTCGAGGAGCTCGTCGAGGCAACCAAGGCGACCGTGGCGTCCACCGGCCTCAGCTCCTGTTACGTGCGGCCGATCGCCTACCTCGGCTACGGCGAGATGGGCCTCAACACGCTGCCGTGCTCGGTCGACGTGGCGATCGCCTGCTGGCCGTGGGGCGCCTACCTGGGTGACGACGCGGTGACCAAGGGTGTGCGGATGAAGATCTCCTCGTGGACCCGCCACGACCACAACACGATGCCGCCGGCGTCGAAGACGACGGGCAACTACGTGAACTCGTCGCTGGCCAAGGTCGAGGCGCTGAACGCTGGCTACGACGAGGCGATCATGCTCGCCCCCAACGGGCTCGTCGCCGAGTGCACCGGAGAGAACATCTTCGTCTCGCGCAACGGGGTCGTGCTGACGCCGCCGCTGTCGGCCGGAGCGCTGGAGGGGATCACCCAGAGCTCGGTGATGACGATCGCCGCCGACCTCGGCATCGACTGCCGGGTCGACAACATCGCCCGCAGCGACCTGTACATCGCCGACGAGATCTTCGTCTGCGGCACAGCTGCCGAGATCAGCTCCGTCAACTCCGTCGACGACCGCCAGATCCCCTGTCCCGGTCCGAAGACGCTGGCCATCGCCGAGGTCTACGCCCGGGCCGTGCGCGGCGAGGAACCGCAATACAAGGAGTGGTGCGAACTCGCGGTCTGACACCGTCCTGTCCTTCGGGATCGGCCGGATCGGGGCGATTCCGAAGGACAGAACCCGGCGGACGACGGAAAAGCGAACCGCCCCGGAAGCGCTGCGGCCGGAGCCGCTGCGCTGCCCGGGGCAGCTCAGTGGGACGAACCATCCACCGATGGTCGACCTGCTGGCGTTAGCCTCTCGCTCGACCTCACATCGCCCGTCGTGCCCGAAGGCTCGGCGGGCGATGCCGCGTTGTCGGCCCGGTTGCCGGTTACCCGGCTCCGTTGCCGTCGCGGTGCAGTCACGTTGCCCCGGACAGGTCCGACGCACCGATCTGGCACCGCGAGGACCTCGGCCCGACGAGCCAGTTGGGGTGGCTCCCCGATGCTTCGGCCCGTGCCACTCCGCACGACCGGCCGGCGAACCGGTCGGCCGCCCGAGGTGGCTCGGTGGCAATTCGTCCCGTGCACCGGCTCCGCTGACGTCGGCCCTGCCGAAGCAGTCGGACCGGACCGTTTTCCGTCGAGATCACCCGAAGGTGATCCCCACAGACTCGGATCCCCGGTCCCGGTCGGCGTTGCGCTCTCCGGTACTGGGCACACCTTGCCGCAACGCATCATGGCAGGTCAAGACCTCTTTTTGAATTCACAGGGTTCTCCCCAGAGATTGCTCGTTACCCCCAGGAGCGGCGCGTTCATCCACCGTTCATGCACAGCGAAACCCACAGCGAGCGGCACCCTGATCCCGCCTCCCGGTTGACGCCAGCGCCCGTCACCCGGTTGAATGGCGGCGTGATCTCGCCGACGTGCCCCGCCGACGCGATCATCGTCATTCCGTAGTGCACGTGGGACCATCCGCGTGCACGCCGAAGCCGCCTCCGGGCGGCTTCTTGCGTTCTCGGCGCCGGTCCAGGACAACAGGAGCCACATCATGAGCGAGCGAGTCTTCGAGCGAGCGAATCATCAAGCACGGTCTTCGGCTCATTGGTGCACCATCCTCGAACGGGACCCGTCGCGAGTCGACAGGGTGCACCAATGAGCGAGCCCACCGAGCCCCGCCGGCACGTCGAGGTCTTCGACACCACCCTGCGCGACGGCCTGCAGGTCGAGGGGGTGTCGGCCACCGTCGAGGACAAGCTGCGCATCGCCGAGCAGCTCGACCTCCTCGGCGTGCAGTACATCGAGGGCGGGTGGCCGGGCGCCAACCCCAAGGACATCGAGTTCTTCGCCCGCGCCGCCACCGAACTGCGCCTGGCAACCAGCACGCTGGTGGCCTTCGGCTCGACCCGCCGCCCGCGCGGCAAGGTCGACGACGACGCCACGCTGCGCAACCTCGTCGAGGCGGGCACGTCGGCGGTGTGCATCGTCGCCAAGAGCAGCGACTACCACGTGACGCAAGCGCTGCAGACGACGCTCGACGAGGGCGAGGCGATGATCGCCGACTCGGTCGCCTACCTCACCGGCCAGGGACGTCGGGTGCTCGTCGACATGGAGCACTTCTTCGACGGCTACAAGGCCAACCCGGAGTTCTCCCTGCGGGCCCTCGAGGCCGCCGTCGTCAAGGGCGCCAGCCACGTCGTGCTGTGCGACACCAACGGCGGATCGCTGCCCCACGAGGTCGGCGAGATCGTCGCCGCCGTGCACGCCCACGTCGGGCGCGACGTCACGATCGGCATCCACTGCCACGACGACACCGGCTGCGCCGTCGCCAACTCGATGGCCGCCGTGTTCGCCGGCGCCGACCACGTCCAGGGCACGCTCAACGGGCTCGGCGAGCGCACCGGCAACGCCAACCTGACGACGATCATCCCCAACCTCCAGCTCAAGCTCGGCTACACGTGCCTGCCCGAGGGTCGCATCGAGCGCCTCACCGCAGTCAGCCACCACGTCGCCGAGCTGCTCAACCGGGCCGTCAACCCGCAGTCGCCGTACGTGGGATCGTCGGCCTTCGCCCACAAGGCGGGGCTGCACACCAGCGCCATCGCCCGAGCCAAGGACGCCTATGAGCACGTCGATCCGGAGCTCGTCGGAAACGGCACGCGCTTCGTCGTCAGCGAGATGGCCGGTCGGGCGACGATCACGATGAAGGCCGCCGAGCTGGGCCTGGAGATGGACGGCCCGGCCGTCACCTCGGTGATCGACGACCTCAAACGGCTGGAGCACGAGGGCTACCACTTCGAGGCCGCCGACGCCTCCCTCGAGCTGCTGATGCGCCGCGCCGCCGGGTGGGAGCACGACTTCTTCCGCGTCGAGAGCATGCGGGTCATCACCGACGAGCTGCCGAGTGGCGACTTCACGACCGAGGCGACGGTCAAGGTGTGGGTCGGCGAGGATCGGCGCGTCTTCACGGCCGAGGGCAACGGGCCGGTCAACGCCATCGACACCGCCCTACGGGCGGCCCTCAACGGTGCCTATCCGCACCTCGATCGAGTGCACCTCACCGACTTCAAGGTGCGGATCCTCGACGGCGCCGGGGCGACGGGAGCGGTCACCCGCGTCCTGCTCGACGCCACCGACGGCGAGCGGGACTGGACGACGATCGGCGTCAGCACGAACATCATCGAGGCATCGTGGCGGGCGCTCGAGGAGAGCATCGTCTACGGCCTGCTGCACGCCTCGACGGCGGCACCGGCCTGACCGAGCCGCGCCGCCGGGTGGCGGTGCGCGTCACCCGCGACGCCCAGCGCCAGATCCGGGCCGGGCATCCGTGGGTGTTCGACCGGGCGATCACGTCGGTCAGCCACGACGGCACCGCGGGCGACCTGGCGGTCGTCTTCGATGCGGACCGGGCGTTCGTCGCCATCGGCCTGTACGACCCGGACTCGCCCATCCGTGTCCGTGTCCTGCACCATGGCCGGCCGACGCCGATCGACGCGGCGTTCTGGGCCCAGCGCCTGGGCACCGCGCTGGCGCACCGGCGGCCGCTGGAGGAGTCCGGCGACACCACCGGGTATCGCGTCGTCCACGGTGAGAACGACGGCCTGCCCGGCCTCGTGATCGATCGCTACGACGACACCTACGTGGCGAAGATCTACACCGCGGCGTGGCTGCCCCATCTCGCGGACGTCATCGACGGTCTCGTTGAGCTGGTCGTTCCGTCGGCCGTGGTCGTGCGCCACGGTCGCCGCGTCGGCGGCCGACCGGTGGCCGCGCTGGGCGACCTGCCCGTCGAGCCGGTGCCGTTCTTCGAGCACGGGCTGCTGTTCGAAGCCGACGTGGTCCGCGGCCAGAAGACCGGGCACTTCCTCGACCAACGGGAGAACCGGGCGCTGCTGGCCACGCTGAGCGCGGGCGCTCGCGTGCTCGACGTGTTCGCCTGCACCGGAGGGTTCTCCGTGCACGCCGCCGCCGGTGGTGCCGCCGAGGTGACCAGCGTCGACCAGAGTGCGCCGGCGCTGAGCGATTGCCGTGCGCAACATGGCGTCGAACAGGGACCGACCGGCCGTCGCGGCGTGTCGCCACGACGTCGAGGCCGGCGACGCCTTCGACGTCATGGCGGCGCTGGCCCGGCGTGGCCGGCGATTCGATGTCGTGGTCGTCGACCCGCCGTCGTTCGCCGCGCGGCAGGCGAGCGTCGGAGCCGCCCGGCGGGCGTACGGGCGATTGACGACGCTGGCCCTGGCGCTCGTCGAGCCGGGCGGGCTGCTCGTGCAGGCGTCGTGCTCGAGCCGGGTGACGAGCGACGAGTTCGTCGACACCGTGTTCACCGCCGCCCACGCCGCCGGACACCACCTCACGCCCGTCGCCCGGACCGGTCATCCCCTCGACCACCCGATCGGGTTCCCCGAGGGCGCCTACCTCAAGGCCCTCTTCGCCCGCGTCGACGCCTGACCGGTGGCCGAAATCCTCAACTGTTTGCACAGACGGTCAAGAACTGGCCGTCGGCGTGAACAGTTG
This sequence comes from uncultured Acidimicrobiia bacterium, assembly GCA_963776995.1. GTDB lineage: Bacteria > Actinomycetota > Acidimicrobiia > Acidimicrobiales > Ilumatobacteraceae > JALZMG01. Next base: position 152,074 of record CAVZPA010000014.1, read on the forward strand.
GCGGATCTGGCCACCGGGCGCGGTGGTGCCAGAATGCGGCATGGCCGCGCCGAAGTTCTCGCCCGTCGCTCCGCTCGACGACGCCCGCGGCTACGAGTCGCCGGACCACGTGCCCGATCGGTGGTCCGCCGATCGGCCCGCCGACCTCTCCGGCCGCCAGCCGACCGGGGCCCGGCTCGGGTTCCAGGGACCGGACCAGGGATACGCCCTCACGCTCGCCGCCCGTCTCCGCCCGGAGGTCCGCGTGCGGGCCGGCGAGTCCGTCGGCGACGCCGTGGCCGGCTGCACCGACATCGCCCTGCGGCGCGCCTCGCTCTACGGGCGGGCGCCGGTGGTCCACGACCTGCGGATCGCGTTCACCATCTGGGGCTACTTCGATGCCGAACCGCCCGGCGAGCTCGTCGACCTGCGCCGCCCGCTGTTCGAGCGGGTCGCCGATTCGCTGCACCACTACGACGAGCGGCGGGCGCTGGTCGACTCGGTGCCCGAAGCGACGCTGCGGATGACGCCCGCCCAGGTCGCCGCCGCCTACCCGGGCTCCTGGCGGCCCCTCCTCGGCCGCTGACGGCGGCAGCGCACGACCGCTCAGCGCACCGCGTGCGCCCGCAGGGCGTCGAGGTCGACGAACTCCAGCGCCGACAGGTGGGTGCTCTCCAGCACCACCGGGCAGGCCATCCCCTCGTCCAGCGCCTCCGCCCAGCGCGCCGCGCACACGCACCACTGGTCGCCCGGCCGCAGGCCGGGGAAGCCGTACTGCGGCATGGGCGTCACGAGATCGTTGCCGCGGCTGACCGAGAACTCGAGGAACTCCTCGGTCACCCGGCAGCACACGACGTGCATCCCCGGGTCGTCACCGCGGTTCTCGCAGCAACCGTTGCGGTAGTAGCCCGTCAGCGGATCCATCGAGCAGGGGATGAGCTCGTCGCCGAGCACGTTGCGCTGCTGCATCACCCCATCTCATCACGCCGCGCGGCAGCCGCCTAGCCTCGACACCATGCTCGAACCCGCGATCCGCGACCTGGCCGCCACGGGCACCAACTTCGGCACGCTGGCTGTGCCCCTACCGAACGGCCAGACGCTCAGCCACGTCATGTGGGTCGACGCCACCGACGAGCAGATCCTCATCAACACCGAGGTCCACCGTGCCAAGTACCTGGCCATCCAGCAGCACCCCGAGGTGACGGTCACGATCTGGGACGCCCAGAACCCGTACCGCTACGCCGAGGTGCGCGGCCGGGTCATCGGCGAGGTGCGCGGTGACGAGGCCCGTCGGCACATCGACACGCTGTCCCAGCGCTACCTCGGCCACGACTACGCGGCGCCGATCCAGAGCGAGCGGGTCGTGCTGCGCATCGACCCGCTGCGCCAGCGGGCGAGCGGCCTGTCGTGATCGTCGCGCCGACGACATCTGGGCGCGCACCGTCTCAGACCGGCTTCTGGGCGCGCCTGGTCTCGAATTCGAGACGCAGCGCGCCCAGATCGCGTCGTGTGCCATGAGCGGCGACGGTCCACGCGTCGCCGTGCTGATGGGGTCGGCCAGCGACTGGTCGACGATGCAAGCGGCGGTTGCGGTGCTCGAACGCTTCGGCGTGGCCCACGACGCGCAGGTGGTCAGCGCCCACCGGATGCCCGACGAGATGTTCGCCTACGCCGAGCACGCGGCGGGCCGCGGCCTGCGGGCGATCATCGCCGGCGCCGGCGGGGCCGCTCACCTCCCCGGCATGCTGGCGGCCAAGACCACCGTGCCCGTGCTCGGGGTGCCCGTGCCGTCCCGGCACCTGCAGGGCCAGGACTCCCTGCTGTCGATCGTCCAGATGCCCGCCGGCATCCCCGTCGCCACGTTCGCCATCGGCGAGGCCGGCGCCACCAACGCCGCCCTGTTCGCCGTGGCCATGCTGGCGGCGGACGATCCGGCACTCGCCGAGCAACTCGCCGCCTACCGCGCCGAGCGCCACGCCCAGGCGGCGACCTCGACGCTGCCGCCCACCGCCACGTGACGCCGGTCGTCCCGCCGGCGACGGTCGGCATGCTCGGCGGCGGCCAGCTCGGCCGGTACGCCATCATCGCCGCCCGCACGATGGGTTACGGCACCGTCGTCCTCGACCCCGACCCGGCCGCCCCGGCCGGTCGCGTCGCCGATGAGCACCTCGTCGCGCCGTACGACGACCCGGCGGCCCTCGACCGCCTCGCCGCCACGTGCGCGGTCGTCACCACCGAGTTCGAGAACCCGCCGGCAGCCGCCCTCGAGCGGCTCGCCGCCGACGTGATCGTGGCTCCGCCACCGCACGCGGTCGCCGTCGCCCAGGACCGCATCGCCGAGAAGCGGTTCCTCGCCGACCTCGGTGTGCCGACGGCGCCGTTCGCCGTTGCCCGCACCGCCGAGCGCGTCGGGTTCCCGGCGATCGTCAAGACTGCCCGCCTCGGTTACGACGGCAAGGGACAGCGCGAGGTCGGCTCGCCGGCCGAGCTCGCCGCCGCCCTCGACGAGCTCGGTGTGGCATGCGTCGTGGAGGAGCGGGTGCCCCTCGACGCCGAGCTCAGCGTCCTCGTCGCGCGCACGGCCGATGGCCGCACGGCCGTGTACCCGGTCGCCGAGAACCATCACGTCGGCGGCATCCTCGACCTCACCGTGGTACCGGCTCGGGTCGGCGCCGACGTCGCGACCGAGGCGGCCGGTCTGGCGCTGCGCATCGCCGACCACCTCCGGTTCGTCGGCGTGCTCGCCGTCGAGCTGTTCGTCAGCGACGGTCGGCTGCTCGTCAACGAGCTCGCCCCGCGGCCACACAACAGCGGCCACTGGACGCTCGACGCGGCGCGCACCAGCCAGTTCGAGCAACAGATCCGGGCGGTGTGCGGACTGGCCCTCGGCGCGGCCGACTCCACGGTGGGCGCCGTGGCCATGGTCAACCTCCTCGGCGACCGGTGGGCGGATGGAGAACCGCGCTGGGCGAGTGTGCTGGCCGAGCCGGCGGTCCGGCTGCACCTCTACGGCAAGGCGGCTGCCCGACCGGGGCGCAAGATGGGTCACCTGACGGTGCTCGGCGCGACCCCCGACGACGTCGGCGGCCCGCGCCGTCGAGCTGCGCCGGCTCCTCTGACCCGGGCGCGGCCAGGCGGGCCACGGGGCACGGCACTACAGTCCGGACCGCCAAGGCGAGCCCGACAACGGCGTCGGGACGGGAGGTCGAAGTCGATGGAGTCCGAGTCAGCGCCCGGCGACACCGGGTTGCCGAGATCCACCGCCGACGAGAACGGTGTTGCGGAGGCCCTCGGGCGGCTGTGCGACATGGCCGCCCTGCGCCGCCCGGACGACCCGCTGCTGGTGCGCTTCCTGCCGCTCTACTACTCCGAGCTCCCCGCCGGCGAAATCGACGACCGCAAGGTCGACGACATCTACGCCGTCGCCGTCATCCACCTGTCCCTGGCCAGGGTCCGAGCGCCCGGCGAGGCGGTCGTGCGGGTTGTGTCTCCGGATCGTGAGCGCGACGGTTGGCACTCGCAGCACTCCGTGCTCTTCGTCGTCACCGACGACATGCCGTTCCTCGTCGACACGACGCGCCTGGTGCTCGACCGCATGGGTCTCGGCGTCCACCTGCTGGTGCACCCGATGCTCACGGTCCAGCGCGACGAGGAGAACCGGCTCACCGACGTGGCGTCGGACATCGCCGACGTCGAGGGGATCGTCGAGGCGTGGACACAGATCGAGATCGACCGCACCGACGAGGCGACGGCGAAGGAGCTGGAGCGCGCCATCCTCGCCGCTGTCGAGGACGTGCGCCGAGTCGTCGAAGGCTTCCCGGCGATGCGCCAGCGCATGGAGGAGCTCGGTGACGTCGATCCGATCCTGCCGTGGTTCGCCGCCGGGCAGTTCGTGTTCCTCGGGTCGGCGGACTACGACGTCGCCGACGATGGCACGATCAGGCTGCGGCCCGGCAGCGAGCTGGGCCTCGCTCGCGACGAGCCGCGCTTCGCCAACCCCCGTCCGATGCCCCGTGACCGGCCGGTCATGATCGCCCGCACGGATGCCACGGCGCGGGTGTTCCGCGCCGATCGCCAGGCGGTCATCGCCGTCACCTCCGACGGCGGGCGCACGCACACCCGCTTCGTCGGGCTGCTGGCCACCAACGCCTACCGGGTGAGCGTGCTCGAGATCCCCGGCGTCGGCGAGGCCGTGGCCGACGCCCTCGACCTCAGCGAGGCGCGGATGCACTCGCACACCGGGCGAGCGACGCGCACGGTGCTCGAGAACCTGCCCCGCGACCTCGTGCTGGAGCAGGAACCGACGGCGGTGGCCCGCCTCGTGGCGGCGATCGTCGGCTTGCAGGAGCGCCAGCTGGTGCGCGTGTTCGAGGTCCCAGAGCCGGTGGGCCCGTGGACCACGGTGCTCGTGTACCTGCCGCGCAACCGGTTCACCGCGGAGCTGCCCGAGCGCATCGCCGACGCCGTCGCCACGGCGTACGGCGCCGACCGGCGGACGTTCGAGCCCTACCTCGGCGCCAGCTCGCTGGCCCGCATCGCGGTGAGCGTGCGCCGCCCGGGTGGCGTCGAGCCGGTCGACCTGGAGGCCATCGAACGGCTCGTCGACGAGCTGTCGACGTCGTGGTCGGACCGCCTGCGGGCCGCACTCGTGGCCGACGTCGGCGAGGAGGAAGCGCAGATCCTGTTCGAGCGCGTCGGCTCGCACGCCCCGCCCGCCTACCGGGCCGTCGTGCCGCCGGAGCGGGCCGACCACGACGTGCGGCAGATCGCCGCGCTCCTCGACACCGACGCCGGCCTGTCGACGTCACTCGGGCGCGACGTCGACGCGCCGGCGGGGGAGTGGCGCTTCCGCGTCTACCGCCGGGGCGCGCCGGCGGCACTGTCCGAGCTGCTGCCGTTGCTCGACCACCTCGGTCTGCAGGCGCTCGACGAGCAGCCATACACGTTCGACCTCGCCGACGAGCGGGTCTTCGTCTACGGCATCGGGGTACGTGTACCGGCTGACGTCGATCTCGATCCGGCGCGGCGGACCGCCGTTCAGGATGCCTTCGGCGACCTGGTGGCCGGCACCATCGAGAGCGATGGGTTCAACGGCCTGGTCCTGCGGGCCGGGCTGACGGCGCGCGAGGTGACGATCATCCGCGCCTACGGCAAGTACTTGCGCCAGATCGGGTTCGCCTTCAGCCAGGCCTACATCGAGGACACCCTGGCGGCGCACCCGCGGCACGTCGCCGATCTGGTGACGCTGTTCCACACCCGCTTCGACCCGGCGAGGTACGGCGGGATGGCCGGCGAAGATCGCGCCGACTGCCGCCGACATCGTGCGGTCGCGGATCGTCGAGGCCCTCGACGCCATCCCGAGCCTCGACGACGACCGCATCTGCCGCGTCTTCCTGACGCTCATCGACGCCACGGTGCGCACGAACTACTACCGCAACCGGCCCGCGGTGTCGTTCAAGTTCGGTCCCCAGGCCATCGCGGAGCTCCCGCTGCCCCGCCCGGTCCACGAGATCTGGGTGTGCGGGCCGCGGGTCGAGGGTGTGCACCTGCGCGGCGGTGACATCGCCCGCGGCGGGCTGCGCTGGAGCGACCGGCGGGAGGACTTCCGCACCGAGGTCCTCGGGCTGATGAAGGCCCAGATGGTGAAGAACGCGGTCATCGTGCCGCGCGGTGCCAAGGGCGGCTTCGTCGTCAAGCGACCGCCTCCCGACCCGGAGGGCATGCGGACCGAGGTCGTCGAGAGCTACCGGGCCTTCATCCGCGGCCTCCTCGACCTCACCGACAACATGGTCAGCACGGGCGGTCGGGCAGGGCCCGGGTCGACAGCGGTGGTCCATCCGCCCGACACCGTCGTCCACGACGGCGAGGACCCGTACTTCGTCGTCGCCGCCGACAAGGGGACGGCGACGTTCAGCGACGTGGCCAACGAGATCTCCCTGGAGTACGGCTACTGGCTCGGCGACGCCTTCGCCTCCGGTGGCAGCTCCGGCTACGACCACAAGGCGATGGGCATCACCGCCCGCGGTGCCTGGGAGAGCGTCCGCCGCCACGCCAGCGTGCTCGGCAAGAACGCCGACACCGACCCCCTGACCGCGGTCGGCATCGGCGACATGTCCGGCGACGTGTTCGGCAACGGGATGCTGCGGTCACGGGCCCTGCGGGTGGTCGCCGCCTTCGACCACCGGCACATCTTCATCGATCCTGATCCGGACCCCGAGGCCGCCTTCGTCGAACGGGAGCGACTGTTCCGGTTGCCGCGCTCCAGCTGGGCCGACTACGACGCCGCGCTGATCTCCCCAGGTGGGGCCGTGTACCCGCGGACGCTGAAGTCGATCGAGCTCAGCGAGCGGGCGCGTGCCGTGTTGGGTGCTCCGCAGGGTCCCCTGACTCCCAACGAGGTGGTCTCGGTCATCTTGCGGGCGCCGGTCGATCTGCTCTGGAACGGCGGCATCGGCACGTACGTCAAAGCGGCCAGCGAGTCCCACGCCGACGTCGGCGACCGTTCCAACGACGGCGTCCGGGTCAACGGCGGCCAGCTGCGTGCCCGGATGGTCGGGGAGGGTGGCAACCTCGGGATGACCCAGCTCGGCCGCGTCGAGTACGCCCTGTCCGGCGGCCTCGTGTACACCGACGCCATCGACAACTCGGCGGGCGTCGACTGCAGCGACCACGAGGTCAACATCAAGGTCCTCCTCGACGGCATCGTCGAGGCGGGGGAGCTGACGACGGAGCAGCGCAACCATCTGCTGGAGTCGATGACCGACGAGGTCGCCGAGCTGGTGCTGGAGAACAACAAGGCCCAGACGCTGGCGCTGATGATCGCCCGCCGCCAAGCACTGCCGATGGCCAACGTCCACGCCCGCTACATCGACGTCCTGGAGTCCGAGGGCTGGCTCGACCGGGGCCTCGAGTTCATGCCGACCGACAAGCAGATCGCCGAGCGGCAGGCCGGCGGTCAGGGGTTGCAAGCGCCGGAGCTGGCGGTGCTCATCGCCTACACCAAGAACGCCAACGTCGCCGAGATGGAGCGGTCCGACCTCCCCGACGTCCCCCTGCTGGAAGCGGACCTCCTCGACTACTTCCCCACGCAGCTGCGCAACCGCTACGCCGACGCCATCCGCCAGCACCCGCTGCGCCGGGAGATCATCGCCACCCGCGTCGTCAACGAGATGGTCAACATGTCGGGGATCTCCTTCGACCACCGGATGACCGAGGACACCGGGTCCTCGGTGGTCGACGTGACGCGGGCGTGGGTCGTGGCGCGGCAGGTGTTCGGGCTCCCGGCGCTGTGGGCGGAGATCGACGCCCTCGGCGGCGAGGTGGCGCTCGACGTGCAGCTCGACCTGTTCCTCGACTGCCGGCGGATGGTCGAGCGCGGCGCCCTGTGGCTGCTGCGCCATCGCCGGCCGCCGATCGACATCCCCGCTGCGGTCGCCCAGTTCCAGCCCGGCATCGCCGCCCTGTCGCGGCAGCTGGAGCCGATGTTGGTCGGCCGGATGGCCGACCTCGTGCACTCCGTCGAGGCGTCCCGGCTGACCGCCGGGGTGCCGGAGAACCTCGCCGAGCGAGCGGGGGTGTGGCCGCTGCTGCACACCGGGTTCGACCTCGTCGAGGTCGCCGGCGCCCACGGGCGCAACGTGGCCGAGGTCGCCGCCGTGGAGTGGACCATCTTCGACCGCCTCGACCTGATGTGGCTGTGGGACGGCATCGGGGACCTGCCCCGGTCGGACCGCTGGGAGACCCAGGCCCGCTCAGCGGTGCGCGACGACCTGCTGACGGCGCTCACCGAGCTGACGAGGACGGTCATCGAGAGCGCCGGCGGATCGATCGACCGATGGGTGCAGGCCAACGAGCGCTCGGTCGCCCGCGTCCTGGCGATGTTCACGGAGATCCGCCGCGGGGAGAGCTACGACCTGACGACCCTGTCGGTCGCCCTGCGTCAGCTGCGCAACCTGGCCCTGACCTCGATCACCCACTGACCCCTCGTTCTGTCCTTCGGTTCCGGCCCTGCCGGGCCGATCCCGAAGGACAGAACGGTGATCCAGCTACCCTGTGACGGGGTGTCTCCCCGCTTTCGCATCGCCCCGTCGCCGACCGGGTTCTTCCACGTCGGCGGCGCGCGCACGGCGCTGTTCAACTGGGCGCTGGCGCGCCAGCTCGGCGGCCGGTTCATCCTGCGCATCGAGGACACCGACGAGGCGCGGGACCGGCCGGAGTGGACGCAGGGGATCATCGACGCCCTCGCCTGGCTCGGCATCGGCGCCGACGACCCGGCTTTCGAGGGTCCGTACTTCCAGAGCGCCAACATCGGGGCCCACGTCGCCGCCGCCGAGCGGCTGTTCGCGGAGGGCAACGCCTACTACTGCGACCTCACGACCGAGGAGATCCAGGCCCGCTCCAAAGAGTCCGGCAAGCCGGGCTACGACGGCTACTCCCGCGACCGGGGGCTCGGCCCCGGACCGGGCCGGGTGCTGCGGTTTCGCGTTCCCGAGGGCTCGACCGTCGTCCACGACGTCGTCCGCGGCGACGTCACGTTCGAGCACCACGCCATCGAGGACTTCGTGCTGCTGCGCGGCAACGGCCGGCCGATCTTCGTGCTCGCCAACGTCGTCGACGACATCGAGATGGGCGTCACCCATGTCGTGCGCGGTGACGAGCACCTCCCGAACACGCCCAAGCAGCAGCTCCTGTGGCAGGCCCTGGGGCACGAGCCGCCGACGTGGGCGCACGTGCCGGTGCTCGTCAACGAGGCCCGCAAGAAGCTGTCCAAGCGCCGCGACAAGGTGGCCCTCGAGCAGTACCGGGAGGAGGGCTACGTCGCCGAGGCGATGGTCAACTACCTGATGACGCTGGGCTGGGCGCCGCGTGGCGACACGGAGATCGTGCCGTGGAAGCAGATCGAGGATGAGTTCCGCCTCGAGGACGTCACCCACTCCCCGGCGTTCTTCGACCTCAAGAAGCTGGCCGCGTTCAACGGCGAGTACATCCGGGCGATGCCGGTCGAGGAGTTCGTCGCCGCCTGCGAGCCGTGGATCCCCGGGCACTACGACCGCGACGTGTTCGCCACGATGGCGCCGCTCCTGCAGACCCGCGTGGTGACGCTCGCCGAGGCTCCGCCGATGGTCGACTTCCTGTTCGTGGACGAGCCCGAGATCGACGAGGCGTCGTGGTCGAAGGCCGTGCAGCACGACTGGGCGGCACCCTTGCTCGACCAGGTGATCGCGGCCTACGAGACGGCGTCGTGGGACGCCGACACGCTCAACGCCGAGTGGCGACAGATCGCCGATGCCCTCGGCGCCAAGCCGCGCCTGGCCCAGGGGCCGGTGCGGGTTCCGGTCACCGGGCGGATCTCCGGCCCGCCGCTGTTCGAGTCGCTGGAGGTTCTCGGGCGCGACGAGACGCTGCGGCGGTTGCGGGCCGGGCGCCGGCGGTTGGAGGGCTGAGACGATGTCCGTCCGTGCCGACGACACCCCCGTCGCCCTGATCCGGCCGATCCCCGACGACCGCCGACGCGTCCGCCGCGCCGGGTCGCGCCGTCGCCCCTGGCGCTGGCTGCTCCGGATCGGCGCGCTGCTCCTGATCGGCGTGCTCGTCTACCTCGCCATCAGCTTCTACCAGGTGTGGGCCACCGGTCGTGCCGACCAGACGCAGCCCGTCGACGCCATCGTCGTCATGGGCGCCGCGCAGTACGACGGCGAGCCGTCGCCGCAGCTCGCCGCCCGCCTCGACCACGTCGTCGAGCTGTGGCCGCGGGGCCTCGCGCCGCTCGTGGTCGTGACCGGCGGGAACCGCCCCGGCGACCGCTTCACCGAGGCGGAGGCGTCGGCCGCCTACCTCATCGAGCGGGGCGTGCCGGCAGACGCCATCGTCCTCGAGGACGCCGGCACGACGAGCTACGAGTCGCTGCGCGGAGTCCGGGAGCTGCTCGGCCAGCGCAACCTCGACGATGTGCTGATCGTCACCGATCCGTACCACGCGCTGCGCAGCCGGCTGATCGCCGAGGAGGTGGGACTGCAGGCCCACGTCTCGCCGACGTCGACCAGCGTCGTCACCGGGGGCGAGCAGTTCGCCCGCCAGCTGGAAGAGGCCGCGGGCGTCGCCATCGGTCGCCTGTTCGGCTTCGACCGCCTCTGACCGCCGTCCGATTCGTCAGGTCGCGGCGCGGGCGGGCGCCGCTACACTGCCCAACCGCTCCGATGGGGAGTGGTGTAACAGGCAACACAGCAGATTCTGGTTCTGTTATTAGGGGTTCGATTCCTCTCTCCCCAGCTCGACGACCACGGAATCGTCCCGTGGGAGTCGTCCGATGGCGCTGCTAGCGTGGCGCAGCGCTGCTCGGCCCGTTCGTCTAGAGGCCTAGGACACCACCCTCTCAAGGTGGCGGCACGGGTTCGAATCCCGTACGGGCTGCCAAGAACCCTAAAACGCGTCGACAGTCATCGGGCTGACGTCGCGCGTCTGCGTCAGCGCCTCACGTCAAGTCGACACCGGTCGGTGTGCGTGGAGGACGCTGGCCGCGGCGGTGGCGATCAACTCGTCGAGCCGGGCCGGTGGCGGTTCACCTGCGGCGAGGTAAGGGCGGACGCCGGCGTACGGTATGTCGAACAGGGCGAACCGAGTGGCCTCGACCGTCGCCCGTGCGGCTGTGCCGTAACGTCGTCGGCAGTAGTCCTTGTACGCGTTGATCAGGTTGACGTTCAAGTCCCTCAATTCGTCGCCGAGCTCGTCCGGCCATTGCTTGGCAAGATCCTCCCGCCGGTACAACAGCAGCACCACCGCTTCGGAGAGGTGGCTCCGGGACCAGCGCGGCACGTGCAGCACGGCCTCGCGCGCACCAGTGTTCAGATCGGAGTCAGCGAGCGCTTCGATGAACCCTGGCTGGGCGCGACGAATCGTGCGGATCCACAGGCGGGCGAACATGAGGTCGCGGGAGTCGAACCGATGGTAGATGGAGCCGCTCGGCGCCCCGAGCGCCGCAGCGATGTTGGCGACCGTGGCGCGCCCCGGGCCGTCGCGGGCGATCGCTTCAGCCGTCGCATCGAGGATCAGGTCGTCGCTGAACTTGGCCGGACGCCCCATGGCGACGGTGACGCTAACAGGCGTCGTCACGGGTATCCGAGAGCCTCGACCAGAATGCTCGGCTTGCCATAACAGAGAATGCTCTCTAGAATATTCGTCGTGGGCTGAGCAACGGAGGAGGCGTGTGCCTGTGTCGAGTGCCGAACAGACCGTCTTGGCGGCCATCACGGCGGTGGAACAGCGAGACCTCGATCGTCTCGCGGGGCTCTACGACCCCGGTGTCCGATTCCACTGGCCACCGGGTTTGCCGTACTCCGGCTGCTACGAGAGCGGGGAGCTTGCCACGATGTCCCAACGATTCAGCTCGGTGTGGCAGCCACTGCAGCCGACCGAAGAGTTGCGGCGGATGGAGCCGAGTGTCGTGGCGACCTCCGACGACACCGTCGTGGTGCAATACGTCACGCGCGGCGTCGACGCTGGCGGCCAACGGTTCGAAACACCGGTGCTGGCTCGCTATCGCGCACGCGACGGCCGACTCGTCGAGGCCCAGATGTACTACTGGGATCTGGTCGGGTTGCGGCAGTTCCTCCAGACGGCGGGCGTCGCGAGTGACTGAGCGGACGCCGTCACTCAGGCACGACCGCCCGAGTGCTGTGATCGGACTACCTCCCGGCCAGAAGTGGATCGACGGATTTCCGCGGTTCGGCAAGTCCATCACGCGCCCCGCGCCGGCGGTGCCGAAGCACCCGCTCATCGAGATCCGTGGAGTCGGGATCGAACCGTTCAGTGTGCCGGTCACCGATCTCCTCCGCTCCAACAGACGTGAGGTCGTCAGCGACTTCCACTGCGTCGCCGGATGGTCCGCGACGCAGCTGCGATGGGAAGGTGTCCCGTTCCACACGGTGTACCGCGAGAGCATCGCACCGAGGCTGGCGCCGGGCACCGTGGTCACGCATCTCGTCTTTCGGGGGTTGGACAAGTGGCGATCGGTGCTCACGATCGACGACGCGATGAGCGAGACCGTGCTCCTCGCGGATCGCCTGAACGGCGGCGAGCTCGGCGCTGATCACGGCGCCCCGGCCCGCCTCGTCAGTCCGAACCAGTACGGATACGTCAGCACCAAGCACCTCGACCGGATCGAGCTGCACGCCGCCGACCCGAGCCGCCCACATCGGTCGCTCCTGAACCTCATTTTCATGCCGCACCCAACAGCGCGTGTCTGGCGCGAGGAGCGACACCCGCACTTGCCCCGTTGGCTCGTCCGCCCGTTCTTCCGAAGCCTGAAACGTCCGCTCTTGCTCCTCTCGGCCCGTGCCGACAAGGTGTAGATGTCCAACGCGTTCAGGCGACTGGGGAGTCGTACCTCTCTCGATTGGCGAGTACTTCACCCATGTGCGCCTCTGCCCATTCCTTGAGTCCGAGCATCACGTGCTGCAGCGAGATGCCGAGGTCGGTGAGTTGATACGTCACGGTGACCGGCACCGTCGGTGTCACGGTGCGGGTGACCAGCCCGTCGCGCTCGAGGGAGCGCAGCGTCTGGGTGAGCATCTTCTGGCTGACCCCGGCCAGCCGGCGGGACATCTCCGAGTAGCGCATCGACCGCGGCTGGCCGACGCAGTCACCCCCGGGAGGGTGCGGCCCCTCGCTTGCGAGCGCGGCGAGGATCAGCGCGACCCACTTGTCCGAGATCCGATCGAGCAGCTGGCGGCTCGGGCAGCCTGCCAGGAAGGCGTCGTAGTCCACCTTCGCTCGAGCCCGCTTCTGTGCCGCGGTCATGGTTGGCATCGTCGGCTCCTCCTCACCTCGAGGTGACCTACGCACCTCAGAGTGCCTACTTCCCATTGGAGAGTAACACTCTCATAGTGGTGTGTATACAAGAGTGAACACACATCGAGGAGCGATCCATGAGCACCACGTTCCGCACTGCTGTCGTCCGCACCCCCGGCGGACCCGACGCAATCGAGATCATCGACGTACCGGTCGTCGATCCCGGGCCCGGCGAGGTCCGGATTCGGGTCGCCGCCGCAGCGGTCAATCCCGTCGACCTCGGGGTCGCGGCCGGCCGCTTCCACGCCATGGGGTTGATCAACCAGCCAGAGCGGACCGGCCTGGGCTGGGACTTCGCCGGCACCGTCGACGCCACCGGCCCCGGCGTGGACCTCGTCGTCGGTACCCGGGTCGCCGGCCTCGTGAGCGGCTTCGACCGCGACTTCGGCCCCTACGCCGAGCAACTCGTCGTGCCGGCCTCCGACCTCGCCGTCGTGCCCGAAGGGGTGGACCTCTTCACGGCGTCGACGGTGCCGCTCAACGGCCTTGCTGCGGCGCAGATCGTCGACCTGCTCGGGGACGCGCCCGCCGAAGGCAACCGACTGCTGGTCACCGGGGCGGCCGGTGCTGTCGGCGGATACGTCGCCTCGCTCGCGCAGGACCGCGGCTGGCAGGTGACCGGTCTCGCCAGAGCCGAGGACGAGGCGTTCATCCGCAGCCTCGGCGCCGACTTCACCACGCACCCCGAGCGGGGATGGGATGCCGTCGCCGACGGTGCGGTGCTGCAGGAACAGGGCCTCGCCCTCGTCCGCGACGGTGGGACCTTCGTCGGCGTCTCGCCGAGTGCCGTGCCGGCCACGGAGCGCGGGATCACCGTCGTCGTCGTGGTGGCCCACGCCGATGGCCCTCGACTGGCCGATCTGCTCGCCCGCGCCGCGTCCGGCGAGTTGCCGGCTCGTGTGCACGCCGTCGTGCCGATGGACGAAGTCGCCGACGTCCATCGAGCCGTGGCCAAGGGCGGAGTCCGTGGCCGCTACGTGCTCGAGCCCTGACCAGGTTCGATGCAGTGGCCGAGCCGCGGTCGGGTGTTAGGCGGGCGGGAGGAGTTCGATGGTGTCGCCGTAGAGCCGCGAGACGTGGAGGCGGATGACGACGCGCTGTTCGGCGACTTGTTCCTCGAGGAAGGCGGCTTCGGCGGTCGGGTCGGGTTGGGGGAAGAGGCCGAGCAGTTCGACGCCGGTGGCGTCTCCAGGCGTGGTGGACACGGTTGACAGCTCGGCGTCTCCCTCGGCGACGACGAAGGACCACTGGTCGGGGCCTTCGACGAACAGTGCAGTGTGAGCGTCGGCGGCGATGTTGCGGGCCTTGGCGCGGTCGGCGCGGGTGCTGATCCGGGCGATCCCGGCCGCAGGGTCCCAGGAATAGAGCACGGTCGACAGCTGGGGGAAGCCGGTTCGGCTGATCGTGGCGAGCACGCCGTGGTCGCCGGCGGCGAGCAGTGCGCTGCGCTCGTGGTCGGTGAGCGATCGCAGCGGCGGCCGCTGCTCGAAGATCGCCGTGTCCTTGGCGGTGGGGGAACTGGTCATCAGGTCAACCTCTCGATAGTATTCGGAGACACCCTCCGAATATACGGAGAATGTCTCCACTTATGCAACCATGACCGCCCGATCCAGCCCCGCCACCGAGCCACTGCGCGCCGACGCCCGCCGCAACCGACAGCGACTTCTCGACGTCGCCCACGAGGCCTTCATGGAGTCCGGGGTGACCGCCTCGATGGACGACATCGCCCGCCGCGCCGGCGTCGGCAGCGGCACGCTGTATCGCCACTTCCCGACCCGCGACGCGCTCGATCTTGGCCCTCGTCGCCGACGATCTCGAACGCCTTGCGGCCCTGGCCGACGACCTCCGCGGCAGCGACGCGTCAAACGGACTCGAGATCTGGCTCGCCGAGCTCGTCGAGCACAACCGCACCTATCGCGGTCTGGCCGAGTCGATCATCGCCTCCACCGGCAAGCCCACCCCGCTCGGCGCAGCCTGCGACCGTCTCCACAACGCCGGCGCCGCGCTCGTGCGGGACGCCCAAGCGGACGGCACGGTCCGAACAGACATCACTCCACGCGACGCCATCGATCTGGCCGCGGCCGTCGCCTGGACCACCCAGCACGACCCCGACGACCGCCGCTGCAGGCTGCTGCTGCAAGTCGCGATGGACGGGCTGCGCGGACCGCCAACCTGACCGGCTGCCGGTCAAGGGTCGTCCCAGCAACGGAATCTCGGCTTCCGTTTGTGTCCGCGGAATCCGCCGACTCGGCGGTGCGGCGCGGACACAGACGTGGGCCGTTGATGTCGAGGCCGCGTGGCTTGCTCGACGGTAACAATGGGCCGGATGTCTGACGAAGCGGACCTCCGTCGCGCTCAGCGCCACCTCGTTCGCTACGGGGCGACGTGGTCCCCGTTCGTCGCCGAGCGGGCGGCGGGAGCGTTCGTCGAGGACGCCGCAGGGCGCCGGGTGCTCGACTTCACGAGCGGCCAGATGAGCGCGATCCTGGGCCACTCGCACCCCGAGATCGTCGCGGTCGTGACGGAGATGATCGGCCGCCTCGATCACCTCTTCTCCGGGATGCTGTCGCGGCCGGTGATCGATCTCGCCGAGACGCTCGGCGGGTTGGCGCCGGGTCTGTCGAAGGTGCTGCTGCTGACAACCGGGGCGGAGTCCAACGAGGCGGCCCTGAAACTGGCCAAGATCGTGACCGGCGGATGGGAGGTCGTCGGGTTTGCCCAGAGTTGGCACGGCATGACCGGTGCCGCCGGCGGGGCGACGTACTCGGCCGGTCGCCGGGGCCACGGTCCGGCACCCGTCGGGTCGATGGCGGTGTTCGCGCCGAACGCGTATCGGCCCCGATTCGTCACCGCCGACGGGCGGCTCGACTGGCTCGCCGAGCTCGACGACGCCTTCGATCTGGTCGACCGGCAGAGCAACGGGGCGTTGGCCGCGTTCATCGCCGAGCCGGTGCTCTCGTCGGGCGGCGTCCTCGACCTCCCGCCTGGCTACCTCGCCGCCCTCCAGGCGCGCTGTCGCGAACGGGGGATGCTGCTCGTGCTCGACGAGGCGCAGACCGGCATCGGACGGACCGGCACGATGCTCGCCTGCGAGCGCGACGGGATCGTGCCCGACATCCTCACGCTGTCGAAGACGCTCGGCGCCGGCCTCCCGCTGGCAGCCGTGCTGACGACCGACGAGCTCGAGGAGCAGGCTCACGACCGCGGGTTCCTCTTCTACACGACCCACGTGTCGGACCCGCTGCCGGCGGCCGTCGGCGCCAAGGTCGTGGAGATCGTCGTCCGCGACCGCCTCGCGGCGCGGGCCGAGGCGGCCGGGGCTCGGCTGCGAGCCGGCCTCGCCGAGCTGGGCGACCGGCACGAATGCGTTGGCGATGTGCGCGGGCGAGGGCTGCTCGTCGGGGTCGAGATCGTCGCCGACCGGGACTCGAAGAAGCCGGCGCCCGAGCTCGGCGCAGCGATCACGCGACGATGCTTCGAGCTCGGCCTGTCGATGAACATCACCGCGCTGCCCGGAATGGGCGGGGTGTTCCGCATCGCCCCACCGCTGACGATCACCGACCGCGAGCTCGACCTCGGCATCACGATCCTCGACCAAGCACTCACCGACGTCCGCCGCTGAACGAGCAGTTGAGAGTGATCCCGCCGAGTTGTCCGGTCACGGGTGGGTGATGCCCAGCATCCAGGCGTAGATGTCGTTGTCGGCGCCGATCGCGTAGGTCCGCGTCCACGAGTCGTGGTCGGCATCGGGATACGTCGTGAGCCGGGCATCGCTCGCTGGCGGCGACGGGCAGCTCTGGAGCTGCGTCACCGGCTCGATGCTGCCCGCAGGGTTCACGACATCGTCCATCAAGCCGTGGAACGCCCAGATCGGGACTGCCCCCAACGCGCACCCGGCCGTTTCCGACGCGGGACGACCTTCACCGGCGATCGGCACCACCGCCGCGACCTGGTCGTCGCCGTGCGTCGACAGGTATTCCCACGCCCCGAACGCGCCGCAGCTCAGTCCGGTCAAGTAGACGCGCTGCGGATCGACGTCGTAGGCGTCGATCGCGTAGGTCAAGAACGTCGCAATCTCGTTCGGCGTGAAGCACACCGAGCCGGGCTCGGGGTGACCCAGATCGTGTTGCAGCGTGAGCGAGCAGGACCCCCCGAACTCGACCCCGTCACACGCAGAGTACGGAGCGAGGTCTCCGGTGACCTCGTGCTGAGGCGCCAGGACGACGAACGGCCGGTCATTCGGCCAGCCGTCGAAGGCGATGTAGCTGGGGATCGCCGTGTTGGCAAGGTTGGCGAGCTGCTCCGCCGACCCGTCTCCGCTCTCACCGAAGCCATGCAGGAAGACGAGCAGCGGACTCGGGCCCGGGTCGCCGTAGTTGGGCGGCAGGTACTCGCCATAGCCCAGCGGTGATGCCGTGGTGCCCGCGGGATGCAACGTGACTCGCTGCGACGAGTCGCTGATCCCGACCAAGCTGCCGGCGATGGCACAGAAGTTGGTGAAGAAGCCGGGATGCGGGCCTCGAACCTCGACGCCGAGGAAATCGACGAACTCACCACCTGGCTGGTCATCTCCGCCGGTGTCGAACGCGACGTGGGCCCGGATCGACCCGCGATCGCGGACCACCACCTGGCCCGCGGAGTCCTCGACCACGAAGGGCTGGCCGCTCTCGACCTGCGTGAAGTCGAAAACGTCGCCCTCCACCCGGGTGGCTTTGACCTCCCGGAATGTGGAATGGCCGCGCACGACGAACCACTCACCGGTCAGCGTGTTCGTGTGGACCTCGCGATACGAGACGGTCTGTCGAAGAAAGAACGCAGTCTCGTTCCGGTGCTTGCCGACCCGAATGTTGGCGGCGCCTTCGAACGTCGACTCCACGTGAACCGGATAGCCGCAATCCGAGTACTCGAAAGAGTCGGTGCCCTCGAACGGCTCCCGCGGCAGGACCGTGGCTCCTGTGGGCGATGCCGGGATCCCCACGGCGAGAGCCAAGCCCGCGCCCGCAAACCAGGCGAAACGACGACGACGCATGATCCCTCCCTCTGGGATGTTGCGAACGGCCCGTCGCCCGCTCGTCGAGGGACCGTATCAGGTGTCGCGGTGCACGGTGTCCGGCGTGAAGGCAGATGGGCCAGGCAGTGGAGCCATCGAATTCGAGGTGCTGTAGCACCGCTGGCCGGAGGCGCGCGTCACCGGTGCGGTCGCAGGGCGATCGGTACCGTGGCGTCATGTGTCGTCTCAACGGCCGGGTGGTGGTCATCACGGGCGCCGGCAGCGGCATTGGTCGTGCGACCGCACAACTGGCGGCGGCGCAGGGCGCCTCGGTCGCGGCCATCGATGTCGACGAGGGCGGTCTCGACGCGACGGTTGACGCTGTGCGGCGAAGCGGCGGACAGATCGCCGCGCGGGTCGCCGATGTCACCGACCGCGCTGGCCTCGCCGCGGCGATCGACTCCCTGGCCGGGGAAGTAGGCCCCCTGCACGGGATATTCGCCAACGCCGCCGTCCTTCCGCCACCGGTCCCGGTGGAGGCGTTCGACTGGCAGCAGTGGGACCGGGTGCTGAGCGTGAATCTGACCGGTGCCGTGCTGACGCTGGTCTCATCGTTGGCTCACGTCGTCGATGGCGGGTCACTCCTCGTGAACGGATCATCGATGGCCATCCGGCCCCGCGAGCACCGACTCGCCTACGTTGCCGCCAAGGCGGGACTCCACGCCGCGGCGCGAGCGCTGGCCATCGAGCTCGCCGGGCGGCGCATCAGAGTGAACGTCCTGGCGCCAGGGCTCACCGACACCCCGATGGTCCGGCGCATCCCGGGTCACATCGAAACCGGACTGGCCAGCGTCCCACTGGGAGAGTTGGTACCTCCTGAGGAGGTCGCCGCCTTGGCTGTTCATCTCCTCTCTGACGATGCGCGGCACGTGACCGGCGCAGTCTTCAGCGTCGACGGCGGACGCACCGTCGGCTGACCTCACGCTCGTTGGGGCATCTGCCAGACGCGACGGACGCCCGGGACGCGTACGTGAATGGCTACCTCTCGACGTGCTCGGCGAGATTCGCCAGGGAGGAAGCGAGTCCCTTGGCGTGATCCTCGGCGGAGATGCCGTCTGGGACGTCATCGGCAGTGATGTCGACGCGAGTCCCTCCATCGACCGGCGTGACCTTCCAGGTCATGGTCATCGTGCCGGCGAAGGCAGGGTCGTCGGAAACGAAGTCCACTGCCTGTACGACGCTGACGTCAGGAACGATGTCGACGTATCGAGCCTCGACGATGTCGGAATCAGCCGTCGCCTTCCCCGCGGCGCGAGAAGCGTCGGAGTAGGTCAACACCAGTCGGTAGGAGCCTCCAGGCCGCGGATCGAATCGCTCGAACCTGGCGGTCATTCCATCAGGCGGAAGCCACGCCACGAGGGCTTCCCGATCGACGAGGGCAGCGTAGACCTGCCCTGGCGGGGCGGCGACGACCCGAGATGCGCTGTCCGTGCGTGGCATCTCAGAACGGTACCGGCCGGCCGGTCAGCCGGTCGTGGCGTCGTGCCGACCTGCGGCACGACGGGCTCGTAGAACAACGGCGCGGTCGCCGCGGCATCGTGTGCCCGATCAGATCACAGCGGCGACAACGCTCCCGATGTCAGCACTCGGCGGACACTTCGCCGAGTGCGCCCTCGGCCAGACCGAGGAAGAAGTTCGCCTCGATCGACGCCTGTTCGGCCGAGGCGAAGTTCCCGGCATCGGCCAGCTGGTCGGCCGCGTTGAGCCAGAATCGGGCCTCGTTCATGTGCGCCCGGAAGGCCGCCCAGGCGGTGGCGCAGGGGTTGTGTCGGGCGGCGCTCGCCGGAGCGGCAGCAGCACCGAGCCCGATGGCGGCCGTGGCGGCGACGGCCGCACCTCCGAGCAGGAGTCGCCGCAGACGGCTGCGCGTTGGCGTGGCTGGACGAGGAGCAGTGATGGTGGTGGTCATGGTGTTCCTATTGCTGGTGAGGGACCGCCTGAACCGGTCGGTCAACGTGTTGGACGTGACACCGCCGTGACGTCTCGTGGAACGATCAGTCGACGCGACGCCCGTTGCTCCACGCTGCGGCCACGGCCGGTACCGTGCCCGCCGTGGAGGAGCCGTCCGCCGACAGCTATGACGTCGTCGTCGTCGGCGGCGGGCACAACGGGCTGGCCTGCGCCGCCTACCTCGCCGAGGCCGGACGTTCGGTGGTCGTGCTCGAACGGGCAGCCGCGCTCGGCGGGGCCACCCGCTCGGAGCGGGTCTTCGCACGTCACCCTGCCGAGCTGTCGACGTACTCGTACCTGGTCAGCCTGCTCCCGGACCTGATCGTCGAGGAGCTCGGCCTCGACATCACCTTGCGCCGGCGACGCATCTCGTCCTACACGCCCACCGGCGTCTCGGGCATCCTGGTCGACACCGGCGAACCAGCTGTCACTGCGGCCGCGCTCGGTCCCGACGCCGATGCCTGGGACGAGCTCTACGCCCGCACGGCAGCACTCGCCGAGCGGGTCTTCCCGACGCTCACCGAGCCGCTGCTCGGGCGCGATGCCTTCCGCCGCCTCGTCGGCGAGAGCGCCTGGGCGGACTTCGTCGAACGCCCGCTCGGCGAGCTCCTCGAGCGGCAGTTCGGCGACGACACGGTGCGCGGCATCGTGCTCACCGACGCCCTGATCGGGACGTTCACCCAGGCCCACGACCTGCTCGCCAACCGCTGCTTCCTCTACCACGTGATCGGCCGGGGGACCGGGCAGTGGGACGTCCCGGTGGGTGGCATGGGCGCGGTGTCGTCGCAGCTGGCCGCAGCGGCCGACAAGCGCGGCGCCGAGCTGATCACCGGCGTCGAGGTTGTCGCCATCTCGACGGACGGTGAGCGGGCGAGGATCACCACGGCCGGAGGCCGCACGATCAGCGCCCGACAGGTCTGCGCCAACGTCGCGCCCTGGGAGCTGCAGCGACTGCTCGGGGAGCCGCGGACCGGCGACCGCCCGGAGGGCGCTCAGGTCAAGGTCAACATGCTTCTGTCGCGGCTGCCGCGCCTGCGCGACCGGTCGGTGCGACCCGAGCAGGCGTTCGCCGGCACGTTCCACGTCAACGAGGGCTACGGCCAGCTGGAGTCCGCCTATCGACAAGCCGCCGCCGGCGTGGTTCCGCAGCTGGCGCCGTGCGAGATCTACTGCCACTCGCTGACCGACCCGACGATCCTCGCGCCCGACTTGCGCGCGGCGGGGGTTCAGACGCTGACGCTGTTCGCCCTGCACATGCCCGAGCGGTTGTTCCGTCGGGATCCCCAGGGCGCCTTGGCGGAGGCGAGGGCGTCGATCCTGCGCTCTCTCGACAGCGTGCTGGACGAGCCGATCGAGGACTGCCTGCTCGACGGCGACTGCATCGAGGTCATGGGTCCGCGGGAGATCGAGGCCAAGCTGGGGATGCCCGGCGGCCACATCTTCCACCGCGACCTGCAGTGGCCGTTCGCCGAGCAGCCCGGGGAGGAGGGACGCTGGGGCGTCGAGACCGCACACCCCAACGTCTTCGTGTGCGGCGCCGGCGCCCGTCGCGGCGGCGGTGTCTCGGCCATCCCCGGCCGCAACGCCGCGATGGCCGCGCTCGCTTCTGACGCTCGTCGCTCCCGCTGAGCGCGACGAAGTCTCCGGAGAACCGGCGGGCGGTGCTACGTCTCCAGCGGCAGCAGGGCCGCCGCGGCGTCGGCGAGGTGGTCGTCCCACGACGCACCGTCGGGCGGCTCGGACACCGGGAGGACGACGAACTTCGTCGTGCCGACATCGACGAAGCGCTTGATCGTGCCGATCAGGGCGTCCCACCCGACCGGCACGAGGGACGCCGGGTCGTCGAGATCGGGTCGTCGCCGGGCCAGCTGTGCCAGGAGGATGTCGGGGACGATGTCCAGCGTGTAGGGGATCAGCACGCCGTAGTGGTCGTCCTCGATCGCCCGGTCGTGATCGGCGGCCACCTGCTCGATCACGGCGCGACCCGCCGCGGCGTCGTTGGGGGCGATGAACGACGGCAGCCAGCCGTCGGCCATCCTGCCCGACGCGACGCAACTCGGACGGGGCGACGCCCCCGAGCCACACGTCGAGGCGGGCCGGCTGCGGCCGGACCCGCAGGCCCTCGTAGTGGAAGCGTTCGCCGTCGTGCTCGACGACGTCGTCGAACCAGCACTTGCGCAGCACCGTCAGCGCCTCGTCGAACCACTTCGCCCGCTCGCCGCGCTCGACGCCGAACGCCTGGTGCTCGACGCCGTCGGCGACGCCGAGTCCGAACGCCGGCAGCAGCCGCCCGCCGGACATCACGGCCAGCGTCGCCAGCTCCTTGGCCAGCACGATCGGGTTGCGACCGGGCAGCACGAGCACGCTCATCCCGAACTTCAGGCGCGACGTCCGACCGGCGGCGTACGCCATCGCCACGACCGGGTCGGGCGCGTCACCGCTGATCCGTTCCGACAGCCACAGGCTGTCGAAGCCCAACCGTTCGATGGTGTCGACGACGTGGCCGTACTCGGGTCCCTGCAGGCGGGTCCGCGTGCCCAGCCCGACGCCGATCCGCACCTTCATCTCGGTCATGGTGCAGCCTAAGCAGGATCAGGGTGGCGGTGCGCTCGTCGCGGTGACCCGTGGCGTGCCAGCTGAGCGCGAAGCCGACGGTCACGACGACGGCCAGGATGGCGACCGTCGGCACGTCGGTCAGCACGCTGACCACGACCGCACCGATGGCCGCGAACAGGCTGACCAGCACGCCGAGGCGGAACGTGGATGGATGCGAAGGGGGCGCCGGCGCCGGAGGTGGCGCCGGGCGGTGCACGTGAACGGTCGTCTTCATGGTGGGGGTGCGTCCTCCCGACAGGCGGTCGCCAACGGGCGTCACCGTGTTCTTCGGCACGATCAGGGCCGAACTGCAGTGAAAATTCGGCCGCCGGTCGCGACCTACGCTCCCGGCCCATGACCAGCCTCGATCCACTCAGCCAGTTCCGCCTCGACGGCAAGGTGGCCGTCGTCACCGGGGCGTCGTCGGGGCTCGGGGCCCGATTCGCCCGCGTCCTGCACAGCGTCGGCGCGCAGGTCGTGCTGGCGGCGCGGCGGGCCGATCGCCTGGAGTCGTTGGCCGCCGAGCTCGACGGGGCGCTCGTCGTCCCCGCCGACCTCTCCGCCGCGGACGACCGCCAGCGGCTGGTCGCCACGACGGTGGACTCGCTGGGGCGTCTCGACGTGCTGGTCAACAACGCCGGGATCGGGGCCAAGGTGGCGCTCGAGGACGAGGAGCTCGACAGCTTCCGGGCGACGATGGAGCTCAACGTGACGGCGTTGTGGGAGCTGTGCAAGCTGGCTCGCACGGCGCTGATCGCCGACGGCGGCGGCAGCATCGTCAACGTCGCCTCGATGCTCGGTCACGTCGGCTCGACGCCGGTGAAGCAGGCCAGCTACTGCGCCAGCAAGGGGGCCGTGGTCAACCTCACCCGCGAGCTGGCGCTGCAGTTCGCCCGCCGCAACGTCCGCGTCAACGCCCTGTGTCCGGGCTGGTTCCCCTCGGAGATGACTGCCGGGATGGAGACCGACGAGGGCGCCCAGCGGTTCATCCAGGCCAATTCGCCGATGCCGCGGATGGGCGAGGAGCACGAGCTCGACGGGGCCCTCCTGTTGCTGTCGACACCTGCCGGCACGTTCCTCACCGGCCAGAGCCTCATCGTCGACGGCGGCTGGACCGCCCGCTGATCACGTGAGCGACGGGTGGCGGTCGCTCCAGGGGTGGGCGGCTTCCAGCTGCGCGGCGACCCGGATCAGGACGTCCTCGCGGCCGTAGGCGGCGACGAGCTGGACGCCGATCGGCAGGCCATCCGCGTTCCAGTGCAGGGGCAGGCTGATCGCCGGTTGGCCGCTCATGTTGAACGGCGGCGTGAACGGGACAGAACCGCCCGGCGCGGCGCATCGGCGCCGACGGGTCGCCGTCGACCGGCTCGAACTCGCTGAGCGGCGGGGGCGGCTCGGCCAGCGTCGGCGTGAGCAGCAGGTCCCACCCGTCGGCCCACCACTGCTGGACATCGCGGCGGAAGGCATAGCTGGCAGCCTGCGCCGTCGCCAGGTCGACAGCGCTGAGGTGCTTGGCGTGCTCAACCTGGATCCAGTTGACCGCCTCGACGTCGTCCGCCGTGATCTCCCGCCCCAGAGTCGCTGCCGAACCCCGCGGCGGCCATCGCCATCTGCGTCGCCCACAAGGTCATGAACTTCAGCGTCAGCGACTCGTCGGCCAGGACCGCCGGGGCGCCCGGCTGGACGTCGTGCCCGAGACCCTCGAGCATCGTCGCCGCCTTTCGCACCGCCTCGAGGCAGTCGTCGTGGAGGAACTCGCCGCGCGGGTGGCGGTCGAGCAGGCCGATGCGCAGCCGGCCGGGATCGGCGCCGACCTCGTCGGCGTACGACCGCTCCGGCGGGGAGGCGATCACGGTGTCCCCCACCCCCGGGCCGCGGGTGGCGTCGAGGAGCACGGCCGAGTCGCGCAC
The DNA here is from genome assembly GCA_963776995.1 of uncultured Acidimicrobiia bacterium. Lineage (GTDB taxonomy): Bacteria > Actinomycetota > Acidimicrobiia > Acidimicrobiales > Ilumatobacteraceae > JALZMG01. The sequence goes on from CAVZPA010000014.1 coordinate 176,404, forward strand.
CGAGCGGCTCACGCAGTGCTCGACACCGAGGCCGACCTCGGCGCGGACGGGGCCGACGGTGATCCGGCCCTGGCTCGGTTTGAGGCCCACGAGACCGCACGCGGACGCCGGGATGCGGATGCTCCCGCCGCCGTCGGAGGCGTTGGCGAACGGCACCATCCCGGCGGCGACCGCCGCGGCGGCACCCCCGCTCGACCCGCCGGGCGTGCGTTCGCGGTCCCACGGGTTGCGCGTCGGACCCCAGGCGGCCGGCTGGGTCGTCGGCAGGCTGCCCATCTCCGGGCTGTTCGTCCGCCCGGCGATCACCAGCCCGGCGGCGCGGTAGCGGGCGACCAGCGTCGTGTCGGCGGTGTCGACGATGCCGGCGGCCTTCAGGGCGACGTTGCCGTTGGACAGCGTCTGGCCGGCGAACGCCGTGTAGAGGTCCTTGAGCAGGAACGGCACACCACGGAACGGTCCGTCGGGCAGCGCCGGGTCGGCGGCCAGTCGGCGGGCGTGATCGAACCACGTGATGGTGAGGGCGTTGAGCGCCGGGTCGGTCTCCTCGATGCGGGCGATGGCGGCGTCGAGCAGCTCGATCGGGGTCACCTCGCCCTTGGCCACCAGCGTGGCCTGATCGACGGCATCCATCCAGCGGGTCTCATCGGCGAGTGAAGTCATCGCGTCCGGTGTACCACGCGGCGCTACCGTCGCCGGACGGTGGACCCGCCCTCGCGACCGTCACCGCCAGCTCCGAGCGGGCGTGAGCTGATCCGCGACCGATCCGTCATCACGTTCCTGCTCACGGCGACCGCGTCGACCTCCGCCACGACGCTGCAGGCCGCCGCCCTCGGCAAGCAGCTGTACGACATCACCGACAGCGAGCTGGCGCTCGGCATGCTGGGGCTCGTCGAGTTCCTCCCGGCGCTGGTGCTCCTGCCGCTGACCGGCTCCGCCGCCGACCGCTTCGACCGCCGCCGCGTCGCCGCCATCGCCATTGCCTTCGAGGTGCTCACGTCGGTGCTGTTCTGCCTGTACGCGGCGGGCGATCCGACCTCCGCCGTGCCGATCTTCGCCATCGCCGCGCTGTTCGGGACGGCACGGGCGTTCGCCGCTCCGTCGTTCCGCTCGCTGCCGCCGCTGATCGTCCCGGAAGGGGGGCTGCCGCGGTTGATGGCCCTGTACTCCGGGACGTGGCAGTTCGGCCTCATCGTGGGGCCGGCGAGCAGCGGCTTCCTCTACGACATCGACCCAACCGTGCCCTATCTCGTCGCCGCGGCGTGCTTCGCCGTGGCCGCGGTGTCGGTGCTCACCCTGAGCCTGCGGCGTGAGCAGCACCGGACGCCGTCGGACGAGCGGCCCAGCCTGCACCACGCCCTCGAGGGGCTGCGCTTCATCCGCAGCCGGCCGGTGCTGCTCGGCGCCATCGCCCTGGACATGTTCGCCGTCCTGTTCGGTGGCGCCGTCGCCCTGCTGCCGGCGATCGCCGAGGATCGCCTCGGTGTCGGCAACGTCGGCTACGGCTGGCTGCGCGCCGCCCCGGGGATCGGGGCGGTCGTGGTCACGGCGATGCTCGCCGTGCGACCGGTCGCCCACCGGGTCGGCCGGACGTTGCTGCTCGCCGTCGCGGTGTTCGGCGTGGCGACGATCGTGCTCGGGCTGACCCGCAGCTACGTCGTGGCGTTCGTCGCCCTGATCGTGCTCGCCGGCGCCGACTCGGTCAGCGTGTTCATCCGCGCGACGATCGTCCCGCTGGCGACCCCGGACCACATGCGCGGCCGCGTGATGGCGGTCGAGAACGTGTTCATCGGGGCCTCCAACGAGCTCGGGGCGTTCGAGTCCGGTGTCGCCGGCGCCCTGCTCGGTGTCGGCCCGGCGGTCACGCTGGGTGGCGTGCTGACACTCGGCGTGGTCGGTCTGTGGTGGTTCCTGTTCCCGCCGCTGCGCGACATCGACCGCTTCGAGGACGTCGTCGTCGACGAGGCGCCGGTCGGCATCGCCGCGGAGTGACCCGGACCATGACGTGTCCCGTCACGGTCGAGCCTGTTCAATGTTCCGATGCACCGGCGCCCCCTCATCCTTGCCTCGCTCGCGCTGGCGTTGGTCGCATGCGGATCCGGGGAGGCGCTGTCACCGGAGCCGCCGGCGACCATCGGTGACGTCGGTCAGCTGCCGGCGGAGGTCGTCGCGGCGACGAGCGTGCCTCCGGAGGCCGCCGTCGGGTCCACGGAGCCGGCGGGCACGACGGAGACCACCGGCGAGTCGTCGACGTCCACAGCTGTTGCAGGAGCGACCGCGGCGGTCCGGCCGGTCGGACGCGTCGCCGGCGGCAACCGTCTGCTGGTGATCGGTGACTCGATCATGGCCTCGACGACGCAGCGTTACGGCGGAGCGATGTGCAGCCGGTTGGTGCCGATGGGCTGGGCCGTGGAGATCGACGCCGAGAGCGGTCAGCACATCGAGTTCGGGCGAGAGGTGCTGGACGAGCGGCAGGCCGCCGGCTGGGACGCCGCCGTGATCATGCTCGGCAACAACTACGGCGGCGATCCGCAGGCGTACGCCGACGTCCTCACCGAGATCGTCGACGACCTGGCGCCCCGGCCGGTCGTGCTGCTGACGGTCACCGAGTTTCGCGAGGACCGAGCCGAGGTCAACTTCGTCGTCCGCACTCTGGCCGAGCAGCGCGACAACGTGCGCGTGGTCGAGTGGGCCGAGCGCACCCGTGACGGCCGCGATGGCGGGCTCGTCTCGGGTGACGGCCTGCACCTCACCGACGCCGGTCGGGAGGAGCTGGTGACGATGATCTCCGGCGCGCTCGGCCGGGCGCCGGCCGGCTCGGAGGGCAAGTGCCTGCCGACCGGCTTCACCGACGACTCCGCCGGTCCCGTCGACGGCCCCAGCGGCGGTTCCAGCACGGGCTCGGGCTCCGGCACCGGGACCGGCGGCGGCTCCGGGTCGGGCGGCAGCTCCGGATCCGGGTCCGGCGGCGGACGGTCGGGCGGCGGATCGCCGACGACGCGTCCACCAGCACCCACGGCGCCAGCACCGACGGCGCCGCCTCCGACGGCGCCGCCGCCGGAGGAACCCGCGCCGTCGCCCCAGCCGACGGCACCGACCGGAACCGCAGCGACGCCGGACCTGTCGCCGACCCCGCCCTGATCCGGATCCCGGTTGGAATGGACCCGGCGCCCTGACAGCCTGGCTCGGTGCTCCAGGCGCAGGGTCTCTCGGTCGAGGTCGGCGGCCGGCTCGTCGTCGAGTCGGCCGACTTCACCGTGATGCCCCGCGACAAGGTCGGCCTCGTCGGTCGCAACGGTGCCGGCAAGACGAGCCTGTTCCGCGTCCTCGGTGGTGAGGCCGAGCCGGCCGCCGGACGCGTCGTGCGCAAGGGCGGGTTCGGCTACCTGCCCCAGGACCCGCGGATCGCCGGCGTGCTCGACGGCCGCTCGGCCGTCACCCACGTCCTGTCCGGGCGGGGGGTCGACGCCGAGCTGGAGCGCATCGAGAAGCTGCGCATCGCCATGGAGGAGCTCCCCGACGAGCGCAACGTCGCCCGCTTCACCCGTGCCGAAGAGCTGTTCCGCACCAACGGCGGGTACGCCGCCGACAGCGAGGCGCGGTCGATGGCCGCCGGCCTCGGCATCGGCCCCGACCGCATCGAGCACCCGATCGGCGTGCTGTCGGGTGGCGAGCGGCGGCGGGTCGAGCTGGCCAGGATCCTGTTCGCCGGCAGCGATGTGCTGTGCCTCGACGAACCGACGAACCACCTCGACGTCGACGCCAAGGAGTGGCTGATGGGCTTCCTGCGGGCGTACCGCGGCGCCCTGCTCGTGATCAGCCACGACCTCGACCTGCTCGACGAGGCGATCACGCGGGTCCTCCACCTCGACCGCCCCGACGAGAACGCCATCGGGCACCTCGTCGAGTACAAGGGCACCTACTCCCAGTACCTCGCGGCGCGGGCCGCCGATGAGGTTCGCCTGACCAAGCTCGCCGAGCGCCAGGCGAAGGAGATCGCCCGCATGCAGCGCTTCGTCGACCGCTTCGGCGCCAAGGCGAGCAAGGCCTCGCTGGCCCACAGCATGGAGAAGCGCATCGCCCGTCTGGAGGCCGAGAAGGTCGACGAGCCGCGTGGGGCCAAGCTCCTGCGGGTCCGCTTCCCACCGCCGCCGACGCCCGGGCGAACGGTCATCGAGGTCGCCGGTCTGACCAAGTCCTACACCGGCCCGCCGGTGTTCGCCGACGTCGACTTCGATCTCGGGCGCGGTGAACGACTGCTCGTGCTCGGTCTCAACGGGGCGGGCAAGACGAGCCTGCTGCGGATCCTCGCCGGGGAGACGGCGGCCGACCGGGGTGCCGTCTCCTTCGGCCACAACGTGACGCTCGGGTACTACGCCCAGGAGCACGACAACCTGCGCATCGAGGAGTCGCTGCTCGACAACATCCGCCGTGAGGTGCCGCTGGGCGTCGAGCTCACCGAGACGCAGCTGCGCGGGCTGCTCGGCATGTTTCGGCTGTCCGGCGAGAAGGTCTTCCAGGAGGCCGGCACGCTGTCGGGCGGCGAGAAGACGAAGCTGGCGCTGGCGATGCTGATGGTCGGGCGCAACAACCTCCTGCTGCTCGACGAGCCGACCAACAACCTCGACCCGGCGAGCCGCCAGGCCGTCGCCGATGCCCTCGGCGACTGGCCGGGGGCGATCGTCTTCGTCAGCCACGACACCGAGTTCGTCGAGCAGCTCGCTCCGACGAAGGTGCTCCTCATGCCCGACGGCGACGTCGACTTCTTCGGCCCCGGCTGGCTCGAGCTGGTCGCCCTCGCCGTAGGTCCCGAAGGACTGAAACGCCTGCGGGCGGGACGGAGTACCGTCGCCACCCATGCGGGGTCCCGCTCTTCGGGCCGCGCGGGTCGGCCTGGTCGGCCTGACGGCGACCGCGCTGTCGTGCGCCGCCGATCCCGGCGTGCACACCGAGGAGGCGACGCAGCAGGCCGAGAAGACCGAGCCGCCTGCACCGACCACCGCCCCGCCGGCAGCGTCGACCCTCGAGTGGGCGTCGTGCCCGGACCTCGCCTCCGGATTGTCGATGCGCTGGGAGTGCACGACCGTCGACACGCCGCTCGACCACGCCGACCCGGCGAGCGAGACGATCAGCGTCGCCCTCACCCGCCCCGTGCTCGAGCCGGGCGACGATCGCCGGCCGCTGGTGATGAATCCCGGCGGCCCGGGCGCGTCCGGCATCGAGCTGGCCTGGTACCTCGTCGACCTCCTGCCGCCCGAGCTGCTCGACACGTACTACCCGGTCGGCTGGGATCCCCGCGGCGTCGGTCGATCGATACCGGCCGTCGACTGCGGCCAGTTCGATCCGTTCGAGATCCCCGAGCCCGAGGAGTGCATCGCCCGCAGCGGGGCGCTGCTCGCCGAGGTCGGGGCGGCCGACTCGGCGCTCGACCTGGAGTCGATCCGTGTCGCGCTGGGCCGTGACCGACTCGACTACCTCGGCTTCAGCTACGGCACGGCGCTGGGCGCGGTGTACGCGATGGCCTACCCCGACCACGTCGGGCGGTTCGTGCTCGATGGATCGATCGACCCGACGGCGGGCGATCCGGCCGGCCAGCTGCTCGCCGACGGCGTGCCCGACTACGCCGCCGACGAGATCGATGCGGCGATCGCCCGGTTCCACGAGCTCTGCGACGCCAGCTCGCTGTGTGCGGCCGGACCGGAGAGTGCCCGTCTCGTCGACAATCTCGAGAGCACCATCCGCGATCTCACGACCGCCGAGTTCCCTGCCGGCCCGTCACAGCTGAACCGCATCGATCTCGCCGACCTGATGGTCGGCATCACCTACGACCCGGGGTCGTGGGGCCTCGTCGGCGACGCCTTGCGCGACGCCGCTGACGGCAACGCCTCGACGCTGGCCGCGCTGGCGAGCTACCTCAGGCGCGGCTACCCCGCTCCCGAAGGACCGGAGGACGAGAGACCATTCGTCGACTTCAGTGCCGCCCACTTCGCCATCTTCTGCGCCGACTTCAGCCAGATCGTGAGGATGTGGGGGTGCGACGCCATGCCGGACGCCGATCCGCTCCCGGTGATCACGGCGGTCGACGTGGCTGAGCCGATCGTCGTCGTCGGGACCAGCCACGATCCGCTCACGCCCGGCCACCACGCCACGGAGATGGCCGCTGCGCTCGGCGACGCCGTCGCCGTCACGTGGGAGGGTGTCGGCCACACGGCATTCCCGGTGACGACCTGCCTCGACGACGCTGTCGTCGACTACCTCGTCGACGGGACGGTTCCCGACGACGGGCTGAGCTGCCCGTTCGTCGACGGGACATCGACCGACACCGAGGTCGGCGACCACCTCTTCGACTACCAGTCGTGGCGGGTGCGACCGTGGCTGGAGGACGTGTTCGTCGCCGAGGGCGCCGCCGACGCCCGGTGCCTCGCCCGGGAGTTGTCCGGCATCGACCATCGCGTGCTCACCCATCTCCTGCTGGGGGTCGAGTCCGTCGCCGCGGCCGACGCCCGCGCCGTCGCCGAACAGGCCTGCTGACCCCGTTCTGTCCTTCGAAACCGGCCCGATCGGGCCGGTTTCAAAGGACAGTTGGTCGATCAAGCTGATGGTGAGCGGCGTGGCGGCGGCTTCGCGGCGGACCGCCTCGAAGAAGTCGTTGCCCTTGTCGTCGACGACGATGAACGCGGGGAAGTCGACGACCTCGATCTTCCAGACCGCCTCCATGCCGAGCTCCGGGTATTCGAGGACCTCGACCGAGGTGATGTTGTCGAGCGCCAGGCGGGCCGCGGGACCGCCGATCGAGCCGAGGTAGAAACCGCCGTGCGTGGCGCACGACTCGGTGACCTGCTTGGAGCGGTTGCCCTTGGCGAGCATCACCATCGAGCCGCCGGCTGCCTGGAACTGCTCGACGTAGCTGTCCATGCGCCCGGCCGTCGTCGGCCCGAAGGACCCCGAGGCATAGCCGGCCGGAGTCTTCGCCGGGCCGGCGTAGTACACGCAGTGGTCGCGCAGGTAGTCGGGCATCGGCTCGCCGGCGTCGAGCCGTTCCTTGATCTTGGCGTGGGCGATGTCGCGGGCCACGACCATCGGGCCGGTCAGCATGACCCGCGTCTTCACCGGGTACCGCGACAGCTCGGCGAGGATCTCCGGCATCGGTCGAGTGAGGTCGATGCGCACGGCCGGCGTGTCGGCGTCGAGGTGGTCGGTGACCTCCGGAAGGAACCTCGCCGGGTCGGTCTCCAGCTGCTCGAGGAACACCCCGTCGCGGGTGATCTTGCCCTTGGCCTGGCGATCGGCCGAGCACGACACGGCCATCGCCACGGGGCAGCTGGCGCCGTGGCGCGGCAGCCGGATGATGCGCACGTCGTGGCAGAAGTACTTGCCGCCGAACTGCGCACCGATGCCGGTCTGCTGGGCGAGGCGCAGCACCTTGGCCTCCAGCTCGACGTCCCGGAAGCCGTGACCGGATGCTGAACCCGTCTGGGGAAGCGTGTCGAGGTAGTGCGTCGAGGCGAGCTTCGCCGTCTCCACGGCGAACTCCGCCGACGTGCCGCCGATGACGACGGCCAGGTGGTACGGCGGGCAGGCGGCCGTGCCCAGCGCCTGCATCCGCTCGAAGATCCACGGCAGCAGCGTCGCCTCGTTGAGCAGCGCCTTGGTCTCCTGGTACAGGTACGACTTGTTGGCACTGCCGCCGCCCTTGGCGATGAACAGGAACGAGTAGGTGTCGCCGTCGACGGCCGAGATCTTGATCTCCGCCGGGAGGTTGGTGCCCGTGTTGCGCTCCTCGTACATCGTCAGCGGCGCCATCTGGCTGTAGCGCAGGTTGCTGGTCAGGTACGTCTGCTGGACGCCCGCGGCGATCGCCGCCTCGTCACCCCCGCCGGTGAACACGAACTGGCCCTTCTTGCCCTTGACGATCGCCGTGCCGGTGTCCTGGCACATCGGCAGCACGCCGCCGGCGGCGATCGACGCGTTCTTCAACAGGTCGAGGGCGACGAAACGGTCGTTGTCGCTGGCCTCCGGATCGTCGAGGACCTTGCGCAGCTGGGCCAGGTGATCGGGCCGCAGGTAGTGGGCGATGTCGTGCATCGCCGCGGCCGTCAAGGCGGTGATGGCGCTCGGCTCGACCTTGAGGAACGGGCCTTCCGGGGTGTCGAACGTGGACACCCCCTCGGTCGTGACGAGCCGGTACGGCGTGTCGTCGGGACCGAGCGGCAACAGCTCGGTGTGGATGAACTCCGTCTCCGGATCGGCCATCTGCTCAACGTATCCGCGGCGCCGGGACGGCTCGATCGCCGGGTGACCGGGACACTCCGATGAGCTGCCGAGCGGCCCGGCGCAGCACACTTGGCGGCATGGGGGACACCGAGATGAGCACGTCGAGGACGAGAGCGTTCACGTTCCCCGAGCCCGGCGACACGCTGGCCACGATGGCCGCCCGGCTGCTGCCCGCCGAGTCCGACGGCGCGGCGGTCCTGCTCGGCTGGAACCCCCACCTCGCCCTGCGCACCGCACCGGGCGCCGATGGCCTGCTGTGCACGGACATCGTCTACACGGAGCCGCCGACGTGACGGCGCTCCCCGTGATCGCCGCCACGTCGGTCGGGCCCGGCCACGACGGCCGCGCCGAACTGGTCGTCGAGTTGGTGCACCACAACGGTGGCCGTTCCACGATCTGCGTCGACGAGGAGTCCCTCGCCCGGCTGCTCGACCGCACCGAGATCGCGACCATCGACGACCTCGTCGGCCGCCACTGGCCAGACTTGACGGACCCCTCCGACCCCTCCGACCCCTCCGACCCGAGGAGCTGACCATGCTCGACCTCGTCATCCGCAACGGCACGATCATCGACGGCACCGGGCTGCCCCGGTACGCCGGCGACGTCGGCGTCCGCGACGGCCGCCTCGTCAGCGTCGGCCGCCGGCTCGCCGACATCGAGGCCGGCGTCGTCGTCGACGCCGCCGGCAAGGTCGTCGCCCCCGGCTTCATCGACCCGCACACCCACTACGACGCCCAGCTGTGCTTCGACCCCTTCGCGTACCCGGCCGTCGAGCACGGCATCACGTCCGTGGTCACCGGGAACTGCTCGCTCAGCCTGGCCCCTGTGCGCCCGGCGCACCGGGAGCGCTTCTCGCGGATGTTCCGGCTGATCGAGGAGATGCCGGAAGCGGCGTTCGACGTCGGCGTGGACTGGCGCTGGGGCGAGTCGTTCGACGGGATGCTCGACGCCGTGGCCGCCGACCTCGCCGTCAACGTCGCGCCGCTCGTCGGGCACTCCGTGCTGCGGATGTACGTGCTGGGCGACGACCCCCGGCGCGCGGCCACCGCGGACGAGGTGGCGGTGATGGCCGATCTGCTCCGCGAGTGCCTCGACGCCGGTGCCGTGGGGCTGTCGACGAGCTACGTCGACGTCGAGGACGACATGCGGCCGGTGCCCTGCCGGTTCGCCGAGCACACCGAGCTGGAGGCGCTGTGTGCCGTGCTCGGCGAACGGGGCCGGGTGCTGCAGATCGTCCACGAGTTCTACGACGCCGGGCTGACCGTGAGCCGCGTCGAGCTGCTCGCCGAACTGTCGCGGCGGTTCGGCGTCGCCACGACGCTGTCGCCGCTGTTCCACAGCGCGGCGACCCCCGACGCCGCGGACCAGGTCATGGCCGCCGTCGAGCGGGCGTGGGCGAGCGGGGCGCGGGTGTGGCCGCAGGTGCAGACCCGCCCGATCGACATCTCCTGGACGATGGCCCAGCGCAGCATCATGTTCCTGGCCATCCCCGGGTGGTGGAACGTCCTCTCGATGAGCGACCCGGCGGACAAGCTGGTCGCCCTCGGCTGACCCGGCGACGCGGCAGGCGCTCGTCGACGGTCTCGACGCTGTCGCCGCGATTCGCGGCGGGGGCATGGCACCGTCGACGTACCTCATCCGTGACGTCGCCCTCGACCGCAACCGGGATCTCGTCGGGCGCACGCTCGGCGAGGTCGCCGCCGAGCGGGGCACGACGCCGGCCGAGCTGCTGATCGACCTGTCGATCGAGGAGGAGCTCGGCACGTGGTTCCAGCGCGCCGGCCTCGGGCACTCCGACCCCGATGCAGTCGGTGCGTTGTTGGCCCATCCCCTCGTGCACGTCGGTGCCAGCGACGGGGGCGCCCACGTCGGCTCATTCGCCACGTACGGCGACACCGGGTTCCTGCTGTCGCGCTACGTGCGCGAGACGGGCGCCCTGTCGCTCGAGGCGGCGGTCAAGAAGATCACCGCCGACCCGGCGACGATCTGGGGTCTGACCGACCGCGGGCGGCTCGAGGAGGGCCGCGCCGCCGACGTCGTCGTGTTCGATCCGACGACGATCGACCGCGGCCCGGAGATCGCCTCCGACGACTTCCCGGGAGGCGGCACGCGGTGGATCCGGCGGTCGGTGGGTGTCGACACCGTCGTCGTCAACGGTGCGGTGACGTGGAGCGAGGCCGGTGGCTACGCGCCGCACGCCCGCGCCGGCGTGATCGCCACGGCCTGACCGCTCGCCGCGGGCGGGGAGACGTCCCCATGTCCGGGCCGGGGGGTCGTTCTTACACTCGCAGCCATGGCGCAGCTCGGGGCCGACGACGTCCAGGTCGATCGGTTGGCCGTGACGTTCGACGGCACGTCGCAGCAGCTGACGACGGCGGAGTCGACGATCACCGCGCTGGTGCGCTCGTTGCGGTGGGTCGGTCCCGACGCCGACGTGTTCACGACCCGGTGGGACAGCAGCATGCGCGCCCAACTGACCAGCGTTGCCGACCGGCTCGGCGCCGTCGCCAAGGACCTGCGGGCGCAGGCTGACGCTCAGCGCACGGCCAGCGCCGGGGACACCCCGATCGCGGCCTCGCCCGGTGGTGGATCGGGGTCCCGTCCGTCCCTCCAGCAGGAGCTGGCGGAGATGCGCCGGATGCGCGCCGAGCAGCTGATGCGCCTCGCCCGGGCCAACAGCTGGGCCGAAGAACATGGGCGCCAGCAGATCCGCGAGCTCGCCGACGCCTCCGAGGCCGAGCAGGGCGAATGGTGGGACCGCCTCACCGACGACCAGCGTGCCGCGCTGCTGCGCAACGACCCGGGCGCGCTCTTCGGGCTCGAGGGCCTGCCGCCCGACGTCCGTGCCGAGGCCAGGGCCGACTACATCGACTCCGTCCGCAGCGACCTGGAGATCAGCTCCGCGGAAGACAAGCTCACGGGGGAACTGAACATCGCCTGGGTCCATCTCGGCGTCGAGGGCAGCGCCGGCATCGTCGAGCAGGCGGACGGCACGTACCGTGTCGACCTCGCCCTCGACGGGGAGATCGGCGCCAACCTCGGCAGCAAGGGCGCCAAGGGCCACGCCGGGATCGGCGCCGGCGTCGCCCAGAGCTACGAGTTCGACTCGCTGGCCGAGGCGGAGGCGTTCGTCGCCGGGTTGTACGAGAAGCTGACGCCCGACGTCGACCTGTCGGTGTTCTCCGGACCCGGCGGGCTGATGGCCGACACCGTCGAGGACGTGGTCGGCTACCTCGGCGACCACAGCGACCAGCGCAGCAGCTTCGAGGCCGAGCTGCGCCTGGAGGGCGAGGTCGACCTCGACGTCGGTGCCTTCGAGGTCAACGTCAGTGGTGAAGCCGGCGCGAAGTACAACTTCGACAGCCGTGAGACGACGCTCTTCCTCGGCGCCTCGGCCTCCGGGAGCATCGATCTCCCGACGCAGGTCGAGGGCACCACCGCCAGCGCCGAGCTGTCGGCCGACCTCCAGGTCGAACTGGTCTACGACGACGAGGGCAACGTCAGCGAGCTGGCCCTCGGCGGCACGTTCGGCGGTGAGGGATCGGTGGGCATCGAGGCGTTCCTCAACGGCACCAACGCCGACTCGGCGCAGCCGGAGACGCTGAGCCTCTCCGCCGCCGGTGGGGCCGACGTCCGCTTCGACGCCAAGCTCGACCTGCAGGACCCGATCGTCCAGCAGCGAGCGGCGGACGTCCTCAACGGCATGGGCAGCGGTGGGGTGTCGATGTCCGACCTGCAGGCCCTCCTGCGGGAGTCCGAGGTGCAGGTCCAGGTCGACGCCACGAGCACCTCGTCGGACAGCTGGGACATCGGCATCGCCAGCCTGGAGATCGAGCAGAGCCGGAGCACCAACGCCTTCACCTGGGTCAAGCCCCCCGGCGGCGACTTCACCCACGTCGGGTACGGCGAGCTGAGAGAGGACCGGGAGAATGTCTGAGCCCGTCACCGACCGCCTGACCCGCATCTACCGCGGTGACGGCTTCCGCTTCGCCTACCCGGCCGGTGCCCGCGTCGAGCACGACATCGACGACCGGACGCTCGAGTCGGCCGTGCTGACCGATCGCGAGGAGCCCCTGCTCATCGCCGTCGCCGTCGAGGCGTCACCGCTCGCCACCCGGGCCCTGCAGGTCCCCGGACTGCTCGGTGCCCTCGTCGGCAAGTACCGAGACAAGGGCGGCTACGAGGAGCTGTGGTTCGGCACGGTGCCCGTCGACGGCTCCGACAGCGCCGAGGCAGCCGAGCTCCGCTACGGCGCGGGCGATCCACGCCACGCGCTGATCGTCGCCGCCCGCATCGCCGGACCGGAGATCGTCACCGTGCAGGTCCACTTCCCCCCGTCGACCGCGGAGCAGAACCGCCCCCTGGCCCTCGGCATCGTCGAGAGCCTGACCGTCGACCCCGATGCCATCGGCCCCGCGTCGACCGGCGACCGCTGGGACGTCCTCCACCCGGACGCCGCCTTCCCGCCCCGCGACGACCCGTGACGTTCCCCCATCCGAGTGTTTGCGGCCACCGGAGTGTCTGCGGCGGGGACGTCCCCGCCGCAGACACTCGGTCGGCCGCAAACACTCGGATGGGAGGACGGAAGGATCAGCGGTCCTTGAGGCGGCCGGGATCGGCGTGACCGGGGTCGTCCGGCCAGCGGTGCTTCGGGTAGCGGCCGGCGAGGTCCTTGCGCACGTCGGCCCATGATCCGCCCCAGAACCCGGGGAGATCGGCGGTCACCTGGATCGGCCGGTCGGCCGGTGACAGCAGGGCGAGGGTCAACGGCACCCGCCCGCCAGCGACGGTCGGATGCGCCTGGACGCCGAACACGTCCTGGACGCGAACGGACACCGTCGGGCGGGCGGCGGCGTAGTCGATCGGCGCCTCCCGTCCGGTCGGGAGTCGCCACGTGCGTGGCGCCAGCTCGTCGAGCTCGGCGCCGAGCGGCCACGGCAGCCGGGCGCGCAACAGCACGGCGAGGTCGAGGCGATCGAGATCGGCGCGGCCGGTGGCGCCGACGAGGTAGGGCGTCAACCAGTCGTCGAGCGTGGCCAGCAGCTCCCGGTCGGACAGATCCGGCCACGCGTCGCCGAGCTCGGCGCGCAGGAACGCCACCCGCGCCCGCAGCTGCTCGGTCGCCGGCCGCCACGGCAGGACGGCGAGCTTCGTCGCCCGGACCCGGGCGACGAGGGCCGCCGTGGTGTCCTCGCCGGGCACTGGCCGGCGGCGCTCCGAACCGAGGCGCAGGGCGTCGAGCCGGCGCTCGACGCGTTCGACGAGATCGTCGGCGTCGGCGTCCCACTCCAGGCGGCGGTCCTCGACGACACCGTCGAGCAGCGCGGCGATGACCGCCTCGTCGACGGCGGAGCCGAGCCGGATGCGGGCGCCCGAACGCTTGCCGTCGAGGTCGGCGGCGACGACGAACGGCGCCACGGCCAGCGGATCGTCGTCGGCGACCCACGCCCCCGTGCCGTTGCGCAACTGGAACTGACCGGGCCGCCGCCGTGCGGCGAGGCGATCGGGGAACCCGACGAGCAGCGCCGCGCCGGCGTCGTCGGCGTCGACGGCGTCGAGGTCGAAGCGGATCCCGGCCCGCCGGGCGATGTCGGCCGCCCGCTCGCGCAGGCGCGCCGCGGCCCGCCGGTCGACACGGTCGTCGCCGCTGCGCCCGGCGACCGCCTCGACCCGCAGGGCGAGGTCGGCCGGGGCCCGATCGCGTGACGTGCGGACGATGTCCCGCTCGTCGACGACGGCGGCGACGATGCACGACAGCGTGTCGGGCCGCCCGACGATCATCCGGGCCAGGCGTGGGTGGACGGGGAGCCCGACCATCCGCCGGCCGAGCGGGGTGATCGCCCCGGTGCCGTCGACCGCCCCGAGGGCGCCGAGCAACTCGACCGCCTGGCGCCTGGCCTTCGCCGGCGGCTGGTCGACGAACGACAACTCGCCGGCCGGCGTCCCCCAGGCAGCGAGCTCGAGCATCAGCCCGGCGAGATCGACCTGGGTGATCTCCGCCGCCCGGTGGGCCGGGCGCGTGCCGTGCTCCATGCGGCTCCACAGGCGGTAGGCGACGCCGGGTTCGACCCGCCCCGCCCGGCCGGCGCGCTGGTCGGCGGAGTCACGACTGATCGACACCGTCGTCAGCCGGGTCATGCCGGTGCCGACGTCGAAGCGCGGTGCCCGGGCCAGCCCACTGTCGACGACGACGCGGATGCCCTCGACGGTGAGCGAGGTCTCGGCGATGTCGGTCGCCAGCACCACCCGGCGACGCCCGGGGGGTGACGGCGCCAAGGCGAGGTCCTGCTCCTCGACCGCCAGCGCGCCGGCCAGACGGCGGACGTCGACATCGGTGGCGACGGCGCCCGTCAGGGCGTCGGCGACGCGGGAGATCTCACCGATGCCCGGCAGGAACACGAGCACGTCACCGGGTTCCTCGGCGAGTGCCCGCCGGACCGCCGAGACGACGGCTGGCTCGAGACGCTCGGCGCGGCCCCGCGGGAGCCAGCGCACATCGACCGGGTGGGTCCGCCCGGTGCTCTCGACGATCGGCGCCGGACCGGCGCCTGTCGCCAGGAGGCGGGCGAACAGCGCCGTGTCGGCGGTGGCCGACATCGCCGCCAGGCGCAGATCCGGCCGCAGCGTCGCCGCCGCGTCGAGGCTCAGGGCCAGGCCGAGATCGGTGGTCAGGTTGCGCTCGTGGACCTCGTCGAACAGCACCAGCCCGACCCCGGGCAGTTCCGGGTCCTGCTGCAGGCGGCGAGTGAGCACGCCCTCGGTGACGACCTCGATGCGTGTTGCCGCCCCGATGTGGCGCTCGTCGCGGGTCTGGTAGCCGACCAGGCCGCCCACGTTCGTCCCCGTCAACTGCGCCATCCGCCGGGCGGCGGCGCGGGTCGCCAGGCGCCGTGGCTCGAGGACGACGATGCGTCGGTCGCCGAGCCACGGTTCGTCGAGCAGCGCCAGGGGGACGACCGTCGTCTTGCCGGCGCCCGGCGGCGCGGACACGACCGCGCGGCCCGGGACGGCGAGGGCGGCGCGCAGGTCGTCGAGGATGTCGACGATCGGCAGGTCGGGGAGCTGCACCCCTCAGCCCTGTCGCGCCGGCGGTCGCGCCGGGCTCACCCGAGCGCCGGCGAGCCGTGGAACGGGCCGGGGTCGCCGACGACCGGGATGTCCGGGGTGCGCCAGGCCGTGGCCTCGGCCACCGCCTCGGCGACGGCTCGCCACGCCGCTGCGCTCCACCCCTCGGCGGCGGCCGGCACCGTGCCGTCGACCTGCACGAACACGAACGCCGGGAGCTGGCTCAGGCCGAGGGCCTTCACCGCCAGCCGGTCCGGGTCGGTGAACACGAGGAACTGCTCGCTCAGCGGTCCGAGGAAGGCCCTGGCGTCGTCGGCGTCGGCGGTGACGAGGAAGTTGACCCGGGCGTCCGAGCCGCGCAGGCCCTCCAGGATGCGCGTGGCCGTGGGCAGGATCCACGAGCTCTCGTTGGTGTACGGGTCGAGCACCACCGTGGCGAGGTGGAACGTGGTCAGCCACTCCTCGAGGGGACGCGCCTCGCCACCGACCGGGGCCAGCATGAGGTCCATCGGTGGGTTCGTGGCCACGGGGTGCGACGGTAGCAAGCAGCACCGACCGAGCCCCAACGTTCACCGCCCCCTGATCCGAGTGTTTGCTGCCTGCCGGAGGGTGTGCTGCGGGGAGGTCCCGCAGCACACCCTCCGGTGGACGCGATGCCGGCCGCATCCCGGCGATCGAGACGGCCGGTACCGTGACGGGGTGCATCCGATCGAGCGTCTGCGCTACGTGGCGAGGGCCCGCGGTGCCGACGCCGAGTCGCTCGTGCGGGAGACGGCCGGGGCTCTGCGCGGACTCGGCCTCGACACGGCCGGGCTCGTCGTCGCCTGCCGGCGCATCGTCGAGCGCCACCCGACGTGCGGACCGCTGTGGTGGCTGTGCGCCCGGATGCTGACGAGCTCCGACCCGATGGCCGCCGCCCGAGTGGCGATCGAGGAGATCGAGTGCGACGCAACCGTCGACCGCCTCATCGCCGAACTGCCCGACGGGGCGACAGTGGCGACGATCGGGTGGCCGGAGCTGACGGGGATGGCGCTGGCCCGCCGCGGTGACGTTCGGGTGCTCGCCGTCGATGCCGGCCACCAAGCCTCGTCGTTCGTGCAGCGACTGGAACGGGTGGAGATCGAGAGCGAGCTCGTGCCCACCGAGTCGGCGGCGATCGCCACGGCGGCCGCCGATGTCGTGCTCCTCGAAGCCGAGGCGCTCGACGCCACGACACTGGTCGCGGCGACGGGTTCGGCCGTCCTCGCCGCGGCCGCGGCGCTCTGCCCGACGCCGGTGTGGTGCGTGGCGGGACGTGGTCGGCGGCTCCCCGCGCCGATGCTCGGGGCGATCGTCGAACGCGTCGCCCACCAGGCCATCGATCCGTGGTCACGCGAGGTCGAAGCGATGCGGATGTCGCTGATCGCCCACGTCGTCGGTCCCGACGGTCGGAGCCCGGCCGCCGCCGTCCGCGCCGAGTGCGAGATGGCGCCCGAGCTGCTGCGCACGGGGGTCATGTAGCTACCGTCGGGACATGGCCAGCCGTCGCGACCAGATCACCATGTCCGACGCCGAGGTGGCCGCCTTCCTCGACGAGCAGCGGGTGCTCAACGTGGCCACGATCGGCGTCACCGGCCACCCCCACCTGGTCGCCATGTGGTACACGATGCTGGAGGGCCGCCCGGCGTTCTGGACGTTCGCCAAGAGCCAGAAGATCGTCAACATCAGGCGCGACCCGAAGATCACCGGGCTGGTCGAGAGCGGGGACTCGTACAACGAGTTGCGCGGCGTCGAGCTCGTGGGGACCGCCCGGCTGCTCGAGGACTACGACGAGATCCTCGACGTCGGGATGCGAGTCGCCTCCAAGTACCAGGGCCCGGGAGCGATGAGCGATGAGGCCAAGCCGTTCATCGAGGCCCAGGCGCGCAAGCGCATCGGCGTCGTGATCGACGTCGAGCGCACCGTGACCTGGGACCACACCAAGCTCGCCGGCGCCTACTGACCGAGCGGCGACGGGACCGTCGGGTCATCCGGCGGCGATCCTGGCCGCGGCCACGACGGCGATCACCAGCGTGCCCACCGTGACCGCGGCGACGAGGACCTCACCGGAGAGCCGCGGCAGAGGCCGCGCGAGGAGCGCCTCGACCCGGCCCCGAGCGATCACCCGCCCGGCGACGTAGACGATCGGGTACAGCGCGAACGGCGGGACGAGCATCGTGACAAGGGCGAGGCACGGCAGCCACCGGCGCTCTCCGTCGGGGCGAGCGACCTCGTCCAAGCGTGCGGCGAGTGCCGTCAAGGTCGTGGCGAACAGCACGCCGGTGGCGAGCACGAGGACGATCGCCAGCCACCGCGGCCGGAGGATCTCGAAGTCGACGTTGTCGGGCGAGAAGGGATCGAGGACGCCGATCGTGCCGACGAGGATGGCGCCGCTCACGAGGCCCGCCGGGCCGGCGGTCCTGGGGAGCCAGCGGCGCACGACGAGGTAGCCGAGGGCGCTGACCAGGCCGCCGAACACGCCGACGAAGAGCAGGAAGGCGATCGTCCCGCCGCTCGTGATCTCGCCGACGCGCTCGCCCGCTTCGGTCAACCGGCCCTGGACCGGCGCGCCGGACGTCGCGGCGAGGATCCGCATCACGAGCCGTCCGCCCAACCCGAGGACGAGGACGCCGGCCACCACGCCGGCCGAGGCCACTGCGCCGAGCGTGCGCACGGCGTCGGCGAGCACGCCGAGCCGATCGTCCGGTGCCTTGCCACTGCGCCGCAGCGGCAGGTGACGCCACCGCCAGCTGACCAGCCCGGCGAGCACGAAGCCCACCACACCGAGGACCACCACCACGACGTTCGCACCGCGCATGACCAGACAGAATTGCGCGCCGGTCGGGCCGCGGTTGACAACGGTCCTACGGAATCGCGGGAAGCGCGACTTCGAGCAGCTCGAAGTCGTCCGAGCAGGCGACGAGGGCGTGGTCCAGCCCGGCCGGGACGGCCACCGCGTCATCCGTGCCGAGCTGCACGTCGGGTCGTCCATCGATGCGCAGGGAGGCCGCCCCGGCGGTGACGAACCAGAAGCGCAGCTCGGCGTCGTGATGGCCCCACGCCGTCGCCGCGCCGCCGGCGGTGGCCCGGACCAGGCGCACCTCGCCGAGACCATCGGTGGCGGCGGCGATGCCGCAGTCGCGCGCCTCGAACCCCGCCGATCGCCACGGCCCCCACGCGGCGTCCGCGGCGCGGTGCCGGACGAACGTCTGGCCGTCGAAGGTCCGCTCGGGACGGAGATCGGCCGTCGGCAGGGGGAGGTCGTGGTCGACGTGGGTGGGATGCTCGGCCGGGCTCGTCACCTCGATCACCTCCAGCCCGGCCGAGCTCTCCAGCACACGGTGGCGGATGCCGCTCGGCTGCAGCACGCAGTCGCCGGCCTCGAGGACGAACGGCTCACCCTGGTCCTCGTAGACGACGCGCACCCAACCCCGGCGGCAGTAGATGACCTGGAAGCGGATGCGGTGGTGGTGGACGTAGTCCGCCACCGGTCCGGCGTCGGAGATCGTGATGTGCGAAGCGATGAACCGGCCTCCCTGGCGGCGGGGGAGGAGGTCCCGGTAGTGCATCGCGGCCCGTCCGACACCGCCGGCGTCGCGGTCGGCGGACGTCGTCAGCTCGAGGCAGGCGGCCAACGGTGGCACGACCAGCACCGGCTCGGTCGCGGCGAGCTCGACGACCGTGCCGTTCGGCGCCTCGACCGTCGGGCCGTGGCGCTGGCGCAGCTCGTCGCTCGTCAACCGGAGGCGGCCCGGCCATCCGGCGTCGTCCCGTTCCAGTCGTAGGCACAGCCCGTGCCCGGAGATGACGGCGGTCCGCGGCTGATCGGCCGGCATGATCGTGTCGAGCCGGAACCCGAGCCGGTCCGTGAAGAAGGCGAGCGTCGCTTCGAGGTCGGAGCACGGCAGCACCACCTGGCCGGTGGGCGCCGCGTCGGATCCGGTGGAGGGCGGCACCGCGGTGACCCTACCGACCGCCGAACCGCGGATCAGCGGTGGTGGCGGGCGCGCGACGAGGACCGACCGGCGGCGGCGGCGAGGTGTTCGCCGACCTCGCGGACGTGGTCGTCGGGGCCGGTGATCAGACCGACCGTCACCCGCACGTGATCGTCGTCGGGACGCACCAGGAACGGGTCGCCGGGGGCCACCCCGATGCCGCGGGTGGCGAGGGCGACCGTCGCCGAGCGCTCGTCGGCCACCCGCATCCACAGGTTGATCCCGTCGTTCCCGCTGGTCTCGACGTCGTGGGCGGCCAGCACGTCGCACACCACCGCCCGCCGCCGCGCGTACACCGTTCTGGCCCTCGCCATGACCTCCGGCGTCGCCGGGTCCTGGAGCAGCTCGAGCAGCAGCGCCTGGAGGATCCGGCTGGACCAGCCGGGACCGAGCAGTCGCCGGTTGGCGACCGCCGTGACGACGTCGCCCGCGCCGCCGATCGCCGCCAACCGCAGGTCGGGCCCATGGCTCTTCGAGAAGCTGCGGATGTGCACCGTCTTGTCGGGCCGGGCTCGCCCGAGGCTGAGCAGCGGCGCCGACGAGATGTCGTTGGCGTGGTCATCCTCGATGACGATGGTGTCCCGGTCCCCGAGCACGGCGGCCAGCGCCGCCGCCCGGCGTGGCGTCAGCGCCGAGCCGGCCGGGTTCTCGGCCCGGGGCTGGAGGAACACGGCCCGCACACCATCGGCCAAGGCCGCGCCCAGGGCGTCAGGCGTCAGGCCCTCGTCATCGACGTCGACACCGACGACGTCGCAGCCGAGCTGGTCGAGGAGGTCGAGCAGCGGCGGGAAGCCGGGGTGCTCGACGACCACACGATCGCCGATGCGCAGCACGACGCGGGCCACCCGGTCGAGGGCGTCCATCGCCCCGTCGACCACCGTCATCGCCTCGGGCGGGAACGGCCACGAGGCCACCAACTGCTCCTCCAGCGCCGGGAGGACGGGGTGGTCGAGGTAGCTCGACGTCAGCGATTGCTTGCCGACCCGCGACACAGCCGGCCCGAGGTCGGGGAGCAGCATCGGGTCAGGCGTGCCGGGCGAGAGGTCGAGCTCGAAGTGCCCCGGACCCTCGGTGATCCGCCGGTAGCGGCGTGGCCCGCCCGGGCCCGTCGGTTCCCGCACGTAGGTCCCGTTGCGCCCGCGGGCCTCGATGGCACCGACGTCGGCGAGGCTGCGCCACGCCTCGCTGACCGTGGTCGGCGAGACCCCGAGCCGGCGCGACAGCTCCCGGACGGTGGGCAGCCGGGTGCCCACCGGAAGCGCACCGGACGTGATCATCCGGCCGATGCCCGAGGCGATGCGCCGGGCGCCGCGAGCCTCCCCACCCGACGTACCGGCGACGCCGACCTCAGCAATGATGTCGTCGAGCACCTGGCCTCCCTGACCGTGAATCGTTCGTGAACGCAACGTACGGTCACAAAGGTTCTATTGTCCAGCAACCGGTGTCACATTACGATCGGCACGTCACAGCGACGTCCTGCGCACCGTTGGGGGACCGATGGCCAACACCGTCCGAGCCGCACTCCTGCAGACCGACTGGGCCGGCACCAAGGAGGCGATGATCGACAAGCACGAGGAGGCCGCCCGGGAGGCGGCCGCCGAGGGCGCCCAGGTGATGTGCTTCCAGGAGCTGTTCTACGGCCCGTACTTCTGCCAGGTCCAGGAGACCAAGTACTACGACTACACCGAGGCGATCCCCGACGGTCCGACGACCCAGCGCTTCCAATCCGTCGCCAGGGAGCTCGGCATGGTGCTGGTGCTGCCGATGTACGAGATCGAGCAGGCCGGGCTGTACTACAACACGGCCGCCGTCATCGACGCCGACGGCACCTACCTCGGGAAGTTCCGCAAGCAGCACATCCCGCAGGTCAAGGGCTTCTGGGAGAAGTTCTACTTCCGGCCGGGTAACGGCGGGTACCCCATCTTCGACACCGCCGTCGGCAAGGTCGGCGTCTACATCTGCTACGACCGCCACTTCCCGGAGGGCTGGCGCATCCTCGGCCTGAAGGGCGCGCAGATCGTGTTCAACCCCTCGGCCACCCACCGTGGCCTCAGCGAGTACATCTGGCGCATCGAGCAGCCGGCGGCCGCCGTCGCCAACATGTACTACGTCGGGGCGATCAACCGGGTCGGGATCGAGGCCGACATCGGTGACAACGACTTCTACGGCCAGAGCTACTTCGTCGATCCGGAGGGCCAGTTCGTCGGTGACGTCGGCGACGCCTACAAGCCAGAGCTGATCGTCCGGGACCTCGACATGGACAAGATCAAGACGGTCCGGGATCGCTGGGCGTTCTACCGCGACCGCCGTCCCGACGCCTACGACGCGCTGGTGGCCGAGTGACCCGCACGCTGATCTCCGGCGGCACGGTCGTCAGCCCGACCGGGCGGTCGGACGCCGACGTCCTCATCGACGGCGAGACGATCGCCGCCGTGCTCGCCCCGGGACAGGCCGAGGCCCTCGGCATCACCGCCGACCGCACCATCGACGCCACCGGCAAGTACGTCGTGCCCGGCGGGGTCGACGTGCACACGCACATGGAGCTGCCCTTCGGCGGCACGGCGGCGTCGGACACCTTCGAGACCGGCACGATCGCCGCGGCGTGGGGCGGGATCACGACGATCGTCGATTTCGCCGTGCAACGGGCCGGGGAGAACGTGCTCGAGGGGCTCGCCGACTGGCACACCAAGGCCGACGGCAACTGCGCCATCGATTACGCGTTCCACATGATCATCGGCGGGGTCGACGACGACGCTCTCAAGGCGATGACCTACCTCGTCGACAACGAAGGGGTCACCAGCTTCAAGCTGTTCATGGCCTACCCCGGCGTGTTCTACGCCGACGACGGGCAGATCCTGCGGGCGATGCAGAACGCCGGGGAGTCCGGGGCGATGATCATGATGCACGCCGAGAACGGCATCGCCATCGACGTCCTCGTCGGGCAGGCCCTGGCGCGCGGCGAGACCGATCCCCGCTACCACAGCTTCACCCGTCCGGCGGCGCTGGAGGGGGAGGCCACCAACCGAGCGATCCAGCTCGCCGCCGTCGCCGGAAACGTGCCGCTGTACGTCGTCCACATGTCGGCGTCGGAAGCGCTGGAGGAGGTCGCCGAGGCCCGCCACCGCGGCCAGAACGTGTTCGCCGAGACCTGCCCGCAGTATCTCTACCTGTCGATCGAGGACCACCTGGCCCAGCCCGGCTTCGAGGGCGCCAAGTGGGTGTGCTCGACCCCGTTGCGCTCCAAGCACGAGCACCACCACCGCGACCTCTGGAAGGGACTGCGGATGAACGAGCTCGCCATCGTCTCCACCGACCACTGCCCGTTCTGCATGAAGGAGCAGAAGGAGCTCGGCCTCGGTGACTTCTCCAAGATCCCCAACGGCATCGGCGGTGTGGAGCACCGCCTGGAGCTGCTGTACCAGGGCGTCGTCAACGGCGAGATCACGCTCGAGCGATGGGTCGAGACCTGCTGCACGACGCCGGCGCGGATGTTCGGGATGTACCCGACGAAGGGGATCATCGCCCCCGGCGCCGACGCCGACGTGCTCGTGTGGGACCCCAACGGGCACACCTCGATCGGGTTCGGCAAGAAGCACCACATGAACATGGACCACTCGGCGTGGGAGGGGTTCGAGGTCGACGGCAAGGTCGACACCGTGCTCAGCAGGGGCACCGTCGTGGTCGAGAACGACACGTTCACCGGACGCCCGGGCCACGGCCGCTTCATCAAGCGCGGCCTGTCCCAATATCTGTCATGAGGAGCCGCGCATGAACCGCATCTCGCATTGGATCGACGGAGCGATCGTCGAGGGCGCCTCCGGGCGCCAGGGAACAGTGTTCAACCCGGCAACGGGGGAGCAAGCGGCGAGTGTCGACTTCGCCAGTGTCGCCGAAGTCGACGCCGCCGTCGCTGCCGCGGCGGCCGCCTTCCCGGCGTGGCGGGCCACCGGGCTCGGGCGTCGCGCCGAGGTGATGTTCCACATGCGCGAGCTCGTCGACGCCAACCGCAAGGAGATCGCCTCGTTGCTCACCGCCGAGCACGGCAAGGTCCTCTCCGACGCCCTCGGCGAGGTCGCCCGCGGCCTGGAGAACATCGAGTTCGCCTGCGGCATCCCGCACCTCCTCAAGGGCGGCTACAGCGAGCAGGCGGCGACCGGAGTCGACGTGTACTCGATCCGCCAGCCGCTCGGCGTGGTCGCCGGGATCACGCCGTTCAACTTCCCGGCGATGGTGCCGATGTGGATGTTCGCCAACGCCCTGGCGTGCGGCAACACGTTCGTCCTCAAGCCGAGCGAGAAGGATCCGTCCGCCTCGCTGCTGATGGCCGAACTGCTGGCCAAGGCCGGGCTGCCGTCGGGGTGCTTCAACGTCGTCCAAGGCGACAAGGTCGCCGTCGACCGCCTCCTCGAGCACCCCGGCGTCGCCGCCATCAGCTTCGTCGGGTCGACGCCCATCGCCCGCTACATCTACGAGACCGGCACGGCCAGGGGCAAGCGGGTCCAGGCGCTCGGCGGGGCCAAGAACCACATGCTCGTCCTGCCCGACGCCGACCTCGACGCGGCGGCCGACGCCGCTGTGTCGGCCGGCTACGGATCAGCGGGCGAGCGCTGCATGGCGATCAGCGTGGTCCTGGCGGTCGACTCGATCGCCGACGCGCTGGTCGCCAAGATCGCCGAGCGCATCCCGTCGGTCAAGGTCGGGCCGGGCACCGAGCCCGACAACGAGATGGGTCCTCTCATCACACGAGAGCACCGGGACAAGGTGCGCGGGTACGTGGAGGGAGCCAACCTGGAGGGGGCGACCGTCGTCGTGGACGGACGATACGGTGCCCCCTCCGAGGGCTTCTTCCTCAAGCCGAGCCTGCTCGACAACGTCAAGCCGGGCACGAAGGCCTACGACGACGAGATCTTCGGCCCGGTGCTGTCGGTGACCCGGGTCGCGTCCTACGACGAGGGCCTCGAGCTGATCAACAGCAACCTCTACGGCAACGGCACGGCCATCTTCACGCGCGACGGCGGCGCCGCCCGGCAGTTCCAATGGGACGTCAACGTCGGCATGGTGGGCGTCAACGTGCCGATCCCGGTGCCGGTCAGCTACTACAGCTTCGGTGGATGGAAGGCCAGCTTGTTCGGCGACACCCACATGTACGGCCCGGAGGGGATCAACTTCTACACCCGCGGCAAAGTCATCACCAGCCGCTGGCCCGACCCGCACACCTCCTCGGTCGACCTGGGCTTCCCGCAGAACCGCTGAGATGCAACACGAGCGAGCTGGATGGGGGTCAGTGACCGCTTTGGCCCCAGTCCGCAGCGAGTGTGGATGGTCAGGTCGAGCGTTCGGCCGGAGGCCGGGCGGCGCCAGCCGCAGCGAGACACGCCGAGCGAGCGAGTCTTCGAGCGAACGAGGCCATTGATATGGATGTCGGGCTCGTCCTCCAAACCACGCCGCCCGTCCGCGCAGGGTCGTCGATCTGGCGAAGCGGGCGGAGACGTACGGGTTCTCGCACGTCTGGACGTTCGACAGTCACATCCTGTGGCAGGAGCCGTACGTCATCTACAGCCAGATCCTGGCCGAGACGCGCAACGTCACGGTCGGCCCGATGGTCACCAATCCGGCCACGCGCGACTGGACCGTGACGGCCAGCGTGTTCGCCACCCTCAACGAGATGTACGGCAACCGCACCGTGTGCGGCATCGGCCGGGGCGACTCGGCGGTCCGCGTCACCAACGGCAAGCCGACGACCATCGACACGCTGCGCCAGGCGGTGCACGTGATCCGCGAGCTGGCCAACGGGCGCAGCGTGGACTACAAGGGGTCGACGATCACGTTCCCCTGGGCGGCGCGCAGCGAGCTCGAGCTGTGGGTGGCGGGATACGGCCCGCGGGCCCTGGCGCTCGCCGGCGAGGTCGGCGACGGGTTCATCCTCCAGCTCGCCGACCCGCAGATCGTGGCGTGGACGATCGGTGCGGTACGCGAGGCGGCCGAGCGGGCCGGCCGCGATCCCGACCGCGTGAGGATCTGCGTCGCCGCTCCCGCCTACGTCGGCGACGACGTCACGCACATGCGCGGGCAGTGCCGTTGGTTCGGGGGGATGGTCGGTAACCACGTGGCCGACCTCGTCGGCCGCTACGGCGACTCCTCTGACGTGCCGGCCGCCCTGACCGAGTACATCGAGGGGCGCCAGGGCTACGACTACAACGAGCACGGCCAGGCCGGCAACGTCCACGCCGACTTCGTGCCCGACGAGATCGTCGACCGCTTCTGCATCCTCGGCCCGGTCGACGAGCAGCTGCGGCGGCTGCACGAGCTGGAGGAGCTGGGAGTCGACCAGTTCGCCATCTACCTCCAGCACGACGGCAAGGACAGCACGCTGCAGGCGTACGGCGAGCACGTCATCCCGGGCCTCGCAGCCCACCGCCTGGCCAAGTCATGACCCCGGCTCCCCATCCGAGTGTTTGGCGCCATCGGAGTGTGTGGTGCGGGGCCTCCCCGCACCACACACTCCGACCGGTGCCGGCCGGGCCCGGATGACCCGCAAGGTCCTGCTGTTCGGCCTCGCCCTGGTGCTCGTCGCCGCCGGGTGGGAGCTCTACAAGCTGATCGGGCCGGACGGCGGGGGCCAGTTGCTGGGCATGCGCATCCTGCCGCGGGCCAACGACACCGCGATGCCGCACGTCTGGGAGATGGGTGAGCGGCTGTTCGAGAGCGAGAGTCGCACCTCCGACCGCAAGGTGTGGCAGGTGGTGCTCGCCGGTGCCTGGTACTCGTTCCGGCTCGCATTCCTGGGCTTCGTGCTCGGCAGCGTCGTCGGCATCGCGCTGGCGACGGTGATGGCTCGCTTCGGCGTGGTCCGGCGAGGCCTGCTGCCGTACCTCGTGGTGTCGCAGACCGTCCCGCTGATCGCCCTGGCCCCGCTGGTGGTGACGTGGGGGGGCCGCCTGCACCTCGGGGGGTGGGAGTGGCCGCGGTGGCTGTCGGTCGCCATCCTCGGGGCCTTCCTCGCCTTCTTCCCGGTCGCCGTCGGCACCTTACGTGGCCTGGAATCGGCATCGGCGACGTCGCTCGAGCTGATGCGCAGCTTCGCCGCATCGAACGGCCAGACGATGCGCGTGTTGCGGTTCCCGAGCGCGGTGCCGTTCATCATGCCCTCGCTCAAACTGGCCGGCGCAGCGTCGGTCATCGGCGTCGTCGTCGCCGAGATCTCGACGGCATCGCGTGGCGGGGTCGGGCGGCTGATCCTCGAGTACTCGCGCCAGGCGACCGGCGATCCGCCCAAGGTGTACGCGGCGCTGGTCGGCGCCGCCCTGCTCGGGCTGGCGATGGCAGGCATCGTCTCGATCGTCGACAATGTGGTGATGCGCAATCGACCACGGCGGGCGGACGTCAGTCGATGAACGCGACGCGGGCGGTCGAGGTGGTCGGCGTCAGCAAGGTCTTCAATCCCGGCACGACGCGCCAGGTCGATGCCCTGGTCGACATCGACCTCGTCGTCGAACCGGGCGAGTTCGTGAGCCTGATCGGCCCGTCGGGATGCGGCAAGTCGACGCTGCTGCGGCTGATCGCCAACCTCATCGACCCGACGAGCGGTGCGATCACCGTCAACGGCAAGTCGCCGTACCGGGCCCGGCTCGACCAGGAGTACGGGATGGCCTTCCAGCAGGCCGGCCTCTTCGACTGGCGCAGCGTGGTCAAGAACGTCGAGCTCCCGCTCGAGCTCAAGGGCTGGGACAGGGTGCGCCGCCGGACCCAAGCGATGGAGATGCTGCAGCTCGTCAAGCTGCACGACTTCGCCGAGCACCGTCCATGGCAGCTCTCGGGTGGGATGCAGCAACGGGTCGCCATCGCCCGAGCCCTGGCTGCTCACCCGGCGCTGCTGCTGATGGATGAGCCCTTCGGTGCGCTCGACGAGATGACACGCGAGCACATGCAGGCCGAGCTGCTGCGCATCTGCGCCGAGACCGGTACGAGCGTCGTCTTCGTCACCCACTCGATCCCCGAAGCCGTCTACCTGTCCGACCGCGTGGTCGTGATGTCGCCGCGGCCCGGACGGATCACCCACGTCATCGACGTCGACCTCGGTGACCACCGCGACGCCGACACGCGTGAGGACGCCGCCTTCTTCAAGAAGGTCACCGAGGTCCGGGAGGCGCTTCGCGGCCACGAGGTCGATGGTGTCGTGGCCGGCATCGAGGATCGCTGATGGGGACCTCACGGCTGTGGCGCACGTTCCGGACCGTGTGGCCGCCGGTCGTGTTCGGCGTCGCCTTCCTGACGCTCTGGGAGCTCGCCGCCGAGGTGTTCGACTGGAAGCCGTACTTCCTGCCCAAGCCGTCGAGCATCTGGTCGGCGTTCGTCGACAACATCGAGCTCGTTCGTGAGGCGGCGTTCGTCTCGGGGCGCAACGCCCTCGCCGGGCTCGTCGTCGGGACCGTGCTGGGCGTCGCCGTGAGCTTCCTCCTGATGCGCTTCCGTCTGCTCAACGACATGCTCAGCCCGCTGGCCATCGCCCTCAACGCGATCCCGATCATCGTGCTGGTATCCGTGTTCAACAACATGTTCGCCATCACGTCGGAGATCCCGCGTCGGCTGATGGTGACGCTGATCGTGTACTTCATCGTGCTGATCAACGTGGCGCGAGGCCTGCGGCAGGTCGAACCGACGCATGTGGAACTGCTGCGGTCGTACGCCGCCACGCCGGCGCAGGTGTTGACCAAGGCGCGGATCCCCAACGCCGTGCCGTACCTGTTCACGGCGATCAAGATCGCCGCCCCCAACGCCGTGATCGTCGCCTTCGTCGCCGAGTACTTCGGCGGCCCACAGAACGGCCTCGGCTACCGCATCACGTCGAACCTGTCGAACTCTCGCAACGCCGTCGCCTGGGCCTACGTCGTCGGCGCCTGCCTGCTCGGGCTGGCGTTCTACCTGGGCTCCGTCCTGCTGGAGAGCATCACCACACACCACAGGGGCACCAGCCCCGGGGGAGGAACAACATGAGGAACACGTCCAGACGCCGGCTGCTTGCGGCGGGGGTCGCGGCGTTGACGTTCGTCGCCGCGGCATGCGGCGACGATGACGACGACGCCGCGCCCGAGGCCACCGAGGCGCCAGCCGCCACGGACGCCCCGGCTGACACCGACGCGCCGGCCGGCACCGACGCGGCGACGACCGAGGCGCCCGTGGACACCGCGGGCACGACCGCCGAATCGGGCGGGACCGACGCGCCAGCGGGCGGGGAGTGCGAGGCCACCGACTCCATCAAGTTGCAGTTGCAATGGGTGACGCAGGCGCAGTTCGCCGGCTACTTCGCCGCTGCTGACCAGGGCTACTTCGCCGACCGCTGCCTGGAGGTCGAGCTGATCGAGAACCCGCCGGACGTCACGCCCCAGCAGCAGCTCGCCGACGGCTCCGTCGACTTCGCCATCGCCTGGGTCCCGAAGGCACTGGCCACACGGGAGGCGGGCGCCAACATCGTGAACATCGCCCAGACCTTCCAGCGCTCGGGCACCCTCCAGGTGTCCTTCGCCGACGCCGGCATCACCGAGCCGGCCGACTTCGCCGGCAAGAACATCGGCAACTGGGGCTTCGGCAACGAGTACGAAGTGTTCGCCGCGCTCAGCGAGGCGGGCCTCGACCCGGCGACCGACGTCAACCTCGTCACCCAGAACTTCGACATGCTCGGCCTGCTGTCGGGCGACATCGACGCCGCCGAGGCGATGACGTACAACGAGTACGCCCAGGTGCTGGAGGCCGAGAACCCGGAGACGGGCGAGCTGTACCAGCCGGAGGACTTCAACGTCATCTCCTACGAGGAGGTCGGCGTCGGCATGCTGCAGGACGCCGTCTGGGCCGACGGTGAGCGGCTGGAGTCCGACGACGCATACCGGGACATCGCCGTCCGCTTCCTCGCCGCATCGTTCGAGGGCTGGGCGTACTGCCGCGACAACCCTGAGTCGTGCCGCGACATCGTCGTCGCCGCCGGCTCGCAACTCGGCAACAGCCACCAGCTGTGGCAGATGAACGAGGTCAACAAGCTGATGTGGCCGGCCGAGAACGGCATCGGCTTCATCGACCAGGCGGCGTGGGATCGGACCGTCGAGATCGCCCAGAGCACGCCCAACCTGGAAGGCACGACGGTGCTGACGGCACCCCCTACCGAGGGCGCCTTCACCAACGACCTCGTCGAGGAGGCCCACGCCCTGCTCGGCGACAGCGTCGACACGACGGGCGAGGACTTCGAGCCGATCGAGGTGACGCTGGAACCCGCCGGGGGCTGATCGCTCCGTTCTGTCCTTCGGAACCGGCCCGTTCGGGCCGGTTTCGAAGGACAAGTGGCTAGGCCTCGACGCGCTCGACCTGCACGGCCGTGTCGGAGAACGTCGGGGCGCGACCGATGTCGGCATATCGCGTCGACGTCAGCACGTTGACGCCGAAGCCCCCGTCGACCTCGCCCGGCCACTGACCCATCGGCGACAGCACGACGCCCGGTGCGACGTCATCGGTGATCCTGGCGGTGGCGCGGATCTCGCCACGGTCGTTGAAGACGCGCACGCTGTCGCCGGCCGCGATGCCCCGGGCGGTGGCGTCGGCGGTGTGGATCGCGCACCACTGGACGCCCTGCTGCTGCACCTGCTTGGCCATGTTGCCGTACTGCGAGTTCATGAAGGCGTGCGGCTTCGGGCAGACCAGGGCCAGCGGGTAGCGGGCATCGGCGCCCAGTTCGCGGGGCGGCTGGTACGTCGGCAGCGCGTCGACGTGGCCGCCGTCCTGGTTGCCCGCGACGCCCTGGCGGAACAGGGGCGCCACGAAGTTGCCGCCCGCGGCCATCGACGCCGCCAGCTCGACCTTGCCGGACGGTGTCGGGAACTGCCCGTCGCGGTGCGGGGCGTAGTCATCGGGACCGGGCAGCGTCAGACGGACGTAGCCCTCTTCGCGCAACCGGTCGAGCGTGACGCCGTCCATCTGCGGGACCGTCCAGTCGATGGCCCGGCTGAGCTGCTCGTGGTCGTCGAGATCGAACCACGGATCGTCGATCCCCATGCGCCGGGCGAGGCGGCGGAACAGCTCGTTGTTCGGGACGGCGTCGCCGAGCGGTTCGATCACCTGCGGGTTGTACGTCCAGTACAGATGACCCCACGAGAACATCAGGTCGTTCTGCTCCATCGCCATCGTCGCCGGCAGCACGATGTCGGCGAAGCGGGCGGTGTCGGTCACGAAGTGCTCGGACACCACGGTGAACAGGTCCTCCCGGGCGAGCCCGGCGAGGACGCCCTCCTGCGCCGAGGTGACGACCGCTGGGTTGGAGTTGTAGACGAACAGCGCCTTGACGGGCGGGCCGGGCAGCTCACCGGCGAGGGCCTCGCCGAGGCGCCACTGGTTGATGATCCGGACGCCGTCGGCGTTGCGATGCGTGCCGTGCAGCTCGTCCCACTTGACGGGGAAGGCCCAGATCGGCATCTGCAGCACCCCGCCACCCACCTGGCGCCAGGCACCGACCAGCGCCGGCAGGGCGAACACGGCGCGGGCCGCGTTCCCACCGCCCGAGCTGCGCTCGAGCGCGACGCCGACCCGGATCATCGACGGCTCGGTCGTGGCGTACTCCCGGGCGAGCGTGCGGATGTCCTCGGCGGCGATGCCCGTCTCGGCAGCGGCCCACTCCGGCGTGTACTGGACGACGTGGGCGGCGAGCTCGTCGAACCCGACCGTGTGGCGGGCGACGTAGTCGGCGTCGTGGAGCCCCTCGCCGATGATGACGTGCATCATCGCCAGCGCCAGCGCGCCGTCGGTCCCCGGCCGGATCGGGAGGTGCCAGTCGGCCTTCTTCGCCGTGCGGTGCGCCACGGGGTCGATGCACACGACCTTGGCGCCGCGCCGCTGGGCCTCCTCGATGAAGGGCCAGAGGTGGAGGTTGTTGGACAGCACGTTGCAGGCCCAGATGATGATGTAGCGGGAGTGCACGAGGGACTCGGGGTCGACCGCGGCCGTCGGGCCGAGCGTCATGATGTAGCCGGTGATGCCGCCGCCATCGCAGAACGTGCGCTCGGAGACGGATGTGCCGAGGGCGTTGAAGAAGCGGTCACCCACGGTGAGCCCGTTGAGCACGCCCATCGTGCCGAGGTAGCTGTAGGGCAGGATCGCCTCGGGCCCGTGCTCGTCGATGATCGCCCGGTAGCGCTCGGCGATCTCGTCGAGGGCGTCGTCCCAGGACATCGCCTCGAAGCGACCCTCACCCTTCGGTCCGACCCGGCGCAGCGGCGACAGGATGCGATCGGCGGCGTAGATGTGGTTGGGGAAGTCGGTGACCTTCACGCACAGCCCGCCCTGGGTGAACGGATGATCGGGGTTGCCGCGCACCTTCGTCACCCGTCCGCCGTCCACGGTCACGGTCATCGAGCAGGTGTCCGGGCAGTCGTGGGGGCACGCCCCGAGCGTGACCGTCTCCAGCGTCGTCATCGCCAGCCTCCTCGTCGGCGTGAGCGCTCAGCCCCGGTTCTGTCCTGTCGGATCGGCCCGATCGGGCCGATCGTGAAGGACAGATCGGATCCGGGCGGCGGGATCCTGACGGTAGTACGACCGCAGGACGTCGTACAGCGCCGGCTTCTCGGCCTCCAGCGGGAGCGGCAGCGTGAAGAAGGCCTCCGTCGCCACGGCGAAGAACTCGCCCGGGTTGGTGCCGCCGTAGGTCCGCAGCACCTGCCCGCCCTCGCCCGACCGCAGCGCCCGGTACTCGGCGGTGCACACGTCGACCCACCGTTGCCGGGCGACAGGGTCGGTGATCGGCGGCGTGCCGTCGATCGTGCCGTCGAGCATGTCCAGCTTGTGGCTGAACTCATGGAGCACGACGTCGCGCCCGAGGCGGGGGTTGGCCGCCTCCCGGCGGGCGCTCGACCACACGAGCATGATCGGCCCGTCGGCGTGGTGGGCCTCGCCGTCGACGGCGCCTGGCGAGTCCATCAGCACTCCCTTCGCCGGCCCGGCCATCGGGGCCGTGCGGCGCATCGCCCGGGCGCGCACCACGATCGTGCCGACGCCGTCGAACGGCGAACCATCGAGGCCGAGGGCGAGCAGCCCGGCGTGGCCGGCGACCAGCGTCCGCACCTCGTCGGTCAGCTCGAAGCCGTGGGCCGCCTCGAACCGCTTGGTGCGCAGCAGCTCGTCGGCCAGCGCGCCGAGGCGGCTGCGCTCGCCCTCGGACAGCAACGCCCAGTGCGCCGATCGGGCCGCGAGGATGTCCCGCCAGCGCTCGGGCAGCCCGGGACGATCGTGGGTGAAGAACCAGTGCACGTGGTCGATTCAATCGCCGAGTCGGCGGACGTGGTGACGTCAGGTCGTGGCGTGCTCGTCGGCGACGGCCAGCGCCTCGTCGATGATCGCCAGCCCGTTGCGCATGTCGTCGTCGCTGATCGTGATCGGTGGCACGACGTGCAGCCGGTTGAAGTGGGTGAACGGCCAGAGCCCGCGCGCCTTGCACGCCGCGGCGACGTCGACCATCGGCTTGTTGGCGGCTCCGGCGGCGTTGTACGGCACGAGCGGCTCGCGGGTGCGGCGGTCGCGGACCAGCTCGATGGCCCAGAACACGCCGAGCCCGCGCACCTCCCCGACCGACGGGTGGCGCCCGGCGATCTCCGCCAGCGCCGGCCCGACGACGTCGTCACCGAGGTGACGGGCGTGCTCGATGATGCCCTCTTCCTTGAAGATGTTGATGCTGGCGACCGCCGAGGCGCAGGCCAGCGGGTGACCGGAGTACGTGAGCCCGCCGGGGTAGACGCGCTCGGCGAACGTCTCGGCGATCGGCCGACTGATGATCACGCCGCCGATCGGGATGTATCCCGAGTTGACCCCCTTGGCGAAGCAGATCAGGTCCGGGGTCACGCCCCAGCGATCGACGGCGAACCACTCGCCGCAACGACCGAACCCGGCCATCACCTCGTCGGCGATGAACACGATGCCGTGGTCGTCGCACAGCTCACGGACGCCCTGGAGGTAGCCGTCCGGCGGCACGAGGATGCCGTTCGTGCCGACCACGGTCTCCAGCACGATGGCGGCGATGTTCTGGCCGCCCTCGACCATGATCACGTCGTCCAGGTGGGCGAGCGCCCGCTGGCACTCCTCGGCGTCGTCGGCGGCGTGGAAGGCCGAGCGGTAGGTGTAGGGCCCCCAGAACTTGACGATGCCGGGCAGCCCCGGTTCGCTGCCCCAGCGGCGGGGGTCGCCGGTCATCGTGATCGCCCCGGCCGTCGCCCCGTGGTAGCTGCGGTACGTCGTGAGGACCTTGTGGCGGCCGGTGTGCAGCCGGGCCATGCGAATGGCGTTCTCGGTGGCCTCGGCACCGCCGTTGGTGAAGAACACCATGTCCAGCTCGCCGGGCGCCAGCTCGCAGATCAGCCGGGCGGCCTCGCTGCGGGCGTCGTTGGCGTGGATGGGGGCGACGGTGCAGAGCTTGTCGGCCTGCTCCTTGATCGCCGCCACCAGCTTGGGGTGTTGATGGCCGATGTTGACGTTGACGAGCTGGCTGGAGAAGTCGAGGTAGCTGTTGCCGTCCTCGTCCCAGAACCGAGACCCTTCGGCCCCGGCGATGACGATCGGGTCGAACGTCGCCTGGGCCGACCACGAGTGGAAGACGTGGGTGCGGTCGTCGAGGTAGGCCGCGGACCGGGAGCGGGTCGTTGCCTCGGCGGTCACGGAAGGGCCGTCCGAAGCGAGCAAGCGGTGCGGGTCATGGTCGTCCAGGGTATTCGATACCGCGGTCACCGAACAGAGTGCGCACTGTCACTGCACAAAGTGCGCGTCTACCGTGCACGGGATGGGTGAGCACATCTCCTTCCCCAGCAACGGCGGCACCTGCGACGGCCACCTCGCCGACGGCGGTGGGCCGGGCGTGATCGTCATCCAGGAGTGGTGGGGGCTGGTGCCGCACATCCTCGACGTCACCGACCGCTTCGGGGACGCCGGCTTCACGGCCCTCGCTCCCGATCTGTACCACGGCGCGACGACCGAGGAGCCGGACGGCGCGGGCAAGCTGATGATGGCCCTCAACCTGCAGCAGGCCGCAACGGACATGTCCGGTGCTGTCGACGAGCTCGTGGTCCGCACCGGGAACGAACGGATCGGGGTCGCCGGCTACTGCATGGGGGGCGGGCTGGCACTGGTCCTAGCGACCCGGCGACCGGAGCACGTGCGAGCGGTGGCGCCGTACTACGGGGTGATCCCGTGGGCGTCGGCGCAGCCGGACTGGAGCCGGCTCGAGGCCAAGGTCGTGGGCGAGTACGCCGAGCTCGATGAATCGTTCCCGCCGGACCAGGTGCGGGACCTCGAGACGACGCTGCGGGGCCTCGGCAAGGACGCCACGCTGCACATCCACGAGGGTTGCCAGCACGCCTTCTTCAACGACTCGCGACCGGAGGCCTACTCGGCCGAGCATGCCCTGGAGGCCTGGGAGCGGACCAACGAGCTGTTCCGGGAGCAGCTCACGCCGCCGCTGACAACCTGACCGCGTTGGTGGCCTCCGATACGATCGGCGCTTCGTGAACATCCAAGGAGCCCCGATGAAGCGCGCCCTGATCCTGGCCCTCCCGCTCGTGCTCGCCATCGCCGCCTGCGGCGACGATGACGACGACGACAGCCCCGACACGACGGCGACCGCCACGGAGACGACCGTCGCCACAGGTATCACCTCGACGGACGACACGGCGGACGACTCCTCCACCGCCACCACGGACGATGACAGCTCCACCGAGGACACCGACGACGACCTCCTCCCCGGCGGAACGCTCCTGCCCGGTGGCAGCGTGCTCCCCGGCGGGACCTTGCTCCCCGGCGGCACGCTGCTCCCCGGCGGATCGCTGCCGATCGACGCCGCGGACATCGTCCGTCGGATCTTCCCGAACCTCGACGACAACCAGGTCGAGCTGTCTCGCCGAGAACATCACCACGGACTTCGACCCGAGCGACGTGCTGGCCCTCCTCGACGAGTGCAACATCCAGGTTCAGGACCTCGGGCAGGGCTGATGCCCGGATGAGTCGGTTCGGCGCCGTCTGGCTCGATGCCGGCGGCGTGCTGGTGCTGCCCGACCCGACCGTGCTCAGTCCGCTGCTCGCGTACTACGGCGGCTCCGTCGACCTCGACCGCCACCGCCGCGCCCACTACGCGGCGATGGCGGTGAAGTCGGCGCAGGGCGCCCAGGAGATGGACTGGCGCGAGTACGACCGGGCCTACGTCGCCTCGCTCGGCGTGCCCCTCGACGACGTCGAGGAGGCCGCCGCCGTGCTCGGGCGCACACGCACGGCGGCGTTGTGGCGATGGCCGATCGCCGACAGCGTGCTCGCCTTGCGCGAGCTCGGCGCGGCGAACGTCCCGCTCGGCGTCGTGTCCAACGCCTCCGGTCAGATCGAGCGCGTCCTGCGGCGCTCCGCGGTCTGCCAGGTCGGGCCGGGAGACGGGGTGGCGGTGCGGTGCGTGGTCGACAGCCACGTGGTCGGCGTCGCCAAGCCGGACCCGGGGATCTTCGCCCACGCCGAGGTGCACTTCCCCGGCATCGACCGCCGGCGCACCGCCTATGTCGGCGACTCGGTGACGATGGACGTCGGCGGAGCGACCGCCGCCGGCCTCCACCCGATCCTCCTCGACCCCTTCGACGACCACCCCGACGCCGACTTCGAACGGATCCACTCGCTCAGCGAGCTGATCTGACCTGACCCGAGTGTTTCCTGCCGACCGAGTGCCTGCTGCAGGGACGCCCCGCAGCACACACTCGGATCACGTCAAGCGGCGGGCGATGACCTTGAGGCAGAGCGTCTCGTCGGCGCCTTCGAAGATCGACAGGACGCGGGCGTCGACGAACAGCCGGCTGACGGTGTACTCCTCGGCGTAGCCGAATCCGCCGTGGATCTGCATCGCCTCGCGGGTGACCCACTCGGCGGCCTTGCACACGTAGGCCTTGACCATGCTGGCCTCGGTGGCGCCCTGTCCCTTGGCCATCAGCGTGGCGACGTGGTAGCTGAACTGCCGCCCGGCTTGGATGAGCACGGCCATCCGGCCGAGCTTGGCCCTCGTCAGCTGGTACTCGACGATGTTCGACCCGAACACCGTGCGGTTGCGGGCGTAGTCGAGCGCCGCCTCGTAGGCCGCCTGCATCACGCCGAGAGCCCGGGCGGCCGTCTGCAGCCGGCCGTTCTCGAAGCCCTCCATCTGGTAGTAGAAGCCACGACCGAGGCCCTCTTCGCCGCCGATCAGGTGGTCGGCCGGGACCCACCAGTTCTCCAAGGCGAGCTCGTAGCTGTGCATGCCGCGGTAGCCGATCGTGTCGATCGGTCGGCCCTCCATCTTCCCCCCGGTGTCCTCCTGGGTGAACTGGAAGCCGTGGCCGCCGCCGCGCGGCTTGGGCACGATGAACAGGCTCAGCCCGCGATGGCTCAGGGCGCGGTCGGGATCGGTCCGGGCGAGCAGCATCAGCACGTCGGCGCGGGCAGCGAACGTGCACCACGTCTTGACGCCGTTGATCACGTACCCGGCTGCCCCGTCAGGACCCGCGGCCGGCGTCGCCGTGACCTTGAGACCGGCGACGTCGCTGCCGTAGTCCGGCTCGGTGACGGCGACCGCGACCATCACCTCGGCCGTGGCCAGCTTCGGCAGCCAGTGCAGCTTCTGCGCCTCGGTGCCGCCCTTGACGAGGGCCCGCGTGAGGATCTCCGGGCGGGTGATCAACGACCCGCCGATCCCCAGGCTGGCCCGGCTCAGCTCCTCGGTGGCGATGACCATGGCCAGGTACTCACCGTCACCGCCCTCGCTGTAGCCGCCGTACTCGGCGGGGACGGAGAGCCCGAAGGCGCCGATCTCGGCGAGGCCCTCGATGACGTCCTCGGGGACGTCGCCGTTCGAGCGATGGACGTGCTCGGCCTGGGGCGCGACCAGGTTCTGGGCGAAGGACCGGAACGTGTCCTGGACCAGTTCCATGTCGGCGTCGAGGTGCCGCGGCCCACTCGACTCGGCGAGAGCGGCGACGAACTCGGGATCGCGGAAGCGAGCCAGGTACGGGCGCGCCGCGCCGAACGCGTCCGGCTCGACGGCCCACAGCTCCTCACGCCCGGCCACGCGGGTGATCAGGTCGTGCGCCATGTCGGCGACGAAGGCGCACGTGATGCGGGTCTCCGTGTCGCCCTTGGCGCCGTAGTCGAGGAGCGCCCGCGCCGTCGCCGCAGCGGAGGCGGCGTGGGCGACGTCGTAGGCGAGGACCTGCTGGGTCTCGGGTCCGCCGCTGGCGTTGAGGTGGCGCACGGCGGCCGCGATGACGTCGTCGGCCAGGTCGACGACCTCGGCGGCGGCCGACAGGTCGGCCGCTGGGGAAGAGGACGCAATGGTCACGGGCCGACGTTACCGACCGGTACCTCCTGGTCCGGAATCGCCCGCCGTGTCCTACCCTGTCGCGATGTCGGTGCGGATCGGGGTCTTCTGCGGATCCAACGTCGGTGGATCGCCGGCGTTCCTCGACTGTGCCCAGCGCCTCGGAGCGGCGATCGCCCGCCGCGGCCACGGGCTGGTGTACGGCGGGGGCCACGTCGGGCTGATGGGTGCGGTCGCCGACGCTGTGCTCGAGCACGGCGGCGAAGTGGTCGGCGTCATCACCGACCAGCTGGTCCGCGCCGAGATCGCTCACCTCGACGTGACCACGCTGGAGGTCGTCGACTCGATGCACGAGCGCAAGGCCCGGATGGCCGACCTGGCCGACGGGTTCATCGCCCTGCCCGGAGGCTTCGGCACGCTCGACGAGGCGCTCGAGATGTTGACGTGGAACCAGCTCGGCCTGGTCGCCAAGCCGGTCGTGTTCCTCGACGTCGACGGGTACTTCGCCGGGCTGTTCGACTTCTTCGACAGCGCCGTCGAGGCCAACTTCATCCGTGGCGCCCACCGCATGCTGGCGCAGCGGGCCCGCACCGTCGACGAGGCCGTGGCCATCGCCACCGCCCCGACGCCGGAGACGCCTCACAAGTGGATCGATCGCGATGGCAGCTGAGTCGTCGAGTGGCACGTCCGAGGCGCCACCGCAGCTCGACGCCGAGATCGACGAGCTGTTCGCCCGACCGGCCGACGAGGGCCTCACTCTGGCGCTGATCATCCTCCGTCACGGCGAGATCGTCGTCGAGCGCTACGGCCGCCGGCCCGCCAACCTGTTCCAGCCGGAGGAGGCTGCCCGTCACCGCCGAGACGCCGCTGATCTCCTGGAGCATCGCCAAGTCGATGGCCCATGCCGCCCTCGGGATCCTCGTCGGCGAGGGGCGACTCGACCCGGCCGACCCGGCACCGATCCCCGAGTGGGCGGGTACGGAGAAGGAGTCGATCACCGTCCTCGACCTGCTGGAGATGCGCTCCGGCCTGCAGTTCGTCGAGGACTACGTCGACGGCGAGGCGTCCGACGTCATCGAGATGTTGTTCGGTGCCGGCGCCCGGGACCACGCCGCCTTCGCTGCAGCGCTGCCGCTGTTGCACCCGCCCGGCACGGTGTGGAGCTACTCGTCGGGGACGACGAACATCCTGTGCCGGATCCTCGGTGACCTCGTCGCCGGCCCGGGCGAGGCGGCGGAGCGGGAAGCGGCGACCCGGGCGTTCCTCGACCAGCGGCTGTTCGGGCCAGCCGGGATGCCGGACGCCGATCCGCGCTTCGACGACGTCGGCACGTTCGTCGGCTCCTCGTACGTCCACGCCCCGGCGCGGCAGTTCGCCCGCTTCGGCGAGCTGTACCTGCGCGACGGGGTCGTCGGCGACGTCCGGGTGCTCCCCGAGGGCTGGGTCGATCACGCCCGCACGATGATCGCCGAGGACCCGGAGACAGGCTTCGGCTACGGCCGGCACTGGTGGATCTGGCCCGATCAACCGGCCTCGCTGGCTGCTCACGGCTACGAGGGCCAGTACCTCGTCGTGCTCCCCGAGCACGACGCCGTCGTCGTCCACCTCGGCAAGACCGACGCCACGGTCCGTGACCGCCTGGTGGCCCGCCTCCGCCGAATCATCGCCACCCTGTAGGACGACCATGCTCCATCCCGGTTCACTGGGGGTTGGGGTCCGGCGACGGGGGCAAACCCGCAGCCGGCAGGGTGTCATCGACTAGCAAGGTGTGAGTGGTGCCGGAGGAATCGCACCC
The DNA here is from genome assembly GCA_963776995.1 of uncultured Acidimicrobiia bacterium. Classification (GTDB taxonomy): domain Bacteria; phylum Actinomycetota; class Acidimicrobiia; order Acidimicrobiales; family Ilumatobacteraceae; genus JALZMG01. Next base: position 215,885 of record CAVZPA010000014.1, read on the forward strand.
GTTCGTGGTCAGGCCGAACGCCCTCGAGACGGGCGAGCTGCCCCCGATCCAGCGCGACCCGTCGCGCCCGCTCAAGCGCCCCCGCTTCCGGCCGATCGGACTGACCGTCAAGGTCGTCGCCTTCGCGGCGATCGTCTACTTCGTCGTCCTGCCGCTGATCCCCGGCTTCCGCAGCGCGGCCACCGAGATCACCAAGGTCCGCCCGGCGTTCCTCGTCGCCGGCCTGATCCTGCAGATCGCGGCGTGGTTCTCCTACTCCCTGCTGACCCGCTCGGCGCTCGGTGAGGCGGCCGGCCAGATCTCCCGCCTGCGGATGTTCCGCATCCAGATGAGCACCAAGGCGCTCGGCAACATCGTGCCCGGGGGCAGCGCCGCGAGCTCGGCGCTCGGCTACCGGCTGCTCACGCTGTCCGGCATCAGCGGCCCGGACGCCGGCTTCGCCCTGGCCACCGCCGGCCTGGGCTCCGCCGTCGTGCTCAACCTGCTCTTCTGGATCGCCCTGCTGATCTCCATCCCGCTGCGCGGCGTGAACCCCCTGTACGTGACGTTCGCTCTCGCCGGCCTGGGCATCATGCTCGTCGTCGCCCTGCTCGTGCTCGGCCTGCAGCACGGTCAGGGACGGGCCGAGACGTTCCTGCGGTGGCTCGGCCGCAAGCTGCACTTCGACCCGGACACGGCCGCCGCCACCCTCCGCCAGATCGGCGAGCGGCTGGAGGAGTTGATCGCCGACCGCAAGCTGCTGCGCCGGGTCCTGCTGTGGGCCAGCCTCAACTGGTTGCTCGACGCGGCGTCGCTGGCGGTGTTCCTGGCGGCGTTCGGTGGCACCCTCGATATCGACGGCCTGCTCGTCGCCTTCGGCCTGGCCAACATCGCCGCAGTGCTCCCGATCACGCCGGGTGGCCTCGGCATCGTCGAGGGCATCTACATCCCGACGCTCGTCGGCTTCGGCGTGTCCCGCCGCGCCGCCACGCTCGGCGTGGCGTCCTATCGCCTCGCCCAGTACTGGTTCCCGATCCTCCTCGGTGGCGTGCTCTACGCCACCCTGCGCGTCGGGCCGTGGTCGATCGAGCGGCGCGACCGCCTCGACCGGCTGCGCGACATCGCCCAACGGGAGACCGCCGAGAGCGAGCGGCGGATGGAGTTCGCCATGCGCCAGTGGGAGCGCAAGCGGCCTGGCGAGCACTCCGACGACGCCACGATCACCAACCCGCTGGTCGACCAGATCGACGCCGGCGCCCTCGAGGCGCTCGACCCGCCGTTCGCCGAAGTCGCCGACGACGGGGCGGACGCCGCAGCCGACGCCGCCGCCGACCAAGCCGAGCGATAGCCGGGCCCAGGCGCGGGGGTAGCGTCCGCCCGATGACGGTTCACGAGCGACCCTTCGGCAGGCACCTGGAGGACTTCGTGGTCGGCGACGTCTACCGCCACTGGCCAGGCAAGACGATCACCGAGTACGACGACCACCTGTTCTGCATGATCACGATGAACCACCACCCGTTGCACACCAACGACTGGTTCGCCCAGCAGAGCGTGCAGGGCCGCAACGTCGTGGTCGGCAACCTCGTGTACTCGCTCGTGCTCGGGATGAGCGTGCCCGACGTCAGCGGCGCGGCGATCGCCAACCTCGAGGTGGAGACGCTGCAGCACAAGTACCCGACGTTCCACGGCGACACGATCCACGCCGAGACCAGGGTGCTCGACGTCAAGGAGTCGTCCTCCCGTCCCGACCGCGGCGTCGTGACCGTCGAGACGAAGGGCTTCAACCAGGACGGCCAGGAGGTGTGCTACTTCCGCCGCCGCGTCATGGTCTGGAAGCGCGACGCCGCCCCACCCCGCGCCCGCCCCTACGACGAAGCAACCGCCTGGGAATGACAAAGCGCGCCGCGGCCGAGACCCGCGCCACCGCGGACCCCGAGGTCGAGTCCGCGACCGCTTCGGCCCCCGCCCGCAGCGCGCGTGGAGGGTCAGGTCGAGCGTCGGCCCCAAGGGCCGGCGGCGCCAGCCGCAGCGAGACAGCCGAGCGAGCGAAGTCTTCGGAGCGAGCGAGGCCATCCAACACGGAGTGAGCGAGGCCATCCAGCACGGTACCGTCAGGTCATGGCCGTGGCGACCGAGGCCGAAGACCGGGGCGCAGCCGACCAACCACGCTCGGTTGCGCGGCGGCCGACCCGCGCTGAGGGCGCGCTGGCCGGCGTCGTCGCTGCCGGCGCCGCACTCGGCGTCAGCGAGTTGGTGTGCGGGCTCGCCGGAACCGGCCCGTCGCTGATCAGTGCCGTCGGCACGCAGTTCATCGACCGCTTCGCTGCGTCGCTCAAGGACCTGGCGATCGCCCTCTTCGGCACCAACGACAAGGCGGCCCTGATCGTCGGCATCGTCGTGGTGTCACTGGCCCTCGGCGCGCTGCTCGGCGCGGCGTCCGTCCGTCGCCCGTGGGTGGGCGTCGCCGGGTTCATCGGGTTCGGGCTCGTCGGTCTGCTGTCCTACCTCGACGATCCGCTCGGCGAAGCCTCGACCGGCGTCGTCGCCGCCCTCCTGGCCGTCGCCGCCGGTGTCGCCACGCTCCTCGTGCTGCTGCGCCTCGCCCGGGTCGATGCGCCGACGCCGATGGCCGGCGCCGAGGTGACGAGCACGCGACGGATGTTCCTGATCGCCGCCGGCGCCATCGCTGCCATGGCCGCGGCGGCCGCCGTCCTCGGACGGCGCGCCCGCACGACCGAGGTCGTCGACACGGCGCGCGGCGAGACGGTGCTGCCGCGCCCGGAGACGTCGACCCCGCTCCCGGCGTCGACCGCCCCGGACATCCCGGGGCTGACGCCGTACGTCACGCCGAACGACGACTTCTACCGGATCGACACGGCGTTGACCGTTCCGCAGGTCGACGTGGCGTCGTGGTCGCTGACCATCGAGGGCATGGTCGACCGGCCGTTCTCCGTCACCTACGACGAGCTGGTGGCGATGGCCGAGACGGCGGACGTCGTCACCCTGCAGTGCGTCTCCAACCAGGTCGGCGGCTACCTCGTCGGCAATGCCGTGTGGCAGGGCGTGCCGCTGGCGACGCTGCTCGACCGTGCCGGGCTCCAGGACGGCGCGACGCAGATCGTCGGCCGCTCCGTCGACGGCTTCACGGCGGGGTTCCCGACGGAGATCGGCCTCGATGGGCGCACCGCCCTCGTGGCCGTCGGCATGAACGGTGAGCCGCTGCCGGCGCTGCACGGCTTCCCTGCCCGCCTGATCATCGCCGGGCTGTATGGCTACGTGTCGGCGACGAAGTGGCTCGACGCCATCCAGCTCACGACGTGGGAGGGCTTCGACGGCTACTGGGTGCCACGCGGTTGGTCCAAGGAGGGCCCGATCAAGCCGGCGTCACGCATCGACGTGCCCCGCAGCGGAGCGACGGTGGCCCCCGGGACGCAAGCGATCGCTGGTGTCGCCTGGGCGCCGACCGCCGGCGTAGAGCGGGTCGAGGTGCAGGTCGACGACGGTTCGTGGCGCGAGGCCGAGCTCGGCGAGGCGGCGAGTGGGAACACGTGGGTGCAGTGGTACCTCGACTGGGACGCCACGCCGGGTGAGCACCGGATCAGGGTGCGGGCGACCGACGCCGACGGCGAGACGCAGACGGAGCAGGAGCGCCCACCGGCGCCCGACGGGGCGACGGGATGGCACACGCGCACCGTCGAGGTTCGCTGACGACGTGACCGGCTCGTCGGTCGATCCCGGCGCCCTCCTGGCATGGGGCGCGCCGCGCCTGCGCGATTTGCCGTGGCGGCGGACCCGCGATCCGTGGGCCATCCTCGTCGCCGAGGTCATGCTCCAGCAGACCCAGGTCATCCGCGTGATCCCCAAGTGGTCGGCGTTCTGCGAGGCCTATCCCACCCCGGCGGACTGCGCGGCGGCCGCACTGGGCGACGTGCTGCGCGCCTGGCAGGGGCTCGGCTACCCGCGGCGGGCGCGCAACCTGCACGACGCGGCGACGGCGATGGTCGCCCGCCACGGCGGCGCGGTGCCCGATGCGCTCGACGCCCTGCTCGCCCTGCCCGGCGTCGGTCCGTACACGGCACGGGCCGTGCTGGCGTTCGCCTTCGAGCGCGACGTCGCCGTCGTCGACACCAACATCGCCCGGATCCTCGCCAGGGTCACCGGCGAGCGGCTCACGCTGCGCCGCGTGCAGGCCCTCGCCGACGACCTCGTACCCGTCGGTGACGGGTGGGTGTGGAACCAGGTGCTGATGGACCTCGGCGCCACGGTGTGCCGGCCGGTGCCGCGATGCGCCGAGTGCCCCTTGACGGCCAGCTGCGCGTGGAGCCTCGGCGGTCGAGGCGACCCCGATCCGGCCGATGGGTCGGCCGCCGTGAGCACGCGTCAGTCGCCTTACGAAGGGAGCGATCGCCAGGCGCGCGGGGCAGTGCTGCGGGCCCTCGCCGCCGGTCCCCGCCCGAGCAGCGAGTTCCCGGTTCGCATCATCGACGGTCTCGTCGCCGACCGCCTCGTCGGCCGCACCGGCGACCTCCTCCACCTCCCCTGACCCCACCCTGCCGCCGACTACCTGTCGACGGTGCGCTGGAGCACCGTCAGGAGCACGGCGACTCCCACCGCGAGCCCGCCGAACAGCAGGACGTTGAACGGCACGCTGTGCTCGTCGGGCGGGAACAGCCACCGCTGGAGGACGGCGACGGCGAAGAACCCGAAGAAGTAGACCCACAGCGGGGGGAACCGCCGGTGGCGGCGCCGGACGTCCATGCCGGACCAAGTTTGGTCGCCCATCGCCGGGCTCTCCTACGCTGCTGGACGTGCGACCCCCGAAGGACTTCTTCCGCCCGCTGGCGATCGGCGCGCCCGAACCATGGCGCGAGATCCCGTACCGGCCGTCGCGGGTCATCCACTTCCTGCCGCCGTTCAACCCGAAGATGGTCGCCAAGGTGCCGTCGATCGCGCCGACCGTCGACGTGCTGCTCGCCAACCTCGAGGACGCCGTGCCGGCCGCCGAGAAGGAGGCGGCCCGGTCCGGGCTGATCGAGATCGGCAAAGCCTGGGACCACCCGGACACGCAGCTGTGGACGCGGGTCAACTCGCTCGACTCGCCGTGGGGGCTCGACGACCTCGTCGCCGCCGTCACCGAGGTCGGCGACAAGCTCGACGTGATCATGATCCCCAAGGTCGAAGGGCCCGAGGACATCCACTACGTCGATCGCCTCCTCGCCCAACTCGAGGCCAAGGCCAGGCTGACCCGGCCGATCCTCGTCCACGCCATCCTCGAGACGGCGCGGGGCGTGGCCAACGTCGAGGAGATCTGCGCGTCCTCACCACGCATGCAGGGGCTCTCCCTCGGACCCGCCGACCTGGCGGCCAACCGCCGGATGAAGACGACACGCGTCGGCGGTGGCCACCCTGGCTACCTCGTTCGTGAAGATCCCGACCCGGCCGACGAGCACCGGCCGCGGGCGACCTTCCAGCAGGACCTCTGGCACTACACGATCGCTCGCATGGTCGACGCGTGCGTGACCTACGGCGTGCTGCCGTACTACGGCCCGTTCGGCGACATCGCTGACACCGTCGCCTGCGAGGACCAGTTCCGCAACGCCTACCTGCTCGGATGCGTCGGCGCGTGGAGCCTGCACCCGTCGCAGGTGGAGATCGCCAAGCGGGTGTTCAGCCCGCCGCCGGAGGACGTCGCCCATGCCCGCCGGGTGATCGAAGCGATGGGCGACGGCACCGGTGCCGTGCTGCTCGACGGCAAGATGGAGGACGACGCCTCCGTCAAGCAGTGCCACGTCGTCGTCGAGTTGGCGACGCAGCTCGCCGCCCGTGACCCTGAGCTGGCCGCCGCCTACGGCATGGGTGCCGACACGTGAACGAGCGCCAGCTGCGGCCCCGGCGCTCGGTGCTGTACATGCCGGCCGCCAACGCCCGGGCGTTGGAGAAGGCCAAGAGCATCCCGTGCGACGCCGTCATCTTCGATCTCGAGGACGCCGTGGCGCCGGACGCCAAGCCGCTCGCCCGCGAACAGGCTGCGGCGGCGGTGACATCGGCGGAGTACGGCAACCGCGAGCTGACGATCCGCTGCAACGGCTTGTCGACGCCGTGGGGCGCCGACGACCTCGCCGCGGCCGGCGCCGCCGGGCCGTCCGCAGTCGTCATCCCCAAGGTCGACTCGACGGCGTACCTCGACGACGTGGGCGCGGCGCTCGACGCCGCCGGCGCCAGCGCGACGTCGATCTGGGCGATGATCGAGACGCCGACGGCCATCTTCGACATCCGCGCCATCGCCGCCCATGAGCGGGTCAGCGTGCTCGTGCTCGGCACCAACGACCTCGCCAAGGAGCTGCGGGCTCCGTTGATCTCCGGGCGTTCCAATCTGGTGAGCTACCTGGCCGCCGCCGTGCTGGGCGCCCGGGAGGCCGGCAAGGTCGTCCTCGACGGGGTCTACAACGACGTCACTGACGCCGAGGGGTTCGCCGCCGAGTGCCGTCAGGGCGTGGAGATGGGCTTCGACGGCAAGACGCTCGTCCACCCCAGCCAGGTCGAACCGGCCAACGAGGCGTGGTCGCCGTCGCCGGAGGAGATCGAGCTGTCCCGTCGGATCATCGCCGCCTATCGCGAGGCCGAGGCCGAGGGCCGTGGCGTCGTCACCGTCGACGGGCGGATGATCGAGCAGCTTCACGTGACCAACGCCGAGCGCACCCTGGCGATCGCCGACGCCATCGCCGCGCTGACACCCTGAGTTGTCCTTCGGGATCGGCCCGATCGGGCCGATCGCCGCGGACAGAAGGATCAGTCCGGGTTTGTCTCACCCATCGCTGACGGCGGAGACGATCTCCTCGTAGGCGGCGTCGGCGTAGGCGCGCATCTCGTCGTCGGTGCGGTCCTGGATCGGGTGCGGCGTGAACACGCGCGCCATCGCCGGGAACCCGAGCGACGTCGACTGGGCGTCGGCGGCGTCGACGAACTCCGCCGAGGCGACGAACACGCCGGGGATGCCGCGGAGCTCGAGATCGCTGATGTCGTGCACACTGCACGACGTGCAGCTGCCTCAATCGGCGAGGGCCTCGATCACGAGGTCGCACTGGGTGGCGATCTCGTGACGCAGATCGACCGGCGCCGGCTTGGTGAACGTCGGCTTGCGATATCGGGCCACCTTGGCCCCGGCCGCCTCCAGTCGGGACGCCAGCCGGTCGAGGAAGACGTCGCCGCGCGGCTTGGAGATGTCGAGCAGGCCGATGCGCAGCCCACCGATGGCGGACGGGCGGTCGAGGCGCTGACGTTCGGCGACCGTCCGCTCGCCGGTCGGGTCCAGTACGTAGCGGGTGCTCGTCATGTGCGTACCTCCCTGGTCACGGGCTGGCTGCCGACGGCGCCGTTGACCCAACCACCGATCATGGCCGAGAACAGTCCGGCGCCGCCACCCGCGTAGGCCACCAGGATCCCGTCGGGACGGAACTTCGGCAGGATCCTGTCGGCGACCGACTCGGGCAAGCCTTCGGCCATCCCACCGGCGCCGACGACGAGCTCGCGACCGGGGATCTGCAGGTCGGCGTGGAGCTCGGCGAGCAGCCGAGCCCGGTCCCAGCCGGCCTCGGAGAACACGCGGCCGTGCTCCGGACCGACCACGAGGACGGCATCAGACCCCAGCACCGACTTCGGGTGATGCAGCGTGCGCAGGCAGGCGGCGAGCGACTGGGCCAGGCTCTCCGGGGTGCGCGACTTCTGGTCGACGATGCACCGCGGCCCCTCGCCGGCGAACACCGTGATCGCGTCGGCGCCGGGTGCCGCGCCGCGGCTCTCGGCGAGCGTGCCGAACGGCGAGTCCGGCAGCTCGCTGAAGCAGAACGACAGCTTGCCCGGGTTGCCGTGGGCAGCACGATCGACCCCGCCGGGGCGGCCACCACCGACGTTGCGCACGACGAGTTGCACCGCTCGGCCGATCGTCAGGTTGGCGCGGTTGCCCTGCCCGAGGACGTTGCCGCCGGCGTTCATCCCGATCGCCCGTGTTCCCGGCCCGCTGGCGATGATCACCGGTCCGACGGGCATGGTCGTCGCCAGGACGCCGTGGATGTTGAACTCGTCGGTGCAGATCGCCTCCACCGCGGTCAGCACCCACGGCAGGTACTCGGGCCGGCAGCCCGCCATCACGGAGGCGATGGCCACCTTCTCGACCGTGGTCTCGACGAGGTCCGGCGGCACGGTGGCGACGATCTCGTCCGGCTGCGCGCGTCGTGCCCTCGAGCATGCCCAGGACCCGCGACTCGGTGGGCGGCACGACGGGCAGCCCGTCGGTCCAGCCCCTCGTGAACATCGCTTCGATGTCGTCCTCCAGCTCGGCGAGCTCGACACGACGTGACCGCAGGCGACCGCCCTCGAAGCGGACGCGCAGCTCGTCGACGCGGTCAGGGTCGACGGAGAGCGATCCGCAGCCGGGCCGCATCACCGGCAGATCCTCGCCGAGACCGTCGAGACCGGTGACGCGTTGCCAGTCCGCACGCGACCACCCGACGGTGCGCTCGAGCTCCTGGCCGTCGACGACCCGGATCAGCGTCGGAACGGTCTCGATGGCGTGGTGCCAGCTGACGGCCAGGTCGGCATCGTGGATCGCCGCGATGCCAGTGGGGAACTCCGGGTCGTCCTGCGTGTACACCGTGAGGTCGACCTTGCCAGCGAGGTCGGCGAGCAGCGGGGCGACCATCCGGCACGTCTCGCACTCCTCCTTGACGACCACGACGAAGCCATCGGGCAGAGGCGTCATGGCTCGACGGTACTGCGCGGCCCGCTCGCTTCCGGCACGGTGTGGACCCGCCCCGATCGACGGGCGGTGTGCGCGATCCGAACGGTGGTGCGACGGACGTCACCCGGGGTCGCGTTTACATGGCACGCTGCTGGGACATACGGTTCCGGCACCATTGGTGCAAGGGGGTTCAGGAAGACCATGTTGGTCAGGTTTCATGGCGTTCGGGGTTCGACCCCGTGCCATGGCGACGAGATCAGCCGGTACGGCGGCAACACGTCGTGCGTGTCGGTGGAGGCAGCAGGCGAGGACCCCCTCCTGTTCGACCTCGGCACCGGGTTGCGCTACTTCGGGATGACGTGGCCGACCGGCACGCCGTTCCGCGGTGCATGCCTCGTCAGCCACCTGCACTGGGACCACGTCCAGGGCCTTCCGTTCTTCGGACCGCTCTTGCACGACGACAGCGAGCTCACGGTCTACGCCCCGTCGGAGGACCACGGGCGCACTGCCGAGGAGGTGCTCGCGGGGGCGCTCTGCCCGCCCCTGTTCCCGATCGGACTCGACGGGTTCCCGGGCAAGATCGAGATCTGCGCGCCGTCGGCCAGCTTCCGCATCGGCGGGTTCAGCATCGAGTCGACAGCGGTACCGCACGTCGGCGAAGCCCGTGGCTACCGCGTCACCCACGACGGCACGAGCGTCGCCTACATCAGCGACCACCAGCAGCCGATCGGCGGGGCGAGCATCGCCGATGGGGTGTGGGCGCTCTGTCAGGGTGTCGACCTGCTGATCCACGACGCCCAGTTCACGCCGGCGGAGTTCGCCCAGAAGTCCACCTGGGGCCACTGCACACTGGAGTACGCGGTGTGGCTGGCGGCCGAGGTCGGTGCCCGGCAACTGGCCCTGTTCCACCACGATCCCAGTCACGACGACGACACGCTCGATCGACTCGCCGCCGCCGCCACCAGCTGCGGCAAGGACTTGGGGGTGGAGGTGTTCGCCGCCCGCGAGGGCATGGTCGTCGAACTCGGCGCTTGCTGACGTGGACCTGGTCGCCAGGATCGCCTCCGTCGTCCTCGGCGCGGTGTTCGTGATCGCCGGGGCGGCCAAGCTGGCAGCCGGTTCGGCGTGGATCGCCCAGGCCCGCCAGATGGGCGCCTCCCAGCCCGTCGCCACCGTCGTGCCCGGCATCGAGCTGGTGCTCGGGGCGGCGCTGGTGACCGGCATCGGAACGCCGCTGCCGGCCCTCGCGGCCATCGCCCTCCTCGTGGCCTTCAGCGTCGTCATCGGCCGCCAGCTCGTCCACGGCCGGCACCCGCCGTGCGCCTGCTTCGGGGCGTGGTCGACCCGCCCGCTGAGCGACGTGCACCTGGCGCGCAACGCCGGCCTGATCGTCATCGGCATCATCGCCTGCTTCGCCTGATCCGACTTGTCCTCGCAGATCGGCCCGAACGGGCCGATGTCGAAGGACAGGACGGTTACAGAGTCGTGAGGAGGAATGTCAGGGTGCGGGCCTCGTCGCGCCAGGCGTCGTAGCGACCGCTCGGCCCGCCATGCCCGGCGCCCATCTCCGTGCGCATCACGAGCAGGCGGTCGCGTCCGGCGCCCACGGCGCGCAGGCGGGCCACCCACTTGGCCGGTTCGTGGTAGCTCACCCGCGGATCGTTGAGCCCCGCCGTCACGTACAGCGCGGGATACTCCTCGGCGTCCGTGTTGTCGTACGGCGAGTACGTCAGCATGTAGCTGGCGAACGGCTCGACACGCGGGTCGCCCCACTCCTCCCACTCGTTGGCCGTCAGGGGCAGCGAGGCGTCGCTCATCGTCGTGACGACGTCGACGAACGGGACCTCGGCGACGGCACTGGCGAAGAGGTCCGGGCGCATCGTGATGCACGCACCGACGAGCAGCCCGCCGGCGCTCCCCCCACGGATGGCGACGCGTGCCGGGTCGGTCCCGCCTGCGGCGACGAGGTGCTCGACGGCGGCCAGCGTGTCGGTGAACGTGTTCCGCTTGAGCAGCAGCTTGCCGTCGAGGTACCACTGCCGCCCGAGCTCACCACCGCCCCGCGGGTGCACGAGGGCCCAGACCATCCCGCGGTCGAGCAACGAGAGGCGAGCGACGGAGAACCATGGGGGCATCGACACTTCGTAGGAGCCGTAGCCGTACACGACGGTCGGCGCCGGTACGTCGGCCGGGGTGTCGACGTGGCGGACGATGTCGACAGGCACCCGGGTGCCGTCCGGCGACGTCGCCCACGTGCGCGTCGACACGTAGCGGCTGAGGTCGACGCCGGGCGTCGGTGTCTGCTTGCGCAGCGTGCGCTCGCCCGAGACGACATCGTGGTCGTACACGGATGCGGGTGTCGTCAACGACTGGTACCACAGGCGCAGCGACGTCGTGTCCCACTCCGGGTTGGCGCCGAGCTCGAGGTCGTGGGGCTCGGTGCCGAAGTCGAGCACGTTCTCGCGGCTGTCCGGGAACACCACCCGCACCTTGGGTTGGGCGTCGCTCCACTCGTGCAGCACGAGGTGCCGGGCGAACGGCTCGGCCGACGTGAACCGGCGACCGGGCACGTGGGGGAGGAGCTCGGTCCACTCGCCCGGCCGATCGAGCGGCGCGGTCATCACGCGGAAGTCCGGGGCGTCGAGGTTGGTCAAGACGACGAAGCGGTCGCCCCAGTGGTCGAGGGAGTACTCCAGGTCTGGTGTGCGCGGTCGCACGAGCACAGGGTCGGCCGTCGGCTCGCCGGCCGGGATGACGCGCACCTCGGTGCTCGTCCTGCTGGCGCTGGTGAGGACGATCCACTGCTCGCTGCGCGTCGCCGCGACGTCGAGGTTGAAGCGGTCGTCGGATTCCTCGATGACCAGTCGATCGTCCTCGACGGGCGTACCGAGGCGGTGCAGCCAGATCTGGTGCGGGCGCATCTGCTCGTCGGGTCGGGCGTAGAACAGCCACTGGCCGTCGCTCGACCAGGCCACCCCACCCCACGAGGAGGTCTCGGTCAACTCGTCGGGGAGGTCGGAGCCGGTGCTCAGGTCGCGGACCCGCAACGTGTAGCGCTCGCCGCCGTCGACGTCGCTCGACCAGGCCAGCAGGGTGTGGTCGGGCGAGGATTCGACGGCGTGGACGTCGAAGTAGTCGTGGCCCTCGGCCTCGGCGTTGCAGTCGAGCACGACGTCCGAGACGTCGTCGATCGCGTGGCCGCGGCAGAACACCGGGTACGACTGGCCCTCGATGGTGCGGCTGACGTACCACCACGGGCCGTGGCGCACGGGCACCGACTCGTCGGTCTCCTGGACGCGGGACTTGATCTCCTCGAACAGCTCCTCGACCAGGTCGCCGTGGTGGTCGAAGAAGGCCCCGGCATAGGCGTTCTCGGCCTCCAGGTAGGAGATCGTGTCCGGGTCCTCGCGGTCTCGTAGCCAGGCGTACGGGTCCTCGGTCGGACCGGTCGGGCGGTCCCACGTGTGCGGTTTGGTCGGGGCGACGGGCGGGGAGGGCAGCGACACGGTCGTCGGTGCCCCCTCCGATGCCGCTCGCTCGAAGACCCCCCCTTCGCTCGCTCGAAGACTCGCTCGCTCATGCGACAGGGACCGTATCCCCGCCGCTACCGTGCGAGGTCTCCATGCGCGTCTGGATCGACCAAGACCTGTGCACGGGCGACGGCCTGTGCGTCGATCATTGCCCGGACGTCTTCACCCAGCTCGAGGACGGCATCGCCTACGTCACCGAGGCCGGCCGGCCGCTGAACGATCCCGGCAGCTCGGGCTCCCTGGCCCGCGTGCCCGAGCGCAAGGTGATCGGTGTCATCCACGCCGCCGAGGCCTGCCCGGGGGAGTGCATCTTCATCGAGATCGATCCCCCCGCCGACGCCCACCTCGACGTCGAGGTCGACGGCCGCATCGCCGCCCGCGTCGAGCTGCGCCCCGACGCCGCGTAGCCGCCCGGCACCGTTTCTGACGCTCCTCGCTCCCGGTCAGCGCGACCAAGTCTCCGCAGAACGTCGGGCCGGCGTCCCGTTTGAATTGTTACTATGGCGGTAGTGCAAATTCCCCCGAAGGAGCGCCGCCCATGACCACGTTCGACCTCGACCTCACCAAGTACCAGCTCGGCTGGAGCGACGAGGTCGAGTACGCCTTCGCGCCCGGCCAAGGGCATCAACCCGGGCGTTGTCGAGCAGATCTCCTGGTGGAAGGGTGAACCGCGCTGGATGACCAACATGCGCCTGCGCAGCCTCAAGCAGTTCGAGCGCAAGCCGATGGCCCCCTGGTTCGCCGTGAACATGCCGGACATCGACTTCCAGGACATCTACTACTACCTGCGGCCGTCCGGTGAGCAGGTCGACAAGTGGGACGAGCTGCCCGAGCAGATGAAGGCGACCTACGAGAAGCTCGGCATCCCCGAAGCCGAGCGCCAGTACCTCGCCGGCGTCACCGCCCAGTACGAGTCCGAGGTCGTCTACCACCGCAACCGGGAGGACCTCGCCAAGCAGGGGATCCTGTTCTGCGACATGGACACCGCGCTGCGCGAGTACCCGGACCTCGTCAAGCAGTACTTCGGGACGATCATCCCGCCCGGCGACAACAAGTTCGCCGCCCTCAACTCGAGCGTGTGGAGTGGCGGCAGCTTCGTGTACGTCCCGCCCGGTGTGAACTGCGAGATGCCGCTGCAGGCCTACTTCCGGATCAACTCGGAGAACGCCGGCCAGTTCGAGCGCACGCTGATCATCGCCGACGAGGGCTCGCAGGTGCACTACATCGAGGGCTGCTCGGCGCCGGTGTACACGAGCGACTCGCTGCACTCGGCCGTCGTGGAGATCGTCGTCAAGCCGCAGGCCCGGGTGACCTACACGACGATCCAGAACTGGAGCCCCAACGTCTACAACCTGGTCACCAAGCGGGCCCGGGTCGAGACCGAGGGGCACATGGAGTGGATCGACGGCAACATCGGCTCCAAGCTGACGATGAAGTACCCGAGCGTCTATCTCGTCGGCCCCAAGGCGACGGGGGAGGTGCTGTCCGTGGCCTACGCCGGCGCCGGCCAGCACCAGGACGCCGGGGCCAAGATGATCCACGCCGCGCCCGAGACGACCTCGAAGATCGTCTCCAAGTCGATCAGCAAGGACGGCGGGAAGACGACCTACCGCGGGCTGGTGCGGGTCGACGAGGGCGCCCACGGGTGCAAGTCGCACGTCCAGTGCGACGCGCTGATCCTCGACGAGGACTCCGAGAGCCGCACCCTGCCGTACATGGAGGTCGGCGAGCGCGACGCCCAGATCGGCCACGAGGCGACGGTGTCCAAGGTCGCTGACGAGCAGCTGTTCTACCTGATGAGCCGCGGCCTGTCGGAGGAGCAGGCGATGGGGATGGTCGTCAACGGGTTCATCGAGCCGATCACCCGCACGCTGCCGATGGAGTACGCCGTCGAGTGGAGCCGCCTCATCGAACTGCAGATGGAGGGCAGCGTCGGCTGACTCGCAGTCGACGCCGGCATCACGTCGGCTGACGGAGCCGGGCGTCAGCGGGCGCCTGTGCCGCCAGGCCGGCGATGACCACGTCGAGGCAGCCCTCGAGGTAGGCCGCGTCGAGCGGCTGGCGCCACACCAGCTTGCGGAAGACGATCGGGCCGACGATCGTGCCGACGACGATCCGCGGGTCGAGCTCGCGGGGCAGCTCGCCACGATCCTGGGCCCGCTCGACGATCGCCAGGATCGGCTGCTGGCGCTCGACGCTGATGCGGTCGAGGAGCATCTCGATCTCCGGGTCACGCGCTGCGGCGTCGATCAGGCAGGGCATCAACTTGCCCACCTTGCCGCTGAGGTCGGCCCGCACCATGCCGCCGAAGTAGGCCTCCAGATCGCCGCGCAGCGAGCCGGTGTCGGGGGTCCCGACGTGCTCGAACGTCGCCCGCACGGTGTCGACGATCAGCGACGCCCGCTCGGGCCAGTGACGGTAGATCGTCGTCTTGGCGACGCCCGAACGGGCCGCGACCTCCTCGATCGTCAGGTTGCCGACGCCGCGCTCGACGATCAGGTCGGTCGCCGCGGCGAGCGCCTTGCGCCTCGCCTCTTCACTTCTCGGCCGTGCCATGGGTCACTCTCGACATCTCCCTGAGCACTACGTTAACGTAGCGGAATCGGGTCGGGCGACGACACTGCACCATCGCGCTGAACAGGACTTCGAATCGTGGACACCCCCGGACAACGAGACGTCGGCGTAGCGACGGACGACATCGACCCGCACGTGTACGAGCGCCGCTGGAAGACGCTCGCCGTCCTGTGCGCCTCCCTGATCATCGTCATCGTCGGCAACACGGTGCTCAACGTGGCCCTCCCGACCCTGCAGAAGCCGGTCGAGCAGGGCGGCCTCGGGGCCACCAACACCCAGCTGCAGTGGATCGTCGACGCCTATGGGCTGATCTTCGCCGGGCTCCTGTTCACCGCGGCCGCGCTCGGCGACCGCTTCGGCCGCAAAGGGGCGTTGCAGGCCGGCCTCGTCGTCTTCGCTGCCGGCTCCGTCCTCGGTGCCTTCGCCGACAGCCCGGGCGTGCTCATCGCGGCGCGGGCCGTGATGGGCATCGGTGCGGCGTTCGTCATGCCGTCGACGCTGTCGATCCTGACCAACGTCTTCCCGGTGCGGGAGCGGGCCAAGGCGATCGCCATCTGGGCCGGCATCGCCGGCAGCGGCGCGGCCATCGGCCCGATCACCTCGGGCCTGCTACTCGAGCACTTCTGGTGGGGCTCGGTGTTCCTCATCAACCTGCCGATCATCGCCACCGCCCTGATCGCCGGGTGGGTCCTCGTACCGAAGTCGAAGGACCGCACGGAGACACCTCTCGATCCGGTCGGCGCCCTGCTGTCCATCGTCGGCCTGAGCGCCCTCGTCTACGCCATCATCGAGGGGCCGCACCACGGCTGGATATCGATCTCCTCGCTGCTGTGGTTCGGTGGGGCGGCGATCGTGCTGCTGGCGTTCGGCGTGTGGGAGTGGCGCAACCGGCACCCGATGCTGGAGCTGCGGCTGTTCAAGAACCCCCGGTTCGCCGTCTCCTCGGGCGGCATCACGTTGGTCTTCTTCGCCATGTTCGGGACGTTCTTCCTGCTCGCCCAGTACCTGCAGGGCGTGCTCGAGTACTCGCCGCTCGGTGCGGCCGTGCGGCTCGTCACCGATCTCCGTCGTGATGATGGCCGTGGCCCCGAACACACCGAAGCTCGTCGCCCGCTTCGGCGCCGACAAGATCGGCATGGCCGGGCTGCTGTTCGTCGCCACCGGCCTCGGCGGCATCGCCCTGTTCGGGACGGACACCCCCTATCCGCAGCTGCTCGTCACGATGTGCATCCTGGCCGCGGGCATGGCGCTGACGATGACGCCGATGACGACACAGCTGATGGCCGCCGTGCCGCGCGACCGAGCCGGCATGGGCTCGGCGACGAACGACACCACCCGCGAGCTCGGCGGCGCGCTGGGCGTGGCCGTGCTCGGGTCGCTGGTGGCGAGCCAGTACGCGTCCGGTGTCTCCGAGGCGGTGGCGGGGCTGCCCGAGGAGATCCAAGCGGTCGCCGAAGGGAGTCTCGGCGGCGTCCGGGGCCTCGTCGCCCAGGGCGTGGTGCCGGCCGACGGACTCCTCGACGTGGCCAAGGAGGCCTTCGTCGACGGGCTCACCCTGGCGGCCACCGTCGGCGCCGTGATCGTCGTCGCGGCTGCGCTGGTCGTGAAGCGCTTCCTGCCCTCGGACCGCACCGACCCGGAGATCACCGGCGAGCCCGAGCCGACCGCCGTCGGCATCGACTGATCAGACCGCTGGCCGGGCGGTCGACGCGCGCACGACCAGCTCCACGGGGAACGTCACCTCCTTGGACGCATCGCTCCCGCCGAGCAGCATGCGCACCGCCGCGGCGCCCTTCTCGGCGTGCGGCTGGCGCACCGTGGTCAGCGGCGGCGTGCTCGTCGCCGCGGTGACGGTGTCGTCGAAGCCGACGACCGACACGTCCTCCGGGACGCGCAGGCCGAGGTCGCTGGCTGCGGCGATCGCCGCCACGGCCATCTCGTCGCTCATCGCCAGCACCCCGGTCGGGCGGTCGTCGGCGGCGAGCAGGTCGCGGGCGATGGCGATGGTCGCTGCCCGGTCGTAGGCGCTGCCCTCGACGACGCGCAGGATGGCCGGGTCCAGGCCGGCCTCGGCCACGGCCTGGCGGTAGCCGGCCAGGCGGCGCATCGTGCCGCTGTTGTACGCACCGACGCCGTGCGGGGCGAAGGCGATCACGGCGAGCCGGCGGTGGCCGAGCTGCAGGAGGTGGTGCGCCGCGGCGTACGTCCCGCCCTCCTCGTCGATGCCCACCGACGGTTCGTCTCCGGTGGTCCGGCCATCGAGGACGACGATCGGCAGCCGGCGCTCCTCGACGATGAGGCGGCGCTCGTCGTCGAGGGCATCGCAGTGGGCGACGAACCCGTCGACGACGGCCGATCGCACGACATCGACAAACCCAGGACCGGAGCGGCTGCGGGGGATGATCACGAGCGCCACCCCGGCCTCGTCGCAGGCCTCGGCGACGCCGCTCAGCATGAGCAGGGACGCCGGATCCGTGAGGGCGACCGGCAGGGACTTCTCGATCAGACCGATGGCGCCGACTCGCCCGCTGCGCAGCGAGCTGGCGAGCGGGTCGGGCCCGGGGTAGCCCAGCTCCCTGGCGGCGGCGAGGACCCGTTCCCGCGTCGCCGCGCTGAGCTGGTCGGGGTGGTTGTAGGCGTTGGAGACGGTGCTGATCGACACCCCGAGGTGCTGGGCGACGGTCGCCAGGGTGACGCGGTCCGATGTCACAGCAGCATCGTACCTCTTGCGTTTCTGGAACGATATAGCTACCGTGATCTGCATGACTAGAACGATCCAGAAGCAGAACACACGGGTCCGCCGGGAGTTCTTCGAGCACGCCGCGGCCCTCTACGGGACGAGCCTCGACCCCGACCTGCTCGACGCCGCCGAGGGCGTCTCGGACCTCGATGCCGTGGCCCTGGTGTTCCCGTGCCTCGATGATGCCGAGCGTCACGAGGCGCTCTGGGCGCTCGGCGACTTCGAGAGCTGACGCTTCTGGATCGTTCCAGGTCACGCTGGATGGGACCTGGAACGATCCAGAACCCGGGCGACGCCAGCGAGGGGACGTGATGGCCCTACGCTGGTCGGCGATGCCGATGCGCCAAGAGTGCAAGCACTTCGAGAGTCGCACGTACGCCAATGGCGACACCGTCCGCAAGTGCGACCTCGACCTGGCGCCCGACGCCCCCTGGCGATGCCCGGACAACTGCCCGAAGTACGAGCGGCGCCTCGCGGCGGTGGCGTGGACCCACGGCTCGATGGTCGCCCCGCCGACGCCGGACGAGCCGGCGAGCGTGGCCGATGGCACGGCCGCCGCCCTGCTCGACGCGGCCGAGGACCACCTGCTGGCTGTCGGCGACCGGGTACGCGCCGAAGTCGCCGCCGAGCAGGCCAAGCAACGCAAGGGCTGGCGCCGCTTCTTCGGTCGTTCCTGACCACCGCCACGGCCCACGGCAATTTCCCCTACGGCGATAGTAGAATTTGCTGGTCATGCACGCGTTCTCCCCCGAAGCGGCGCGCGCCGCTGACCTGCCGTTCGTCGACCTGCGGGTCGCCGCTGCCGAGCGGGCCGCGGCCGGCGAGCTGCCCACCCCCGCCGAGGAGATCTGGCGCTACAGCCGGGTCGACGAGCTGCAGCTCGAGCGCTTCACGCCTGGTCGCGCCACGACCACCGTCGACGGGGGCGACGCGCTGGTCGGCGACCCCGAGGAGTTCCCCGACGTCATCGGCGGTGACGCCCCCGACGTCTTCGCCGAGCTGAACACGGCCTTCATGGCACCTGTCGTCCTGCGCGTACCCGCCGGGACGATCGCTCCGGCGCCGATCGTCGATCACGCACGAGATCGCCGGCGACGGCACGGCGGTGTTCCCGCGGCTGGTCATCGACGCCGGCGACGACAGCGAGGTCACCGTCGTCGAGCGCTTCACCTCGACCGACGGCGACACCGTGCTGGTCGTCCCCGTCCTCCAGGTGCGCGCCGGCCAGGCCGCCCGCGTTCGCTACCTGGGTGTCAACGAGCTGGCCAGCACGGCCTGGCAGATCGGCCATCAGCAGGCGGTCGGCGGGCGGGACTCGACGACGACTCTGGCCACCGTCGCCCTCGGCGGTCATTACGCCCGCGTGCGCACCGAGGCCCGCATCTCCGGAGCCGGTGGCAGCACCCGTCAGGTCGCCCTGTACTTCGCCGGCGGCGAGCAGATGCACGACTTCCGCACCATCCAGGACCACGACGCCCCGCACACGACGAGCGACCTGCTGTTCAAGGGTGCCGTCCAGGACTCCTCGCGCAGCGTCTACACCGGCCTGATCAAGATCCGCAAGCACGCTCGCGGCACGTCGGCGTTCCAGACCAACCGCAACCTCACCCTCAGCGAGGGAGCGTGGGCGGAGAGCGTGCCGAACCTGGAGATCGAGACCAACGACGTCAAGTGCAGCCACGCCTCGACCGTCGGCCCGATCGATCCCGAGCAGCGCTTCTACCTCGAGAGCCGAGGCATCCCGACGCAGATCGCCGAGCGGCTGATCGTCCTCGGCTTCTTCGACGAGGTGCTCGACCAGCTCCCGGTCGGCCCGCTCGCCGCCGAGCTGCGGGCGCGTGTGGCGAACAAGCTCGACCTCGACCGCACGCTGACCGGGGTGGCCGGATGACGACAGCGCGACGTTCGACCTCGCCGAGCTCGGCCTCGAGCCCTGCACGGCTCGCCGCGTCGAGGTCGGCGGCGTCCCGGTCGCCCTCGTGCTCATCGACGGCGACGAGGTCTATGCCATCGGCGACGTGTGCAGCCACGCCAACGTGTCGCTGTCGGGCGGCGAGGTCTGGTGCGAGGAGCGGGAGCTCGAGTGCCCCAAGCACGGCAGCACGTTCCGCCTCGACACGGGTGACCCCGTCACCTTGCCGGCCACCCAGCCGGTGCCGGTGTACACGGCCGAGATCGTCGACGGCAAAGTGACCGTGACGGTGACGCCTAGCGGAGGACGGTGGACGATGAGCGAGCGAAGCGAGCTCCAGCGACACGGCGCCTTCTTCGCCGCGCAGCGGCGAAGGGCTCACTGGTGCCCAGTGAGCCGCGAGGTGGCCGGTGCGGCGCATGACTGGATGATGCACCAGTGAGCACGCTGGAGATCCGTGGGCTGCGCGCCGCGATCGGCGGCAAGGAGATCCTGCGCGGCATCGACCTGACGGTGTCGAGCGGTGAGGTCCAGGTCGTCATGGGTCCCAACGGCGCCGGCAAGAGCACGCTCTCGGCCGTCGTCATGGGCCGGCCCGGATTCGAAGTCATCGCCGGCAGCGTCACGCTCGACGGCGCCGATGTGCTGGCGATGCCGACGTGGGAGCGGGCGGCGGCCGGCCTGCACCTCGTGATGCAGTACCCGATCGAGGTGCCGGGCGTCGCCGTCGACGACATGCTCCGCGAGGCGTTGAGCGCCCGCGGCGGGCAGGCCGCCGACCTCGACGGGCGGCTGCTGGCCGAGGCCGAACGGATCGGTCTCGAGGAGCGTCTCCTCCACCGGTCGCTCAACGTCGACCTGTCGGGCGGTGAGAAGAAGCGCAACGAGACGCTGCAGCTGGCGGTGCTACAGCCGAGGATCGCCATCCTCGACGAGCTCGACTCGGGTCTCGACATCGACGCCCTGCGGGCCTGTGCTCGGCGCATCGAGGCCGCCACGCAAGCGGACGGCGACGAGCCCGGTCTGGGCGTGCTGGCCATCACCCACTACAACCGGCTGCTGTCGGAGCTGCGCGCCGACCACGTGCACATCCTGGTGCGTGGCCAGATCGTCGCCGAAGGCGGTCCCGAGCTGGCCGACGAGCTGGAGGCCTCCGGCTACGCCGCCTTCACGGGCGAGCCCGAGGACGCCGCTGCCGAGCCACGCCCGGTGGCTCGCCCCGGTTCGCTCGACGAGTTGTTCTCCACACGCTGATCGAGCGGCGTCAGCCGGCAGGAACGATCCGGAACGACTCGACGTCGCCGATCACGCGATCGACGGTGAGATCCTCGAGACAGCCGACGAGCTTGCGGCGTTCGTTGTCACCGACCGCCGGGCGGAGCACGACCCGGTAGCGGCCGCCGGCGATCGGCGCCAAGCCTCCGTCGTCGCTCGCGCGCGAGCTCGTCTGGCCCGCGCACACGCTCCACAGGGCGGTGGCGGCGGCGTCCTGGCCGGGGGCGAAGCGGTCTTCATCGACCGTGAGCACGATCTCCGTGGCCGCGTCGTGGCGGACGTCGTCCGGGCGGCTCTGGGTCAGGTCACCGAGCTCGCCGATGAGCAGGGCCAGCGTCGCCACGACGGCGACGGCGACGGCCAACCGCTTCATCGCGGTCGGAACGGGTCGATCGGCGCCTCGCCGAGGAGACCGCCAGGCGGCGGCTGCAGCGTGTTGAGCCGACGGGCGAGACTGCGCTCCATCGTGGGGACGGCCGTGATGCGCGCCAGCCGGTCGACGAGCCACGCCAGACCCGACAACACGACGCCGGCGCCGAGCAGCACCGGCACGAACACGTTGGTCTGCGAGCGCCCGAGCCAGGCGAAGGGCTTCGCCGGCTCCGGGGCGTGGTCCCGGAGCCGGCGCAGCACGCGCTCGTCGGGTGGTCCGGCGGGTGGGCCATCGGCCATCCCGTCGAGGCGTCGGCTGAGAGTCGACAGCCGGGTGATGAGGACTGAACCGAGCAGGGCGACCTCGGCGGCCAGGAAGATCACGCCGGCGACGATCGCCCGGTTCCACTCCCAGCGGTACAGGTACACGAACACGTACCACCCGGCCGCGGCCATCACGACACCGAGTGCCGCCAGGGCCAGCTTCCGGGCGCTGCTCACGCCGCGACTCCCGTGGCGCTGCTCATGCCGCGATCCCGTGGTGCTTCTCACGCCGCGCCCCACTCTCCGGCTTCCAAGCTCTCGACGTCGCCGGTCACGCCGTCGACGAGCACCCAGGTGCCGGCGGCGAAGCGCTCGGTGGCGGCGGGCAAGCCGACGACGGTCGGCACGCCGTACTCGCGGGCGAGGATCGCCAGGTGCGACAGGACGCTGCCGGTCTCGGCGACGAGACCGCCGAGGCCCGGCAGGATCGCCGCCAACCCGGGATCCAGCGTGCGCACGACGAGGACATCACCCGGGGCCGGGGCGACCTCCGTGCCGATGTGCACCGGCCCCGTGCCGCGTCCACCGCCTGCCCCGCGCCCGGCGTCGCCGCCGGCGGGTGCCACGGGGACGACGATGCCGTCGTCGGTGAGCCGGAAGGCGGCCGGCAGCGGCGGTCCGGGATCGACGCCGTCGCGGAGAACGAGGGACATCGAGCCGCCGGACTCACCGAGCGCCGTCAGCTCGTCGAGCCGCAGCCGGGTGATGGCGTCGGGGCTGGCCAGCACACCGCGGCCGACGAGCCGGTCACCGAGCACGAGTGCGGCCCGGGCCGTGAGCTCCTGGACCCAGCGAACTCGCAATCGCAGGGCCTCCCGCACCGCCGCCTCACCGCCGGCCGCGGGGGGTGCGACCGGCGGCGAGGCGGGCGGCGGGGGGAGGCTGACCGCGCCACCGATGTGCGGTGGCACGAGACTGAGCAGCACGGGGTGCGCGGCGACGAACTCGTCGTCGTCGGCCGGACGATCGGCGGTCTGGGCGAGGACGCGCAGGGCCGCCGAGGCTGCGGTGGACTGCGTCGCGTCGTCGTCGAGCAGCATCCCGACGAGCACCTCGTGGCCGTGCAGTGCCCGCAACGTCTGGCGGGAACGGCCCAGCAACCGAACCAGTTCGGCATCGGTGAGCGTTGCGAGCGGCGGCAGCGAGCCGAGGTCGGCGTCGACGCGTTCGAGCAAGTCGTCGGCCAGCGCCGGCAGGGCGACGCGCAGCCGGCCCACGCGCCACGCCGCCTTCAGGCGCCGGGCCGGGGGAACGGGGTTGATCCGCGACCACAGCGACCGGCGCCGCGGCAACAGGCCGAGCAGGTCGAGATCGGCGGCAACCCGGCCACCGACGACCACCACGGCGGGGGAGCGGCGCAGCTGGCGCGGCGACCGGGCGCCGGTGATCCGCAACGCCTCGCGCACGCCGGCACGCATCGGGTCGACCCACAGGTCGACCTCGAGCGGTCCGAGTGGCAGCCCGAACGTTTCCGCCACCGGGCCGGGGCCGAACACCGGGCCGGTCGCCCGAGCCTCGTCACCGACGGCGGTGATCGGGCGGCTCTGCAGCAGCACGACGGTCCCGCTGGCGTCGATCGCCCACTCGATGTCCTGGGGACCGCCGAATGTCTGCGCCGTACGGCGGGCGAGGTCGACGAGCTTGCGACGGGTGCGCCGGGCCCGTAGCTCGGCCGGGACGTCGTCGCCCGCCTCGTCGAGCCGGCCGCGCACGGTCAGTGTCAGCTGCACGCCGTCGACTTGCCCGCTGACCAACCGGTCCGGACCGCCGGGCACGGCCGCGACCACGAGGCGGTCGGTGCGTCCCGTCACCGGGTCGGCGCCGAACAGCACGCCCCCCCAGGTTGGCCGGATGAATGGCTGCACGAGAACCGCGATCGGGGCCTCACCGCCCGAGCGCACCACCTCGTCGACGGCGGCGAGGAACGCCTCCCACCCCTGCACGTCGAGCACGGATGTGAAGAGACCGGCCATCGATTGCGAGCCGCCGTCCTCGATCGTCGACGACGAGCGCACGACGAGTGCCCGGCGGCCGGTGTCCGACAGCGCCTTCCACGCCTCGTGGAGGTCCGCGGCGTGCCGTCTTCCGGCGCTGCCCGCAACCAGGTCGCGCGTCCCGGCGGTCGTCACGGCGAACCCGGGCAACACGGAGAGCCCAGCCGCCTTGGCCCTGGCGAGAGCGGCCGCCTTGGCGCCGCTGACTGCCGGCTGGCGCGCCAGCTCGTGGTCGAGATCGACCACGATCGGCTGCTGCGTCGACGCAGTGGCGGTCGCCCGGGGGCAATCGAGGCTCATGACGCACGCGACGCTAAGAGTTGAAGCCCGGTCGAGGTCAAGGAAGTTACGGCTCCAACGAGGCGACGTTGGTCACGTCCCAACCCCACCGCAGCCGTCCCCATGACCGTCTCCTTCCTCGTTCTCACGAATGAGCCGTGAGGGTGTCAACTCCTCGACGACCCGAATCTCATCCCTCGATGGACGTGCGCTTCGTCACACCACCGCAGGAGTCGACTCAAGACCTCGCGGTGCGGAGAATCCATCGGGGAGACCCCCGTTCGTGCTCGGGGGAGCCCCCCGGGGCCGGTGGGGCCGCCCCCCGGCGCGACGGCGATACGATTGGATGATCATGCCGACCGACGTGCTCCCGCCGATCGACTCGCCTCGACCCCTGGTCGTGCCGGCCGCCTGCCTCCATTGTCACCCTCCGCTCACGCCGGCCGGCGTGCTGTCCAGCCGCCCGAGGCTGCTGGCTGCCCTCGCGGCGATGTTCGTCGGGCTGGCGGCGGCCGCGCTGATCAGCAAGGGCGCGCTGCTCTTGACGTGGGATGAGCCGATCCAGCGGGCCGTCGAAGACAGCCGCACGGGGCTGGCCGACTTCGTGTTCCGCCGCATCTCGTTCTTCGGCTCGACGAAGGTGGTCCTCACCTTGGGCGTCGTCCTCGCCGCCATCGCCTGGCGCCGTTGTCGCGCCGTGGGCGTCGTCGTGCTGCTGGCCCTCGTCAGCCGACCGTTGCTGGAGTTCACCATCAAGGCCACCGTCGACCGCGACCGTCCGGACCTGGCGCGCCTCGTGGCCGGCAACGGCCCGTCGTTCCCGAGCGGTCACGTCATGGCCGCCGTGGCTCTGTGGGGGTTGGTGCCGCTCGTCGTCGCCCTCTACTCGAGCGATCGGCGCGTCTGGTGGGCGTCGGTCGGCGCGTCCTCGGCGTTGATCGTCGCCATCGGGGCCAGTCGCACGTACCTCGGCGTGCACTGGTTCTCCGACGTCGTCGGCGGGCTGATCGTCGGGGTCTTCTTCCTTGCCGCCGCCCATTGGGTGCTGACGCGGCGGCACCGCGCCGATCCGTGCACGTGTCGATGCGCGGCGGCGGGCGGCTGCTCCGACTGATCGTCACCGAGGCGCCGGGGCCTACGCTCGCCCCATGGCGACTTCGTGGGTCGAGTCCGACGGCGCCCTGCGCCGGCGCTTCCAGTTCGCCAACTTCTCGGAGGCGTTCGCCTTCATGACGCGGGTGGCGTTGCTCGCCGAGGCCAAGGGTCACCACCCTGACTGGTCCAACTCGTGGAACACCGTGGACATCGCCCTGTCGACGCATTCGGCGGGTTCCACGGTCACGGACGCCGACCGCACCATGGCGGCGGCCATCGACGAGCTGCTCGCCTGAAGGGCTCCTTCGTGACGACTGCGGTCGAGACCGCGCAGCGCGCCGACCGGTTCCCCGGCGGACGGGTGGTCGCCGGTGGCTTCATCATCCTCGCCGTGTCGTCGGGCCTCGGCTTCTACGGCCTCGCCGTGTACCTCGCCGCCTTCAGCAACGAGCGCGGCTGGCCGGTGGCGTCGATCTCCCTGGCGACGACGCTGTACTTCATCGTCGGTGGGCTGGCCGGGCTGGTCGTCGCCCGGATGATCGCCCGGCGCGACGTGCGCATCCCGATCGTCATCGGGGGCATCCTCGGCGGCCTGTCGCTGGCCGTGCTCGGCCGCGTGGAGGAGCGCTGGCAGCTCTACCTGGTCTACGCCGTGTTCGCCTTCGGGTTCGCGGGGGCCGGCCTGATCCCGGTGACGACGGTCGTCACCCGGTGGTACCACGCCCGCCGCTCGGTGGCCCTCTCGGTCGCCTCCACCGGGCTCTCCGCCGGCGGGATCCTGTTGACGCCGGCCGCCAAGTGGTTGATCGACGATCGCGGGCTGGAGGCGGCGACGCCGATCCTCGGCGCGGTGTGGGTGATCGGCATCGTCCCGATCGCCCTGTGGTTCGTCCGGCCGGATCCGGCAGCGCTCGGCTGGATGCCCGACGGCGAGCGGGTGCGGGTCGATGTGCCTGTCGTCCCCCCGACTGGCACGCCATTCCACGAGGCGATGCGCAGCCGCTTCTTCATCGCCGTCACGGCGGCCTACGTGCTCGTCCTCGGCGCGCAGGTCGGTGGGATTCAACAGCTCGTCAAGCTCGTCGAGGATCGCACCGACGCCCGCACCGCGGCGCTGGCGACGATCGGCCTGGCCGGGACGTCAGTCGTGGCCCGCCTCGTGGGTGGTCGCGTGGTGTCGCGCGTGCCGATGGCCCGTTTCACCGTCGTGCTGGCTGCGGTGCAGTCCGTGGCGCTGGCGGCCCTGGCGTTCGCCGACTCGACGGTGGGGATCTTCGCTGCGATCCTGCTGTTCGGGGCGACGGTCGGCAACATCCTCATGCTCCAGCCGCTGCTGATGGCCGAGCGCTTCGGCGTCCTCGACTACGCGCGCATCTTCAGCCGCGCCCAGTTCATCGCCATGGTCGGCACGGCCGGCGGGCCGCTGCTGCTGGGCTGGCTGTACGACAACGCCGGCGGGTACGAGACGTCCTATCTCGTCGCCGCGGCATGCTCGCTGGCGGGATCCCTGGTGCTGGCGACGGCCGGCCCGGCTACCGTCCCCGCCTCGTGAACGACCAGACCGACGTCCACCCCAACGTCCGCCGCGTGGTTGCCGCCGCCGGGGCGGCCGGGCTCGACATCCGCACGGTGCGCTTCCCGGATGGCACGAAGACCGCTGCCGACGCGGCGGCGGCGATCGGTGTCGACGTCGGGCAGATCGTCAAGAGCCTCGTCTTCGCCGTCGACGGTCACGTCGTGCTGGCCTACGTCAGCGGCGCCAACCAGCTGTCGGAGGCCAAGCTGGCCGCGGCCGCCGGCGGCGACCGGTGCGCGCGGGTCGACGCCGACACGGTGCGGGCAACGACCGGCTATCCGATCGGTGGCGTACCGCCGTTCGGCCACGCCACCGAGCTCGACGTCTTCGTCGACCCCGACCTCCTCACCTACGACGAGGTCTGGGCGGCCGCCGGCACGTGGCACGACGTGTTCCCGATCGCCCCGGCCGACCTGGTGCGCATCAGCGGCGGCACCGTCGTCGACCTCAAGCGCTGAGGTTTTCGGAGTCTCGCTCCCGCGGAGCGGGAGCGACGAGCGTCAGAAACGGTCAGGGGCCCTCGTCGGGTGGGGCGGGGAGCTGCTGGGTCGCCCGGTCGAAGACCGACGGGTCGACGGCGATGAACACGCCGCGGCCGCGGGCCACGACCGGCTGGCCGTCGGTCTGGAGGTCGATCAGCTCGCCCTCGATGTACAGCTTGCGGCCGTCGCGGCGGGCCAGGCGACCGCGGCAGGCGATCGGCCGGTGCAGCGGTGTGGGCTTCTCGTAGCGGATCGTCAGCTCGCCGGTGAAGGCGGCCTCCTGGACGACGTCGAGGACGAACCCGAAGACGTCGTCGAACAGCCCGGCGACGATGCCACCGTGCGATCGTTCCGGCGCCCCCTCGTGGGCGGCGCGCAGCGTGAGGATGGCCTCGATCTCGTCGCCGTGGCGGTGCACCTCGAGGTCGACACCCCACGGGGAGGAGCGGCCGGAGAACGGTCGCTCGTCGTAGCTGACCATCCGGTCACCGTCGGCGACCGGTTCGAGCCAACGATCGGCGCGGTTCTCGCGCACCCGGTGGCGTGCCGGGCCCTCGTCGAGCCGCTTCGTCAGCCCCTCGAGCGTGCGGGCCACGTCCTCGATCAGGTCGGGGTCGGCGACGTGGCCCACGAGGGCGTGCCCGACGTCGCGGATCGCCCGACCGGCGCGGGCCCGGGCCTCGGTGACCTCCGGCGCTTCCACCGCCGCGCTCAGACCGTCTGTGGGTGGTCGAGGGCGTCGAGGAGCGTGTTCCAGGCCAGCGTGGCGCACTTGATGCGCACCGGGAACTTGACGACGCCCTGCAGCGCCTCCAGGTCGCCGAGCGACACGTCACCGCCGGCGTCGCCGTTGCCGTCGGTCTGCTCGGCGTCCTCGATCGACATCATGCCCTTGAAGCGCCGGACGAGGCCGCGGACCTCGTCGACGGAGCGTCCCTTGATCGCCTGGCTCATCATCGATGCCGAGCTCTGGGAGATCGAGCAGCCCTGCCCGCCGACCTTGACGTCGCTCAGCACGTCGCCGTCGAGCTGCAGGTAGACCGTGATCTCGTCGCCGCACAGCGGGTTGTGGCCCTGGGCCACGACGGCGGGGGGCGTGGGCAGCTCGCCGCGGTTGCGCGGTGACCGGTAGTGGTCGAGGATGATCTCTCGGTACAGGTCTTCGAGACCGGGCATGCTCACTCGCTCCTTGCCGATGGGGGAGAACGCTAGAAACCGAAGATGTCGGATGCACCGTCGAGGGCATCGGCGAGCGCATCGACGTCGTCGCAATCGTTGTACACGTAGAAGCTCGCCCGCGCCGTTGCGGCGGCGCCGAGAACGCGCATCAGCGGCTTGGCACAGTGGTGCCCGGCGCGGATGCAGACGTTGCGCTGGTCGAGGACCTGGCTGACGTCGTGGGGGTGGAGGTCACGGAAGGCGAAGCTGAGCACGCCGCCGCGGTGCTCGGTGTCGTGGGGACCGTGGATCGTGATGTCGCCGCCGAACCGGGCCGTCAGCGTCTCGAGGGCATAGCCCGTGACGTCGACCTCGTGCTGGCGCACGGCATCCATGGTCAGCGACTCGAGGAAGTCGACGGCGGCGCCGAACCCGATGGCCTCGGTGATCGGTGGCGTGCCGGCCTCGAACTTGGCTGGCACCGGTGCCGGGGTGAACCCGTCGAGGCGGACGTCGGCGATCATGTTGCCGCCGCCGAGGAACGGGGGCGTGGAGTCGAGCAGCTCGGCCCGGCCCCACAAGGCGCCGATGCCCGACGGGCCGCACATCTTGTGGCTGGAGAAGGCGGCGAAGTCGGCGCCCCACGCCTGCACGTCGGTGGCGTTGTGCGGCACGTACTGGCAGGCATCGACGACGGCGAGGGCGCCGGCGTGGTGGGCGGCGGCGCACAGCTCGGCGACGGGCGTCAGGGTGCCGAGCACGTTGCTCATCGCCGTCACCGACAGCACCTTGGCGCCGTCGAGCAATCGGTCGAGGTCGGTGAGATCGAGCCGGCCGTCGGCGGTGAGGGGGATCCAGCGCAGCTCGATGCCCCGCTCGGCGGCGAGGATGTGCCAGGGCACGACGTTGGCGTGGTGCTCCATGTGCGTGAGCACGACGACGTCGCCGGCCGCCAGGTTGGCCCGCCCCCATGCCTGGGCGACCAGGTTGAGCGCCTCGGTGGCGTTCTTCGTGAACACGATCTCGTCGGCGTGGGCGGCGTTGACGAAGCGGGCGACCTTGGCCCTGGCGCCCTCGTAGGCGTCGGTGGCCTCGGCGGCGAGGCGGTAGGCGCTGCGGTTGATCGGGGCGTAGGCGACCTCGTTGAAGGCCGTCATGGCGTCGATGACGGCGTGCGGCTTCTGCGACGAGTTCGCCGAGTCCAGGTAGTGCAGCGGAGCGCCGTCGATCTCTCGCTGCAGCAGCGGGAACTGCGCCTTGACGGCGGTCGTGTCGAAGGCCGGGCGGGTCTCGATGCTCATGAGATCGCCGCCAGCTCGCGGAACGCCTCGTAGCCGTCGCGTTCGAGCGTCCGGGCGATCTCCATCCCGCCCGAGGCCACGATGCGCCCGTTCATCAGCACGTGGATGTGGTCCGGTGCCAGCTCGTCGAGGAGGCGCTGGTAGTGGGTGATCAGCAGCACGCCCATCTCCGGGCGGTCGGCGCGGACCTCACCGATCCCCTTGGCGACGATGCGCAGGGCGTCGATGTCGAGACCGGAGTCGGTCTCGTCGAGGATCGCCAGGGCCGGCTCGAGGATGGCCATCTGCATGATCTCGTTGCGCTTCTTCTCGCCGCCGGAGAACCCCTCGTTGAGGTAGCGGTCGACGAACGAGGAGTCCATGCCGAGACGCTGCATCCACTCCATGGCGGCGACGCGCAGCTCGAGCACCGACAAGTCGATGCCCTTGCGGGCGGACAGCGCCTGGCGCAGGAACTGGATCACCGAGACGCCGGGGATCTCCTGCGGGTACTGGAAAGCCAGGAACATCCCCGCCTTGGCCCGCTCGTCGGCCGGCCAGTCTCCGATGTCGTCGCCGCGGAACGTGATCGTCCCGGCGCTGACTTCGTACTCCGGGGAGCCCATCAGGGTGGCCGCGAGGGTGCTCTTCCCCGAGCCGTTGGGGCCCATGATGGCGTGCACCTCGCCGGCGCCGACGGCCAGGTCGAGACCACGCAGGATCGGCTGCGGTGCCGCGCCGCCGGTGACGCTGGTGTCGATGATCGGAGCCGCCCACAGCCCCTCGACCCGGAACAGCTCGTTCATGACCGTCCAGTGTACTTCGACCCCCCAGGGATTATCCCTATGCGCGTAGTGCAAATCCCCGGCCCTTCCGTTTCTGACGCTCCCTGGTCGCGCTCAGCGCGACGAACTCTCCGGAGAACCTCACGAGCGGTACCCTCGACCGCCGTGGGATTCGCGAGTGCCACGGCGGTCCACGAGGACGGCGAGGGCCGGTACAGCACCGAGATCAGACCGGGCTGGGACATCGGCGGCAACGCCAACGGCGGCTACCTCCTGAGCATCGCCGTGCGTGCCATGCGGGAGGCGACCGGGCGTCCCGATCCGGTGACCGTCACCGGCCACTACCTCTCCCCGGGGCAGCCCGGAGACGCCAGCGTCAGCACCGAGGTCGTCAAGCGCGGCCGGTTGTTCACGACGGCGACCGGCGCCCTCGAAGCCCGGGGGAAGCGGCTGCTGCAAGTGCTCGGCACGTTCGGGGACGTGTCGACACCGGTCGGTCCCGAGCTGGTCGACTCGGCGCCACCTGATCTCCCGCCTCCCGATGAGTGCATCGCCGTGGAACCGACCGATACGTTCCCGCCGCCGTTCATGGGCCAGGTCGACTTGCGCCTCCATCCCGACGACGCCGGCTTCGCCAACGGAGCGCCGAGTGGCGAGCCCCGCGTGCGCGGCTGGTTCCGGCTGCGCGACGACGAGCCCGTCGACACCCTCGGGCTGATCCTCGCTACCGACGCCTTCCCGCCCACCGCGTTCAACGCCCGGCTCCCCGTCGCCTGGACACCCACCGTCGAGCTGACCGCCCATGTGCGGGCCCGGCCGGCGCCCGGATGGCTTCGCTGCGCCTTCACGACGCGCTTCGTCACCGGCGGTTTCCTGGAGGAGGACGGCGAGATCTGGGACCAGAGGGGACACCTCGTCGCGCAGAGCCGCCAACTCGCCCTGATCCCTCGTATGTGAGGTGCGGGGCCGCTCGGCGTGAATCCTCACGCCTGAGGCGGCCACGCCTCGAGCGGATGTCCGATCTCCCACTCGTGGCCGAACGGGTCGACGATGCGGCCCAGCCGCCACCCGTGCTCCGCGCTGACGGCGGACGTCTGCTCCGCGCCGGCGGCGACGGCGCTCGCGGCAACCGCGTCGGGATCGGCGACGACCAGCAACGTGCGGCTGGTCGTGCCGCCGACGACGAGCGGATCGAGGCGACTGGCGCCGGCGTTCGACACCCAGAACCGCGCCTCACCAACCGCCAGCTGGGCCACGAGCTCGTCCTCGTGGCCGACGCGGTGGAGCACCTCGGCGTCGAACGCCTGGACGTAGAAGTCGATCGCGGCGGCCGGATCACCGACCCACAGTTCGGGCTCCACACTGGTCATCCCGGAGCCTGGGTTGGTCGTCTCCTCACCAGCCTCGGGCGATCCACTCGTCGAGGTGCGGGCGCTCCGCGCCGATCGTCGTGTCGACGCCGTGTCCGGGCAGGACGATGGTCGTGTCCGGGAACGTGAACAACCGTGACTCGATGGAGCGGATGATCGTCCCGAAGTCGCCGTCCTCGAACTTCGTGTTGCCAGGCCCGCCGGGGAACAGCGTGTCGCCGGTGAACAGCAACGGCGTCCCGCGCACATGGAAGGAGATCGACCCCGGCGTGTGGCCGGGGTTGTGGATGGCATCGAGGCGCAGGTCGCCGACCTCGATCACCTCGGCGTCGTCGAGGAACACGTCGTAGCCGACGTCGGCGAGCTTGGGGGCGTCGAGCTTGGTGACGGCGACCTCGTAGCCGGCTTCGCGGATCGCCGGCACGGCCTGGATGTGGTCCCAGTGGCCGTGGGTCTCGAGCACCCGCCGGACGCCGAGCCGCCGGCACAGCTCGAGGAGCTGCTCGTGCTCGTTGGCGGCGTCGACGAGCACGGCATCGCCGGTGTGCCGGCACCGGATCACGAACACGTTGTTGTCGTACGGCCCGACGACGACCTTGTGCACCTCGACGTCGGCGTTCACCCAGTGCAGCGTGGTGGTCATCGACCCAGTGTGCCATCCCTGCGTTTTGGTCCGGATCTTGGTCGCACGATCGACCAGGATCCGGACCGAAACGGGGATCAGCGGGTCGTGCGGCGGGCGGTTCGCACGGCGATGGCCATGGCGATCACCGCCACGAGGATCGGCCACCACAGGGCGTGGGGATCGTCGGTCCTGCCGAGCCAGGACTGGCGCAGCCCGCCGACGATGTGGCTCAGGGGCATGACGTCGGAGATCGTCTGCATCGAGTCGGTCATCACGTCGCGGGGCGGACCACCGCCGCCGAGCAGGAACATCGGCACGAACAGCAGGTTGCCGATCGCCGCCGCCGCTCGGCCGCTGGGGAGCAGCACGCCGAGGGCACCGCCGATGGCGATGAAGCAGGCGAGACCGGCGAGGAACCACGCCGCCACACCGAGTGGATCCTCGGGCGCCGGGACGCCGTAGATCAGCCCGCCGACGAGCAGGACGACGGCACTGGCGATCGTGCCGACGATGGCGCCGACGGCGACGTGCGTGCCGACCAATGTCCCGGCGCTGACGCCGGACGCCGTGTAGCGCCGCAGGACGCCGCGCTCGCGGCGCTCGGCGAGCATGGCCGGAAGGGTGATCAGCCCGAGGGCGGCGAGGACGACGCCGACGTAGCCGACGACGTAGTGCTCGCTCGGCACGACGCCGCCGAACTCCGGATCGGGCGTCGAGCCGAACACGCCGGCGAGCACGAGGACGGTCGCCGCCGGGAAGCCGATCAGGCCGACGAGCACGCCGGGCTCACGACGCAGCAGCCGCACCTCGGTGCGGGTGAGGTGGGCGGCGGTGCGCACGGCGCGGCCGCGGTGGGGCGTGGCGAGGGTGGCGGTCATGGCGTTGAGCTCTCCTTGGTGAGGGCGACGAAGCGGTCTTCGAGCGATGGACGGTCGACGCGCAGGTCGAGGGCCGGTCGGCCGATGGCGACGAGGTGGGCACCGACGTGGGCCAGCAGCGGTCCTCGGCCCTCCACGTGGACCTCGGGGCCGTGGCGCCGCACGGCGTCGACGCCTGGCAGGGACCGCAGGGGGCGGACATCGATGTCGGCGTCGGTGAAGCGCACCGTCGAGGCACCGCCGAGCTCGTCGACGATGGCTGCCGGCGTCCCGTCGGCGACGACCTGCCCGTGGTCCATGACGACGATCCGATCGCACAGCCGCTCCGCTTCCTCGACGTCATGGGTGACCAGGACGACCGTCGTCCCGGCGTCGCGGACGTGGCGCACGACGTCCCACGTGTGGCGCCGGGCCATCGGGTCGAGGTTCTGCGTCAGCTCGTCGAGGAACACGATCTCCGGGCGGCCCACGAGGGCCAGGGCGACGAACAGCCGCTGGCGCTCGCCGCCGGACAGGGCGTCGAACGGCCGCCGCAGGATGGCGCCGAGCTGCCACTCCTCGACCAGCTCGGCGGTCGGGCGCGGCGTCGGGTGCAAGGCGGCGAACAGGGCGAGGGCCTCGGCGACCCGCATCCGCTCCGGCAGGGCGGCGTCCTGCAGCTGGGCACCGATGCGCCGCCGCAGCTGGTCTCCCGCCGACGCCGGGTCGAGACCGAGGACGCGTACGCGGCCGGCGTCCGCCCGCCGCAGTCCCTGGAGGATCTCCACCGTCGTCGTCTTGCCGGCGCCGTTCGTGCCGAGGAGGCCGAACAGCTCGCCGCGGTGGACGGTGAAGTGGATGCCGCTGACAACCTCCGTCGCGCCGTAGCGCTTGACGAGGCCGTCGACCTCCACCACCGGTTCCCGGGCCGGCACGAGGTCCGGCGCCGGTGCTGTCGCTGTGATCGTCATGGTGTCGATCGTGGACGTCGCCGGCCCTTTCCGCATCGGAGCGCGGTCGCTCCTTCGACTCCGCCCACAGGTGGATGTCAGCTGTGGGGGTCGACGATGCCGTGGTCGTAGGCGAACACGATCGCGGCGGCCCGGTCGCGGACGTCGAGCTTGGCGAAGATCGCCCCGACGTGGCTCTTCACGGTCGCCTCGCTGACGAAGAGCGTGGCGGCGATCTCGGCGTTCGTCGAACCGCGCGCCATCAGGCGCAGCACGTCGTGCTCACGCTCGGTCAGGACGTCGACGCGCGCCGCTTCGGCGAGGCGCGGCCGGACGTTGGCGCGGAAGGCCCGCAGCACCCGTGGGGCGACCTTCGGATCGAGCCACGCCCCGCCGTTGGCCACCGCCCGGCTGGCCGCGATGAGCTCCGCCGCGGTGGCGTCCTTGAGCACGAAGCCGGCCGCGCCGGCGTCGAGGGCGTCCCACAGCACCTCGTCATCGTCGAACGTCGTCAACACGAGCACGGCCGGCGGGCTCGCCCCGGCGGCCACGGCCCGCGTCGCCGAGACGCCGTCCACCCGGCGCATGCGGATGTCCATCAGCACGAGGTCGGGCCGGTGCTCGGCGACCGCGGCAGGGACCTCGTCCCCGTCGCCGCACTCGGCGACCACGTCGAACCCGTCGTCCGGACCGAGGATGCGGGCCACGCCGGCGCGCACGACGGGCTGGTCGTCGACGATGATCGTGCGGATCACGACGCGGCGAGCTCGTCGCGCGGCGCCGTGGCGATGGGCAGGCGGACCTCGACGCGCCAGCCGTCGGTCGTGGGCCCGGCGTCGAACTGGCCGCCGAGGGCGCGGGCCCGCTCGGCCATGCCGACGAGACCGAAGTGCAGGGCATCGGGGTCGGGCGCCGGCGCCGGGCGGCCACGATCGGCGACGATCAGTCGCACGACGTCGCCGGTCACGTCGACGGACAGCACGACGCGGTTGCCCGGGGCGTGGCGGGCGACGTTGGCCAATCCTTCCCGGGCGACCCGGTGTACCGCCGTGCCGAGGGGGCCGGCGAGATCAGCGGCCGGGGCGGCGATCGAGGTCTCGATGACGAGCCCGGCGCGGCGGTAGTCGT
The DNA here is from genome assembly GCA_963776995.1 of uncultured Acidimicrobiia bacterium. Classification (GTDB taxonomy): domain Bacteria; phylum Actinomycetota; class Acidimicrobiia; order Acidimicrobiales; family Ilumatobacteraceae; genus JALZMG01. The sequence continues at coordinate 250,907 of CAVZPA010000014.1, forward strand.
CGACGAGGGCAGGGAGGTCGGCGACCCCGGCGAGGGACGGATCCGTGCCCCGCTCCTCGGTCCGCAGCGCGGCGACCGTGGCGCGGATCTGGTCGAGGCTGGCCCGCCCGATGGTCTCGGCGTCGACGAGCGCCCGCTCCGCCTCGGCGACGTCGCCCCGCCGCAGCACGTGGCGAGCTCCGGTGACGTGCAGCAGCACGGCCGCCAAGGTGTGTCCGGCGAGGTCGTGCAGCTCACGGGCGATGCGCCGGCGCTCCTCGGCGACGGCCTGGTCGGCGAGCGCCCGCCGGGCACGTTCGAGCTGGTCGATCAATCGCCGCTGGCTGACCTGGGTGCGCCCGAGGGCGAACACGAAGAGGTTCGCCATCGCCCACGGCTCCCACACGATGCCCGAGTCAGGGACGAAGACCTCGGCGACGAGCAACGGCGCGGCGGCCGCGACCACGGTCACCGCGACGGCGCGGATCAGCGATTCGAGGTGCCCGGTGGCGGCGAACGTCATCATGACGATGAGGAAGAACGTGCCCTCCAACGCGCCGTCGCGGCTGACGCCGATGACGACGGGCACGATGACGAGGGCGGCGAAGAGCTCCGCCGGAAGGCGTGGCACGAGGCCTCGCAGCACGAACGCGGCGACGGCCGGGGTGATGATGGCGATGTCGAGCGCCGTCCCCGGATCGATCAGCTGGGCGATGGCGACGATGAGGACGGCGCTGCCGACGAGGAAGCCGAGCTCGTCGCGCTCGGTCGGGACCTCCGGCCGGGCGAGGTCGGCGCGCACCCATCGCCGCAACTGCACGCGTCGAGTGTACGGCGGCGCTCCGGGGCCGATCCTCGGCCCACGGTGGGAACGGACGCCTCCGCCCGCGGTCGGAGACGGCCGGTCGCGTCAGGCGGAGACGACGTCCAACCCGAGGCCGAGGGCGACGCCGATCTGCCCCGGGTCGAAGGTCACGAAGCGGACCGGCGCCGGCATCCGTTCGGCGGCGGCGAGGTGGATGGCGCTGGTCAGCCGCACGGGCTGCTCGCGGGCGAGGCCGGCGGCGCGGTCGAGGCAGCGTTGGTCCACGGGGACGACGTGGACGTGGTCCCAGGCCAGGCGCACGGCGTCCTCGAGATCGAGGCGAAGGACCGGCTCGTCGGTGAGGCGGTCGATCGCCGGCAGGGCTTCGGTCAAGGCCAGCGCCGAGGCGCTCCACACCGCATCGCCGTCGAGGGCGGCGAGCACGACGGCCCGTTGCGCTCCCTCGACGGCGAGGGCGAGCAGCGCACTGGTGTCGAGCGCCACCGTCACGGCCGTCCGCCCAGGACGCGCGCTGCACGGCGTCAGCCCCGCAGCTCGACGAGCGCCCGGTCGATGCGTACGCCGCTCCACACCGCCACCGGCGCCGGCGGGCGCCACGGACCCGAACGGCGCGGCGGGATGACGGCGCCGCTGCCGACCAGCCGGTCGAGATCGGGTGCCCGATCGTCGAGCGGCGCCAGCTGGGCCTGCGGCCGCCCGGCGACGGTGATCACGATGTGCTCGCCCTGGGCCGCCCGGCGAACGGCGGCGGCGAGGTCGGCCCGCACGGCTCTGACGGATTGTGTGGACACATGTGTACACAAGCAGAGTTGTGAGCGCCGTGCAACCGCGCCACGATGCAGGTCATGAACTTTGCTTTCACCGAAGAGCAGGAAGAGCTGCGCAAGACCGTCAAGGCCTTCCTCGACTCGAAGAGCCCCGAGTCCGCCGTCCGCGAGCTGATGGAGACCGAGCAGGGCTACGACACCGCCGTCTGGTCGCAGATGGCCGAGCAGATGGGCCTCCAGGGCCTGCACATCCCCGAGGAGTACGGCGGCTCGGGGTACAGCTTCATCGAGCTCGGCATCGTGCTCGAGGAGATGGGCCGCTCGCTGCTGTGCGCGCCGTTCTTCTCGACGGTCGTGCTGGCCGCCAACACGCTGCTGCAGAGCGGCGACGACGGCGCCAAGAAGGACCACCTGCCGGGAATCGCCAGCGGGGAGACGATCGCCACCGTCGCCTTCACCGAGCCGTCGGGCAAGTGGGACGAGTCCGGGATCACCCTCGAGGCCACGGCGGCCGGCGACGGCCACACGCTGTCGGGCACCAAGAGCTTCGTGCTCGACGGCCACGTCGCCAACCTGATCATCGTCGCCGCCCGCACCGGTAAGGGCGTCAGCCTGTTCGCCGTCGACGGCGACGCGTCGGGTCTCACCCGCACGCCGCTGTCGACGATGGACCAGACCCGCAAGCAGGCGAAGCTGGAGTTCGCCGACACCCCGGCCCGCCTGATCGGGACGGACGGCGCCGGCTGGGACGTGCTGTCGAAGGTGCTCGACCTCGTCGCCGTCGGGCTCGCCGCCGAGCAGGTCGGCGGCGCCCAGAAGGTCCTCGACATGGCCGTCGAGTACGCCAAGGTCCGCGTCCAGTTCGGCCGCCCGATCGGCTCCTTCCAGGCGATCAAGCACAAGTGCGCCGACATGCTGCTGGAGGTCGAGTCGGCGAAGTCGGCCGCCTACTACGGCATGTGGTGCGCCAGCGAGATGAACGACGAGCTGCCCTCCGTCGCCTCGCTCGCCAAGGCCTACTGCTCGGAGGCCTACTTCCACGCCGCCGCCGAGAACATCCAGATCCACGGCGGCATCGGGTTCACCTGGGAGCACCCGGCGCACCTGTACTTCAAGCGGGCCAAGAGCTCCGAGCTGCTGTTCGGCGACCCGACGTACCACCGCGAGCTGCTCGCCCAGCGCATCGGCATCTGACCACGCGACGCCGTTCTGTCCTTCAGGATCGGCCCGATGGGGCCGGTCCTGAAGGACAGTTGCGCGTTTAGGGTGGCCGTCGATGGAGCCGATCACGTGGGTCTTCGCGGCCGTGGCGGCCGTCGCCGTGTTCGTCATGGCGGCAGTCGTCATCGGCCGGGAAGCCCACCGCCTCGACGCTGTCGCGCCGCGGGTGATCTACCGCCTCGACGAGGCCGTCGACTTCGTCGCCGACCGCGTGCCGCCGGCCACCCAAGCCCGCCTGACACCCGCTGAGGTCGAGCAGCTGCTCGTCTTCCACCTCCGCTGGCTGCACGCCAAGGGGCTGCAACCCGTCGACGTCACCGACCGCCGTCAGGACATCGTCACGCCGACGGTGATCTCCGAGGACACCCTGATCGCCTTCCTCATCGGGGAGTCCGAGCGAGAGGGCGTGGAGCTGCTCGACGACGTCGACGCCGTCGCCGTCGTCGATGCTCACCTCGCCTACCTCGATGCCATCGGTGCGGTCGGCCCGCCTGCTGCCGGCGACGACGTCACCGATCTCGACACCTGACCGCCGCCTCGCGTCACGCCGCGGCGATCGGCAACGATGGGCGGGATGGGGATCGAGTTCGTGGACTTCCACTTCGACGTGATGTGCCCGTGGGCGTACCAGACGTCGCGGTGGATGCGCGAGGTCCGCGACCTCACGGGTCTCGACGTGCGGTGGAAGTTCTTCAGCCTCGAGGAGATCAATCGCGTCGAGGGCAAGAAGCACCCGTGGGAGCGGGAGTGGTCGTACGGCTGGTCGATGTTGCGCATCGGCGCCCTGCTGCGGCGCGACGACCCGGTCCTCCTCGACCGGTGGTACGAGCGGGCCGGCCGAGCGCTGCACGAGGAAGGCCGCCAGCCGCACCGCCCGGAGGTCGCCGCCGAGCTGCTCGGCGAGCTCGGTCTCGACCCCGGTCTGGTCGAGGCGGCGATCGCCGACCCGACCACCCACGACGACGTGCGTGCCGAGCACGAGAAGGTCGTCGCGGCGGGCGCCTTCGGCGTGCCGACGCTGTTCTTCCCCGACGGCCAGTGCCTGTTCGGCCCCGTCGTCATCGACCCACCCCACGGTGAGGAGGCCCTCGCGCTGTGGGAGCTCGTGCAGGGTTGGCTGAAGTTCCCCCAGCTGTACGAGATCCAGCGGCCCAAGGCGGCGCCCGACCTCGCCCTCATCGCCGAGACGTTCCGTCCCTACCTGACCGCCCGCGAGTGGCGGACGATCCAGAACCCGACGCCCTGACCTGACCGCAAGGAGCCGCCAATGCCCACCGTCGTCCCCAAGGAACCCGTCGTCGCCGCCCTCGGTGAGGTGTGGGGCCGCCTCGACGAGCTGCTGGGCGGACTCGACGACAACGAGTGGGAGACGCCGACGTGCCTGCCCGGCTGGGACGTCAAGGCCGTCGTCGCCCATGTCATCGGCACCGAGTCGATGCTCCTCGGCGACAGCGCACCGGCCGTGGAGGTCGACCAGGAGGCCCGGGACCACGTCCGCAACGACATCGGCCGGTTCAACGAGGCCTGGGTCGTGGCCGTCGCCGACGAGAAGCCGGCCGACGTGCTCACCCGGTTCCGCGACCGGATCGCCCTCCGGCTCGACGCCCTGGAGGCGACCGGCCAGGAGCAGTGGGACACCGTCGGGTTCACACCGGCCGGGCAGGACACCTACGGGCGGTTCATGCGCATCCGCGTGTTCGACTGCTGGCTGCACGAACAGGACATCCGCGACGCCCTCGGTCGGCCCGGCGGCGACCAGGGTCGGTCCGCCGAGCTGGCGCTCGACGAGATGGCCTCGGCGGCCGGCTACATCGTCGGCAAGAAGGCCGGAGCCGCGCCAGGTTCCCGCGTGCGCTTCGAGCTGACCGGACCGGCCGCCCGCACGATCAACGTCGAGGTGGCCGAGCGGGCCGCCGTCGTCGACGAGCTGTCGGGACCGCCGACCGTCACCCTGACGATGCCCGCCGGCGTGTTCGCCCGCCTCGGCGGCGGCCGCGCCGACCCCGCCGTCCTCCGCCAGCAGGTGACGATCGACGGCGACACCGAGCTCGGCGAGCGCATCGTCGCCAACATGGCCTACACGATCTGACCCCGAGGTCCGGCTCGTAGGCTTCGACGAGATGGAACCGGTGCCCAAGATCGGCATCCTCGTCGTCGCCTACAACGCGGCGACGACGCTGGCCAGGGTCCTCGACCGCATCCCGGCGTCGTTCCGGCCGCGGATCAGCGAGGTCATCGTCTCCGACGACCACAGCGCCGACGCCACCTACCTCGTCGGGCTCGGCTACCAGCAGACGGTCGCCGACCTGCCGCTGACCGTCATCCGCCAGCCGACGAACCTCGGCTATGGCGGTAACCAGAAGGCCGGCTACCGCCTGGCGATCGAGCACGGGCTGGACATCGTCGTGCTCCTCCACGGCGACGGGCAGTACGCGCCCGAGCTGCTGCCGCAGATGGTCCAGCCGCTCATCGAGGGCCGAGCCGACGCCGTGCTCGGCTCGCGGATGCTCGTCAAGGGAGCCGCCCGCCGCGGCGGCATGCCCCTGTACAAGTTCGTCGGCAACAAGATCCTGACGACGCTGCAGAACGCCCTGGCCGGCACCCACCTCAGCGAGTTCCACTCCGGCTACCGGGCGTACAGGACGGCTGCGCTGCGGGCGATCGACGTCGAGGCCAACTCCGACGACTTCGACTTCGACACCCAGATCATCCTCCAGCTGCACCGTGCCGGGCGGCGCATCGTGGAGATCCCCATCCCGACCTACTACGGCGACGAGATCTGCTACGTCAACGGCATCCGCTACGGGCGCGACGTCCTCAAGCGCACGCTCGACTACCGGCTGGCGCGCGCCGGCCTGAACGCCGGGATCGGCGGCGCCGAACCCGACTACGCCTACAAGCCGTCCGAGACCAGCTCCCACGGGCGGATCGTCGAGTGGATGGCGGCGCGCGACGCGGCCAAGGTCCTCGACGTCGGGTGTGCCTCCGGTCAGCTCGGCCGGGCGCTGCGCCGACAGGGTCACTACGTCGTGGGCGTCGACGCCCACCGCGCCGAGGGGGTCGAGGACGGTGTCGACGAGTTCGTCCACCACGACCTCGACCGAGGGTTGCCCCCCGAGCTCGACGGCCAGTTCGACGTGATCCTGTGCGCCGACGTGCTCGAGCACCTGCGCCAGCCGGACGAGCTGCTCGCCGGTCTGCGCGGCGTGCTCGGGCCGACGGGCACGGTGCTCGTGAGCATCCCCAACTTCGCCCACTGGTACCCGCGGGTGCGCGTGGCCTCGGGGCGCTTCGACTACGACCAGCGGGGCATCCTCGACGCTGGCCACCTGCGCTTCTTCACCGACCGCACGTTCCGCCGGCTGGCCGCCCAGTGCGGGTTCGCCGTCAGCCGCCGGGAAGCCGTGGGCATGCCGTTCGACGCCCTCGGCGACCTCTCGTCCCGGGGCCCGGTCGGACGCGCGCTCGGAGTCGCCGACCGGCTGTCGGTGAGCGCCTACCCGACGATGTTCGCCTACCAGTACCTCTACGAGCTGACGCCCCGGCCGAGCTGAGCGGACGCACGCAGGGGCGACCCGGTACCGTGCGCGCGGCTCGCTCGGCAGTCGCGCGACGTGACGTTCGTGGGTCGGTCTCGGGCGATCCGCATCGTGCGCCGGTCGTCTGCGATCCGTGATGCGGCATCCGGGACGATCCGGCGGATGTGCCATGAGCGACCGTCATACGACGGATGTCGTCGACGACGTCGCCGTCGCAGATCTCCACACGGAGATGTACCCAGCTGCGCCATAGCTGAAGGCGACCTCTGGGGCACCTGCGGTGGCGGTCGAGCGGATGTACCAGTTCCCGCGGTCGAACGCCACGATCCCATCGGCGCCGTCGCCGTCGAAGTCGCAGAGCAGGTGGCGATAGGTGCTGATGCCGTACGTGAAGCTGACGTCCGGCGGACCGGGGCTCGCAGTCCTCCGAAGATGCACAGCTGTTTCGGGAGAAGCTCCGACGAAGCGCATGTTGGAGATGGTTGCGCGGTAAGCGGTGTACTCGAAGTTGACGTCGGACTGCGTGGTCCGGTTGTAGTTGGCCACGATCCGCGTGGAGATCGTGCCGGCCGCGGTGTCGACAGTCACGATGCGCGTCGGGTTGAGGGAGGGGTCGTGGAAGGTCTGGAGGAACGTCGCCACCCGATGGCCATCGACGCCGGTGAGCGAAGAGTTGGCCGCGGCCCCGACGTGACCAGAGAACGTCATCACGACGTTGGGGTAGTCGTCGAGGGCGTTCCAAAGTGTCGCCGGGCTGTTCGCGCCGTATCCGCCGTTGCTCGTCGACAGACGACCATCGCCCTCGAGGAAGGCATGCGTCAGCACGATGACGTTGTGGTGCGGATGGCTGGCCACCACTTGCCTCGCCCAGTTGATGACCGCTGTGCGTGGCCACAGCTCGAGGCTGAGCACCAACCATTCCTTGCCGCCGGCACTGAAGACGCGCCACCCGTTGTCGGACTTGCCGGCTTCGAACACGCCGTTGAACCCGAAGCGTGCCGGGGAGTAGTAGGCGTTCCAGGTCGACGTGTTACGCAACGCCGACGCTGGTGTCCTGGCCCGGACAGGCGCTGCCACCGGGGCACACGGCCGCGGTGTCGTGATTGCCGACCGTCAGGATCATCGGCAGTCCGGCGGTCGTCGATGGGCCGCAACCATCCGCTCATCGCCGAGTACTGGGCATGGTCGGGGGTGTCCCAGTTGTGCACGTCGCCACTGTGCAGGACCCAACGAAGATCGAGGCTCTGTCGATTCGCCAGCAGCCACTCCACCCGCTTCGGCGTGCGCACGTCGCCCGAGAACACCTCGTCCTGGGTATCCGGCATCACCGCGAACGAGAACGTCGAGTCAGCGTCGGTGGCAGCGGCTTGGGTGATGGTTGGCGACGCGGTGTCGTCAGATGCGTCAGCTGCCACGGGCAGGCCGAGCGCGGCGGCGACAGCCGCGACAACGGCAAAATGACGGCGTACTCTCACATCGGACCCCCTCAGCATCGCCCGCCCGCAGAGTATCCGACGCGGGCGCAGTGAATCTTGCCGAGGCAGTGATGAGCTCGGGAGCTCCGGAGATCGACACCCCCAACCGTCGAGGCGCCGAGGCCGGCCTCGCCGATTCCATTCCGGCGTCGTGGAGCGGCGTCGCAATTCGAGGTAGTCGCCGCGGCGCGGCTGTGGTTGACTGTGCGGTACCAGAGGAAGGAGGTGGTCCACCACATGAGTGAAAGTTCGTTCGGGACCCTGGAGGTGGTTGGCCGCTAGGCCGGCAGGCTGGACCGCCTGGCGAATCCACGCCAACTTCCGCTGAACAGGCTGCCGGGCTGGTCCCACCGGCATCAACGGCCTGGTCAGAATCCCAGTTTCTGGAGGAGGGAGGTGCCGCTCACGCGGTGCCTCCCTCCTTCGCGTCCGGGGCGTCGATCCGCTACGTTTCGCGGCCATGGAGCGGCCGGTGCGGTTCGAACACGCCCGATTCGTCGGCGACAAGCGCACCCAGCTCGTCTACGACCTCGACGAGTGGGACGATCCCGCCCCGATCGAGGACCTGCTGGCAGCCGAGACGGGAATCTGCTTCGGGCCGGACACCCTGGTCGAGGCCCGCAACCGCGGGTACACGCTGGCGACCCCGGGGAAGCACCGGCGGTACCGCAAACCACGAGCCTGAGAGGCGGCTCGGGCCGTGAACGGCACCTTCATGTCGGGAGGCCACACCCTGGCCCGGCACCTCGTGGTCCCCGCCGGGCGCGACGAGCCCCGTCCCGGTGTCATCCTCTGCCACGGGTTCCCGATCGGGCCGCTCGACGCCCGGCGCTCGGCCGGCACGTTCCCCCAGCTGATCGACCGCATCGCCCATGACCTCGGCTACGCGGCGATGACGTTCAACTTCCGCGGCACGGGCACCAGCAGCGGGGACTTCTCGCTGCAGGGCTGGATCGACGACCTACGCGGCGCCATCGACTACCTCACCGCCGAGTGCCGGCCGACGGAGATCGTGCTCCTCGGCACCAACACGGGGGGCTCCATCGCCATCTGCGTCGGCGCCGACGACCCACGCGTGCGAGCCTGCGGCCTGCTCAGCCCGCGCGCCGACTTCGACGACTGGGCCGAGCACCCCCGCCGGTTCCTCGAGCACGCCCGGGAGATCGGGGCCATCCGCTCGGCGACCTTCCCGACGTCGGTGGACGAGTGGAGCCGGGCGTTCCGCCGGTTCCGCCCGACCGATGCCGCCCGCCGGTTCCGACCGCGACCCTTGCTCGTCATGCATGGCGAGGACGACGAGAGCGTCCCGACCAGCGACGCCCGCCAGCTCGCCGACGCCCACGGCGACGCCGAGCTCAGCCTGTTCGCCGGTGCCGGCCACCGCCTGCGCCACGATCCACGGGCGGTCGCCGTGTTGCTGGGCTGGCTCGACCGGGTCCGCAACGTCGCCGCCAACTGAGCCGCCGGCTACGGGATCGCGCCGCCGTGAGTCGTCAATTCGTCAGGTGCGACTGTGCCAGCGGTACGCCGACTCGACGATGTCCTCCAGCCCCTGGCTGGGCCCGCCAGCCGAGGATCTGTTCGGCGTGGGTCGGGTCGGCGTACGTCGACACCGGGTCGCCGGCGCGGCGGGCGACCATTTCATGCGGCACGGGCGTGCCGGCGACGGCCTCGGTGGTCTTGATCACGTCGAGCACCGACGAGCCGACCCCGGTGCCGAGGTTGACGGCGAGGCTGCGTCCGCCACCCGTCCCGAGCTGGTCGAGCGCCCGAATGTGCGCGTCGGCGAGATCCTCGACGTGGATGTAGTCGCGGATGCACGTCCCGTCAGGGGTCGGGTAGTCGTTCCCGAACACCTTCACCGGCGGCCCGGCGCCCAGGACGGCCTTCATCACCAGCGGGATGAGGTTGATCGAGAACGTCCAGTCCTCGCCGATCGCTGCGTCCCGGCTGGCGCCGGCGGCGTTGAAGTAGCGCAGGCTGATCGAGCGCAGGCCATGCGTCACGCCGTACCAGTGGAGGATCCGCTCGACGGTCGCCTTGGACTCGGCGTACACGCTCTCGGGAGCGATGCGGGCCGACTCGCGCACCGGGACGCTGTCGGGGGTTCCGTAGACCGAGCAGGAGGAGGAGAAGACGATGTCACGCACCCCGGCGCGCATCGCCGCCTCGACGAGCGTCGCCGTGCCGTCGACGTTGGTGTGCCAGTACTTGCCCGGCGACTGCATGGACTCCCCGACCGACTTGTACGCCGCGAAGTGGACGATCGCCGTGACGCCATGGTCGCTGCACACCTGCTGCACGAGCGCCGCGTCGCGAATGTCGCCCTCGACGAGCGGCGCACCGAGCAGGGCCTCGGCTCGCCCGAGCTCGAGCGTGTCGAGCACGACGACGTCCCGGCCGGCGTCGCGCAGGGCACGCACGGTGTGTGACCCGATGTAGCCGGCGCCCCCGGTGACGAGCACGGTCATGGGTGCGATCTCCGCTCGGGCACGGGGCAAGAAGCTACCCACCATCGAGCGACGCCTGGATCAAACGTCGGGGTTGCCCGCTGAGCCCTTGCGCACGACCAACGTCCACCACAGGGCGAACAGTTGGCGGGCCGAGCGGGCGATCGCCGGCAGGCGGAAGAACTGTGATCGGCCGTACGGGCGCGCATAGTGGCTGACGCCGACCTCGGAGAAGCGCGCCCCGCTGTCGTGGAACTTGCGCATCATCTCGACGCAGATGACCCCCGATGTCGAGGTCAGCTCGACGCGGTCGAGCAGGTCGCGCCGGATCAGTCGGAAGTCGCAGTCGGTGTCGCGCACTCGCAAGCCGAACAGCAGGCGCACGACGTGGTGGTAGCCGCGCCCGATCACCTTGCGGTACAACCGGTCGCCACGGCCGAGCTTGTACCCCTGCACGATGTCGATGCCGGGCCGGGCGGCGTCGATGCAGCGGGTGATCTCCGAGGCGTCGTACTGGGCATCGCCGTCGGTGTAGAAGACCCACTCACGCGACGCCTTGGCGAACCCCGACAGCAAGGCGCCGCCGTAGCCCCGGTTGCGCTCGTGGCAGATGATGGACAGCTGTGGGATCTCGGTCTGCAACGCCGTCAGCACGGCGACCGAGTCGTCGCTCGAGCCGTCGTCGACGACGATGATCTCGAAGTCGTCGACGCTCGTCGTGAGGGCGCCGTGAACGTCGCGGACCATCTTGGGGATGGCCAGAGCGTCGTTGTAACAGGGGAAGAACGCCGAGACTGCGCAGACCTCCGGGTTTCGTGGAGTCACGCCGCGACGCCCTCCAGCGCGTCGACGACGTGGTCGATCTCGGCGTCGGTGAGCTCGGGGATGCAGGGCAGCGACACGCATTCGGCCGCCCAGGCCTCGGCGACGGGGCACGGGGCTGTCGTGAACTGCCGGTAGGCAGGCTGCTGGGTCAGGGCGAGCGGGTAGTGGATGCCGGTGGCGATGCCGCGATCAGCGAGCGCCGAGCGGAGACCCGGACGGTCCTCGACGCGTGCGACGCACTGATGGACGACGTGGTCCGGGTGGTCGGCGTGCCATCGCAGTTCGCGGCGCCGCGGCTCGGTAGCGCCCGGCGATGGCGCGGCGCCGAGCGTTGTCGGCGCGCAGGTGGGGGAGTTGCAGGCGCAGCCAGGCCGCCTCCAGCTCGCTGAGACGATGGTTCTGGCTGATCTCGACGTGGACGTACTGCTCGGTCACGCCGTGGACCCTCCGGCGGCGGACGCTGGCCGCGAGGTCCGCGTCGCGGGTCACGCACGGCCCCGCCGTCGCCGATGCCCCCGACGTTCTTGGTCGGGTAGAAGGAGTAGATCGCCGCCGCACCGGTGACAGCCGACAGGGCGCCGTGGGCCTGGGCGGCGTCCTCGACGACGGGCGGCCCGATGGCGAGCAGCGGTGTGACGTCGGCCGGCCGGCCGTACAGGTGGACGACGACGATGGCCTTCGTCCGGGAGGTGACCGCCGCCGCCGCTGCACCGGGGTCGAGCGCGGCCGTCGAGTCGTCGACGTCGGCGAAGACGGGAACGGCGCCCGTCGCGCACACCGCCGATGCCGTCGGCACGGCCGTGAACGCGGGCACGACGACCTCGTCACCCGGACCGACACCGAGTGCCGTCAACGCCAGTTGCAGGGCGCTGGCGCCACTGGAGACCCCCACGACGTGGCAGCCGGTCGGCGCGCCGTGGACCGCGGCATCGAGCTCGGCCTCGAGGGACGACAGCTCGGCTCCGAGCAGCACGGTCCCGGATTCGAGGACGCGCCCGGTCGCCGCAGCGAAGTCCGCCTGGAAGCGACGGTGACGTCGCCTCAGGTCGACGACGGGGACCACGATCGATCGACGTAGTGGCGGATGGTGCTGTCGATCCCGTCGGCGAACGAGATGCGCGGCGACCACCCGAGGGTGCGCTTCGCCTTGGCGAAGTCACCATGGAAGCTGCCGATGTCGATCCGCAGCAGTTCGTCGGGCCACGGCACCGTGCGCACCGCCCCACCACGCCCGGCCGCAGCCTGCGTGAGCTCGGCGATCTCGGCGAGCGTCAGCGAGTCCTCGTGACCGAGGTTGAAGACCTGGCCCGCGGCGTCGTCGGTCGTCGCCGCGAGGAGCAACGCCTCGACCACGTCGTCGACGTGCACGCAGTCGCGGCGCTGGGTGCCGTCGCCGTAGAGGACGATGTCCTCACCGAGCAGGGCCTGGCGCACGAACACCGGCAGGAAGCCGAGACCCTCGCGCTCGAGGTGCTGGCGCGGCCCGTAGACGTTGGTCAGCCGGAGCACGGTGACGCGCAGGTCGTGATGCGTGCCGTACAGCAGGTGGAACTGCTCGCACGCCAGCTTGTCGATGCCGTTGACGTCGATGGGCGCGGTCGGGTGGTCCTCGTCGACGGGGAGGTACCGGGGCTTGCCGTAGACCTGCCGCGTCGAGGTCTGGACGATCGTCGCTCCGGGCGCCTCGCGCCGCACCGTCTCGAGGAACGCCAGGTGGCTGCGGACGTTGAGATCGAGGTCGCGCAGCGGCTCCTGCATCGACGACAGGTGGCTGACCTGACCGGCGACGTTGAACACGACGTCGGCGCCGCGCGACCGCGGCGGCCACGTCCGGTGACCCGATGTCGGCGATCAGCACCTCGACGTCGAGCCCGGCGACGTTGCTCGCGATCACCGCCGTGCTGCGGGCACCAACGAGTCGACGACGACGACCGAGGCGCCGCCTCGAGCGATCCGGTGGACGACGGCCGAGCCGATGAAACCGAGGCCGCCGGTGACGACGCAGCGCGCGCCGGCGAGTCGGGATGAGCGTCGGGAGGTCCATCGCGGTCGAAGACTCTAGGTGGCCGGGACTCACGACGCGAAGCCGACGTCAGGGCAGCCACGAGCGGACGTTGACCATCACGGCGAGGAACACCATCGCCGCGCCGGAGATCGTCAGGAACGCCGCCGCCGGCCATCGACGGCGCGTCGTCAGCACGTCGGCCGCGGCGAACGCCATCGGGAACGCCATGATCGCGTACCGGGCCAGACCCTCGACGCCGAGCAGCGAGCGACGGCAGGATCGTGAGCGCCACGACGACCGCCCAGGAGAGCGGTTGCCGCCGGGCTCGCATCACGTACGGGATCGCCAGCACCAGCATGAACGTCGAGGTGGAACAGCGCCGGCCAGTGGCGAGTAGGCGAGCGGGTCGGCGAGCAACGTCGGCAGCGAGATCTCGACCCACGCATCCTTCGCCGACCAGAACACGAAGGGATCGCCCGTCGCCCAGCGCAGGTAGATGCACCACCCGACGAAGAACACCACCGACGGCGCGGCGACGGCGACGAGCGCCCGAAGTCCGGCCCGCGCCACGAGCACCGTGACGACGACGGCGACGACGGCGATCCACCCGTTCGGCCGGCTCGCCGTGGCGACGGCGGCGAGCGAGTCCCGCCGCCCACCACCGCCGGTCCTCGGCGAGCACCAGCGCCCACACGAGCCCGGCGAGGTACAGGCTGTCGGCGTAGCCGAGCACCATCGTCACCGCGCCCGGGCCGATGGCCAGGAACCACGGCGCCCACGGCGCCGCGGCCGGCGGCAGGTGGCGCACGGCGAGGCGGTAGGCGCCGGCCATCGCCACCAGGGCGGCGAGCCACGAGATGCCGGCGAGGGCCGACCGTCGGCGGGACGGCCCGAGCTTCATCAGCGGCACCGCCGAGCGTCGGGAACAGCGGGAAGAACGGGTACTCGCTCCAGCGCCCGTCGACGTAGGGCCGGTCGTACCAGTCGATGGCGATGAGCCGGAACCACTGGCCGTCCATCCAGATCAGCCGGTCGATCAGCGGACCCGCCGGCCTGCGCGTCAGGAGGAGCGCCGGCACGACGAGCAGCCGGGCGACAGCCATGGCAGGACGACGGCCCGGAACGGGAGCAGCTCCCGGAGCCATGCGACCGCCACGGACGAGGCCCGTCGCTGCCGTAACCTGCGGCGCCGCGGTGGTCACGTCGCTCGCCATCCGCACGGACGACTAGGAGATCGCTGAGGCCATGGAACTCGCCGAGTACCGCCGCATGGCGGAGGTCGAGGACACCCACTGGTGGTACCGCTCGACGCGCGCGCTGCTCCAGGCAGCTGCTCGCCGACCGGCTGCCGCCGGGCGGTCGATTCCTCGATCTCGGTGCGGGGACGGGGGCCACCGGGGCGTGGCTCGCCGACCACGGACGAGCTCGTCGCCGCCGACTTCGAGCCGATGGCCCTCACGCTGCACCGCGAGCTGCACCCCGACGAGCGAGGTCGTCGCCTGCGACGCGACGTCCCTCCCGTTCGCCGACGACTCGTTCGACGCCGTGCTGTGCGTGACCGTGCTGTGCCACCGCTCGATCGAGTCGCCCGCCGCCGCCGTGGCCGAGATGGCCCGGGTCGTGCGGCCCGGGGGCCTGGTGTGCCTGTGGGAGCCGGGCGTCCGGCGGCTGCGGCGCGCCCACGACCGGGTGACGCACACCGGCCGCCGGTTCTCCCGCCGGGACCTCGCCGGACCTGCTCACCGCCAACGGCCTGCGGGTCGAGCGGGCGACCGGCGCCTACTCGTTCCTCGTCCCGCCGGCCGCGGCCAAGATGCTGCTCGAGCGCGGCGAGACGTCGAGCGACCTCGACCGCAACGCGAGCGGGCTGGGCGGCGTGCTGCCGGCGATCGCCGCAGCCGAGCGTCGGCTCCTCAGGCACGTCGACCTGCCGGCCGGGCTCTCGGTGGTCGCCATCGGCCGGCGGCCGTCGACCTGATCAAGTTCAAGGCGCGACTCTCTAACGCTCGAGGTGGCCGAATCGCCCATTGCAAACTGCGGATCGCGAGCATCGCCCCCGACGAATTGCACGTGAGTTGAACGTGATCGCAGCGATCTCCACGGGGCCTAATCGTGACGGGCGCCTCAGAAGCAACCCGAGAACCAGAAGGACGCAGCTAGCCCTCAGCTAGCCCACAGCTAGCGAGCCCGATCGTTCGTGAGATGGCTTGAGGTCAAGCGGCGGTGCCTGTTCGGACCATCCGGGGAAGTCGTCTGCTGGTTTGAGCCGGTGACGGGCGCGTCGGTGGCGCTTGTGGCGGTCTCGACTCCCTCGGCCTGGTCGCATTGGGTATGGTGCAACGACTACCGCGCCATTTGCCAGCTCGCCGGCCCTCACGGGCATGATGTCGCGCAGGCCACGTTTGAGGATGAAAGTGCGCCAAGCTCGGCCGAAGTCTCCGACGTCCCGGCCAAACCGGAGAGTCCCTGTTTCCAAAGCTGAAACGCCATCAGGGTCCAAAGCTTCTTTCGATGATTGGAATGGCCTGACATGTGCTCCTCACGAAGTCGTGCGACCTCTGGTCGTGCCGAAACACCCGTCCAAGCGGAGGCGCTCATCCGCGAGAAGACCGACACAGCGGTCGCAATTCGTAGCGGAGCCAGCCGCTCAGGGGGATGCCGAATCCTTTCTTCGGGCGATCGATGATCGTGTCGGGCAGCTTGCCTCGCATGACATGTTTCAGGATTCGCTTCCCCTTGAGCCCTTCCGCTTGTACGAGTCGGGAAGCGAGTTGATGAGCTCGACCACTTCCACATCAAGGAACGGTCCGCGTACTTCGAGCGAGTACACATGCTCGCTCGGTCGACCTTGAACAGGATGTCGTCGAGCAGGTAGGTGCGAAGGAAAATAAGGATCACTTCGTTCAAGCCCGCCCTCGGCTAACGGCGATCCCTGGAGAAGGTTCGTCGACAGGTTCCAGCCCGTGCGGCTCGCTTGGATTGCCGCCCGCACGTCTGCCGAATGAGCACCCGGACTGTTTCACGGACGGTGTGAAGCTTCCCATCCAGAGCGTATTCGCGTGGCTCGAGTCACGAGCTCGAAACCTTGCAGGAGACGCGCCAACTGTGAAGTCGAGCGAGATGTTCTCGTCGCTGGCCGGCAGGAGGAGGCCGCACGTTGAAGAGGGCGAGGCGGCCGTAGGCATGACGTGACATAGCGGGGCGGCAACTGGTCCGCGAGGAACGTCCGGGGTAGCCGGCCAGAGCTCGTCGCTCCCGTCTCCGCCGAGGCTCACCGTCACATGGCGCCGGGAAGCGAAGCGGCTCCAGCAGGGAGTAGGGAATCATCGGAGGCATCTGCGAACGGTTCGTCGAGCATCGCGTAGATGGATGGATCAGGTCGAGAACTCTGAGCGCGGCGTCAGCACTCCTGTGGTGGTCACTGCCGATCCGATCGGCGCCGAGCCTGACCGTGTGCGGACTCGTCGTAGCTGTTGGATTCGTCGAACCCGATGCTGAACGTCTATATCTGCCGTCGAGCGCCCGTTCGGGCGTACCAGGCCACGGCGCTGCTGTCGATGCCGCCGCTCAGGAACACGCCCGAGCGGAACGTCGCTGACGAGCCCAGTTCCGTCGCCGCCTGCTAGCGCCGCGTCGAGGCGTGTGCTCCGCGTCGTGCCAGGTTCGATCGGCATGCTTGGCGAAGTCGATCTCCCAGTAGGGGCGGTTCGAGACGATCGCGCCCTCTCGAACACCGTCATGTAGTGGCCGGGTTCGAGCTTGCACACGCTCTGGACAATGACTCCGCGGCGTCGGCACGTACTCGAACGTCAGGTATTGGTCGAGCGGCGATAGAGATCGATATCCGTTCGGCAACCGTGGGTGAGGCGAGGACGGCCTTCAGCTCGGAGCCGAAGACGAACGCGTCCGTGGACTCCGCGTAGTAGAGCGGCTTCTTGCCCATGCGGTCGCGGGCGAGAAAGAGCTCCCCGCGGTCCGCGGTCGTGTATGGCGACGCGAACATGCCGTTGAGCTTTGGGAGCATGGCGGCCCAGCTCGCGGTAGAGATGAAGCAGCACCTCGGTGTCGCTTTCGGTGCGAAAGCGGCACCGCCTGCTCGCGTGAGCTCGCCGCGCATACGACCGGAAATTGTAGATCTCGCCGTTGAACACGATGCCGAGGTCGCCGGCCTGGTCGAACATCGGCTGATCGGCCGCGTCGCTGAGGTCGATGATGCTCAGCCGGGCGTGCGCAAGGCCGGTGTCGCCGTGAACTGACGGTCGCCTGCGATCGGGACCCGGTATGCGATGCGTCCGATCATGCGTCGAGATCGCCGTCGGTCCCCTCGCCTCTGGAACCCGGCTAGCCGCAGATGGCGGATCAGCGTACACGGCGGCCCCAAACTTCCACGAGTTACCGTTGCGGAAGATGACGGTAGGTCGATCGTCGGGTCGACGCGGGGTCGCGGAGCCACTCCTCGATCTCGCCTTTGCGGAAGTAGGCGGTCTGCGGGGTGACAAGCTGGTCAACGCGACATGCCGGAAGAACGCAAAGTCGCGGTTCCGCGATCCACGCGAGTAATCGTACAGAGGAGGCGGCCAGAGCCGGGCGCCGCAACGCGTTGAGCGCCTTCCGCGTAGAGGAAGAACGGAACGACGAGCGGCGTGGCGACCGCGTACTTAGTGAGCCACCACGGAGGCGTGACGACGCAGCCCGGCGGATCGGATCGACCACCCGGCGAATGACCGCGTTTCCCTCGGCGTGTAACCCAGCAATGGAACCGGCCGCCCGGGCGACGTTGCGCAGCACCGGTCGAACCCGATCCGGGCTCCTTCAGGTGATGCAGCACGCCGATGCAGTAGACGAGATCGACCCGGGACCGGTGTACACGGTCATGTCGTGCTGCACGATTGCGGAACCCGGCGCACCAGCTCGGCAGTTCTCCTGGCCGCCTCGACCGAGGAACCGAGATCGACCCCGATGAGCTCACTCGGGCCCCCCGGACCATGTGGGTCAGTAGGCTGCCACCGCCACACCCCAGCTCGAGCACGACGCGTACCCGCGACGTCGGCGCGGCCAACGGCTCGAGCCATTCCTCGAACTGCTCCCCGGCTGTAGACCGAGCCCAGGAAGGTTGTTCCACGACGTCGCGAACCAGGTCGGCGGTCCTTGATCGGACGGGCCTCGTCCACAGGTTCACCGATCGTGGACGCCGTAGGGCGTCTTGTGTCGGCTCTTGTAATAGGTGCGCGTGATCATCTCGGCGAGCACGCCCATAAGGATCATCACGACACCGATGGTGAAGAAGATCGCAGTGAGCATCGGCATCGGGGTCTGGATGAAGTCGGCCTCGCCGCGAACCTTCAGCCACACCGCGTAAGAGCCCATGAGAACTGACACGAGGATGCTCAGAACACCCAAGTCCCCCGAAGAAGTGGATCGGTTTCGCCATATAACGGTCGAGGAAACTGATCAACAGCAAGTCGAGCAGCGGCCCGCGATAGGTGCGAAAGAATCCATAGTTGCTCTTGCCATACTCGGGGCCGGTAGTTCACCGGGAGCTCGCCGATGCCCACCCACCCTGCCATCGACAATATACAGGTATGAATCGGTGCATCTGACCGTACAAGGCGACGTCTTTGATGACGCTCCGACGATAGGCTTTAGAGTGTACCGTCGTTGAGCTTTACCCCGCTCACCCAGCTAATCATGCGATTCGCGGTTCGGGACGGAATCTGACGAGTCAGGAACTGACCGCCCCATCGTCCCTGTCGCCAACCGCTGACAACGTCGTATCCCTCGTCTAGTTTCGAGCAGCAGAGGGATGTCCGTGGGATCATTCTCAAGGTCACTGTCCATGAGCACAATGATTTCGCCTTCTGCAACCTGAATTCCTGCGTTGATCGCTGCGGTCTGGCCGTAGTTCCGGTTGAATTCGATGCCTTTGATACGGTCGTCGCTCGCGGCGTAATCCCGAATGACCTTGAAGGATTCGTCCCCGCCGACCGTTATCCACGACGATTACTTCGTAATCCATCCCGTCAAGCACCGGCGTGAGGCTCTCAAATAGCGTCGGCAAGCTCTGGGCCTCGTTGAATACCGGGATGATCAGCGAGAAGTACGCGGCATGAATCGAGGTCGAGGGTCGGGTCCCGACGAAACGCGGTACACAGTGTCGAGGTGGTGACGGAATGCTACCGGCTCAAAGCCGCCGACAGACCGCCGGGTGTACCTGAATGAAAGCGTGGATGTCGGAGTGCCGCCGACACCGAGCGGCCGGGGATGCGGAGCCGGTGCTCAACCGGCAACGCTTTGAGGGCGTGTCGCTCTGATGAAAGTCTACATCCGAACCGCGAGTGCTCGAGGTTCGCGAAATTTGCGAGATAGATTGCGTCATTCAGGCGCCGCTTGAAGGGCCCGTAGCTTCCCCATCCGAATTCACGCATCGATATCTCCGGCCGCACGTTGGTGGCGTACTTCAGGCTCAGGTACGTCGGGAAGCCCCATCTGAACGTGTGGGTCACCGTCAGGGACTGTGTCTCTAATGTCTCCGTCAGCCACTCGAGCTCGGGGTGACGGACGTGGCCGAATGTTCGCTCGGTCGCAAAGATCCGGCCCGCGGGCACTGAGATGAGCAGCGACCCTCCCGGTGCCACCATGGCCGCGAGGTTCATCACAGCGGTGTGCTGGTCGTTCAGGTGTTCGACTACCTCGGAGCTGGTGACGAGGTCGAAGGAGCGGTCGAGCTTCCCCGTCTGAATGTCGAGCACCTCGAACGTGTCGAACGGGAAGCGGCGTGCGTTTGACTCGAGTGCGAGTTCGGAGATGTCGACGCCGGTGATGTCTGCATGTGGAAAGAGACGTCGAAGCAACTGGACGAGTTCCCCAAGTCCTGAAGCCCACATCGAGGATCGTCGCCGGTGGGTCACCCTCACGAGCGAGGCGCTTGATGAGACGGCGGCGATGGCGGGCGCCTGGGTTATAGCGGATGAAGTCCTGTAGCTGCGCCCATTGCTCGTCGTACTCTGCGCCGGACAGGGCGCGGGGCTCAGCTGCTGGGTCGCGCATAGCCATCTCGGCCATGGTGAACAGTTCGGTATACTGGGTGGTGGCCGTTCTCAACCCGGATTGGATCGCCACTCAATTGAACTCTCCGATGCGAGCACTTGTAACCGGCGCCGCCGGCTTCGTCGGCAGCAACCTCGTCGAACACTTGCTTGAAAGCGGCGTTGTTGTTGGTGTCGACTGCTTCACGGAATACTACGACCGTGCCCAAAAGGACCGGAACCTCATACGAGCACGCGACTTCTCCCGCTTTACGCTCAGTCGCGGTGGATCTCGTGGAAGACAATCTCGACCCGATTGTGGCGGATGTCGATGTCGTCTTCCACTTGGCCGGTCAGCCGGGCGTCCGGGCGTCGTGGGGCTCGGAGTTCACCACATACGTTCGACGCAACATCGTCGTGACCCAACGCCTTCTCGAGGTGTGCCGCAACCGAGGAGTCGCCCGGTTCGTCAACTCGTCGAGCTCGTCGGTTTACGGCAACGTGGAACGGTTTCCGACCTCTGAGGTGTGCAGAACTGATCCCGTGAGTCCGTATGGTGTCACCAAACTCGCTGCCGAGCATTTGTGCACCCTATACGGTACGACGTTCGGCGTCCCAACCGTCTCACTCCGCTACTTCACTGTCTTCGGTCCCTAGGCAACGCCCCGACATGGCGATCCATCGGCTCATCGAGTGTGCGATCACCGGCTCGTCGTTCCCGATGTACGGGGACGGAAGCCAGGTTCGCGACTTTACGTATGTCGGCGATGCCGTCGCTGCGAATGCGCTGGCGGCGTCCGTCGACGTTCCGCCAGGTTCGGTTCTCAACATTGGCGGTGGCGCGATGGCGAGCCTGTCGTCGATCATCGAGACAGTCGAGAAACTGCTCGAGCGTGGCGTGCGGATTGATGAGAGGAGCCCCGTGATGGGTGAGCGCCCGCACGACCGCGGCCGACACGCTACGAGCGTGGGAGGTCCTCGGCTGGGAGCCCCAGGTGTCCGTGGAAGGAGGGACTGGAGCTGCAGATCGGCTGGCACCGCACGTGCCGAAGCGCCTAGCAGGATGCTCGATGCGCTGCTGGAAGCCGTGAGGGAGGCTTGATGTGGGTGCGGTGGCGCCGGCCGGTGGCGGATAGCGGCTCGCTGGGCTGAGGGCTCGGGCTCTTCAGCCTGCATTTGAACCCGTGGTGGGGGCTGGCGGCTTTGGGTGAGGCGGAGTTGGGCGGCGAGGGTGCGCATCTGGCTGATGACATGGCGCGTGCGGCGGTCGTTGTTGATCCAGTCGCGGTAGAGCTCGGCGGGCCACACGGCCGCTGGCCGACGTGCAGCTGTGCGTCGTCCACCTCGTCAGATCAGCGATCCGCTACACCTCGAAGAAGCACTGGGGGCAGGTGTGCCGGGAGAGGCGGAGATCTACACCGCCCCCACCGTCGACGCCGCCAGGCGCGCTTCGGCGAGTTCGCCGAGCACCTGGCGGGACCGGTATCCGGCGATGATCGCCACCTGGGAACGGGCCTGGGATGACTTCGTGCCGTTCCTCGAGTTCCCCATCGAGCTGCGCCAGATCGTCTACACGACCAACGCCATCGAGAGCCTCAACGCCCGGTTCCGCAAGGCGGTCCGTCACCGCGGCCACTTCCCCACCGAGCAGGCGGCCTTGAAGGTGCTCTACCTCGTCGCCACCGAAAGGAGGACCAACCGAGCCAACCCGACCGGCAAGATCAACGGCTGGAAGCAGATCCTGAACGCCTTGACCATCCACTACGGCGACCGCATCGAGGCCGCCAGCTAACCATGACCGTCACGCCCGCTTACACAACGGATCGGACAGTCCCTCGGCTCTGCGCTCTTCGAGCGCATCCACCAGCCCTACCACCGAGAGGGCCAACGAACCGGAGCCCTGCGCTTCGGGGACCCACGCGCCGTGGCCCTGACCGGCGCCTCTGTGCGTCGTCCACACCGTCGCCGGCTTCACCAACAAGAGCCTTCGTGGGCTGGTCGCCGGACTCTCGAACACGACTACACCACCAACCAGATGACCTACGACCTACGCCGCCTCCGCCTCCACGGGCTCATCGAACGGATCCCGCACACCAACACCTACACCCTCACCCCCGACGGCCCCGGTCGCCATCTTCTACACCAAGGTCCACGACCGGCTCCTGCGACCACTGATCGCCGCCCCGACCAACCACCGCACCCCGAGCTCCGACGTGCCCTCGCCACCATCGACCGCCATCGCGACTACGTCACCAACGCCCGCTCGCAACGCCGCTTGAAACCTGTCACAACGTCTCAAGTTCCCATCACAGAGCAGGGCTAGCTCGAAGCCGACCACTCCAGGGATCCGAGGGGGACCTATCCTTCTGGTGCCGGTCGACAGGGCGCCGCCTCACGACGCGAAGAACTCGACGTGTCACCCCCAGATCCGCGGACGGGTCATGTCACCCATGGCTCATGTCGCCGCAGACGATGCGAGCCACGTGGGGACTTTCTGGTCGAATTGGTTGCGGACCGGTCTGCCGTGCGGGGTCGCGGTCTTTGCGGTCTCGATCGGCTACTTCGTGGCCAACGACGTCATTGCTCCGAAGGGCGGCAGCCTGGAGGCCGTCGCTGCTGCCCTCGGCCAGTCTGACGGCGGCTCGTACATACAAGGAGGCCGCGCCCTTCTTGACAGCAATATCTTCGCTGTCGAGAACCGCTGGCTTGTCAACCTTTGGCCACCGGGCATGTTCGTGCACTTCGCCGCGCTCATCGAGATCTCCTCGCTCGGGGTAGCGCTTCCCGTGGTCGTCGCCGTGACGATGGCCACGTTGTGGAGTGTCGTGCTCGGCCTCTGGTACGTAGAGATCCGGACGCGCGGCAACCAAGATTCGTCGCCGCCCTGGTGGTCGCTCTTGTGTTGTTCGGTGACCCGTATCGCTGGTGGATCTTCGGTTCGGGACTCTTCTTCAGTGAGGGCCTGACCGCCGCGCTCGTCCTCCGCGACGCTGGCCTTCGTCCGCATGACGACGACGACCGGCCGTTGTGCTGCCGGTTCGGCTGCGCTCGCGGGCGCATTCCTGGTGTGCGCGGCATACGCGTGGATTGTCCTCGAGGTCATGGGGCTCCTGCTGACGGCGTGGCTGCTCGTGCTAGCGGCGATCGCCGGTGTTCGGCGACTGATCGGGCGGCCGTCGGAGCATCTGATGTGGTCGGCTCTTCTGCTCGCCATCGTCGTGGCCGTGTTCCACATCGGTACCGTTCCTTGGCGCATCGTGGCGGAGTCACGTTTCCGCCCGGGCGACTACTGGTGGACGAGCGCCGACGACGTGTACTGGCACCATCAGTGGTCGCCGGACACCTTTCTCGCCGATCATGGCTGGTACTGGCTGATCGACGGTGAGGCCAACACAGCATGCGAGGTCGACCCGGCGCGGTGCCGCTAGATCGCCGTTTCCGAACTGAGGACCGCATCTCCGTACAGTGGGGTGGGCGTGCACACCGAGGCTGAGTTCGAAGAGATGGCGATCGACGTCCTTCGGGAACACCCGCTCGAATGGGCGGCACGCAAGATCAGACTGCTCCCCCGGTTTTGGTTTGCCCGTCCTGACGGTGCCGGAGGACCCTCCGGAGCGGTCATCGCGGCTACGTCAGCTGCCGCAGCGATCGCGCTCGTGGTCGACTCGGTGCTCCGAGCTCGCCAGATCCCGCTCGTCGCGTGTGCAGTTGGTCTCGTGGCCTCCATCGGCCCACTGCTGCTGACGCAGTTCGAGGCGCGGCGATTTTTACATCGTCGCTATGACATCGTCGATCCTGCTTACCTGGGTGATCGGCCCTATTGCGAAGAAGCGAAGAAATGACGTGGCCTCTTCGGCAGCAAATCAACCTCCGGCAGTTCAATGTACTGGTTCGTCGCGAGTTCGTAAGCGCCAACCTCTCGGAGGGCAACCGTGACCAAGTCAACGCTGCGGCACAGTGACCGGACGCCGCCCGCTCGCTCGGTGATCTTCCAGGGCGGCGGCGGGCGATCTCGATGCCGGCGCAGGTGGCGACGACCTCGTCGAGTGTGACGCGGAGGTCGACGCGGTGGCCGATGAAGCGAGGTTGACCGAGCATTCGCAGGAAGTCGTTCTGGGCCAGTCCTAGCGTGAAGCTCGTCGACGGGCTCACCTTCGCCACCCACGCCGAGGCTCGCGCCGCAGTGTACGAATGGATCAACTGGTACAGCTCTACGACGACTGCACACGTCGCCGCGGTATGCCCAGTCACCACGAGTTCGACCAGACCCTCACAGGCCGACTGCTCGCAGCATGACCCATGTTGGCTGCGGTGGGGGATGTTCAGGGATGCCCACGGACCGTCGGACTCGGCGTGACCAGTGATGAGCAGGCACCGGGCACGGCTCAACGGTGCCGGCCGCCAGGGGCGCTGTCGAGGCTGGCCGTGACCGTGGGTGGCGTTGGGGTCACCGAATCGTCGACGGTCGAGGCGGCGAATTGAGGGATGGGTGTCGACAGGTGAGGCATAACGTCTGCGCCGTGCGGTTTCGGAGGCAGAAACGATGACCCTGACGAGGAGCGCGGGCACGCTTAAAGTCCATCCGCTTGTACACGGCGTGCGCACGTCAGATCGTGGGCCTGCGAGTCCTTGGTGGCGCGGCCGTCCCTGCTTGATGTTCGCCTCGGCGCTCCTGACCAGCATCGCGGAGCGTCCTGCCACTGCCGCCGAGGGCCTCGTTGTCGTTACCGGGCACGGGTTCGGCCACGGACGCGGGCATGGGGCAGTGGGGCGCCTACGGCTACTCGCTCCGGGGGCTGGACTGCTCCTTAAGACAAAAAGACACGCTTCTACTCTATCACGTTCTCCGCCACCGTCTCGTCGGCGACCGAGATCACGGTGCGCCTCACCGGCGGCTGCTGTAGTTCCCCGCCGGATCACGTCGGGCGCCGCGTTCACGGTCGCTGGGCTGAGCCTTTCACCGGGTGAGGCAGCATGGGTCGTCCCGGAGGCCAACCAGTGGCGCTTGTTCACGGCCCCTGCACCCGGTTGCGTCAGTGCATCCCTGTGGAACACGCTCCCTGCCAGCTGGCACGATCCCGACCTTCACATCCAGCGTTGAGGACCCGGGAAACGACCTCTCCAAGATGCTCGCCGTGTGTGACGGAGACACGCCCCACTACTACCGCGGCTCCTTGCGTGCGGCGATGGACGGGGCGAGCCAGCGCCTGGTCAACATCGTCTCGATCGATGAGTACCTGCTGGGGGTCGCGCCCCGCTGGAAACGGCGCCTGGCCCCCCGCCGCACTCCAGGCGCAGGCTGTGGCAGCCCGCTCGTACTCGTGCGAAGTGTAGAACCGCTCTCCGTACGCCGAGACATGCGACACCCAGAGTTGCCAGGTGTACGGCGGAGCGGGGCTCGGCACAACCGCGTTCGAGAATCCGAACAGCGATGCCGCGGGTCGCGGCCACGGGCGGCGTCGTCCTGCGGATGGAAAACGGCCCGGCGCCATCGCCCGAACGGAGTTCTCGTCCTCGACCGGCGGATTCAGCGCAGGCGGAACCTTCCCGGCCGTGATCGACGAGGGCGACGCCGTGGAGCTGCGAACCCCCACCGCAACTGGACGGTCAGTCTCAGCGTCGGTGATGTTGCTGCTCGGTACGAGGTCGGCAGGCTCTTGTCAGTGACGGTTACGAGCCGGACGCCAGGTGACGGCGGCCGACGAGCGGCCACGGTGCGGATAACCGGCACGAGCGGGAGCGTCCAGCGTTCCGGAGAGCAGTTCCGAGTCGACGGACCCTGAAGTCGACGTGGTCGACGTGTCGCTCTCCACTCGCTGGGAGTCGTTGGGCGGGGTGCTCGATGGTGGGCCGGCTGTGGCGAGTTGGGCGGCGGGGCGGTTGGATGTGTTCGTCACGGGTTCTGATGGTCAGTTGTGGCACCGCTGGTATGAGGGTGGCTGGTCGGGGGGTGGGAGTCGCTGGGGGGCAGGTGTGAGCGTAGCCTGCGGTGGCGAGTTGGGCGCCGGGCCGGTTGGACGCGTTCGCCCGGGGTGTCGATGGTCAGTTGTGGCACCGTTGGCATGACGGTGGCTGGTCGGAGTGGGAACCGCTCGGCGGCCGGTTGGATGGCGGCCCTGGAGCGGTGAGTTGGTCGGCTGGGCGCCTCGATGTGTTCGTGATGGGCACCGACGATCAGTTGTGGCACCGGTGGTT
>CAVZPA010000015.1:0-243158 GCA_963776995.1 uncultured Acidimicrobiia bacterium
GCGCCAGCGCCGGCCTCAACCTGCTCCTCGATCGCTATCGCTACACCTTCGTGCCCGGTGGCTCGGTGGGCGGTCCGTCGCCGGTCGAGCTGGAGTGCGGGACGCGCGGCGCGGTCCCGGTCCCGGTGGTGGTGCCGGACGTCCGCCAGCGCGTCGGGCTGGATCGCTCGCCCGTCGACGTCGCCGATCCCGAGCGTCGGCTGTGGCTGGAGGCGTGCGTGTGGCCGGACCAGACGGAACGCTTCGAGCGGCTCCGCGCCGCGCTGGCCATCGCCGCCGACGCGGGCCTCGACATCCGCCAGGGCGATGCGGTAGCCGACACGGCCGCCCTGGCCGCCTCGCTGGAGCTCCATCCGGTGATCACCAACACGTGGGTGCTCAACTACTTGAGCAGCGCCGAGCGCGCCGCCTATGTGGCCAACCTCGACGAACTGGGGTCACGCCGGGACGTCTCGTGGATCTTCGCCGAGAGCCCGGTGCTCGTCCCCGAGCTCCCTGTCGCCGACCGGACTCAGGCCCAGACCGCCCTCGTCCTCGTGTGCTGGAGGTCGGGTCACCGCACCGCCACCCACCTCGCCGACGCCCATCCCCACGGCTACTGGCTGCACTGGCGCTGATCAGGTGGGGACGCGGGTGTCGATGGTGATGGTCGTCGCGGCCCAGCGAGCCACGGGGGGCGCCGGGTCAGCCGCCGCGAAGTCGCGGCGATGGGCTCGTGCGGCGATCCGCTCGAGCGTGTTGCGCGGCGCCCCGCGGGTGGACGGACCGCGCGCCGACGGCTCGTCGAGCGCGGCGAGGTCGAACGAGGTGGCGTCGAAATCGACGTCGCTGACGACGACCTTGAGCCAGTCCCGCGCCGCCGCCCCCGGTGCCACCGGGCGCCCAGCCGGCAGGGACGCCGGGATCGGGGCGCCCGACCACAGGGCGTACGAGCGGCCGTGTCCGACGAGCTCGGTCGGCAGGACGGCGTGGCAGCGGAAGCGATCCGTGAGGTCCAGCACGGCCACGTAGAGATCGTCCTCGGACTCGTTGCGTAGCTCGACGAACACCCGCGGCGGTTGCCACAAGCCGTCCACACCGCGGTGGTACGTGAGCTGGTATCCGCCATCTGCCACCAGAGCCGGGCGATCGGACGGTCGGCGGGTCTCCCCCTCCATCGCCTCGTAGACGTCGAGGGTCACAGCGTCGGCGACGGGCGACGGGTGATCGCCCAGCGACCTGACCTGCTCCCATCGGGCGATGTGCTCGAGATGGGCGACCACGAGGCGCGCCGCGCCCTCGGTGACACCGACACCGGAGAGCGGGCTGGCGATCAGGCTGCCGTCGGCCCGCCTGATCTCGACGATTCCCGCCTCTGGGACGGCGACCCGCAGGCGCACGGCACCCGCCGAGCCCGTCGACGGGTCGACCGCCCGGACGTACGGCGACGGCGTGTCGTGCGGGCCGGCCGAGGCGATCGCCGCGACGACCGCGTCGTGCACGGCGGCGACGTCGGCGGCGGTGGCGCCAGGTCGCGGGTCGCCCGGCTCCGGAGCGACCCACGGATCCAGCTGGACCTCGGCGGGCGGCAGCGGCACATCGGCGACGACGGCGGCGTAGGCCACGTCGTCGGGCTCCCACCCGATCGGCTCGACGCTCGAGCGACCGACGTCGACGGCCGTGACCCGCACCGCACCCGCCGGCGCACCGCCCGGCGCCGTGCACGCCAGCACGAACGCCTCGTCGCCGACCGGGTCGCGAAGGCCGTGGACGATGCCGGCGTCGACCTCCCAGCCGTCGAGGCCGCGGCTGACCGTGAACGACGCCGCGACCGGTTGGACGGCACCGTCGAGGAACAGCGCATCCGCCAACCCGCCGGGATCGAGCGGGAACAGCTCCGGGCGCTGGTCCTGTGCGGTCCTCTCCACCCGCGCCCGCACGGTCGTCAGCAACGAGCGGTACGTGGTGCGCGTGCCCAGCGCATCGAGGGCATCGACGAGGGCCACGGAGAACGCACCGCGCGTGGCCTCGCCGACCCGATGCTCCTTGGCGGTCTCGTACGAGCGGCAGGCGGCGAGGGCGACGTGCGGTGGCCGTGGCGCGTTCCACGACGCCAGCGAGCCCGGCACGAACTCCGTCGAGGGCCGCGGCGTGGCGACCTCCGCGACGAGGTCCCGCCAGCCGGGCTCGACGTTGTCGACGTCAGGGATCCAGCCCCGTGTCCTGACGAACGGGTCGCGGGTGCCGCCACCGGAGTGGCAGCAGTCGAGGATGACGACGACGTGCGGGCCGTTGGCCGCGACCTCGGCGAGCAGCAGGCTGAGCTCCTTGTCGGCCAGGGCGCGCCGCAGCCGCCCGTCCACGCGGCGGTTGCAGTCGTGGAACATCAGCGTCTGGATCCGTCCCGTCGGCTCGAGGTGGGCGATCTCGGTCGGTGCCGGTTCCTCGCTGCCGTGACCGGCATAGGCGAACAGGGCGACATCGCCCGCAGCCGCCCGGCCGAGGTGGGCACGAAACGCGCCGACCACGGCGTCCCTCGTCGCCTCGCCGTCGAGCAACGTCTGCACGTCGAGGTCCCCATCGCTGCGGCCCTCGAGGTACGCGCCGAGCGCGGCGATGTCGTTGCGGCACCCGAACAACGGGTTGGCGGGCGGCTCGTAGGCGTCGATGCCGACGAGCAGGGCGTACGTCGTCACGCGCCGATGGACGGATCGACGTCGGGCTCGGCGTCGTCGATCACGCACACCAGACCGTGCACCGGGTCGGCGAGCCCGGCGCTGTCGCCCACGGCGTCGACGCGCAGGCGGTAGTCGCCGGCGGGCAACGGGGCGATCTCGGCGTGGTGCACCTCGTCGGCGTCGCGCCGCATCACGATCGGCGCACCGACGACCTGGCCGGTGGCGACGGCCGTCACGGTGGCCTGCATCGTGAGGTTGGCTCGATCGGGCAGCGCCCGCACGACCAGCGCCTCGCCCGTGCTCAGCAGCTCGTCGGCCTCCAGCCGGACGCCCTGGACCGCCCGGAACCCGGTCCGCAGCCGAGCGGTGAGGATGCCGAGCAGTTGGGTCTGCACGGCCTCGGCGGTCTGCAGTGATCCGTGGCGCTCCGACGAGTACATCGGCTGGTACGCCGGCTGCGCGTCGTCGGTCTCGATGGGTGTCGCCGAGACCCGCGGCACCGTGCTGTCGCCGCCCATGTCCTCGCCGCCGTGGGACTCCTCGATCGTCAGGC
Source organism: uncultured Acidimicrobiia bacterium (assembly GCA_963776995.1). Lineage (GTDB taxonomy): Bacteria > Actinomycetota > Acidimicrobiia > Acidimicrobiales > Ilumatobacteraceae > JALZMG01. Next base: position 3,211 of record CAVZPA010000015.1, read on the forward strand.
GGTCGCCCTCCAATCGGCCGGACTGCTTCGTGCCCTGGCTGATCCCGACGACCGAGTGGATCGCGTACTCGTCCCGCTCATGGGCGGCCACGCCGGCCTCGATGGCCCGGTGGAAGTCGGCCAGCGCGCTGGCGGCCCGCGCACCATCGACGCCGGGCAGCCGATCACCCACCTCGCCGACGCGCTCGTAGCCGCCGCCGAGGTCGACGCACGGGTAGACGGGCAGCAGCTGGTACACCGACGTGAGCGATCGCAGGAGCGTCGTCAGGTCGGCGACCTTCAGCGGTCCGACCTTCTTGACGAACCCATTGACCAGGAAGTCGACGGCGTTGACCGAACCCCGGTACGGCGTCCCGAACGTGATCAACATGCGCGTGTCCCGCCAGCCGTCGAGGCACTCGAGGAAGTAGCGCGAGACGAGGCCGCCCATCGAATGACCGATGAGGATCAGCTTGGCCTCGGGATTCACCTGCCGTTGCAGATGCAACTTCTCGTCGGCCAGGCGTTGCAACTGCCGCGCGGCGACGCGGTTGTCACGGCGCCAGTCGTACGGGAACTCGATGAACGTGCGTCCCGGCACGACGTCGAAGTGCTCGGTGATCATCCGCGAGATCCCGCTGTACACGTCGATGCCCCACAGGCCGGGCACGATGTGGATGCCGGGCATCAACCGGGTCGCCACGACGCCGTCGCCGAGGTCGTCGGACTCCCACGGATCGGATTCCAGCGCCAGCGACTTGACGCTGCGACCGAGCGTCCAAAGAGCCCGGCCGATGGCGCCCGGGCTGGGCGCCCACACCTCCTTGCCATCGCGCTGCAGGACGCTGCCGAGGATGCCCGGCAGCAGCACGACGACATCGCCCATCGGCTGCTTCTCCATTACCCCTCCCTCTCGCCGTCGCTCGGTGCTTGTCTCCGACGGGCGCGTCGTCGATCATCTCATGTGCGGATGGCCACCTACGTCTACGGTCGATCTGGGCGGGTCGCCGTCAGGTCGTGGGTGCCAGCCAGCGCCACGGGACGTCGGTGGCGACGCGGATGCCGATGCGCGGCGTGATGATCGGCGTCGATGGCGGTGGGGTGCCGTCGTCGACGATGGTCGCCGCCGGATCCTCCACGAGGTCGGTGCCATCGTCGGCGCGATCGAGGCCGAACGCCTGGCACAGCTTGCCCGGTCCATCGGCGAGGATGCGGTCCGGTCGGCCGCCCCGACGGCGGCGCATCGTCTCGAGGCCGCGGAGCGGCGCGATCGCCCGCAGCAGCACGGCCTGACCGTCACCCTCGACGCTCGTCACGACGTTGGCGCAGAAGTGCATGCCGTAGGTGAAGTACACGTAGAGGTGACCGCCGGCCCGCCACATCGTGTCGTTGCGCGCCGTCCGGCCGCGGAACGTGTGGCTGGCCGGGTCGTCGGAGCGGTAGGCCTCGACCTCGACGATGCGCCCGGCGCACTCCCCCACGACGAGGACCTTGTGCAGCAACTCGGGGGCGACGACCGGCGAGTCGCGCTCGTAGAACTCCCGAGGTAGCCGCGTCTCCCCCGCCTCGTCCATCGTCGGGCGGCGCGCCGGCTGCTCGCTCACATCAACAACATCTCCCGCTGGTGGCGCAGGGAGTCGGCGAAGTGGGTGAACTGCACCGCCACTGGTCCCGGGCCGGCGCCGCCCGGCGACGTGCGTCGTTGCACGCCGAGGCCCGGCGCCACGAGCGCCGCGGCATCGGGACCGAGGCGCGGATGGGCCGCCACGAGGTCGCGCAGCGGCGTCCCCGTCTCGGTGTGGCGGCGCACCAGTTCGCCGACGAGGGCGTGCGCGTCGCGGAACGGGGTGCCGCCGCCGACCAGCCATTCGGCGAGGTCGGTCGCCGCGGTCGTCTCGGTGTCGGCCGCCGCGGCCATCCGCTCGGGCACGAACGTCGCCGTGTCGATCATCCCGGCCAGCGCGACGAGCGCCAGGGAGACCTGGTCGACCGAGTCGAACAGCGGCTCCTTGTCCTCCTGGAGGTCGCGGTTGTACGCCAGCGGAAGTCCCTTGAGGGTCACCAGCAGACCGGTCAGGTTGCCGACCAGACGCCCGGCCTTGCCCCGGGCCAGCTCGGCGACGTCCGGGTTCTTCTTCTGCGGCAGCATCGACGACCCGGTGGCGTAGGCGTCGTCGAGGCGGGCGAAGCCGAACTCCTCGCTGGTCCACAGCACCCACTCCTCGCCGATGCGCGCCAGGTGGATCCCGAGCAGCGCCAGGTCGAAGAGCGCCTCGGCGACGAAGTCGCGGTCGCTCACGGCGTCGAGCGAGTTCTCGAACACGGCGGCGAAGCCAAGGGCCTCGGCCGTCGCCGCCGGATCGATCGGCAGAGAGGTGCCCGCCAGGGCACCGGCGCCGAGTGGTGACACGTCGAGGCGCTCGACGGTCGCCGCGAGGCGATCGACGTCGCGGGCCAGTGCCCACCCGTGGGCGAGGAGGTGGTGGGCGAGGAGCACGGGCTGGGCTCGCTGGACGTGGGTGTACCCCGGCAGGTAGGTGTCGCCGGCCGCTTCGGCGCGGGCGAGCAGCACGTCCTCCAGGGCGACCACGAGGCGGGCGACCTCGACGAGCTCGCGCTTGCACCACAACCGCATGTCCGTGGCCACCTGGTCGTTGCGGCTCCGCGCCGTGTGCAGCTTGGCCCCCGGCGGACCAGCCAGCTCGGTGACCCGGCGCTCGACGGCCGTGTGGATGTCCTCGTCGCTGTGGACGAAGGCGAACGATCCGTCGGCGAGCTCGCTCTCGACCTGGTCGAGCGCGGCGAGGACGGCCTCCAGCTCATCGTCGTCGAGCAGCCCGGCACGGGCGAGGCCACCGACGTGGGCACGCGAGCCGACGATGTCGTCGCGCCACAGGCGGCGGTCGAACGGCAGGCTGACGGTGTACGCCATCAGGGCGTCGGCCGGACCGCGGGCGAAGCGCCCGTGCCACAGCGTCGATGCGTCACGCTCCGCCATCGTCACCGCCCAGCCCGGCGAGTGCACGCAGGCGGTCGGCCAACGCGTCGCCGGTCGTGGTCGGGCCGGCCACGCACAGCAGCGTGTCGTCGCCGGCGACCGTGCCCAGCAGACCGTCGAGACCGCTGCGGTCGAGCGCCGAGGCCACCACGTGGGCGCAGCCGGGCGGCGTGCGCAACACGACGAGGTTGGCCGACGAGGCGACCTCGCCGACCCACTCCCCGAGCACCCGGCGCAGCTGGTCGAACGGAGCCATCCGATCGGCCTCCCGCTCGGGCAGGGCGTAGACGGACTGGCCGCCCGGGACCCGGACCTTGATCGCCCCCAGCTCCTCCAGGTCGCGAGAGACCGTCGCCTGCGTCGCCGAGATGCCCTCGGCGGACAGCAGCTCGAGGAGGTGCGGTTGGCTGGCGACCTGCTGCAGCCCGATCAGCCGGGCGATCGTCTGCTGGCGCTGCTGTTTGACGCTCACTGGTGCACCTGAGCTTCGGCGCCGTCACGACGCTCGCTCGACTCGCTCGCTCATTCACCGCACCCCGAGCAGGAAGGCCAGCGCGCCGCGCGCCGCGTGGAGGCGGTTGTGGCCCTGCTCGTAGACGACGCTGCGCGGGCCGTCGATGACGTCCGACGTCACCTCCAGGCCCCGGTACGCCGGCAGGCAGTGCATGAACACGGCGTGGGGCGCGGCCATGCCCATCAGCCCGGCATCGATGGTGAAGCCTTCGAAGGCCTGCTTGCGGGCCGCCTTGTCGTCCTCCTGGCCCATCGACACCCAGGTGTCCGAGTGCACCGCGTCGGCGCCGGCCACGGCTTCCGCCGGGCGGTCCGTCGCGGCGATCCAGCCGCCGCCCACGAGGGCGAGTCGCTCCAGCTCGGCGTCGTCGGGCCCATAGCCGAACGGGCAGGCGAGCTGGACGCGCGCTCCGAGCAGCAGGCACACCTCGGCCAGCGAGCGGGCGACGTTGTTGTAGTCGCCCACCCAGGCCACCGACCGGCGGGCGAGTGGTCCGAGGTGCCGCTCCATCGTCAACGCGTCGGCCAGCGCCTGGAGCGGATGCGAGTGGTCCGACAGCATGTTGACGACCGGGACGTCGGCCACGGCGACCATGCGCTCCAGCACCTCGTGCGAGAACACCCGCGCCGCCAGGACGGCGTGGTAGCCCTGCAGGATCCGCGTGGCGTCCTCGAGCGGCTCGCGCACGTCGATGCCGATCTCCTCGGCACGCGTGAAGATCGGGTGGCCGCCGAGCTGCACGACAGCCATCTCCATCGAGTGCCGGGTTCGCAGCGAGGGCTTCTCGAAGATCAGGGCTGCGCCACGGCTCTCCAGCGGGCGGCCGAGCTCGGCCGGGGGACGACCGGCGAGGTCGAGGACGAGCCGCAGCTCGTCCACCCCCAGGTCGGTGATGTCGAGCAGGTGTCGCGTCATCGGAGTGCCTCGCCGATGCGAGCGACCGAGCGCCAACAGATCGCAGTTGCGAGCGAGGGAGCGCCAGCGAGCGAGCGGTCAGCCGCGGCCTGCGTGGCCGGGGAACGCCATGGACGGCCTGCGTGGCCGGGGAACGCAGTGAACGTCATTGCAGCGCTTTGCCGATCAGGCCGACGGCCTCGTCGATCTCCTCGTCGGAGACGGTCAGCGGCGGCGCCACGCGCAGTGCCGTCGGCGTGACGGCGTTGGTCACCAGGCCGTCGTCGAGCAGCCGGCGGTACAGCGCCGGGGCGTCACCGGCCTCCAGCTCGGCGGCGAGGAGCAACCCTCGTCCGCGGACCGATGTCACGCCGGGCAGTGCCGCCAGCTCGGCGGCGAGGCGCGCCCCTTTGGTCGCCGCCAGCGCCGGGGCATCGAGGCGGCGCATCTCGTCGATCACCGCGTTGACGGCAGCGGTGGCGATGGCGGTGCCGCTGAAGGTGCTCCCGTGGTCGCCGGGCTCGAACACCGCGGCCACGTCGCGCCGGGCCCAACAGGCGCCGACCGGCATGCCGTTGCCCATCGCCTTGGCCAGCGTGACGACGTCGGGGCGCACGGCGTCGTGCTCGAAGCCGAACCAGCGACCGGTGCGTCCGAACCCCGTCTGGATCTCGTCGATCATCATCAGCGCGCCGGTCGCGTCGCAGATCTCCCGGATCGCCGCCAGGTAGCCGTCGGGCGCCGGGTTGACGCCGCCCTCGCCCTGCACGGGCTCGACGAGCACGGCGGCGACGGAGGCGTCGACCGCCTTGTCGACGGCGTCGACGTCGCCCCACGCCACGTGGTGGAAGCCTTCGGGCATCGGCTGGAACGGCTCGTGCTTGGCCGGCTGACCGGTCGCCGCGAGGGCGGCGAGGGTGCGACCGTGGAAGCTGCCGAGGGCGCTGACCACGACGTGGCGGCCGCGCCCGCCGTGCTTGCGGGCCAGCTTGAGGGCGCACTCGACGGCCTCGGCACCGGAGTTGGTGAAGAAGACCTGGCCCTCGTGGCCCGTGGCGTCGGCGAGCAGGCGGTCGATCTCCACGGCCGCGCGGGTGGCCACCGGGTTGGCGAACAGGTTGCTGACGTGCAGCAGCTCGCCGGCCTGGGCGGCGATCGCCTCGGCGACGACCGGGTTGGCGTGGCCCAGCCCGATCACGGCGAGGCCGCCGAGGAAGTCGAGGTAGCGCTTGCCGTTGCTGTCCCACAGCTCGGTGCCCCGACCCTTGACGAACATGATCTGGGGTGGCCCGAACACGGGCATGAACGGGCAGGCCGCCAGCTCGTCGGTGGCGAAAGCGTGGGCGCTCATCAGGGACCTCCATGGGCGGTGGACTCGGGGCCGCGCACCATGGTGCCGATGCCGGCGTCGGTGAACAGCTCGAGCAGCAGGACGTGGGCGATGCGGCCATCCAAGATGTGCGCCCCGCCCACGCCGTGACGCACGGCCTGGACGCAGCTCGACACCTTGGGGATCATGCCTCCGGCGATCGTGCCATCGGCGATCAGGGCGTCGAGGTCGTCGGCCGTCGTCTGGCGGATCAGGCTGGCCGGATCGCCGACGTTGCGGCGCAGGCCTTCGATGTCGGTGAGGTAGATCAGCTTCTCGGCGCCGAGGGCCTCGGCGATGGCGCCGGCGACGACGTCGGCGTTGATGTTGTACGCCTGGCCCCGCTCGTCGGTGCCGATCGTCGCCACGACCGGGATGAACTCGTCGGCGAGCAGGCCCTCCAGGATCGCCGGGTTGATCGCCGTGACATCGCCGACGAAGCCCAGCTCGGCGTTGCGCGGCGCGGCGCGGATCAGCCCGGCGTCCTCACCGCTGACGCCGACGGCGTAGGTCCCGTGGAGGTTGATGGCCGTCACCAGCTGTGGATTGACCTGACCGAGCAGCACCATCCGGGCGATGTCGACGGTGTCGGCGTCGGTCACCCGCAGCCCGTCGCGGAACTCGGTGGTCTTGCCGAGGCGGCTCATCAGGGCGCTGATCTGCGGGCCACCGCCGTGGACGACGACCGGGCGCATCCCGACGAGGCGCATCAGCACGATGTCCTGGGCGAACAGGTCGAGGGCGTCGTCGTCGGATGTGCCGGCCAAGGCGTTGCCGCCGTACTTCACGACCATCGTCTTGCCGGCGAAGCGGCGGATGTACGGCAGCGCCTCCACCAGGACGCGGGCGACCGGAGGCTCGGGACGCTCCCCGCTCACCGCTCCCCCATCCGAGTGTTTCCTGCCGTCCGAGGGCCAGCCGCGGGACTGTCCCGCGACACACCCTCCGATGCCATCACGGGGCGACGCCGACGAGCGGGAGACCGGCCGTCTCGTCGAGGCCGAGGGCGACGTTCGCCGACTGCAGCGCGCCGCCGGATGCGCCCTTGGTCAGGTTGTCGATCGCCGCCAGAGCGACGACGTAGCCCGTGCGCTCGTCGTAGCGCGCCGTGACGTGGGCGGCGTTGGAGCCGAGCGTGGCCTTCGTCGATGGCGAGCCGTCGACGACGACGACGAACGGCTCGGACGCGTAGGCCCGGCGCAGCTCGGCCAGGAGCTGCGGCGTTGACACGGCCGCACCGTCGGTCGGCCGGGCGTAGCAGGTCGCCAGGATGCCCCGGTTCATCGGCGCCAGGTGCGGCGTGAACAGCACCTGGGCGCCGAGGTTCTGCTCGATCTCCGGCGTGTGGCGGTGGTCGAGCAGGCCGTAGGCGACGAAGTTCTCGTCGACGGTGCAGAAGGCGTTGGTGGCGCTGGCCGCCCGGCCGGCGCCCGACACCCCGCTCGCGGCGTCGACGATGACGCCCGCCGGATCGAGCAGTTCGGCGTCGAGGAACGGCGCCAGCGCCAGCGTCGCCGCCGTCACGTAGCAGCCCGGCGTGGCCACCAGCCGGGCGCCCTTGAGCTCGGCGCGGTGCCGCTCGGGCAGCCCGTAGACGGCCTCGGCGAGCAGCGCCGGCTGAGCGTGGTCGAACCCGTACCACCGGGGGTAGAGCGCGGCGTCCTTCAATCGGAAGGCAGCCGACAGGTCGACGACGCACCCGACGCGCCCGACGAGCCGCGGGGCCAGGTCCATCGACGCCTCGTGGGGCAGCCCGAGGAAGACGACGTCGAGCCCCTCCACGGCGTCGGCGTCGAACGTCGTCAGCTGCAGATCGGGGTACGCCGCGGCGAGCGACGGGTACAGCTCGCCGACCGGCTGGCCGGCCTGCGAGTCGGCTGTCGCCACGGTGACCTCGAGGTCGGGGTGGGCGGCGAGCAGGCGCAGCAGTTCGGCGCCGGTGAACCCAGATGCGCCGATGATCCCGGCGAGAGCGACCATCGCATGATCATACGAGATGTCGCATGATCATGCAATGCCGCCCGCTTACCCCCGGCCGTCGGAAGGGGGCAGAATGGGCGTCGTGATCTTCGGCATCGCGCCGACCAAGGGCCGGCTCCTGCTCGCCACACCGCCGCTCGAGGACCCCAACTTCGACCGCACGGTGATCTTCGTCCTCGAGCACCACGACGAGGGCGCCCTCGGCCTGGTCCTCAACCGGCCGAGTCCGGAGGAGCTCGATGAACCGCTCGATGTCTGGACCGACCTGCAGAGCGATCCGTCGCTGGTGTTCGTCGGCGGCCCGGTCGATCCGGACGCCCTGATCGCCCTCGCCCGGACCACGGAACCGCTCGACGGCCCCGACGAGCACCTCGCGCCGCTGAGCGGCGACATCGCCTCCGCCGACCTCGCCGCCGACCCGATGACCGTGCCGGCGATCACCGCTCTGCGCGTCTTCCGTGGCTACTCCGGCTGGGGGCCCGGTCAGTTGGAGGGCGAGATCGAGGCTGGTGCCTGGCTGGTCCTCGATCCCGAACCGAACGACGTCTTCACATCCGAGCCCGACGAGCTGTGGCGCGACGTGCTGCGCCGCCAGCCCGGCCGTCTGGCCTGGCTCGCCGAGGCCCCGGACGACCTGGAAGCCAACTGACGATCCGGCGTCTGCGGCTGGATCAGCCGCTGGCGGTGGCGTAAGCGTCGAGGAACTCGCTGCTGAGGTCGTCGTCGGTGGCCGGAAGCCGCTCGCTGACCGCGTTGGCCACCGAGCTGACGAGCTCCGCCGCGCCGGCGTCGGACAGAGCGTCATCGATCCGCGCCGAGAGGGCGTCGAGGTCGCCGTCGGCGAACATCGCGGCGATCTCGTCGAAGCCGGTGAGGTCCTGCACGGCGAACGGCAGGATCGCCAGGGCCTGCTCGCGCGGCGTGCCGTCAGGGTCGATCGCCTCGATCGTGCTGCGCCCGAGGCGCAGGGCGAACAGGATGTCGGCCTGCCGATCGTCTCCCGTCCGGGCGCCGCCGACGCCGGTCGGCGACAGCTGGGCCTGGATGGCGCCCAGCGTCCGCCCGAGCAGACGGGCCTCGGCGTCCGGGAGGCGGTCGAACTCGGCGACGAAGTCGAGCTCGTCCTCGAACTCGCCGAAGCCCACGGTGACCTCGCCGTAGCGGGTGCCCAGCTCCTCGGCGATCGACGCCGGGAGCGGCACCGTGCCGAGCAGCTCGTCAGCGGCGCCCACCACCGCCGGGAGCTCCTCGGCCGGGCCGGCGATCGACTCGCCGTCGCTGTCACCACCGCCGCGCACGGCCACCGCCAAGGCGCCGAACAGCAACGCCGACACGACCATCGGCACGACCACCCACACCCATCCCGGCAGGCCGCGCCGCGTCGTGTCCGCCATCAGCCGCGCAGCTCGGCCCCGAGCTTGGCGGCCGCGGCGGTGACCTTGGCCCGCACGTCGGCCACATCGCCGTCCGTGAGGGTGCGGTCGGGTGCCTGCAGGCGCAGCCGGTAGGCGAGGCTGCGCCGGCCGTCGCTCAGCGCCGCGCCGCGGTACACGTCGAACAGGTCGAGGTCCACGAGCACGGCCCCGGCTCCCTGGCGGATCGCCTTGTCCAGCTTCTCCGCCGGCACGTCGTCGGGCAGCGTGAAAGCGAGGTCCAGGTCGCTCGACGGGTGCCGGCTGGTCGGCTTCCAGCGGGCCGGTTTGGGCTCGTGGTCGATGACGTGGCGGAGATCGAGCTCGACGACGGCGACGCGCTCCGTGATGCCGAAGGCGGTGAGCGCTGCAGGTGCCACCTCGCCCACGGCGCCGATGGCGTCCCGACCGGCGACGAGCGTCGCCGAGCGCGTGGCGTGCAGGCCCGGCGGGACACGTCCCTGGTCGATGCGTGCCCCGATGCCCATGGCCGCGGCGATCTCCCGCCACACCGCGATGGCGGCCGGCGCCTCCTGACCGGCGAGGACCACACCGAGCGCCTCGTACTCGTCGGGCAGCTCACCGGGACCCGGCGGGTAGACATGGCCGATCTCGAACAGGGCGACGCCGCTGCGGCGATGCGACTCGTTGAAGGCGATGGCTCGCAGCAGGCCGGGCCGTAGCGACGTGCGCAACACGCTCTCCTCGGCGACGAGCGGGTTGGTGATGCGCAGGGCGTCGCCGTCGAGGCCGGCCATCGCCAACGTGTCCGGCGCCAGGAACGGGTTCGGCATGGCCTCGGTGATGCCCAGCCCGAGCAGCACGGCGCGCAGCTGGCGACGCCGCTGCTGGGGCACCGACAGCCGACCGTGCAGCGTCGAGGTGGGCACGACCTGACCGATGCGGTCGTAGCCGTACATCCGGGCGACCTCTTCGATGACGTCGATCTCCTCGGCGCTGTCGGGACGCCACGAGGGGATCGCCACGGTGCGCACATCGCCACCGCCCGTCACGGTGAACCCGATGGGGTCGAGCAACGGCGCGAGGTCGACAGCACCGAGCGATGTGCCGAGGATCCGGTTGACCGCGCTGACGCGCACCGCGCACGAGCGGTCGGCCGGGGGAAGCGATCCGCTGCGCGCGTCGACCGCACCGGCGTGGACGACGAGATCGGGGCACGTCTCGGCGAGCAGCTCGACGAACCGGGCGATCGCCGTGTCGATTCCGTACGGGTCGACGCCGCGCTCGAACCGCATCGACGCCTCCGAGCGCAGGCCGAGGCGGGCGACGCTCTGGCTGATCGGCAGCGGCGCGAACCACGCCATCTCCAACGCCACCGTCGTCGTGGCCTCGCTGATCTCGGTGTCGGCGCCGCCCATGATCCCGGCCAGCCCGATCGGGCGGTCCTCGGCGTCGCAGATCAGCAGGTCGTCGGCGCCGAGCCGGCGCTCCACGCCGTCCAGCGTCGTCAAGGTCTCGCTGTCCAGAGCGCGCCGGATGCGGAATCCGTGGCCGCCCAGCGTCGCCATGTCGTAGGCGTGGTTGGGCTGGCCGGTCTCCAGCATCACGTAGTTGCTCACATCGACCACGTTGTTGATCGGCCGCATGCCGGCCGCCGTCAAGCGTTCGGCCATCCATGGAGCCGACGGTCCGACGACGACACCCGACAGGACGGTCGATGTGAACCGCCCGCAGCGATCGCCGTCGACGATCTCCACGGTGGTCGCCACCGAGGGGTCACCGCTGGCGGCGGGCGCCGGCGGCGCGGGCGGAGTCAGGGTCACGCCGCGCTTGGCCGCGAGGTCGCGGGCGATGCCGACGTAGCTCTGGCAGTCGGGTCGGTTGCGGGTCACGTCGATGTCCAGCACGACGTCGTCGCGGCGGCCGAGCGCCTCGCCGTAGGGCACGCCGAGCGGCAGGTCGGCGGGCAGCACGAGGATGCCCGTGTGGTCGTCGCCGAGGCCCAGCTCGCGCGCCGAACAGAGCATGCCGTCGGAGTCGATGCCGAGGATGCCCCGCCGGGAGATCGTGCGTCCGTCGGGCATCGCCGTCCCGAGCGTCGCCAGCGGCACGACGTCGCCGGCCGCGAAGTTGAACGCCCCGCACCAGACGTGCCGCTCCCGTCCGTCGCCGGCGTCGACCCACACCCGCTGGATCTTCGCCGCGTCCGGATGCGACTCGGTGCGCACGACGCGAGCGGTCACCACGCCCGGGACGCCGCCCGTCTGGATGACGTCCTCGACCGGCAGGCCGAGCATGGCCAAGGTGTCGGCGAGCTCGTCGAGGTCGTCGCCACAGTCCACGTACTCGCGCAGCCAGGAGAGCAGGATGCGCATGTCAGAACTGCTCCGCGAACCTGATGTCGCCGGTGAACATCTCGCGCAGGTCGCCGACGGCATGGCGCTCCTTGGCCATGCGGTCGATCCCGAAGCCGAAGGCGAAGCCGCTCCACTCCTCGGGGTCGATCCCGCCGGCGCGCAGGACGTTGGGGTGGACCATGCCGCAGCCGCCGAGCTCCAGCCACTCGCCGCTCGGCGTCCGGATGTCGAACTCCCCGGACGGCTCGGTGAACGGGAAGTAGCTCGGCCGCAGGCGGGAGGTGAAGCCAGGCCCGAAGAAGGCCTTGGTGAAGGCCTCGATCGTGCCCGCGAGGTGCGCCAGGGTGATCCCCTTGTCGACGACCAAGCCCTCGATCTGGTGGAAGACGGGCATGTGCGTGGCATCAGGGGTGTCCCGCCGGAACACCCGACCGGGGGCGACGATGTAGATCGGCGGGGCGCCGGAGAGCATCGCCCGGATCTGCACCGGCGAGGTGTGCGTGCGGAGCACGGTGCGGCCGGGTTCGGCGCCGTCGTGGTCGACGAACAGGGTGTCGAAGTCACTGCGGGCGGGATGACCGACGCTCATGTTGAGGGCCTCGAAGTTGTGCCAGTCGGTCTCCACCTCGGGACCCTCGGCGATCTGGAAGCCGAGCCCGACGAACACGTCCTCCAGCCGTTCCCAGGCCTGGGTGACGAGATGAGGGCGGCCGCGGCGCGGCTTGGCGGCGAACTCGGTGAGGTCGAGCCGCTCGGCCTCGACCCGCCGCTGCAACTCCGCCGTCCCCAGGTCGTCGCGCTTGGCGGCGAGGGCGGCAGCCGCCGCGGCCGTCGCCTCGTTGAGCTGTTGCCCGGCCTGCTTGCGCTCATCGACGGTGCCCAGCGAACCGAGCCGGGTCTTCAGCTGCGCCAGATCGCCGCGCTTGCCGAGCAGCTGGGTGTCGAGCGCGGCGACGTCGTCGAGCGAGGTGGCGGCGGCGATCCGCTCGAGCGCCGCCTCGCGAGCGGCACGGATGTCGTCGATCAACGGGAGTCCTTTCAACGTGAGCCTGGGGGAAGGCCCCCGGGTGGACTCAGGCGGCGGCGCGTGAACCTGGTTCGCCGTCCCCGGGGTTCACCCGGGGCACCGAAATCGGCGCCGCGCCAGTCCGTGCACGGGCGCCACGATACGTGCCTCGATCGTCGCCGACACAACGGGATCCTCAGCGCCGCGCCCGTGCCGCTTCGAAGCACAGCACCGTGGTCGCCATGGCCACGTTGAGGCTCTCGGCCCGCCCGGCGTGCTCGATGCGCACCCATGCGTCGACGGTGGCGTCGTCGGCCAGGCCGTGAGCCTCGCTGCCGGCCACGATCGCCAGCCGACCGGACCAGTCAACGTCGGTGTGGCGGTCGCCGCGATGCGACGACGTCCCGATGGCACGGATCCCGGCGGCCCGCACGTCGGCCAGCGACGCGGTGTGCACCGGGACGTGGAACAAGGCCCCGGCCGAGGCGCGCACGACCTTCGGGTTGAAGGCGTCGACGGTGCCCGGGGTCAGCACGACGGCGTCGACCCCGGCGGCCTCGGCGGAGCGCAGGATCGTGCCCAGGTTGCCGGGGTCGGCGAGGCGGTCGGCGACGACGACGAAGTCCGCGGCAGCGAGAGCCGTGGGGTCGGCGACGGGGATGCGCACGACGGCGAACAGCCCGGACGGCGTCTCGGTGGCGGCCACCCGCTCGGCGACCCCGGGTGCGAGGGAGCGAACCGGTCCGGCACCGTCGACGGGCTCGACCCCCGGAGCGACGTACTGGGCCTCGATCGCCCACCCGGCCCGCCGTGCCTCGGCGGTCAACAGGGCGCCTTCGACGACGAACGCACCGTCCTCGGAACGCCGACTGCGGCGCCCCAACAGGCGCCGCAGTCGTTGGATCTCGGGGTTCGTGAACGCGAACAACGCGCTCGGCTCGATCAGAGGGCCGCCTTGGCCTGCTCCACGAGGCGCCCGAAGGCGGCGGCGTCGGTGACGGCGAGGTCGGCGAGGATCTTGCGGTCGACGTCGATGCCGGCCGCGTTCAGGCCGGCGATGAACCGGCTGTAGGACATGTCGTGCTGGCGGGTCGCCGCGTTGATCCGCTGGATCCACAGCCGGCGGAACTCGCCCTTGCGGGCGCGGCGGTCACGGAAGGCGTACTGCCCGCTGCGGATGACCTGCTCGTTGGCCGCCCGGAACGACCGGCTCTTGTTGCCGTAGTAGCCCTTGGCCTGCTCCAGGACCTTCTTGTGACGCCGCTTGGCGGCGACACCACGCTTGACGCGTGCCATCTCGATCTCCTCCTGTCAGCGCTCGCCGAGGAGGCGCTTGATCTTCTTCAGGTCGGTGGGGTGGACGTTGACGTCCTGCGCCAGGCGCCGGGTGCGCCGGGACGACTTCTTCTCGAACAGGTGCTGACGCATCGCCTGCTGGCGGCGCAGACGTCCGGTCCCGGTGGTCTTGAACCGCTTCGCGGCCGTCTTCGATGTCTTCATCTTCGGCATGGGTGGTGCTCCCTCCGGAGCGGGGGTTTCAGGGGGTCGTCTGCTCGGCAGCCGGTGCCGGCGACGGTGCCGGCGGGGGTTCGGTCGTGCTGGCGGCGTCCACGGCGTCCACGGCGTCCACGGCGTCAGTCGGCGGTCGGACCTCGAGCGCCTTCTTGTCGGGCGAGAGGACCATCGACATGTTGCGACCTTCCAGGCGAGCCTGGGTCTCGACCTTGACGTACGACCCGACCACGCCGAGCACCTGGTCGAGGATCTTCGTGCCGAGCTCCGGGTGGGCCATCTCGCGACCCCGGAACTGCAGCGTGACCTTCACCTTGTGCCCTTCGTGGATGAACTGATCGACCTTGCGGACCTTGACGTCGAAGTCGCCCCTGCCGATCTTGGGCCGGAACTTGACCTCCTTGATCGACACGTTCGACGACTTGCGCCGGGACTCCTTGGCCTTCTGGGCCTCCTCGTACCGGAACTTGCCGTAGTCCATGATCCTGCAGACCGGTGGGTTGGCCATCGGGGCCACCTCCACCAGATCGAGCTCGAGGCCTCTGGCCATCCGCAGTGCGTCGGGGACCGGCGTGATCCCCAGCTGATCGCCGTCCGGTCCGATCAGGCGGACCTCCCTGGCGCGGATGCGATCGTTGATGCGGTGCTGCTCGCGGGTCTCGCGTTGTGGCGCGGCTATGGCTGCTCACTCCTGTGCAATGGGTGACGTCTCCCTGTTCGGTGTGTGTGTCGGCGCTCGACGCGAAGCCCGCGGAGCCACCGGCACCGGAGGGTCCGGATCCCGGAGCCCGCCGTCACCAGCTGCCGTTGGACCTGGACGCACTCGCCACGCTGGCTGCGTGGTTGGTGGCCAGGTGGGGGTCGCCCCCGCTTCGCCTCAAATTGCCCCAGCTAGGGTAGCAAACGTGGGTGACGAATCCGACCTGTTCGAGGACGGGGACACCGACGAGCAGCCCGCCGAGGAGATGACCGGGGCGACCGACGCGGCGGCCGGCGAGGAGACCGCCGACGCCATCGGCGACGCCCAGGCGGCCATCGACGAGGCCCGGCGGCGGGTCGCCGAGGTGCCCGCCGAGGTCGTCGTCACGAACCACGTGATGGGGTTGTACGAGCTGGCCGCGATCCACCTCTCGGCGGACGATCCCAATCTGGCGTCCGCCGCCCTGGCCATCGACGCCGTCTCGTGCCTCGTCGACGGGCTCGGTGACCGCCTCGGCCCGGAGGCGTCGACGATGCGCGACGCCCTGGCCAACATCCGCTTGGCCTTCGTCCAGGTGAAGGGGCGGGTCCAGGCGAGCTCGGGCAGCTGACGTCGGTTCATCGTGGATTTCGCGGCCACATCCGGCCGTGACTCCTCGTCAGAAGCGGTGCTCGGGGCGGTGGAAGCGGCCGACGGGAGCGTCGACGACTCGGCCGTCGCGGACCATGACGCCCTCCTCGCGCAGCAGCGCCGCCTGGCCCGCAGCCGGGTCGGTGGCCAGGCGCCCGTCACTGCGGACGACCCGCCACCACGGCAGCTCGAGATCGGTTGCGGCGAGCAGCGATCCGACCGCCCTGGCCCGTCCGGGGAACCCGGCGTCGTGGGCCACGTCGCCGTAGCTGACGACCTCGCCCTCGCCGAGGGCCACGAGGACGGCGACGATGCGGTCCTCGAGCTCGCTCACGGACGGGAGCGGAGGCGCAGGTTGGCCGCTTCGTCGTGGCCGAACTTGACCAGCACGTCGAACTCGACGTCGGCGCCGACGTCGATCGTGCGCGTGCCGTCGGCGATCTCGACGCAGTGGAAGAGGTGCACGGCGCCGTTGTCGGCCTCCACATGGCCCAGACCGACATGGTCGTCGAAATCGATGACGCGCCCGAACGGCATGGTCAGTGGACGATCTTGGCGATCGGGATCTCGAGCAGGTCGGTCGCCCCGGCGTCCTTGAGGGCCGGGATGATGAGGTTGATGCTGCGCTTCTCGACGAGGCTCTCCACGGCGTAACCGCCGCCGGCGAGCTCCGACACGGTCGGCGACTTCGCCGACGGCAGCACCTGCAGCACGGCCTCGAAGCAGTCGGCCGCCACGTTGATCTTCAGCAGCACCTTCTCCCGAGCTTCCAGCGTGCCGTTGAGCAGCGTCATCAGCTGGCCCATGGCGTGCCGCTTGGCGGCATCCTCGTGGGCGTCGCGGTTGGCGATGACCTCGGTGTAGCTGACGAGGATGGTGTCGATGATGCGCAGGCCGGCGGCCCGCAGCGCCCGCCCCGTCTCGGTGATCTCGACGACACAGTCGGCGATGTCCGGGACCTTGGCCTCGCTCGCCCCGTACGACAGGCGGACGTCGGCCTCGATGCCGAGCTTGGTGAAGTAGCGCCGAGTCAGCTCGGGGTACTCCGACGACACGCGCACGCCGTCGGGGAGATCGGCGGGCGTCTGCACGGCGGAGTCGCCGGCGACGGCGACCACCATGCGGATCGGGTTCGTCGTCGCCTTCGAGTAGCGCAGCTCACCCAGCGACACGACGTCGCTGGATGTCTCCTCGATCCAGTCGCGTCCGGTGATCCCGACGTCGAACAACCCCTCGGCGACGTAGGTCGGGATCTCCTGCGGTCGCAGGATGCGCACCTCGGCCACCCGCGGGTCGTCGATCGACGCCCTGTACTCGACCGCTGACGAGCGCACGACCGCCAGGTCGGCGGCCTCGAAGAGGTCGAGGGTCGCCCGCTCCAGTGATCCCTTGGGCAGGACGATGCGCAACACGGCGCCGGACGCTATCGGCCGGGCGGCCGGCGCCGCTCGGCGGTTCCCGCCGCCACGGCGGCCGCTCAGTGCTCGGTCGGTGCGGCGTGCAGCAGGCGCAGGGCATGGGGCAGCACGTCGAGGATGGCACCGAGCTGCTCGACGCAGCCCTTCGGCGAGCCGGGCGTGTTGCACACGACGGCCTGCCCGCGGATCCCGGCCACGCCCCGCGACAGCCGGCCGAACGGGCTGATCAGGCGCATCGCTTCGGCCAACCCCGGTGCCTCGCGCTCGAGGATCTGCCGGGTGCCCTCCGGCGTCTGGTCCCGCGGGGCGAACCCGGTGCCGCCCGTCGTGACGACCAGGCCGGCGAAGCCCTCGGTCAGCTCGGTGAGGGCCGCCGCCACCGCCGCCGCGCCGTCCTCGGTGACGCCGTGCTCGACGACGTCGAACCCGGCCGCGGTCAGCTGCTCGACGAGCGCCCGACCGCTGGCGTCGTCGCGGGTGCCGTGGGCCACGCCGTCACTGACCGTGAGCACCTTGGCCCGCAGCACGTCGTCGCCCACCCCCCGGACGCTACTGGTCGCCGTTCCCCCACCCGAGTGTTTGCTGCGACCGAGGGTCTGCTGCGGGGCCTCCCGGCCGCAGACCCTCCGATGGCCGGAAACACTCGGATGGATGGCCGGGAAGGCGTCAGGGGCCGAGGGGCTCGCCACGGGTCGGGTGGGCGCCGTTGGCGAAGTCGGACCAGCGCATCGCCGGCTTGCCCTCCGGCTGCACGGTGAGCAACCGCAGGGCGCCCTCCCCCGTGCCGACGGTCGCGGCGTCGGCGCCGAGACGACCGGGCTCGGCCGACGCGTCCGCCACGACCTCCACGTCGTGGACCTTGAGGCGGCGGTCACGGAACGTCGTCCACGCCCCGCCCACGCGCACCAACCGGTCGAGCTCGACGGCCGGTCGATCCCACGCCAGGCGCAACTCGTCGGGCGTGATCTTCTCGGCGTAGGTCGGCTCGCCGGTCTGCGGCGTCGGCGCCGGCAGCGGTCCATCGAGGACGTCGACGAGCAGTCGGGTTCCGACGTCGACGAGCTCGCTGCGCAGCGCGCCGGCGGTCGTCCGCGCTCCGATCGGCACCTCTCTGCAGGCGTAGACGGGCCCGGTGTCGAGCCCTTCCTCGACGCCCATGATGCACACGCCGGTCACGTCGTCGCCGGCCAGCAACGCCCGCTCGACCGGCGCCGCACCGCGCCAGCGCGGCAGCACCGAGAAGTGCACGTTGACCATCGGCAGCGCGGCGAGGACGTGGGGCTTGATGATCCGGCCGTAGGCGACGACGACGCCGAGCTCGGCGTCGGTGGTGACGAGGTCGTCGATGTCGTGGGTGACGGCCAGGCCGAGCTCGAGCGCCGCCGCCTTGACCGGGCTCGGCGACATCGCGTTGCCGCGCCCTCGGCGTCGATCCGGGCGCGTGACGACCTGGACGACATCGTGGCCGGCATCGACGAGGGCCCGCAGCGGCGGGACGGCGATCTCCGGCGTCCCGAGGAAGGCCAGTCGCACGCCGGATCGTCAGCCGAGGCGGAGCCGGCGGCGCGGCGCCCGCGGCGCCGGGGTCTCCTGCAGGCGGCGGTACTCAGCCAACGCGTCACGACGTTGGTCGGGCGTCATGCGGTCGAACATCAGCACGCCGTTGAGGTGATCGAGCTCGTGCTGGAACATCCGCGCCTCGATTTCGTCGGCCTCCCACTCCACCGAGTTCCCGTCGACGTCGATGCCGCGCAGCAGCACCTGCTTCGGGCGCACGATCTCGACGTACAGGCCGGGGATCGACAGGCACCCCTCCTCGTACAGCCACTCCCCGTCGGACTCGACGATCTCCGGGTTGAACACGACCATCGGGTCGTCGCCGAAGTCCCACACGAACACCTGCTTCTGCACGCCGATCTGTGGGGCGGCCAGCGCCAGGCCGTTGTCGCTGCTGTAGAGCGTTCCGAACATCTTGTCGACGAGGCGGATGGCCTTGCCGTCGACGTCGGCGACGGGCGCGGCCTTGGTCTTGAGCACGGGGTCGCCGAAGGTGCGGATCTGCTCGGCCATGTCTGTCAGGCTAGCGACGGCATGCCGCACTACTTCGACGAGTCGCCGGCGGCCGGCTCGGCCGAGGCCACCGTGCACGTCGAGCTGCCCGACACGTCCTTCACGCTGCGCACCGATCGCGGCGTGTTCAGCCACGGACGCCTCGATGCCGGCACGGCGCTCCTGCTGCGCGCCGCTCCCCCGCCGCCGCCCACCGGCGTGGCGCTCGACCTCGGCTGTGGCGCCGGGCCGATCGCCGTGGCCCTCGCCGGCCGGGCTCCCGGCGCGGAGGTGTGGGCGGTCGACGTCAACGAACGGGCGAGGGCGCTGTGCGCGGCGAACGCCGCCGCCAACGGTCGGGCGAACATCGTCGTCGCCGCGCCCGACGACGTGCCTGCCGACGTCCGCTTCGACGTCATCTGGTCGAACCCGCCGATCCGCATCGGCAAGGCGGCGCTGCACGAGCTGTTGGCCGGGTGGCTCGACCGCCTCACGCCGGCCGGCCGCGCCGTGCTCGTCGTCCAGAAGCACCTCGGCGCCGACTCGCTGCAGCGGTGGCTGATCGAGCACGGCTGGCCGACCGTGCGCCTGGCGTCGGCCAAGGGCTACCGCCTCCTCGAGGTCCACCCACGACCCGGCGCCCAGGTCGCGTGATCCGAGTGTGTGCTGCGGGGAGGGCCCGCGGCACACACTCGGTGAGCGGGAAACACTCGGATCAAGCGCGGGGTGGGTCCACGGCGACGCGCACCCGAGCGCCCTTCGGGCGGGGGGCCGCGACGAGGGCCCGACCGAGCTCGTCCCAGCCGGCGGCGCGGACCGTGTAGCTGCGCTCGCGCCCGCCCACACCGATCCCGGGAACAGACCGCAGAGCAGCCGCGACCTCGTCGCTGCCGGGACCCGACAGGGCCGCCAGGGCGGCGTACGGCGGTAGCCCGAGCAGCCGCCGCCGGATCGCGCTCCGGTTCGACCAACCGTCCGGGATCCGCCAGCAGCACCGCCTGGACGACCTCGTGGCGGGGCAGGAACGTCTGCACGAGCAGGCGCCCGCCCTGGGCCCGCGCCCCCACGAGCCGAGCGCCGCGCACGAGCAGGGCCATCGCCTGCTCGGCCGCCCGGTAGCGCGGCGCCAGGAGCTCGGTGTCGATGTCGAGGAACGCCACCACGTCGGCGTGCGGCACCCTGTGCAGCACCGCCTCGGTGCCGACGTACACCCCCGACGGGGCCGGTGGCTCCTCGTCGCCACGGGTGACCGCGACGACAGGCCGGCCGGCCGCCGCCTCGAGCTCCTCGCGCAGCCGGGTCACGCCCGGCTTGAGGTTGGCGAACGCCGACCCGCCGCAGTGCAGGCACACGGCCGGGCGCGCCGTCGCGCAGCGCGGGCACACGAGCGACCCATCGTCGGCCACGCCGACGGCGGCCTCGCACACCTCGCAACGGGTCAGCGCCCGGCACGCCCGGCAGGCGATGATCCGTGCCCGTCCCGGCACGTTGTGCACGCACACGACAACGCGGTCGGGGGCCCGGAGGTGGGCGACGAGCGGCGACGTCACGAGCGACGTCTTCCACGGCTCGTCGCGGCTGCGGTCGACGACCTCGACGAGCGGCCAGCCGGCCCGCTCGTCGTCGATCGCCGGTCGCGCCACCCGCTCGCCGACCGCCGCCAGGCCGTTCACGGTCGGGCACGGGGACACCAGCAGCACGGGTGCGCCGGCACGCGCTGCCCGCTCGACGACCACGTCACGGGCATGCCATGTCGGACTGCGCTCCTCCTGCAGCGCCTCGTCGTGCTCGTCGACGACGACGGCGGCGGCGAGGTCCGGGCACGGCGCCCACGCCGCGACGCGCGAGCCGATCACGACGTCGACGCCGGCCGCCGCGGCCGCCCACTCCTGCGGGCACACGGCGACGGTGAGCCCGGCGCGCCGCAGGCGGGCGGCGTCGAGCCGGGCGCGGTCGGGCGACGGAACGACGACCAGCACCGGCCCGCGGCCGGCGGCGGCGAGCAGCACCGGCAGCACGTCGCCGGTCGGCGGCACCCGCATCGCGCCGCCACCGCTCGCCAACAGGCGCGCCGCGGCAGGGCTGGCCGGCTGCGGCCGCGCACCCGTGCGGCGGCTCGGCGGCAGCCCGGCCACGTTCGTGGGAGGGCTGGCGGTGACGAGGAACGGCCGCAACCGCCCGGCCGCCCAGCGGATCGAGGCCCAGCGGGCGAGATCGATCAGCCCACCATCCGGACCACGCGAGCTGACCTTGGCGATCGCCCGCAGGCGGTCGACGTCGAG
This sequence comes from uncultured Acidimicrobiia bacterium, assembly GCA_963776995.1. Classification (GTDB taxonomy): domain Bacteria; phylum Actinomycetota; class Acidimicrobiia; order Acidimicrobiales; family Ilumatobacteraceae; genus JALZMG01. The sequence goes on from CAVZPA010000015.1 coordinate 24,272, forward strand.
CGACCGGTCGGGCGGATCGAGCCCCACGACCCAGCCGCCGACACGCCGGCCGTGGAGCGGGACGCGCACCCGCGACCCCAGGTGGACGTCGAGCACGAGCGCCTCGGGCACGACGTAGTCGAACTCCTTGTCGAGCCCGGTGACGTCGGGGAGCACCCGGGCGATGCGGGCGCCCCGGGAGCCGGTGGGCTCAGGCGTTGAGGGCTGCCTTGAAGTCGTCGAGACGGCTGGTGTGCTCCCACGTGAAGCCCGGCAGCGGGCGACCGAAGTGGCCGTAGGCGGCGGTGTCCCGATAGATCGGGCGCTTGAGGTCGAGGTCGCGCACGATGGCCCCCGGACGGAGGTCGAAGACATCGCGCACGGCGGCCTCGATCGCCGCCTCGGACACCGAGTTCGTGCCGAACGTGTCGACGAGGACGCTCATCGGGTGGGCGATGCCGATGGCGTAGGCGACCTGCACCTCACAGCGCGTCGCCGCGCCGCTCGCCACGACGTGCTTGGCCACCCAGCGGGCGGCGTAGGCCCCCGAGCGGTCGACCTTGCTCGGGTCCTTGCCGCTGAACGCCCCACCGCCGTGACGGCCCATCCCGCCGTACGTGTCGACGATGATCTTGCGGCCGGTCAAGCCGCAGTCGGCGTGTGGGCCGCCGAGCACGAACGTCCCGGTCGGGTTGATCCACACATCGAAGTCGTCGTCGGCGAACTGGGCGGGGATCGTCGGCCCGATGACCTGGTCGATGAGGTCGGGGCGGATCACGGTGTCCCGGTCGACGCCGTCCTGGTGCTGGGTGCTGATGAGCACCGTCTTCAGCGCCACGGGCCGCCCGTCCTCGTACTCGTAGGTCACCTGGGTCTTGCCGTCGGGACGGAGGTACGGGACCTGCCCGGACTTGCGGACCTCGGCCAGCCGCTCGGCGAGCCGGTGGGCGGTCCAGATCGGCAACGGGAGCAGGTCCGGCGTCTCGTCGCAGGCGAAGCCGAACATCATGCCCTGGTCGCCGGCGCCCTGGGCGTTGAGCTGATCCTCGCCGCCCATGCCGCCGCGCAGCTCCTCGCTGGTGTCGACGCCCTGGGCGATGTTCGGGCTCTGCTCGTCGATCGACACGATCACGCCGCACGTCGACCCGTCGAACCCGTACAGGGCGTTGTCGTAGCCGATCTGGCGGATCGTCTCGCGGGCCAGCTTGGGGATGTCGACGTAGGCCTCGGTGGTGATCTCCCCGGCCACGACGCACAGCCCCGTGGTCAGCAGCGTCTCGCAGGCCACGCGACCGTTCGGGTCCTCGGTGAGGATGGCGTCGAGGACGGTGTCGCTGATCTGGTCGGCCATCTTGTCGGGATGGCCCTCAGTGACGCTCTCTGAGGTGAAGGTCCAACGGGACACGGGTGCTCCTAGTGCTCGGACGTGGTGGCGGAGGTCGGGTGGGTGTCGGCGCGCAGCTCGACGATGGCGTCGACCACGGCCTCCGCGACGGCGCGCTTGTCGCGGAGGGGGATCATGAGCGGATCACGACCGGGTCGCAGCAGCACGACGGCGTTGGTGTCGTGCCCGAAGCCGACACCGGGGGCGCTGACGTCGTTGGCCACGATCAGGTCGAGGCGCTTGGCCTCCAGCTTGGATTGGGCGTTGGCGACGAGGTCGTCGGTCTCGGCGGCGAAACCGACGAGGACCTGCCCCGGGCGCTTGGTCGCCCCGAGCCCGGCGAGGATGTCAGGCGTCGGCTCGAGAACGATCTCCGGCACGCCCTCGTGCTTCTTGATCTTGCCCGCGGCGGCGAGCTTGGGCCGGAAGTCGGCGACGGCGGCGGCCATCACGATGACGTCGGCATCGGCGTGCGCCTGCACCGCCGCCTGCAGCTGGGCTGCCGTCTCCACGGCCTCGACGCGAACACCGGCCGGGACCGGCAGCTCGACCGTGCTGAGCAGCGTGACGTCGGCGCCGCGCGCCGCGGCCTCGGCGGCCACGGCGTAGCCCTGCTTGCCGGAGCTGCGGTTGGCGATCACGCGCACGGCGTCGATGGGCTCGCGGGTGCCCCCGGCGGTGACGACGACGCGGGTGCCGGCCAGCGCCGGTGTCCGCCGATCGAGGACACGCGCCGCGGCAGCCACGATGTCGGTCGGGTCGGCGAGGCGACCGGCGCCGATGTCGCCGCCGGCGAGGCGGCCGGCCGCCGGCTCGACCACGTGCACGCCGCGCCGGCGCAGCGTGGCCAGGTTGTCGACGACGGCGGGGTGCTCCCACATCTCGGTGTGCATCGCCGGGCAGATCAGCACCGGCGCGCGCGTCGCCAGGAGCACGTTGGTGAGCAGGTCGGTCGACAGGCCGGCGGCGTAGGCGCCGATGATCCGGGCGGTGGCCGGGACGACGATGACGAGATCGGCCTGCTGGCCGAGGCGGGTGTGCGGGATCGGGTCGGGCCCGTCCCACAGCTCGGTCTGGACCGGCGCGCTGGCCAGGGCGCTGAACGTCGTGCGGCCGACGAAGTGCAGGGCCCCCCTGGTCATCACCGGGGTGACGTGAGCCCCGGCGTCGATGAGTCGGCGGCACACCTCGACGGCCTTGTAGGCGGCGATCCCGCCCGTCACGCCGAGGACGATGCGTGAGCCGTCCAGCATCGTCGAGGTCCGGGTCAGGACTCGGCGGAGGTGTCGGCGGCGTCAGCGCCGATGAGCTCGTCGTACCCCTCGCCGTCGGCGGTCGGCTCGGGCTCCTCGGGGAGGTCGGTCCATTTGATCTTGTCGGCGGCGATCTCTTCGAACCCGATGCTCAGCGGCTTGCGGGCGACGGAGCTGACCTGCGGCGGGACCATGTGGCCGAGGCCCTCACCGAGCTGGTTGAAGTAGGCGTTGATGTTGCGGGCCCGGCGGGCCGCCAGCGTGACCAGCCCGAACTTGGAATCCACCCGGTCGAGCAGATCCTCGATCGGCGGGTTCATCATCGTGTCGTGCGCGCGTTCCATCACTTCTCCTCGCGGGACCAGCCGGGAAATGCTACCGGTGAGCAGCCCAGTTCAGCGATGACCGGCTCTCGCTCGCTCGATGATCGCCAGCATCTCGTCGATCGTGTCCTCCAGGTCGTCGTTGACGACGACGTGATCGGCCAGGGCGCGGCCGACCGGCTCCTCGTCCTCGGCTTTCCGCAGGCGGGCGACGACCGTGTCGGTCGTGTCGCCCCGCCCGCGGAGGCGCCGTTCCTGCTCGTCACGGGTCGGCGGGAGGACGAAGATCAACAGCGCGTCCGGACGGGCCGCTTTGACCTGGCCGGCGCCGTCGACCTCGATCTCCAGGACGACGTCGGAGCCGGGATCCGGGTGCGGCATCGGGGTCCCGTAGTAGTTGCCGAGGAACTCGGTCCACTCCAGGAAGCCGCCCGCGGCGATGCGCTGCTCGAAGGCGGCGCGGTCGGTGAACACGTAGGCGCGGTCGGCCTCGCCCGGCCGCTGCGCACGGGTCGTCCAGCTGCGGCTCAGCCAGAGCTGTGGGTCGCGGCCCACGAGGGCATCGACGATGGTTCCCTTGCCGACCCCACCGGGACCGGACACCACGATGATGAGCGGTGATCGCCCCGAAGCGGCCGGGCTCACCCGAGGGCTTTGAGCAACGCCTCTCGCTGCTGCGAGCCAAGGCCCTGCACGCGACGGTTGTCGGCGATGCCGATCTCCTCCATCACCTTGCGCGCCTTGACCTTGCCCACGCCGGGCAGGGATTCGAGGAGGGAGACGACCTTCAACTTGCCGACGTTGTTGTCGTCGGAACTGAGGGCGTCGGACAGCGACATCGAATTGTTCTTCAGCCGCGCCTTGATCTCAGCCCGGGCAGCGCGGGCCTCGGCGGCCTTCGCCAATGCCGCCGTGCGCTGCTCAGGAGTCAACTGCGGAGGTGTAGCCATGCAGGTCACGGTACCCGAAAGCGACTTCCTGCGGGTGGATGGAGCTGGTTTCATGGGGGACAAGACGTCCCCGTAGGGTGGGCTCAGCCGGAGGTCCGCGCGGTGAGCTCGCGCAGCACGCCCGCCGGTGCCCGAGGGTCGGCGAACGTCGCCGTGCCGACCTGCACCGCCACCGCGCCGGCGAGGAGGAGCTCGTGCGCATCCCACCCGGTGGCGATGCCCCCGACACCGATGATCGGGAGGTCCGGCAGGGCGGCGTGGACATCGTGCACGGCCCGCACGGCGACCGGGTGGATCGCCGGACCGGACAGCCCGCCGCCGCCGGCGCCGAGGGCGGGCCGGCCGGTGACCGGGTCGTAGGCCAGGCCGAGCAACGTGTTGATGCACGTCACTGCCTCGGCCCCGGCGGCGGCCGCGGCGGCGGCGACCTCGACGATGCGGTCGGTGTTGGCGCTCAGCTTCGCCCACCGCGGTCGCCCGCACGACGCCGTGGCCGCCACGACCTCCGCCGACAGGTCGGCATCGTGGGCGAAGATCGCGTCCCGGGTGCGTCGGCCATCGTGGGCGACGTTGGGACACGACAGGTTGACCTCCACGGCGACGACCTCGCTCGGCGCTGCCGCGAGCAGGGTGGCGGCGCGGGCGTAGTCGTCGACGCTGCGCCCCCAGATCGAGGCCACCACGGTCGCCCCCGTCCGCAGCAGGTCGGGAAGGACGTGATCGAGCCAGTAGGGGATGCCGGGACCCTGCAGACCGACGGCGTTGAGCATCCCGTGGGCGGTGGGGTGCAAGCGGGGCGCCGGGTTGCCCGCCCACTCGTACGCGGCGAGTGACTTGACGACGACCGCCCCGAGCGTCGACAGGTCGAGGTAGCCGGAGAGCTCGGTGCCGTAGCCGGCCGTGCCTGACGCGGTCATCACCGGGTTCGCCAGCTCGACGGAACCGACGGAGACGGTCATCCGCCCGCCCTCCCCCATCTGGGCGGGATCCGTATCAGGGCGGGTTCCGTCTCGGAAACCGAGACAGATCCCGCCCAGTTCTCGGGGGCGCCCGTCACGCCCCGTGGTGCTCCTGCAGTGAGCGCACGTCCAACGCGGCGCCCCGCCGTTCGGCGAGCCCGCGGACGGCGGCCAGCGCCGCCGAAACGGTCGTCACGCACGCCACGCCGTGGAGGGTGCAGGCCTTGCGGATGTGCTCACCGTCGCGGCGAGGGCCGCGGCCCTCGGGCGTGTTGACGACGAACGAGACGGCGCCGGCGCCGATCAGATCGACGGCAGTCTCGCCGTCGCCCTCGCTGACCTTGGCGACCACGAAGTCGACCGGCTTGCCGAAGCGGGCCAGGAAGTCGGCCGTGCCCTGCGTCGCAGCGACGCCGAGCCCGAGCTCACGCAGCCGCTTGGCGACCACCAGCCCGGCCGGCTTGTCGGAGTCGGCGAGCGACAGGAACACCGTGCCCTGCGTCGGCAGCACCGTCCCGGCAGCCAGCTCGGCCTTGTAGAACGCCAGGCCGAAGGTCGTGTCGATGCCCATCACCTCGCCCGTCGAGCGCATCTCCGGGCCGAGTGCCGGGTCGACGTCGGGGAACCGGGAGAACGGCAGCACGGCCTCCTTGACGGCGACGGTCGCCGACGGCTGCGCCGTGGCGAAGACCGAGGGCACCAGCAGGCCCTCGGCGCGCAGCTCGGCCAGTGTGGCGCCGAGCATCACCCGCGTGGCGACCTTGGCGAGCGGTACCCCGGTCGCCTTGGCCACGAACGGCACCGTGCGGCTGGCCCGCGGATTGGCCTCGATCACGTACACCGTCGTGCCGGTCACGGCGTACTGCACGTTGATCAGCCCGCGTACGTCGAGGCGGTCGGCGATCGCCGCCGTGTAGGCCTCGATGACCTCGACGACCCACGACAGCAGCGTCTGCGGCGGGATCGCGCACGCCGAGTCGCCGGAATGCACGCCGGCCTCCTCGACGTGCTCCATCACCCCACCGATCAGCACGTCACCCGTGTGGTCGCGGACGGCGTCGACATCGACCTCGACGGCGTCCTGCAGGAAGCGGTCGATGAGCACGGGGCGCTCGGCCGACAGCCCGCCCTCGCGGCCGAGGCTGCCGAAGCCGGCCAGCTCGGCCATCGCCGTGGCCAGCTGTTCCACGTCGTGGACGATCTGCATCGCCCGGCCGCCGAGCACGTAGCTCGGACGGACCAGCACGGGGAACCCGATGGCGTCGGCGATCTTCACGGCTTGGTCGAGATCGGTCGCCGTGCCGCCGGGTGGCTGCGGGATGTGCAGCTCGTCGCACAGGGCGTTCCACTTCTCACGATCCTCGGCGAGGTCGATCGACGACGGCGCCGTCCCGGCGACCAGCTCCGGGGGGATCAGCGATGCCAGCTTCAGCGGCGTCTGCCCGCCGAGCGAGACGATGACCTTCGGCGGCACGCCGCCGGCGGCGGCGGTCTCGGCGGCGATGACGTGCGCGACGTCCTCGCCGGTGAGCGGCTCGAAGTACAGCCGGTCCGAGGTGTCGTAGTCGGTCGACACGGTCTCCGGGTTGCAGTTGACCATCACCGTCTCGAACCCCGCCTCGCGCAGGGCGAAGCTGGCGTGGACGCAGCAGTAGTCGAACTCGATGCCCTGCCCGATGCGGTTGGGGCCGGAGCCGAGGATGATCACCCGCGGCCGGTCGGACGGGCGGACCTCGCTCTCGTCCTCCCACGTCGAGTAGTGGTACGGCGTCGCCGCGGCGAACTCGGCGGCGCAGGTGTCGACGGTCTTGTACGTCGGCTCGACACCGTGCAGCTGGCGGGCGGCCCGGACCACGTCCTCGGGCACCCCCCAGAGGTGGCCGAGCTGGGCATCGCTGAAGCCGATCCGCTTGGCCCGCCGCCAGGCGCGGCCGTCGAGGGCGGCCGGCTCACCGAGCTCGGCGAGGGCGTGGCGCTCCTCGACGATGGCCAGCATCTGGTCGAGGAACCAGATGTCGATGCGGCAGGCGTCGTGGATCCGCTCGACCGTGTCGATGGCGGCCTGTCGGCCGGCCGTGTCGATGGCGGCCTGTCGGCCGGCCGTGATGCCGCGGCGCAGCAGTTCGCCGATCTGGAAGATCCGGTCGGGCGTCGGGACGGCGATCGACGCCAGCAGCTCGTCGTCGGTGCGGGCGGCCAGCTCGTCCTCGGTCGGGTCGCAGTTCAGCCCGAGGCGGCCCTGCTCGAGCGAGCGCAGCGCCTTCTGCAGGCTCTCCGGGAACGTGCGACCGATCGCCATCACCTCGCCCACCGACTGCATCTGCGTCCCGAGCACGCCGTCCGCGCCGGGCAGCTTCTCGAACGCCCAGCGCGGGACCTTGGTGACGACGTAGTCGATGGCCGGCTCGAAACTGGCGGGCGTCGCCCGGGTGATGTCGTTGGGGATCTCGTCGAGCGTGTAGCCGACGGCGAGCTTGGCGGCGATCTTGGCGATCGGGAAGCCGGTGGCCTTCGACGCCAGAGCCGACGAGCGAGACACGCGCGGGTTCATCTCGATGATCACCTGGCGCCCGCTGACGGGGTCGAGGGCGAACTGCACGTTGGAGCCGCCGGTCTCGACGCCGACCCGCCGGATGCAGGCGAACGCCGCGTCGCGCATCTCCTGGTACTCGACGTCGGTGAGCGTCTGGGCCGGGGCCACCGTGATCGAGTCGCCGGTGTGCACGCCCATCGGGTCGACGTTCTCGATCGAGCAGATGATCACGCAGTTGTCGGCCCGGTCGCGCATCACCTCGAGCTCGAACTCCTTCCACCCGGCGATCGACTCCTCGACGAGGATCTCCCCGATCGGGCTGGCCGCGAGCCCCGCCGCAGCGAGGCGCTCGAACTGCTCGACGCTGTGGGCGATGCCCGTGCCTCGCCCGCCGAGGATGTACGCCGGGCGGATGATCACCGGGAGACCGACGTCGCCGACGACGGCCCGGGCCTCGTCCATCGTGTGGGCGATGCCCGACCGAGGCACGTCGAGGCCGATGCCGACCATGGCCTCCTTGAACCGCTCGCGGTCCTCGGCGGTGGCGATCGCCTCGGCGGTGGCCCCGATCATCTCCGGCGTACCGGGCACACCGATCAGGCCCTGCCCGTAGAGGGCCATGGCCACGTTGAGCCCGGTCTGGCCGCCGAGCGTCGGGAGCACGGCGTCGGGCAATTCGCGCTCGATGATCCGGGCGACGACCTCCGGCGTGAGCGGCTCGACGTACGTCCGGTCGGCGAAGTCCGGGTCCGTCATGATCGTCGCCGGGTTGGAGTTGACGAGGACGACGCGGTAGCCCTCCTCGCGCAGGACGCGGCAGGCCTGGGTGCCGGAGTAGTCGAACTCGCAGGCCTGGCCGATGACGATCGGCCCGGACCCGATGACGAGGATCGACGACAGGTCGTCGCGTCTCGGCATCAGGCCCTCCCCTGCGTTCCCCGGCCACACCGCACACCGCCTGCGCAGTCGTGCCGGGGCGCTCCGCTGGCGCTCCGCACCCCTACCACTCGCTTCACGCAGACCCCCAGTTCGGGCTCGGGGAGGCCGGGATGCTCGGCGATCCGGACCGGCGACCACCCGGAGCCACCGAGCGCCTCGAGGAACCGGCCGAACAGGTACTCGCTGTCGTGCGGGCCGGGCCCCGCCTCCGGGTGGTGCTGAACCGAGAAGGCCCGGGCCGCGGGGACCGCCAGCCCCTCGCACACGCCGTCGTTGAGGTTGACGTGGGTCAGCTCGACACCCCCCGGGAGGTCCGACGCGTCGACGGCGAAGTTGTGGTTCTGGCTGGTGATCTCGATCACCCCGGTCGTGAGGTCCTTGACCGGGTGGTTGGCGCCGTGGTGCCCGAAGGGCAGCTTGACCGTCTCGGCGCCGAGCGCCCGACCGAGCAACTGGTGGCCGAGGCAGATGCCGAACACCGGCACCTCGCCGACCAGCTGCCGGATCGCCTCCACGGCATAGGGGACCTCGGCGGGGTCGCCGGGCCCGTTGGACAGGAAGACGCCGTCGGGTCGGTGGGCGAGCACGTCAGCGGCGGGCGTCGCCGCCGGGACGACCTCGATCCGGCCGAGTTCGGCGAGCCGGCGGAGGATCGTCCGCTTGATGCCGAAGTCGTAGGCGACGATCGTGTACCGCCCGTCACCCCCCACCGTGTACGGCGCGGGCGTGGTGACGGTGGCGACGAGGTCGATGCCATCGGTGCCCGGTTCGGCCGCTGCCGCGGCGCGCACGGCGTCGACGTCATCGGCCGGGCCGAACGCCCCGGGGATGGCCCCGGTCTCGCGGATCAGGCGGGTCAGGCGGCGGGTGTCGACACCCGTGATGCCGGGGATCCCGTAGCGCCGCAGCATGGCGTCGAGGTCCGCCTCGGCCCGGCGGTTGCTCGGCCGACGCGACACCTCGCGAACGACGACCCCGCGGCAGAACAACCGCCGGGCTTCGAAGTCGGTCCGGTTGACGCCGTAGTTCCCGATGTGGGGGTTGGTGAAGGTGATGATCTGCCCGGCGTAACTGGGGTCGGTGAGGATCTCCTGGTAACCGGACAACGCCGTGTTGAACACGACCTCGCCTGATGCAGCGACGCTGGCGCCGAAGAGCTCCCCCTCAAAGGTGGACCCGTCCGCGAGAACCAAGGCGCCAAGCGTTCGCTGCGTCACGTTCTGTCCTCGGAGATCGGCCCGATCGGGCGGATGCCGGCGGACAACACCGGACGGATCTGGTTGATCATGCATCGTATTGTATGAACATGCATCACCGTTGCGCGGCTCCGTCACGCACCACCGGCTCGCCCCGGTAGACGGTGTGGCGGACGCGGCCCCTCAGCTCCCGGCCGGTGTAGGGCGTGTTGCGGCTGCGGCTGGCGAGGGCCGCCGGACGGACCTGCCAGCGCTGCTCGGGGTCGAGGACCACCACGTTGGCGACATTGCCCGGTTCGATCGGCAGGCCGTGGCGGTCGGCGACGCCGGCGATCGCCGCCGGCTTCCACGACAGCGCGGCGAGCACGTCGACCAGCGGCATGTCCACCGCGCCCTCGTCGAGCGCCGACAGCGTGACGCCGAGCGCCGTCTCCAGCCCCAGCATCCCGGGTGGGGCGTCGTCGATCGGGCGCTCCTTGTCCTCGGTCGGGTGCGGGGCATGATCCGTGGCGACGGCGTCGATCGTGCCGTCCGCCAGGCCGGCCTGGAGGGCGGCGACGTCCGCGGCCGTGCGCAGCGGCGGGTTGACCTTGAACACCGGGTCGTAGCCGCGCAGCGCCTCGTCGGTGAGGGCGAGGTGGTGCGGGGCGACCTCGGCCGTCACCGGCAGGCCGTCGGCCTTGGCGGCCCGGACCAGCTCGACGCTCCCCGCCGTCGAGAGGTGCAGGAGGTGGATGCGGGCCCCGGTCAGCCGGGCCAGCTCGATGTCGCGGTGGACCATCAGCTCCTCGGCGAGCGCCGGCCAGCCCGGCAGCCCCAGCTCGCTGCAGCATCGCCCCTCGTGCATCACCGCCCCCGCCGTGAGGCGGGCGACCTCGCAGTGCTGGGCGAGCACCATGTCGAGGCCCAGGGAGTACTCCATGGCCCGGCGCATCAACAGCGGATCCTGGACGCCGTTGCCGTCGTCGGTGAAGATCCGCACGCCGGCGTCGACCAGCTCGGCGTACGGGAGCGAGGGCTTCGCCCGCCCGGCCCATCGTGATGCACCCGGCCGGGAGCACCTCGCACAGCCCGGCCTGGGCGCCCTGGGCGCGCACGAAGTCGACGACACCCCGCGAGTCCTGCGCCGGGTCGGTGTTGGGCATCGCGACGACCGCCGTGAACCCGCCGAGGGCGGCGGCCCGGCTGCCCGTCTCGATCGTCTCGGCCTCCTCCCGGCCGGGCTCGCGGAGGTGGACGTGGAGGTCGACGAAACCCGGCGCCACGACGCAGCCGCCGGCGTCGAGGACCTCGTCGCCATCGCCGACGTCGCCGCCCACGGCGGCGATGCGCCCGGCCTCGATCAGCACGTCGGCGCGCCGCTCCCCGTGCCTGTCGACGACCGTGCCGCCCCGGATCGCCACGGTCACGTCGCCACCTCCATCTCCCGGCCCGAGCCGAGGAGCTCGAACAGCACCGCCATCCGCACGGCGACGCCGTTGGTGACCTGCTCGGTGATCAGGGCCCCGGGCAGCTCGGCGGGATCGACGAGGATCTCGACCCCCCGGTTCATCGGGCCGGGATGCATCACCAGGGCGTGGTCGGGCAGCCGGCGGGCCCTCTCGGGCGTCAGCCCGAAGCGGGCGCTGTACTCCCGCAGGCTCGGCACGAGGGCCTCCTGCATCCGTTCTCGTTGCATCCGCAACAGGTACAGCACGTCGACCTTCTCGATCACCGAATCGAGGTCGTCCGTGGCCGGCGCCGGCGGCACCGGCGGGAGCAGCGTGGCCGGGGCGACGAGGGTGACATCGGCCCCGAGGAGGGTGAAGATCTCGACGTCGCTGCGGGCCACCCGGCTGTGGCGGATGTCGCCGACGACGGCGACGCGCACGCCGTCGAGCCCGCCCGAGCGGCCGAGCGCAGCGCGCACGGTGTAGGCGTCGAGCAGTGCCTGGGTCGGGTGAGCGTGCCAGCCGTCACCGCCGTTGATGATGCTCGCCGTCGTCCACCGACTGACCTGCCAGGGCACGCCGCTGGAGCGGTGGCGGACGACGAAGGCGTCGACACCCATCGCCGCCACCGTCTCGATCGTGTCGCGGAGGCTCTCGCCCTTGTTGACGCTGGACGTCCCGACGCTGAACGTCATCACGTCGGCCGACAGGCGCTTGGCCGCCGTCTCGAACGACAGGCGGGTCCGCGTGGAGTCCTCGAAGAACAGGTTGCACACCGTCCTCCCGCGCAGCGCCGGGACCTTCGGGTTCGGTCGTCGGTTGACCTCGGCCATCGTGTCGGTGAGGTCGAGCAGGCGCAGCACGCCGTCGACGCCGATCTCGCCGATCGAGCGCAGGTGCTTCACGACCCACCTCCTGCGCCGCGAGGGCCGCGCTCCCGAGCGCCGACGATCTCCACGCCGTCGGGAGAGACCCGCACGTCCTCGCTGCGGCTCGTCGGGAGGTTCTTGCCGACGAAGTCGGGGCGGATCGGCAGCTCCCGGTGGCCGCGGTCGACGAGCACGGCGAGCTGAACGGCGCGGGGCCGGCCGTACTCGGCGATGGCGTCGAGGGCGGCGCGCACGGTGCGGCCGGTGAACAGCACGTCGTCGACGAGCACCACGGTGGCGTCGTCGAGGTCACCGGGGATCTCACTGCGTCCGGCGGGCACCACAGGCCGGATGCCGATGTCGTCACGGTGCAGCGAGGCGTCGATCGTGCCCACCGGTACCGGGCGTTCGATGCGGCCGATCTCGGCACCGAGGCGCTGGGCCAGCCACACGCCACCCTTCTGCAGGCCCAGCAGCACGAGGCCGTCGAGGCCACCGTTGCGCTCGAGGATCTCGTGCGCCATGCGGGTCGTCGCCCGCCGCACGTCGTCGGGTCCGAGGACGCGCTTGGCGCTCGTGGTCGTCTCGTTCACTGGTGTCCTCCGTCCGGGCCTCACGGGACCCGCTTCACGGTCGTCGGCGAGGGTAGCAGCCGGATGCCGCCGGTGCCGGCCTCCTCGACGGGGCGGCCAGTAGCCTCCTCCGCCGATGGTGCTCGGCCCGACTGCCCGATCGAGGCAGCCGTCCCCGACCCCCGACGCCGTCACCCCAGACCTCGCCGTCGACGAGGCCGCCGGTGCCGACGAGGTCGCCGACGTCGTGGCGGACGACGATGAGGCGCCGGACCGCGAGGCGGCAGCGACGTGGCCGGGCTGGCTCGACCGGCTGCGGTCCCATCCCGCCGAGGTCGTCCTCGGGGCGTCGATCGTCGTCTGGTGCATCATCTTCGGCCGCCTGATCTGGCAGCGCCATGCCCGGTTCGCCACCTTCGACTTCGACCTCGGCCACCACGACCAGGCGATCTGGCTGCTGTCCCAGGGCAAGGGCTTCATCACGGTCAGCGGGATGCCGGTGTTCGGGCACCACCTGACGCTCGCCTACCTCGCCGTCGTCCCGCTGTACTGGCTGGGCGGCGGGCCGCAGCTGCTCGACCTGCTGCAGACCGCGGCCCTCGGCCTGTCGGCCGTGCCGATCTTCCTGTACGCCCGCGACCGCCTCGGCAACTCATGGCAGGCCCTGGCCATCGGCGTGGCGTGGCTGCTCAACCCCTCCGTGCAGTGGCTGTGCTGGGAGGCCTGGCACCCCGAGACGATGGCCATCCCGTTCCTCCTCACCGCCTACCTGCTGGCCACCCGGCGGCAGTGGCGGTGGTACTGGGTCGCCCTGGTCGCCGCCCTCTCGTGGAAGGAAGACGTCGCCATCGCCGTGGCGATCCTCGGGATCGTCTTCGCCATCAGGGGTGAGCGCCGAATCGGTCTGGCGACGCTGGCCCTCGGCGTGGCTTGGTTCCTCGTCGCCTACGGGGTCGTGATGCCGCACTTCAACGGGGGCACGAACCAGGCCGGGATCTTCTACGGCGCGCTGGGCAACTCCCCCGGTGACCTCGTCCGCACGACGCTGACCGATCCGACCCTCGTGATCGACCGCCTGCGCGACAACGACGCCCTCGGCTACGCCCGAGACCTGCTGGCGCCGTTCGGGTTCCTCCCGCTGCTGGCGCCAGCGCTGCTCGCCGTCGCCGCGCCGCAGTTCTTCGCCAACATCCTCACCAACGCCAACTTCTTCTACGACATCCGCTTCCACTACACGGCGATCATCCTGGCGATGCTGGCCCTGGCGACGGTCGAAGGTGTGGCCCGGCTGCGGTTGGGCGGGCTGCGCCGATTCGGCGTCGGCCTCGTCGCCGCGTCGGCGCTGGCGACATCGGTCGCCTGGGGTGTCTCGCCGCTCAGCACCGACTACCGGATCGGCTACTGGCCGCTCCAGGGCAACGCCCGCCAGGATGTGCTCGACGACGCCGTGGCCAGCGTCCCGGACGACGCCGCGGTGGCGGCGACGTACTACATCGTCCCGCACCTCAGCCACCGCGACCAGATCTACACGTTCCCCAACCCGTGGATCCCCGCCAACTGGGGGGTCGGCGGCGTGGCACCCCACGATCCCGACAGCGACCACCAGCCGGCGGAGGTCGAGTGGGTGGTCATCGATCGCACCACCCACACCCCGGGGTCCCGGGAGGAGCTCCTGCTCGACGATCTGCTCACCAACGGCGAGTTCGAGGTCGTCTCCGACCGCGAGGGCGTCGTCGTCGCCCGGCGGGTGGCGCCGCCGGAGGCGCCGCCGGAACCTTGATCTGGGCGCGCTGGGTCTCGATATCGAGACTCACCGCGCCCAGATGGCCGGCGGAGACCGTTCGCGCCCAGATCGACGAGGTCTCGTCGGGCGGGTGTCAGTCCGGCGGGCGGAGATCGTTGGCCAACGCGGCCAGGACACCGTTGACGAACCGGCCGCTGTTGTCGGTCGAGAAGCGCTTGGCGAGCTCGACCGCCTCGTCGATGACCACGGCCACCGGGACGTCGGCGCGCTCGGCGAGCTCGTAGGCCCCCAGGCGCAGCACGTTGAGGTCGAGCACGGGCATCCGCTCGAGCGACCAGCCCGTGGCCCGGGCAGCGATCGCCTCGTCGAGGCGGGCCCGGTGCTCGTCGACGCCGCGGACCAGCAGGGCCGTCATCTCGTCCGGTTCGACGATCTGCAGGTCGAGAGCGTCGCTCGGCGAGATCCCTTTGGCCTGCGCCTCGTAGAGCAGGTACAGCGCCCGCTCGCGGGCGTCGGAGCGGCGATCGGGACGCTTCGGCGGATGGTCCGCCGCCATCACACGCGGGTGATGTAGTCGCCGGAGCGCGTGTCGACCCGGATGCGGTCGCCGATCTCGACGAACAACGGCACGTGCACCGTCTTGCCGGTCTCCAGCTCGGCGGACTTGCGGGCACCGGACACGCGGTCGCCCTGCACGCCTGGCTCGGTCTGGGTGACCCGCAGCTCGACCGAGGCCGGGATCTCGACGCCGATGATCTGCCCCTGGTACTGGGCGATCTGGGCGATCGCCTGCTCGACGAGGTAGTCGGCGGCGTCGCCCAGCGCCGCCCGCGGCACCGTGATCTGGTCATAGGTCGAGGTGTTCATGAACACGTAGTCGTCGCCGTCGCGGTAGAGGAACTGCATGTCCTGGCGTTCGACGATGGCTTGCTCGACGCGGATCCCGGCGTTGAACGTGCGCTCGAGGACGTTGCCGGTCCTGACGTTGCGCAGCTTCGTCCGCACGAAGGCACCACCCTTGCCCGGCTTGACGTGCTGGAACTCGACGACCTGGAACAGCCCGTTGTCGAGCTGGAGGGTGATCCCGGTCTTCAGGTCGTTGGTGGTGATGGCAGGCATGGAGAGTCCTTGGACAGGTGGGTGAGCCGGCGGCCGCCGGCAGCGGTGACCGCGACGAGATCCTCGATGCGGACCCCGCCGAACCCGCCACGATAGAGCCCGGGCTCGACGGTCACCACGTCCCCCACCAGCAGCTCGTCACTCGACACCGTCGACGAGAACGGGTCCTCGTGGATGTCGAGCCCGACGCCGTGGCCGGTGCCGTGAAGGTACCAATCGCCGTACCCGGCATTGGCGAACAGGTCCCGGCAGGCCGCGTCGACGTCCTTGGCCGCGACGCCGGGGGCGATGGCCTCGAGGCCGGCCAGCTGGGCGGCCAGCACGAGCTCGTACACCTCGTGCTGCTCCGGGGTCGGCTCGCCGATGACGAACGTGCGCGTCATGTCGGAGTGGTAGCCGTCGACGAGGGCGCCGACGTCGATGATCACCGTGTCGCCCTCGACGATGGTCCTCCGCCCCGTCTCGTGGTGCGGGCGGGCGGCGTTGTCCGGCCCGCTGGCGACGATCGTGTCGTAGCTCGGTCCGTCGGCGCCGAGACGGCGCATGCGGTGTTCGAGCTCGTCACGTACGTCCGCTTCCGTCGGTGAGTCGGCGAGGATCGGGGCGACGGCGGCGAGGGCGTCGTCGGCGATCGACGCGGCGAGGGCCATGCGGGCCAGCTCGCCGTCGTCCTTGATCCGCCGGAGGTGGGCGATCGTCCCCGTGTCGGGCTGCAACGTCAGGTCGGTGGCGAGATCGGTCCACGCGGCATGGGTCAGGTGGCCGGCCTCGGCCAGCACGGGTCCGGTGCCGGCTGCAGCGATGAGTGCTCGCGGATCTGCGGGCGCGTGCGGCCGACGATGATCTCGGCGTCGAGGCCGGCGGCGCCCAAGGTCGGCGGCAGCCCGGTCGGCGTAACGACCGTCGGTGACGAGGACGAAGCGGTCCGGTCCGATGACCACCCAGCCGAGCGAGCCGCCGAACGATGTCAGCCAGCGGATGTTCGAGGGTGTCGAGACGACGAGCGTGGCCCCGTCGAGGGCGGCGCGCACGGCGGCCGGGCGGCCGGCGTAGCCGATGGCTTGCATCACCGGTGAACCATGTCGCGGATGCGAGCGACCGAGCGCCAGCGAGGGAGCGGCCAGCAACGGCCTGCGTGGCCGGGGAACGCAGTGAACGTCGGCTCGCCAGCAGCTGGGCGACAGCCCGGGTGGCCAGCTCGTAGCCGAACCCCCCGAAGCCGACGATCGAGCCGGCAGCGACGGGAGCGATCACGCTGGTGTGGCGCCACGGCTCGCGGGCGTTGGGGTTGGACAGGTGCAGCTCGACGACCGGTCCGTCGAAGGCGGCAAGGGCATCGTGCAGGCTCCAGGCGTAGTGGGTGAAGGCGCCCGGGTTGATGATGATCGCCGCGCACCGGCGCCGAGCGCCGTGGATGGCGTCGACGAGCTCGCCCTCGTGGTTGCTCTGCAGCGCCTCGACGACGAGGCCGTGCTCGGCGCCGACCCGCTCGGCGGTGGAGACGTGGTCGGCCAGCGTGGCCGTGCCATAGACCTCAGGCTCGCGGTCGCCGAGCAGGTTGAGGTTGGGACCGTGCAGCAGCAGCACGATCGGCCGGTCAGCATCCACGACCCGACACGGTACGCCCTCCCCATCCGAGTGTTTGCTGCTGATCGAGGGTCTGCTGAGGGGAGGCCCCGCCGCAAACCCTCGGATCAGTAGGCGCCGGGCCGGCGCTCCCAGCTGGCGAACGGCAGCCGGTACAGGACGTGGGCGCGGAGCTCGGGGACGGCCCGCGGATGGTCGAAGTCGGCAGTCGGGTCGTGGACCATGCCCAGCTTCTCCATCACACGGCGAGACTTGTGGTTGGTCACGGCGGTGAAGGAGACGATCTCGTCGAGTCCGAGCTCGCCGAAGCCGAACGCCAGCGCCGCCCGCCCGGCCTCCGGCGCGTAGCCGTGGCCCCACTGGGCGGATGTGAGCCGCCACCCGACTTCCACGGCGGGCATGAACCCGGGTGTGGCGAGCCCGGTGAAGCCGATGCAGGTGCCGTCGAGGTCGACGCACCACAGTCCGAAGCCGTGCTCGACCCAGTGGGCGATCATCCGATCGACACCGGCATCGGACTCCGCCCTCGACTGCAGCGGGCCGATCGTCGCCATCACGGCCGGATCAGCGTTGACCGCCGCCATCGCCGGGCGGTCGGCGTCGGTCCAGCCGCGCAGCACCAGTCGCTCCGTGCGGATCTCCGGGATCACGCCGCGCCGACCAGCGCCAGCGCCGACCGGGCCGCCGCCTCGGGCACGGCCGAGAGGACTTCGACCCCCGCCTGCCCGTCGAGCACGAACGTCAGGCCGTCCAGCGCCTTCTTGTCGCGGCCCATCAACGCCAGCAGCTCGCGGGCAGCGATGCCGGACGGCACCGCCGTGGGCAGACCGTACGTGTCGCCGACGACCGCACGGTGCTCGCCGACGCGGTCGTCGTCGATGCGCCCGAGGGTGCGGGCCAGCTCGGCGGCGTACACCAGGCCGATGGCGACGGCCTCGCCGTGCGTCAGCTCGTGCCCGGTGGCGATCTCCAAGGCGTGCGCCAGCGTGTGGCCGTAGTTGAGCACGGCCCGCCGCCCGCCCTCCCGCTCGTCGGCGGCGACGACGTCGGCCTTGATCTGCACGCACCGGGTCACGCGCGAGGTGAGGTCCATGGCGTCGAGGTCGTCGCCGGTGAGGAAGTGGTACTTGGCCATCTCGCCGTCGCCGGATCGCCGCTCGCGCCGCGGCAAGGTGTCGAGGGCATCGAGATCGCAGAGCACACCGGCGGGTTGCCAGAAGGCGCCGACGAGGTTCTTGCCCTCCGGCAGGTTGACGCCGGTCTTCCCGCCGATGGCTGCGTCGACCATCCCCAGCAACGTCGTCGCGACGTGCACGACGGCGACGCCGCGGTGCCACGTGGCGGCGGCGAACCCGGCGACATCGGTGACCATCCCGCCGCCGACGGCGATCACCACGTCGTTGCGGGTCAGCCCCATGTCGGCGAACCCGCGCGCCAGCGACTCGACGGTGGACAGCGTCTTGTGGGCCTCGCCGGCACCGATCTCCAACCGCTGCGACGGCAACCCGGGATCGACGGTGAAGGGGATGCCGGCCTGGGTGACGATCGCCGCCCGGCGGGCCGTCGGCGGGAGCACGTCGCCGAGCGCGGCGACCGCGCCGTGGCCGACGACGACGTCGTAGGAGCGCTCGCCCAGCGCGACCGTGACCCGCCGCAGGCCGGTCACCCGCCGTCCTCGCCGAGGAGGTGGGTGATCCGTTCGGCGACCGCCTCCGGCTCGACCGCGCCGGTGTCCACGACCACGTCGGCGACCTCGCGGTACAGCGGCTCGCGGTCGCGCTCCATCTGGTGGAGCGTGGCGGCGGGATCATCGTCGAGCAACGGACGGTGCTCGCCGTGGCCGACCCGGTCGACGAGCACGTCGGGGTCGGCGCGCATCCACACGACGTCGGCATCGGCGCCGCGCAGGGCGAGCCGGTTCTCCTCGCTGAGCACGACTCCGCCGGCGGCGGCGATGACGAGCGGGTCCTCCTCGGCGAGGGCGTCGCGCAGGGCGGCGGTCTCCAGCCGGCGGAACGCCGGCTCACCGTCGGCGTGCCAGATCTCCCGAACGGTGCGTCCCGTGCGCTCCTCGATCAGCAGGTCGGAGTCGACCAGCCGGCGCCCGAGGCGTTCGGCGAGCAGCCGGCCGACGGTCGTCTTCCCCGCCCCCATCATCCCGACGAGCACGAGGTGGCGGTCAGCGCTCACCTCAGCTCAGCCCGGCACGGAACGCCGCGGCGTTGCGGGCCAGCTCGGCGACGGAGTCGCCGCCGAACTTGCGCTGCGCCTCGGCGGCGAGCACGAGGGCGACCATCGTCTCGGCGACGACGCCCATGGCCGGCACGGCGGTCACGTCGGTGCGCTCCTTGAACGACACCGTCGACTCCTTGGTCACCGTGTCCACGGTCTCGAGCACCGGGACGTTGAGCGTCGCCAGCGGCTTCATCGCGGCACGCACGACGACCAGCTCACCCGTCGACATGCCACCCTCGATGCCGCCGGCGAGCGTCGTGTCCCGCCGGTAGCTCGCCTCGTCGGAGTCCCAGCGGATCGAGTCGTGGGCGGCGCTCCCGCGCCGGCCGGCGACCTCGAACCCGTCGCCGATCTCCACGCCCTTCACCGCCTGGATGCTCATCACGGCCTGCGCCAAGAGGGCGTCGAGCTTGCGGTCCCAATGGACGTGGCTGCCGAGACCCACCGGGACGCCTTCGGCGAGCACCTCGACGACACCGCCGAGCGAGTCGCCGTCCTTGGCGGCGGCTTTGATCTCCAGGATCATCGCCTCGGCCGCGGCGGGGTCGAAGCAGCGCACCGGTGACTCGTCGACGACGTCCAGGTCCTCGAGCGTCGGCCGCCGGCCGGTGGTTCGCGCCTGGCCCATCTGCACCACGTGTGACAGCACGGACACGCCGAGCTCGGCGAGCAACAGCTTGGCGACGGCGCCGGCAGCGACACGGGCCGCCGTCTCCCGGGCGCTGGCGCGCTCGAGGACGTCGCGGGCGTCGGTGAACCCGTACTTCTGCATCCCGGCGAGGTCGGCGTGTCCCGGTCGCACCTGGGTCAGCGGCGCCGCCGTGGTGCCCGGTGCCGGGGACATCTCGGCGTGCCACTTGTCGCTGCGGAACCACTCCGTGTTGCGGATCTCGATGGCCACGGGCGAGCCCAGCGTGCGGCCGTGGCGGACGCCACCGAGGAGGGTCAGCTCGTCGACCTCGAAGCGCTGGCGCGGCCCCCGCCCGAAGCCGAGCCGGCGGCGGGCCAGCTCGGCCTGGATGTCCTCGACCGTGACGGCCAGGCCAGCGGGCAGCCCCTCGACGATGACGACCAGCGCCTGGCCGTGCGACTCGCCGGCGGTGAGGTAGCGCAGCATCGCCGCCACGTTACTGGCCGGTCCCGAAACGCCCCGCTCCTCGATCCGAGTGTTTGCTGCCACCGGAGGGTCTGCTGCGGGGCGTCCCCGCAGCAGACCCTCGGTCGCCGGAAACACTCGGATCAGGAGCGGCGGGCGAGTTCGGCGAGGGCCGCGGCGCGCATCGTGGCCGGGTCGGGCGACATGCCGGTCCACAGCTGCTGCTGGAGGACGGCTTGGTGGACGAGCATCCCCAAGCCGTCGACGGTCGAGCAACCCCGGGCTTCGGCGGCCTCCAGCAGCGCCGTGCGCAGCGGGTGGTAGACGAGGTCGGCGACGACCTGGCCCGGACGCAGCAGCGCTGGGTCGAACGGCACGTCGCTGGTCCCCAGTCCGACCGACGTGGCGTTGACCACGACGTCGGCGCCGGTGATGTCGGCGGGCGAGCCGACCCGCGCCGCCGGTGCCAGCGCGGCGGACTCGGCGGCCCGCTCGACGGTGCGGTTGACGATGGCGACGTCACGTGCCCCCGCCCGGCCGACGGCGTCGACGACGCTGCGGGCCGCGGCGCCGGCACCGACCAGGGCGACGGACGCGCCGTCCAGCTCGACGCCCGAGGCGGCGAGCGACGCCACGAACCCGGCGCCGTCGGTGCTGTGGCCGACCAGCCGACCGCCCGACCAGACCACCGTGTTGACGGACCGCAACGCCGCGGCGGCGGGCGTCAGCTCGTCGACGGACGCGGCGACGTCCTGCTTGTGCGGCGTCGTCACCGACAGCCCGCCGAGCCCCAGGGTGCGCATCGCCGCCAGCGCGGCGGCCGCCGATCCCGGGGCCACCTCGAACGCCACGTACACCCAGTCCAGGCCGGCGTGCCGGAACGCGGCGTTGTGCAGGGCCGGCGACAGCGAGTGCTGCACGGGCGAGCCGATGACCGCGGCGACGCGCATCGAGCGGTCAGTCCAGGAGGCCGGCGGCGCTCGCCTGTTGCACGTTCGCTTCGTGCTGCTCGGGCGTCACGGCGAAGGCGTGGCTGCCGTCCTCGTTGGCCAGCACGTAGAACAGGTACTGGCAGGCGACGCCCTCGGGCAGCCCTGCGCACAGCGGGTCGCCGATGCCCGGGTTCGGCGCCGGGTTGAGGGCAGCCTGGATCGAGGCCCGGCCCGGGTTGGCGATCGGTGTCGCCGGCAGGCCCTGGTTGAGGTAGGTGTTCCACGGCCCGGGCATCTCGCGCTGCTGGGGGAACGGTGTGACGTCGGTGTTCGGATCGACACCCGCCTGGGCCGTGCCGTACAGCACGCTGGCGTCGATGCTCAGGGGCATCCCGATCGCCAGGCGGTTGTAGATCACCCGGGCGATCTTCGCCCGGTCCTCGTCGGTCTTCGCCTCGCGCTCGATCAACGAGGCGATGATCAAGATGGCGTACGGGCTCTGGCCCTGCCGTTCGCCCTTGGCGACGATGTCCTCCTGGTTGGTCACCCGTTCCATCTGGGCGATCATCCGGGCCACGACCTGGGCCTCGCTCTCCCCGTTCGACACCTGGTAGGTGTCGGGGAACAGCAGGCCCTCGAGCGACGTCACGCCGGGCGGGCGCAGGCTGGCGACGACCGCCGGATCGGCGGCTGCGGCGAGGAAGTCGGCCTCGGTCATCGTCGCCATGTCGCGGTCGATGCGCGCCGCGATCTGGGCCACGGTGAAGCCCTCCGGGAACGTCACCTTGGTGTACGTCTGCTCGGGCGGCGTGCGCAGCCGGCCGAGGATGTTGCCCATGTGGTCGCTGGGGGCCAGTTCGTAGTAGCCGGGTGTGATCTCCAGGCCGCCGTGGCGCTCGACGTACCAGCGGAACACACCGGCGTCGACGATCAGTTCCTCGGCCGCCAGGCGCTCGCTCAAGGTCTGCAGCGTGTCGGCCGGATCGACGGTGAAGCTCACCGGCTCGCCGGCGTCACCTGGCGGGTTGATCTGGCGGACGAACCACCACCCGGCCAGGCCGGCGACCAGGATCAACGCCATCACGATGACGAGCAGCGTGTAGGCCACCCACTTCACCGAGCGGGTCTGCCAGCGCAGTCGCTCGACCGTGCCGGCGGCTTCGGCCTCGTCCCACGGGTCGGTGGTCCAGTCCAACGTGTCGAGGTGCTCGAGGGAGTCGAGGTCGTCGATGCCCCGCGCTTCGTTGACGTCGCGCGCCTCCCCGCGCCGCCTCGCCGCCCGCTCGCGCGCCAGCTCGTCGGAGATGCTCATCCGTCGCGCCCACGGTGGGCGTCGAGCCACGACTGCAGGATCACGGCGGCCGCGACCTTGTCGACCACCTGCCGCCGGGCCGCGCCACGGACCCCGATGTCGGCCAGGGCGCGCTCGGCGGTCACCGTCGTGAACCGCTCGTCGTAGGTCTCGACGGGCACGCCTACCACGGTAGCGAGGGCGGCGACCTCCTTCCGGGCGGCTCGCGCCGCCGGGCCGTCGTGGCCCGAGAGGCTGAGCGGGAGGCCGACGACGACCAGCTCGGCCTCCTCATCCCGCACGATGGCGGCGATCTGCTCGTGGTCGTGACGGCGCGACCGGCCGCGCCCGACGACGGTCAGCGGTGAGGCGATCGTGCCCGAGGTGTCGCTGATGGCGACCCCGATGCGCTTCGAACCGAGGTCGAGACCGAGCGCCCGCACGGTCAGGTGCGCACGGCGGTGGCGGCGTGGGCGGCGACGCGCAGGGCCTCGTCGAGACCGCCGGGATCCTTGCCGCCCGCCGTGGCGATGTCGCCCTTGCCGCCGCCGCCACCACCCACAGCCCTGGCGGCGTCGCGGATCAGTGCCGCCGCCTCGACGCCGGTGCTCGGGCGGACCGCGGCGACGAGGCTGGCGCCGCCGGTCGGCGTCTCCCCGCCGAGGACGACGACGTCGATGCCCGACTCCTGGCGTACGGCGATGGCGAGGTCGCGCAGGTCTCCGGGAGCCAACCCGTCGACACGGTGGACGACGACCCCGTCCGTCGCCGTGGCGGCGAGCTCGCTGGCGCGGCCGGTGGCCAGCTTGGCCCGCAGCACCTTGATCTCGTCGGCCATCGCCCGCAGCTCGTCCAGCTTGCGCTGCACCCCGCCGACGAGATCGTCCGGCGCGGCACCGACGAGGCGCGCCGCGTCGGCGAGCGCCCGCTCGTCGCGCTGCAGGAGGGCGACGCTGGCCTCACCGGTGACCGCCTCGATGCGCCGCAGGTTGGAGCCGATCGAGCCCTCGCTGACCACTTTGATCGTGCCGATGTCGCCGGTGGCCCGCACGTGCGTGCCACCGCAGAGCTCGACCGACGAGCCGGCCTCGAGGACGCGCACGATGTCGCCGTACTTGTCGCCGAAGAAGGCGATCGCCCCCAGCTCCTCGGCCTCCGTCTTCGTCGTCTCGAAGGCCCGTACCGCCGTGTTGGCCAGCGTCTCGGCGTTGGCCAGGCGCTCGATCTGCTCGATCTGCTCGGGCGTGACCGGCTCGTAGTGGGAGAAGTCGAAGCGCAGCCGGTCGGGCGCGACGAGGGACCCGGCCTGCTTGACGTGGTGGCCGAGCACCTCGCGCAAGGCGTGGTGCAGCAGGTGGGTGGCGGTGTGGTTGCGCCGGGTGGCGTCGCGCCGGGCGACGTCGATCGTCGCTGTCGCCACCTGTCCGGGGCTGATCGTGCCACTGACCAGGCGCGCCGTGTGGCGACGCAGGTTGGGCAGGGCGAACGTGGTGTCGACGACCTCGGCGCGACCGGTGTCGGTGGTGATGGAGCCGCGATCGCCGACCTGTCCGCCGCTCTCGGCGTAGAACGGGGTCCGATCGAGGAAGATCTCGACGGTCATCTCGGGCTCGCTTCGCTCGCCTCCGTGCTCGTCGCCGTCCCCCTGGGACGGCACTCGCCCGACCTCGCCCTGGCCGGCGACCGGGATGATCGCCAGGACGTGGGCCGTGGAGGTGTCGTCGGTGTAGCCGGTGAACGTGGTCGTGCCGAACTGCTCGACGACCTCGCGATAGGCGTCGAGGTTGGCGTCGTCGCTGCCGATGCGCCGCGCCGCCTTGGCCCGCTGGCGCTGCTCGGCCATCTCCGTCTCGAACCCGGCGACGTCGACGGTGACCGCGCGCTCGCCGGCGATCTCCTGGGTCAACTCGAGCGGGAAGCCGTAGGTGTCGTGGAGGACGAAGGCGGTCGAGCCCGACAGCTCACCGGTGCCGCCGAGGAGCTCGCCCTCGAGGATCGTCAAGCCGTTGCGCAGCGTCTGGCGGAAGCGCTCCTCCTCCTTGCCGAGGACGCCGACGATGAAGTCGCGCTGACGGGCGACCTCGGGATAGGCCTGGCCCATCACGTCGACTGCGACGTCGGCGAGCGACGGCATGACGAGCTGCTCGGTGCCCAGCAGGTAGGCGTAGCGCACGGCGCGGCGGATGATCCGGCGCAGCACGAAGCCGCGCGCCTCGTTGCTGGGGAACACGCCGTCCGCGACGAGCATCGCCGAGGACCTGGCGTGCTCGGCGAGGACGCGCACGGCGAAGCTGTCACGGTCGTCGTAGTCGCCGGGACGGTACGTGCGCCCGGTCAGCGAGCAGGCCCGATCGATCAGCGGGGCCATCAGGTCGGTCTCCCACACCGCATCCACGCCCTGCAGCAGGCACAGGATCCGCTCCAGACCGGCACCCGTGTCGATCGACGGCCGCGGCAGCGCCGTCCGGGTGCCGTCGGGCGCCTGGTCGTACTGCATGAACACGAGGTTCCAGAACTCCATGAACCGGTCGCCGTGCGGATCGTGCAACGGGCCACCGTCGGGGCCGAAGGCGGGGCCGCGGTCGATGTGCAGCTCGCTGCACGGACCGCACGGACCGGTGTCGCCCATCTGCCAGAAGTTGTCCTTGTCACCGAGGCGTTGGATGCGCTCCATCGGCACGCCGACGACGTCGTGCCAGATCTTCTCGGCCTCGTCGTCGCTCTCGTGGACGGTGACCCAGATGCGGTCCCCGTCCATGCCCCACACATCCGTGACGAGCTCCCAGCTCAGCGGGATCGCCAGCTCCTTGAAGTAGTCCCCGAAGCTGAAGTTGCCCATCATCTCGAAGAACACCAGGTGCCGCTTGGTGCGCCCGACGTCGTCGAGGTCGTTGTGCTTGCCACCGGCGCGGACGCACTTCTGCGAGCTCACGGCGCGGCGGAACGGGGGCTGTTCGTCACCCACGAAGTACGGCTTGAAGGGCACCATCCCGGCGACGTTGAACAGCAGCGTCGGGTCGTGCGGGATCAGGCTCGCCGACGGCACCGGCGTGTGGTCGCGGGCGGCGAAGAACTCGATGAACGACTGCCGGAGCTCGTCGGCGGTGCGCGGCGCGGTCATCGGTCCGCCATCTCGACGGTGCGAGCGAGCGAGCGCCAGCGAGGGAGCGGCCAGCAACGGCCTGCGTGGCCGGGGAACGCAATGAACGTCACCGGCCCGCCGTCCCGACGATGCGAACGAGCGAGCGCCAGCGAGCGAGTGGCCACACGCGGCCTGCGTGGCCGGGGAACGCAGGTGTCATAGTCCTGGTGAGCCTACCGGCGGGCCTCCGAGCAGGGCGCCGGGGTTGCCGTCGACCACCGGTCCGTCCGCCGCTCAGCAGTAGCGTGACCGGGTGCCGACCGCTCCTCCCGACGACCTCCACGAGTGGATCAGCTTCGACGACGAGCACGAGCAAAGAACGTGGCTGTTCGACGCCACGTTCTTGCGCTCGAACTACCGCTGCATCTACGGCGACGGGTGCCTCGGGATCCTCGACGCGCCGGCACCCGAGCTGCAGCTCGGGTGCTGCAGCTTCGGGGCCCACTTCGTCGACGAGGACGACGTCGCCCACGTGGTCCAGCAGTTCGTACGCCTGCGGCCCGACCAGATGCAGTTCCACGCCAAGGCCCGCCGCGGCGGCTTCCTCCGCCCGGGCGAGTCCGGCGAGGATGGCGAACCGGTCACCGTGACCAGGCTCGTCGACGACGCGTGCATCTTCCTCAACCGGGTGGGTTTCGCCGGTGGCGCCGGGTGTGCCCTGCACATCGGGGCCCTCGAGGCAGGCGAACGGCCGCTCGACTGGAAGCCCAACGTCTGCTGGCAGGTGCCGCTGCGCCTGGAGCACGCCACCGACGAGAACGGGCACCTCACGACGCGGCTGCGGGAGTGGAAACGGCGCGACTGGGGTGAGGGCGGGGCCGAGTTCCACTGGTGGTGCACGGAGTCGCCGGAGGCGTTCGTCGGGACCGAGCCGGTCTACAGATGGGCGCGTGACGAGATCGTCGAGCTCGTCGGTCAGGCCGTCTACGACACGCTGGTCGAGCAGCTGGAGCGGACCAACTGGGTGCCGCTCCCCCACCCGGCTCTGCGCCCGCCGCGCTGAGGGCAGGACCCAGCGCGGTCAGTCGTCGGTGTCGTCGTCGTCGAACTCGACGCCGTACTTCTCCGCCAGGGCGG
Source organism: uncultured Acidimicrobiia bacterium (assembly GCA_963776995.1). Lineage (GTDB taxonomy): Bacteria > Actinomycetota > Acidimicrobiia > Acidimicrobiales > Ilumatobacteraceae > JALZMG01. The sequence continues at coordinate 50,882 of CAVZPA010000015.1, forward strand.
CGTAGTCGTCCTCGTCGTCCTGCGTGGCGGTCGTCGTCGGCTCACGGCTGCGGTCGCCGAATCCGAGATCGAAGGCCCCGGGGCCAGATTGCTTCAGCTTGCGCGCTTCTTCGAAGCGACGATGACGACCCTTCTTCACGCAGGGCTCCCAAAATTAGTGAGTTGACATTGGGGGACAGTCTACCGTTCGGACCCCACCGCCAACGGCATCCCGTGTGCCAGGATCGAACCCATGTCCCGTGGACGTGCTGCGCCCGCTCCCCGAGCCGTCGCCATCTTGAACCAGAAAGGTGGCGTCGGCAAGACCACCGTCACGCTGGGACTCGCCTCCGCCGCCGCGGCGGCCCGACGAAAGGTCCTGGTCGTCGACCTCGACCCGCAGGGGTCCTCGACGTGGGTCCTCGGTCACGAGGGCCAGGGCGACGAGCCGGATGTGGCCGATGTCATGGCCGGGACGAAGCTCGACGAGGCCATCGTCACGTCGCCGTGGTCCGATCGCATCGACCTCGTGCCCGGCGCCCGCGACACCGCCGCAGCGATCGACGTGGACGCCACGGCGCGGCTGCGCACCGCGCTCGCCGAGCTCCCGCCCGACCGGTACGAGGCGATCATGGTCGACTGCCCCCCGACGCTCGACGGACCGACGCTCGCGGCGTTGACAGCGGCCCGCCATGCGCTGATCGTCGTCGACCCATCGGCGCTCGGCCTGCGCGGCATCGGGAGCGTCGCCGACGCCGTCGACAGGGTCTGGGAGGGCGCCAACCCCGACCTCGACCTGTGCGGCGTCGTCGTCAACCGGGTGCCGGCGATCTCGGTCGAGGCCGAGCGCCGCATCGACGAGCTCGGCCGCATCGTCGGGCGCAGCACGATCTGGAAGCCGCCCGTGCCGCAGCGGGTGATCGTCAACCAGGCCCTCGGTGAGCGCCGGCCGATCCATGACTACGGCAGCCGGGCCGCCGACGTCGTCCACGCCTTCGACAGCCTCTGGACCAGGCTGCGTCGCGTGTTGCGTGCCGCCTGACGGCCCGAGTGCCTGCTGCCGGGATGTCCCGCCGGTGGCCCTCGGTCGGCAGCACGCACTCGGATGGTCAGACGTCGATCAGGCGCAGGCTGCCCTGGCCGTCGAACGTCAGGGCGGCGCGGCCGTCCATCAGGCGGGTGATGCCGTCGCCGATCAACTCGGCCCGCCACCCGTGGGCCAGCCGGGCCTCGGGATCGCCGCGGATCACCGCCACCAGATCGGCCCGCGTGGCGAGCAGGGCGGTGTCGATGCGCGCCGTCCTGGCCACCTGGCTGATCCACGCCGACACCAGCGTCACGGCCGGACGCTTGGATCGATCGAGCTCGTCGACGGCATCGGGGACGGCCGGCGGCGGGTTCGCCTTGCCGGCAGCGACGGCGGCGAGGATCTCCCGGCCCACCCGCCCCCGCCGGTGGCGCTCGTCGACACCGCGGGCCTGGCTCAGTTCGTCGAGCGTCGACGGCTGGCGTTGGGAGATGCCGAGGATGGCCAGATCGGGTAGCACCTGACGGACCGGCATGTCCATCGCCGCGGCCTCTCGTTCCCGCCACGCCGCCACGGCCTGGGCGACGGAGCGCGACTTGGCTCGCAGCGACCGGGCGTCCTTGAGCTTGGTCCAGGCGAGCTCCGGGTCCGTCGCCCCCGTCGGGCGGGTGCGCAGCTCCTCGCACGCCGCGTCGACCCAGCCCAGCCGGCCGAGCGCGGCGAGCTCGGTGGTGAGGCGGTCGTGCAACTCGAGGAGCGAGGCGACGTCGGCCGCGGCGTAGGACCGCTGGGCGTCCGTCAGCGGGCGGCGCAGCCAGTCGGTGAGCCGGTCTCCCTTCGCCGGCGTGAGGCCGAGCTCGCCCTGCAGAAGCGACGACAGCGACGGCGTGCCGTAGCCGACGAAACCGGCTGCCACCTGGGTGTCGAAGAGGCGTGTCGGTATCGCCCCGACGGCGTGGGTCAGCACGTCGAGATCCTGTTGGGCGGCATGGGCGACCGCCAGGGCGGAGCTGCCGAACAGGCGGATCAGCGGCGCCGCGTCGACGGTCAGCGGGTCGACGAGCACGAGGCCGCCCGGCCAGGCCAGCTGGACGAGCGCCAGGCGGGGGAAGTACGTGCGCTCACGGTGGAACTCGGTGTCGATGGCGTAGCGCGGCTGGCTGACCAGGACATCGATGACCTCGTCGAGCTCAGCGGTGCGGTCGACCCACTGATGGGTCACGAGGGTCGGTCTCCGTGGACGACGTCGCGCCCGGACGCCATCCACGCACTGGTGCCGCCCTCCACGTTCGTCGTCTCCACGCCGTCGAGGCCCTGGGCGTCGACGAACTCGCACGCCCGCCGGCTCCGTGGGCCGGAGTGGCAGATGACATACGTCGGGCCGTCACCACGGAAGGCCTCGAGTCGCTCGGGCACCGTCGCCAGGGGGATCGAGATCGCCCCCGGGACGTGTCCGGCGGTGTATTCGTCCGGCTCCCGCACGTCGATGACCCGGGCGCCGGTGGCCAGGCGTTCGGCGAGCTCGTCGACGTCGATCTCGGAGACGGCCACGGGGCCAATGTACCCAGCCATCGCCTCAGCGGCCGACAGGTCCTCGGTCGTGTTGACGTTGCGCAGGTCGGCGGCTTCGACGGCGACGGTGACCGACCGCACCGCCGCGATCAGCCGGTGCACCGGCCGCACGCCGGCGGACCAGTGCCGCTCGAGATCCGGCCGCACCTGGCGGCGCCACAGCGCGAGGCCTGGTTGCAGGCGATCCGTCCGCGCCACGACGACGTCGGCGTCCGGCGCCGCGGCGGCCGCGGCGAGGAGCCGGTGGACCGATCGGGGATGCAGCAAGGCCAGATCGCAGGCCGCCACCACGACGTCGTCGTCGGGCATGGCGTGGAGCGCGGTGAGGATGCCGCCGCCGGGACCCTCGCCCGGCCATCGATCGTCGTGCACGGGCCGGCCGAGCCGGGCAAGGAGGACCGCGTCGCCGCCGACGAAGCCGACCGGGGCGCAGCCCGCGGCTTCGAGCGCGGCGGCGACGCGCTCGGCCATCGCCATGCCGCCGACCTCGACGAATGCCTTGTCCGTGCCCATCCGGCGGCTCGCGCCACCACAGAGCACGGCACCGGCGGTCACGATGCCTGCGGGGATCCATCGGGGTCGAGCTGGACGAGGAACGTGGCGATCCGCTCGGCCTCGTCGCGCTCGCCGATTCGCTGGGCCATCTCGCCGAGCCCGGCGAGGGCGCGGAGGAAGCCGCGGTTGGTCGGTTCCGACCACCGGACGTACCCCGAACCGCGCCACCCGTTGGCCCGCAGGGCGTCGAGGCCGCGGTGGTACCCGACGCGGTAGTAGGCGTAGCGCTCGATGTCATCGCGGCCGGCGTCGCCGAGCTCGGCCCAGGCGTCGAGGAAGCGCGGGTGGCGCGCCGCCACCGCGGCGATCGCCGTCCGCCGGCGGTCGAGATCGTCGACTGCCAGCGCTCGGTCGAGCTCCTCGCGCACCGCTGGATCGGGTGCCGGGAGGACGGTCGACGGCAGCCCGTGAGACATCGCGATCGGACGTTCATCGCTCATCCCTGGGAGGGTACGCGCCGGCCGCCGCAGCGTCCCCTACCGTCCGGGGGATGCCGCCGTCGAGCGCGTCCTACGCGGGTGATCTCGTGGTCGGGTTGACGTGGGAGGCGGCGCGCGACGCAGGGCTGGTCATCCTCGTCGGGGCGGTCATCGCCGCCGTCGTCGTTGCCTGGGTCGTCCGGACCGTGACCTCCAAGCTCCTCGCCTTGGCGGTCGTGGCGGCGGTCGCCGTCGTCGTGTGGGCGCAGCGCGCCACGCTCCAGGACTGTGCCGGTCGGGTCGGGGCGACCCTCGCCGCCGGCTCCGTCGACGAGACGACGTGCGCCTTCTTCGGCCGCGAGGTCACGGTGACGTCGCCGCTCGGCTGACCAGCTCGACCAGCACAGCGGCGACGGCGTCGGGGTGGGTGTTCGGTCCGAAGTGCTTGGCGCCCTCGATCTCGACGACCCGGCAGTCGGCCAGGACCTGGCCCAGGTGGCCCGTGGACGCTCCGTGGTGGGCAGCGCCGCGCGTCCCGTGGATCGCCACGGCCGGCACCGTGACGGCGTCGGGCTCCCATGGCGCGTTCGACTCCAGATCGCGCAGCTCGCCGACCATCGCCACACCCTCGGCGCGCCGCGCCCGCCGGGTGCCCGGCGGCAGGCGTCGCCACCGCTCGTCACCGATCAGGCGGCGCATGAACCGCTCGGCCGCGTCGGCCGGGTCGGCGCCCGCCGCCAGGGCATCACCGCCCGCCGTCGTCCGTGGCCACCAGTCGAGCCACGACAGCGGCGACTCGTACACCGCCACGGCTCGCGCCAGGTCGGGTCGCCGGGCGGCAAGGGCGAGGGCGACGTTGCCCCCGTAGCTGTGCCCGAACAGCACCGCCCGCCGAGCGTCGAGCAGGGCGACGAGGTCGGCGACCTGCTCGGCGATCCCGAACGGACCGGGGTGCGGCGTCGAGCGGCCGTAGCCGCGCCGGTCGTAGCGCAGCACGCGGTGCGCGCCGTCGAGCCGCCTCGACAGCTTGAGCAGCCCGGCCGAGCGATCCATCGATCCGTGGATCAGCACGACCAGTGGAGCGTCGTCGGGGCCGGCTTCGTCCGACCAGATCGGACCCGTCATTCGACCTGCACGACGCGCAGCACGTCGGTCGCCGCCGCGCTGTGGCGATCCGGCGCGCCGGCGAGGACGAGCACGATGTCGCCATGCTCGACGAAGCCGTGCTCCACGGCCGTCTGGACGGCGAACCACACCATCTCGTCGCTGGTGCGGTACTCCTCGACGTGCACCGACTCGACCCCCCACGACAGGGTGAGCGAGTCGACGGTGTGGGGCTCCGGGGAGAGCCCGATCAGGCGGGCACTCGGCCGGAACCGGGCCATCGCCCGGGCGGTGCGACCGGTCCGCGTGCAGCACAGGATCGCCGTGGCGCCGGAGTCGACGGCGGCCTGCCAGGCGGCGTGCGTGACGGCGCCGGTGATCCGGTCCGACGTGTCGCCGGCCCACGTGCGCTGCTCCTGGCCGAGGCGTACGGCCCACTGGCGGTAGCTGGCCTCGGTCTCGGCGCGCGCCGCGATGCGTGACATCGTCGACACCACGAGCACGGGGTGGGCCCCGATGGCCGTCTCGGCGGAGAGCATCACGGCGTCGGTCCCGTCGAACACGGCGTTGGCGACGTCGCTGACCTCGGCCCTCGTGGGCGCCGGGGCGACGATCATCGACTCCAGCATCTGGGTCGCCGTGATCACCGGCGTGCCGACCGCAACGCAATGACGCACGATGTGCTTCTGCAGGTGGGGGACGTCCTCCAGCGGGCAGTCGATGCCGAGGTCGCCGCGCGCCACCATCAGCGCGTCGGCGGCCTCGGTGATCGACTCCAGTTGGGCGAGCGCCCCGCTCGTCTCGATCTTGGCGACGATCCCGGCGCGGTCACCGACGACCTCGCGCAGCCTGATGACGTCGGCGGCCCGCCGCACGAACGACAGCGCGATGTACTCCACGCCCGCCGCGGCCACCGTCTCGGCAAGCACGAGGTCCTGCTCGGTCGGGGCGAACATCTGCAGCCGCTCGCACGACATGTGGATCCCGGGCCGACCCTGCGTGCGCCCGCCGCTCTCCACCTCGGCCACCACGGCGTCGTCCTTCGTGCCGACGACGCGCATCGAGATCCCGCCGTCGCCGATGACGACGCGATCGTCGGGATCGAGGTCCTCGAGCAGCGAGGGATAGGGCACGGTGATGACGTCGCCCGTGCTCGGGCCCGAGCCCGGCACGAGGCGGTAGCGCTCTCCCGGCGCCAGCTCGACGCCATCGTCGGGGAACGCCCCGGCCCTGATCTTCGGACCCGGCAGGTCGGCGAGCACACCGACCGGGCGGCCGACGGTCGTGGCCACGTCGCGGACAGCGGCCAATCGTCGCAGGTGGTCCTCGACCGGGCCGTGGCTGAGGTTCAGGCGGACCACGTCGACCCCGGCGCGCACGATGGCCTCCAGCTGCGCCGGCTCCTCGGTGGCCGGTCCGAGCGTGGCGACGATCTTCGTGCGTCGGGTCACACCTGCTTATCTAGTCGCTGGATGCACGTCCTGCTCGCCCACCACCGATCGTCGACCCGCGGACATCCCCGCCATGGCTGACTTCCCGGCCGCCGATCCCACCGCCGGGCTGCGCGACCACCTCGACGCCTCACCGTCTCCGTGGCACGCCGTGCGGACGTCGGCCGCCGCCCTCGAGGCGGCCGGGTTCACCGAGCTCGACGAGCGCCAAGCGTGGTCCGACGTCCCTGACACCGGGTTCGTCCGGCGGGGCGGGGCGCTCATCGGCTGGCGGCGCCCGGCGGGCGGCGGCCCGCTCCCGGTGCACATCGTCGGGGCCCACACCGACTCACCAGGGCTGCGCGTCAAGCCCCATCCCGACGGCGCGCGGGCCGGTTGGCGGCAGCTCGGCGTGGAGATCTACGGCGGCGTGCTGCTGAACAGCTGGCTCGACCGCGACCTCGGCGTCGCCGGGCGGTTGGTCTACGCCGACGGCGCCGACATGCTCGTCGACGTCGCCGAACCGATCGCCCGCATCCCGCAACTGGCGATCCACCTCGACCGTGATGTCAACGAGCGTGGTCTCGTGCTCGACCGGCAGATCCACATGACGCCCGTGTGGGCGACGGCGATGACGACCTCGTTCGCCGACTGGATCGCCACGTGCGGCCGCGGCGATGTCCCGGCGTGGTGGGAGCTGTGCCTCTACGACGTGCAGCCGGCCAGTGTCCTCGGCGCCGACCGCTCGATGCTCGCCAGCGGTCGCCTCGACAACCTGGCGTCGTGCTGGGCGGCGACGTCGGCGCTGGTGGCCGCCGAGCCGGCCGGCCACGTGGCCGTGATCGCGCTCTTCGATCACGAGGAGGTCGGTTCGGCGAGCACGACCGGGGCCTCCGGTCCGTTCCTGGCCACCGTCGTCGAGCGCCTCTGTCACGCCGCCGGCGGTGACGTCGACGACCTGCACCGGACGCTCGCCGCGTCGAGCTGCGTCTCGGCCGACAACGCCCACGCCGTCCACCCGAACTATTCCGAGCGGCACGATCCGGACCACGGCCCGATCGTCAACGGGGGTCCGGCGATCAAGCTCAACGTCAACCAGCGCTACGCCACGTCGGCCGACACCGCCGTGCTGTTCCGGCGGGCGTGCGAGCGCGCCGGCGTGCCGTTCCAGACGTTCGTCTCCCGCAACAGCATGCCGTGCGGCTCGACCATCGGCCCGCTGACGGCCACCCGCCTGGGCATCGCCACCGTCGACGTCGGCATTCCCCAGCTGTCGATGCACTCCGCTCGCGAGGTCTGCGGCTCCTCCGATCCCGCATGGCTCGCCGCCGCCCTGACCTCCTACTTGTCGGCCATCGACTGAGCTCTTCAGCCGTGGGCGCGGCGCTGGGCCTCGTCGAACAACTCTTGCAGCGTCGTGTGCAGACGAGCCGTGACGTCGCGCACGACGACGCGCGGCACGCGGGTGCCGTCGCCGACAGGGGCCGCGATCGGTTCCCCGATGATCACGTGCACCTTGCGCGGGTGGATGAAGCGCGAGCCCTTCGGGAGCACCTCCTCCGAGCCGCCGATGCCGACGGGCACGATCGGCGCCCCGGCCTTCAGCGCCACGTACGCCGCGCCGTCGAACAGCGGTTGCACCGTCGGACCTGACTTGCGCTCCCCCTCGGGGAACAGCACCAACGGCTCGCCGGCCTCGAGCACGGCGATGCAGCGCTGCAGGGCCTCGCGATCGGCGGTGCCCCGCGACACCGGGAACCCACCGAGCGCCGACAGGATCCACGCCGCCGGTTGGCGCGTCCACAGCGAGTCCTTGCCCATGAAGCGCAACCGCCGCCGCGTCAGGCACGAGGAGATCGGCGTGTCCATGATCGACCGGTGCACCGGCGCCAGCACGAACGCCCCGGTGCGCGGGATGTGCTCGCGACCCTCGATCGACGTCCGCGTCCACAGCCGCGTGAACCCGGCGACGAACGAGCGGGCCACGAAGTAGGCGATCCGGCTGGCGATGCCCTGACCGGCGAGGAACGTGTCGACACGCGTCATGGCACGTCCCGCGGCCGATGCGAGCGACCGAGCGCCAGCGCCGCGTCCGTGGCCGAACGGCGTGAGGGAGCGGCCAGCACCGGCCTGCGTGGCCGGGGAACGCTCATGGAACGTCCAGCATCTCGACGATGCGGGCGACGACGTCGTCGATGGTCAGCCCGGTGGTGTCGACCACGACGGCCCCGTCGGCGGCGCGCAAGGGCCCGTCGGCGCGGGTCATGTCCCGGCGATCCCGCTCGGCGATCGACGTGGCCACGTCGTCGAGGTCGCCACCGATCTCGGCGACCCGACGCTCGGCCCGGGTGCGCGGCGTCGCCGTGATGTACAGCTTGAGCGTGGCGTCGGGGAAGACGACGCTGCCGATGTCGCGGCCCTCGATCACGCCACCCCCTCGCTCATCGGCCCATTGTCGCTGACGCGCCCGCAGCTCCTCGCGGACCGGTGTGTTGGCGGCCACGGCGCTGACGGCCTCGGTCACCTCGCGGCTGCGGATCCCCGAGGTGGCGTCGATGCCGTCGACGAGGACGCCGGCCTCGGACAGCGAGAGGTCCAACTGCCGCGCCAGCTCGGCGACGGCTGGGTCGTCGGTGACCGGGATGCCCCGGCGCAGGGCGGCGAACGCCACGGCGCGGTACATCGCCCCGGTGTCGAGGTACTCCAGGCCGAGGCGCGCGGCCACGGCCCGGCCGACCGTGCTCTTGCCGGCCCCGGCCGGCCCATCGATGGCGATGATCAGCGCGGTCACCAGGACGTGCCCTGCGGGCGGCCCTCGTCGTAGCCGGCACCGCTCTGCACGCCGACCACGGCGCGCGTCCTGGAGCTCGACGAGGTTCGCCGCCCCGGCGTAGGTGCACGCCGAGCGCACGCCGGCGACGATCTGATCGAGGATGTCCTCGACGCCGGGACGTTCCGGATCGAGGTACATCCGAGAGGTGCTGATGCCCTCCTCGAAGAGCTCCTTGCGGGCCCGCTCGAAGGCCGTCTCGGCCTGCGTGCGGTGCTTCACGGCGCGGTTCGACGCCATCCCGAAGCTCTCCTTGTACAGCCGGCCGTCGAGGTCGCGCATCGTGTCGGCGGCCGACTCGTACGTGCCGGCGAGCCACGACCCGAACATCACGCTGGCCGCCCCTGCCGGCGAGGGCCAGGGCGACGTCGCGCGGCCAGCGCACCCCACCGTCGGCCCAGACGTGCCGACCGAGGCGAGTGGCCTCGGCGGCGCACTCCAGCACGGCCGAGAACTGCGGGCGGCCGACCCCGGTCATCATCCGCGTCGTGCACATCGCCCCGGGACCGACGCCGACCTTGACGATGTCGGCTCCCGCCTCGACGAGCTGCCGCGTGCCCTCCGCGGTCACCACGTTGCCGGCGACGATCGGCACCGTGCCCGACATGGCCCGCACGGACTCGATCGCCTGCAGCATGCGGAGCTGGTGACCGTGAGCCGTGTCGATGACGAGCACGTCAGCACCCATCTCGACGAGGGCCTTGGCCTTGGTGTCGGGATCGCCGTTGATGCCGACGGCGACGGCGACCATCAGCCGCCCGTCGGCGTCGACCGCCGGCCGGTAGGTCGTCGAGCGCAGCGCCCCCTTGCGGGTGACGACACCGACGAGGCGGCCGCCGCCGTCGACGACGGGGGCCATCGTGCGCCGGTTCGTCGACAGGAGGTCGAAGGCCGTGCGGGCGTCCGTGCCGTCCGGGACGGTCACCAGCTCACGGCTCATCACGGCGTGCAGCTGGGTGAAGCGGTCGAAGCCGGCCGCGTCGTGCTCGGTGAAGACGCCGAGCGGCCGCTCGCCGTCGTCGACGACGACGACCATCCCGTGGGCCCGCTTGTGCACGAGGCCGAGGGCGTCACCGATGGTGTGCTGCGGCGACAGCGTGATCGGCGTCTCGTACACCGTGTGGCACGACTTGACGTACTCGATCACCGAAGCCGACGACGTCGAGGGGGATGTCCTGGGGCAGCACCGTGAGCCCGCCCCGCCGGGCGATCGTCTCGGCCATCCGCCGCCCGGCCACCGCCGTCATGTTGGCGACGACGACCGGGAGGTGCGTGCCGATGCCATCGGGCGTCGTCAGGTCGACGTCGAGGCGCGATCCGACCGTCGAGAGGCTCGGCACCATGAACACGTCGTTGTACGTGAGGTCGTGCCCCGGGTGGGGATGGAGCAGGCGCATGCGGGGTCCTCGGATCGGAAATGGGGCGACCCAAGGTTACGGCGGGTGACCGGGAGCGCCGCGTGCCCGGATCCGCGGCCGCCCGACCGGGCGTTCTACGCTGCGCGGCGTGCCAGCCTCCGATGCAACACCGGTCGTGCTCGTCCACGGGTGGGGCGGGTCGTTCCAGACGACGTGGCGCCAGAGCGGGTTCACCGAGCTGCTGGCAGATGCCGGCCGACCGGTCATCGGCGTCGATCTGCTCGGCCACGGCGAGGCGCCCAAGCCCCACGACCCGGAGGCCTACCGCGACATGACGGCGCGGATCGCCGAGGCTCTGCCGGCGGACCCCGTCGACGTCGTCGGCTTCTCGATGGGGGCGATCACGACGTTGCGCCTGGCGGTCGAGCAACCCGAGCGGTTCCGCCGGATCGTCGTCGCCGGCATCGGCCAGAACGTGTTCGAGCGCGACGAGGAGCGCCATTTGTCGATCATCGCCGGCGTCGAGGGCACGGCCCCGCCCGACGACAACCTCGCCCGCCTGTTCGGTCAGTACGCCGCCCAGCCCGGCAACGACCGCCTCGCCCTCGCCGCCGTGCTCAAGCGCCCGGACGAGGGGCCGTTCACCAAGGAGCAGCTGGCGACCGTGACCTGTCCGGTGCTCGTCGTGATCGGCGACCGCGACTTCGCCGGACCCGCCGACCAGCTCGTCGACGCCCTGCCGGACGCCCGTGGCGTCACGCTGCGCAACGTCGATCACTTCGCCACCCCCGAGTCGTTCGGCTTCATCGATGCCGTGCTGGAGTTCCTCGACGCCGTGCCGAGATGACCGTGGCGGTCACGACGGATGTCGCCGTCGCCGTCGACCGGCTGACCACCGGCGGCCTGGTGGCCATCCCGACCGAGACCGTGTACGGCCTCGGTGCCGACGCCGACGATCCACGGGCCGTCGAGCGGATCTTCAGCATCAAGGACCGCCCGGCGGACCACCCCCTGATCGTGCACATCGCCCTCGACTGGCTCGGCGACTGGGCGGCCGCCGTCCCGCCGAGTGCCGCCGTCCTCGCCGAGGCCTGCTGGCCGGGACCGCTGACGCTCTTGCTGCGCCGCGCCGAGCGGGTCATCGACGCCGTGACCGGAGGGCGCGACACGGTCGGCGTGCGCGTGCCGGCCCACGCCATGACGCAGGAGCTGTTGGCGAGGTCGGGGCGGGGCATCGCCGCGCCGTCGGCGAACCGCTTCGGGCGGGTGAGCCCGACGACCGCCGAGCACGTCGTCGCCGATCTCGGGCCGTACCTCGACGTCCAACGTGACGTCGTGCTGGACGGCGGGCCGAGCCCGATCGGCGTGGAGAGCACGATCATCGATTGCACGACCGATCCGCCGCAGCTGTTGCGCGCCGGCGGCATCCCCACCGAGGACGTCGAGCGCCTCCTCGACGCCGCCGTCGGCGACGCCACCGGTCCGTCCCGCGCCGCCGGGATGCTCGCCGCGCACTACGCCCCTCGGGCCCGCGTCACGCTGGTGCCCGACGCGCGGCAGGCGGCGGCGCAGGCAGCCACGTTCGAGCGCCAGGGCGGGCGGGTCGCGGTGCTCGACCACGGCGACGACCTCGTCACCTACGCGCGCCGGCTGTACGCCGACCTGCGCGCCGCCGACGCCGCCGGCGCCGACCACGTCGTGGCCGTCCTTCCGCCCCCGCGCGGCCTCGGCCACGCCATCCGCGACCGCCTGACCAAGGCCGCCGCGGCGACCCCCTGATCTCCCATCCGAGTGTTTGCTGCCGACCGAGTGTCTCCTGCGGGAGGGCCCCGCAGGAGACACTCCGGTGCAGCAAACACTCGGATGGGAAGCCGTCAGGGATCGGGGCGGCCGAGGGTGTTGAGGTCGGCGACCAACGCGTCGCGCACGGCGTCGAGGTCGGGGACCGGTCGGTCGTCGAGGCTGGCCAGCGTGAGGGCGACGGTCGTCGACCCGGCGTCGGGAACCAGGTCGAGGCGGCACCAGCACTCGAACGGCTCCCCGAGGGCGACGTCGAGCTGGTACGGCGGTTCGTCCACGAGCACCTCACCGAGCCACGTGGAGACGATCAGCAGGGCCTCGAACGCCTCGACGGGCAGGGCCTCGATGGTGAACGAGGCGACGTCGTGGGCGACTCGCCCCCCGGGTCTCGGGACAGGAGGGGTCGGCGGGGGCGGGGGCGGGACATCGGCTGCCGGTTCGGGCGGCCCGATCGGCGCCGTGGCGTCGGCCATCGCCCGCTCGAAGGCGAGGTTGAGGCGGCGCATGGCCTCGGTCGTGCCGCCGGCGTGATCGGGGTGCAGCTCCTGGGCCCGGCGGCGCCGCGCGGCTCGCAGCTCCTGCTCGCCTGCGCCGCGGTCGACGCCGAGAATGGCGTAGGGGTCGTCAACCACCGTCCCGGTCCCCGAGCCACGTGGCAGCGCGGCCCCATCGGGCGTCGTGGACGAGCGTCCGCAAGGGTTTGCGGCGCAGCGGGCCGTGGCGCCCGGCGGGCACGCCGAGCGTGATGCACGCCGAGAGGGCGACCGAGTCGGGGATGCCGAGCAGGCTGCGCAGCTCGGGCTCGACGGCGTGGTGCCACCCGGTCAGCGCCCCGCCGAAGCCCAGGGCGCGGGCAGCCAGCAGCAGGTTCTGGCACGCCGGGTAGACCGACGCCCCCTCGTACGGGTTGGCCGGCCGGTACCGCTCGAGCCCGACGAGCACGATCGCCGGAATGGCCTCGACGTTGTCGGCGAAGTGCTGCATCGTCGCCTGCATCCGCGCCCGCGGCGAGCCCTCGACCGGCGGGCCATCCTTGTCGAGGTCGGCGCGCTTGGCGATCCACGACTCGCGGAACGACCGCTGCAGCAGCTGGCGAGCCTCGGCCGCAGCCGGGTCGTCGCGGCGGAGCACGATGAATCGGAACGGCTGGCGGTTCGTCCCCGACGGCGCACGGGCGGCGTGCCACAGGATCTCCGCGAGGTCAGCCTCGGAGATCGGGTCTCCGGTGTATCGGCGGATCGCCCTGGTCGTTGCCAGCCCCTCGAGCAACGAGACCTCCGGCCGGTCGCCGGCTCGCTCGACGGCGCGGTCGCTCATCGACCGGTGAACTCGGCGGCCCGCTTCTCCATGAACGCCGCCACGCCCTCGCGGAAGTCGGCCGTGCCGAGCAGCGGGAGCAACTGCAGGAACACGTGGTGGATGTGCTGCTCGAACGTCTCCGTCTCGGCGGCCCGCATCATCCGCTTGATCGCCCGCACGGCGAGCGGAGCGTTGGCGGCGACCTCGGCCGCCACCGCTGAGGTGAACGAGGCGAACTCCTCGTCGGGGACGGCGTGGTTGACGATGCCGATCTCGGCGGCTTCCGCCGCCGTCACGGTACGGCCGCGGAACGCCAGCTCGGCCGCCTTGGCGTAGCCGATCATCCGCGGCAGCAGCCACGTGCCGCCGCTCTCGGGGAGGATCCCCCGCTTGGCGAAGCCGGGGTTGAGCTTCGCCGAGGCGGTGGCGATGCGCATGTCGCACCCCAGCGCGAGGTCGAGGCCGTAGCCGGCGGCGCCGCCGTTGAGGGCGCAGATCGTCGGCGTGTCGAGGTTGTGCAAGACCGTCGGCGGCGCGTCGCGGACGTCGAACTCCCCGGCCCCTGCCGACGGCGTGCCGAGGTTGCCGAGTCCACCGCTCGTCGTCCTCGACTGCGCCGCCAAGTCGAGTCCGGCGCAGAACGCCCGCCCGGCGCCGGTGAGCACGATGCACCGCACGTCCGGATCGTGATCGGCTTCCAGCAACAGCCGGGAGATGGCCGAGAGCATCGGCCCGGAGATCGTGTTCATCCGCTCCGGGGCGTCGAGGGTGATCGTCGCCACATGATCGGCGACCTCGTAGCGCACCTCGTCGACGGCAGGATCGTGGGACGCCCTCATCCGAGAGAACGTACTGGCAGGCGGCGCCGCCCGTCGCGTCGGACGAGGGTGCTCTCGCTGGCCTCCGTCGACAGCACGAGCCACACGGTCATGGCCCACAGCGCTGTCGCCCCGGCGACGTGGAGGCCGACCAGCAGCGGCGGAACGTCGCTGAAGTACTGGACGTACCCGATCGCCGCCTGCAGGAGGGCGACGAAGATCCACGAGGACAGCGGACCTTGCAGCGCCGGTCGCTCGTCGGCATGGCGCCGCACACGCACGGCGATGGCGAGGGCCACGGCGACGGCCGCCAGGACCGCCGCGCCGTGCACCCGCGCCGCGCTGGTGATGTCGACGTCGAAGCGCCTCGCCGCTTCGTCGCCGGCGTGCGGTCCAGCCCCGGTCACGACGGTGCCGGCGGCGATCGCCACGGCGGTCACGGCGATCAGCACCCACGTGAGGTAGCGGGTCGCGATCGACACGGCGGGGCGGCGCCGATCACCGTCCGGCTCGCCGGCGCGGCGTACGAGGACCACGGCGTCGGCGACGATCGCCAGCGACAGCAGCATGTGGCCTTGGACGGCCAGCGGGTGCAGATCGACGAGCACCGTGATCCCTCCGAGCACGACCTGTGCGAGGACCCCGGCGACGAGCCCGATGGACAGCCAGATGAGGTCACGCCGGCGTGGCACCCGCCAGAGCGAGCCGAGCACCGCGGCGATGACCGCCGCCGCCACCAGCCCCGTGAACAGGCGATTGACCTGCTCGATGGCGGCGTGGTTCGAGGAGACGTCGACGAGCCGTTCGTCGTTGCAGTTGGGCCAGTCGTCGCAACCCAGACCGGAGCCGGTGAGCCTGACGGCGGTGCCCGTGATGACGATGGCGACGAGCAGACCGAGGGCGACGACCGTGATCGTCCGGTAGCGCCCCGGGGAGATCTGCACGAGTGGAGACTAGAAGCGCCTCGCCGGACCAGCTCAAGTGGCGCCCATCGCGATCGTGCGCCGCGCCTGTCCGGGCGAGCTACGGTACCGAGCCAAGCGTGGCGGGCGGCCCCGCTCGCCCGACCATTGATCGCTGAGCGCGCCGTTGGACGAGGAGGTCCATTGATACGCAGACTCGTGTGCAGCCTGGCCGCGGCTGGCGCTGTCGTCCTCGGCGCCGCGCCCGGTGCGGCGAGGGCGCAGGAGGACGGTGGCGAGCTCCTCCGGGGCAACGTGCGCAACGAGGTCGAGGAGGACGGCGAGGTCAACCGTGTGCCCGTCGAGGGCGTCGTGCTCGTCGTGGTCGATTCGTCCGGTGCCGAAGTCGGCACCGTCACCACCGACGCCGACGGCCAGTTCGAGTTGGAGTTGCCCGGCCCGGGTGACTACACGGTCCGCTTGGACGAGGGCACGCTGCCCGACGACGTCGAGCTGCGCGATGAGGCCCAGGCCGAGCTGGCGGTCAATGTGCGCCCCGCCGAGCGCCAGATCCTCAACTACTTCCTCGGCGAGTCGCTCCGTCAGACCGAGAGCCGGTGGGACGTCCTTCCCCAGACGATCGCCAACGGCATCAAGTTCGGACTGATCATCGCCATCACCGCGGTCGGGCTCTCCCTCATCTACGGCACCACCGGGCTGTCCAACTTCGCCCACGGCGAGCTGGTGACGCTCGGGGCCATCGTCGCCTGGTGGATGAACCAGAGCGTCGGCATGCACATCCTCCTCGCCGCGCCGATCGGCGTGCTGGCGGCCGCTGTGGCCGGCTTCCTCGCCGAGAAATCCCTCTGGCACCCATTGCGCCGCAGGAGTGTCAGCCTGACCTCGATGATGATCGTGTCGATCGGGGTCGGCCTGGCCGTGCGCTACCTCTACCTCTACACGTTCGGGGGCCGCTCCCGGGCCTACCGGGAGTACGCCGTGCAGTCGGCGATCGACATCGGGCCCGTGTCACTGACCAAGCGCGACCTGGTCTCGATGGTCATCTGCGTGGTGGTCCTCGTCGGCGTGGCGCTGTTCCTGCAGCGCAGCCGACAGGGCAAGGCGATCAGGGCGGTATCCGACAACCCCGAGCTGTCCTCCGCCACCGGCATCAACACCGACCGGGTGATCCTCCTCGTGTGGGTCGCCGGGGGTGCGCTCGCCGGACTCGGCGGCGTGCTCCTCGGACTCGACGAGCAGGTCCGCT
Organism: uncultured Acidimicrobiia bacterium; assembly: GCA_963776995.1. Classification (GTDB taxonomy): domain Bacteria; phylum Actinomycetota; class Acidimicrobiia; order Acidimicrobiales; family Ilumatobacteraceae; genus JALZMG01. Next base: position 67,242 of record CAVZPA010000015.1, read on the forward strand.
GGAACATGGGCTTCACACTCCTGCTGCTGATGTTCGCCGCCATCACCGTCGGCGGGCTCGGCAACGCCTACGGCGCCCTCGTCGGCTCGTTGCTCATCGGGCTCGCCGTCGAGCTGTGGACGTGGATCTTCCCGGGGGCGGTGGAGCTCAAGAACACCGGGGCGCTGATCACCCTCATCCTCGTCCTGCTCGTGCGACCGCAGGGCCTCCTCGGGAGAAAGGAGCGCGTGGGCTGATGCAGTGGGACCTGATCATCTCCAACGCCCTGTATGCCGCGCTGGCGGTCAACGCCATCGGATATGCCCTCATCGCCATCGGGCTCAACGTCCACTTCGGCTACACCGGCCTGCTGAATTTCGGCCAGGCCGGCTTCGCCGCCATCGGGGCCTACGCGGTGGCCGTGACGATCGCCCAGTACGACTGGTCGCTGTGGGCGGCGCTCCCGCTGATCTTCGTCGGTGGCGTGGCGCTCGGGCTGATCCTCGGCGTACCCGACCCTCCGCCTGCGCGCCGACTACCTCGCCATCGTCACCATCGCCACGGCGGAGATCATCCGCCTCTTCCTGAGCTCCGAGCGGTTCCGCTGGCTGTTCGGCGGCACCGATGGCCTGCAGGGCTTCACCGGCGACGTCCAGAACCTCAACCCGATGTCCGGCCGCTTCCGGGTCTGGGCGCAGTCGTTCGGCGCCTATGACCTGTTCATGATGATCGTCGGCTGGTCGCTCGTGGCTCTCGTGTCGTTCCTCGTCTACACGGTCATGCGCAGCCCATGGGGTCGCGTGCTGAAGAGCATCCGCGAGGACGAGGACGCCGCCCGCAGCCTCGGCAAGAACGTGTTCTCCTACAAGATGCAGAGCCTGGTGCTCGGCGGCATCATCGGGGCCCTCGGCGGCGCGGTCATCGCCATCGGCAACCGGGCCGCTCAGCCCGGCAACTACTCCACCACGCTGACGTTCTTCGCCTACACGATCCTCATCCTCGGCGGCGTGGCGAGGGTGAAAGGGCCGATCATCGGCGCCATGATCTTCTGGTTCGTCATCACGTTCGTCGACAATGTCCTCGCCGAGGCGGTCCGCACCGACTCGGTGCCTGGCTGGCTGCCCGACTGGCTCCAGGTCACCGACAGCAACTTCGGTCAGGTCAAGTTCATCATCGCTGGATCGGCGCTGGCGCTGCTCGTCGTCTTCCGCCCCCAGGGCATCTTCGGCGACCGCCGCGAACAGGCCTTCGATGTCCGCTGACCCCGCCGTCGCCGCCCCCGATGGCGTACCGAGCACGGGGACGCTCGACGGCCTGCCGAACGAGCCCGGCGTCGCCAAGCCCGACGCGATCCTCGTCGTCGAGAGCGTGCACCGCCAGTTCGGCGGGCTGATCGCCGTCGACGTCGACCATGTGGAGGTCCAACGCGGCGTCATCACCGCGCTGATCGGTCCCAATGGAGCCGGCAAGACCACGTTCTTCAACCTGCTCACCGGTTTCGACGAGCCCGACCATGGTCGGTGGCTGTTCGATGGGGCCGACGTCACGGGGCAGTCCGGGTACAAGCTGGCGCGGGCAGGCATGGTGCGCACGTTCCAGTTGACGAAGAGCCTCAGCCGGCTGTCGGTGATGCAGAACATGAAGCTCGGCGCCCAAGGACAGATCGGCGAGCGGTTCTGGTCGAGCCTCCTGCCTCCCATGTGGCGCTCCCAGGAGCGGGAGATCGAGGCCCGCGCCGACGAGCTGCTGGCGCGGTTCCGGCTCGACCACATGCGCGAGGAGTTCGCCGGCTCGCTGTCGGGAGGTCAGCGCAAGCTGCTGGAGATGGCTCGCGCCCTGATGGCCGACCCGCACCTGATCATGCTCGACGAGCCCATGGCGGGCGTGAACCCGGCCCTGACGCAGAGCCTGCTCGGTCACATCAAGTCGCTGCGCGACGAGGGTCGCACCGTGCTGTTCGTCGAGCACGACATGGACGTCGTCCACGACATCAGCGACTGGGTGATCGTCATGGCCGAGGGTCGGCTCATCGCCGAGGGTCCGCCGGACGCCATCGGCCGGAACCAAGAGGTGATCGACGCCTACCTCGGAGCCCATCACGACCTCGACCTGGGTGAACACGGTGGCCGCTGAGTTACTGCTCGAAGCGACCGAAGTCGTCGCCGGCTACGTGCCCGAGGTCAACATCCTCAACGGCCTCGACCTGACTCTCGGTCACGGCGAGTTCGTCGGCATCATCGGGCCCAACGGGGCGGGCAAGTCGACGTTCCTCAAGGCCGTCCTCGGCCTGGTGCCCGTGCGTTCGGGTCAGGTCGTGTTCGAGCAGGACGACATCACCGGCCACCAGGCCCACCAGCTCGTCCAGAAGGGCGTCGGCTTCGTGCCGCAGTCGCGCAATGTGTTCCCCAGCCTCACGGTCACCGAGAACCTCGAGATGGGCGCCTACCTCCAGCCGTCGCGGTTCCGCGGCCAGCTCGAGCACATCTACTCGCTCTTCCCGCGCTTGCAACAGCGGGCCTCGCAACGCGCCGGGTCGCTGTCGGGCGGCGAACGCCAGATGGTGGCGATGGGGCGGGCGCTCATGCTCGACCCCAAACTGCTGCTGCTCGATGAGCCGTCGGCCGGCCTGTCGCCGATGCTGCAGGACCAGGTCTTCCTGCAGTGCAAGCAGATCAACGAGACCGGTGTGGCGATCCTCATGGTCGAGCAGAACGCCCGCCGCTGCTTGCAGGTCTGCCATCGCGCCTACGTGCTGGACCAGGGGCGCAACGCCTACACCGGGACAGGGCGTGAGCTGCTCGGTGACCCGAAGGTCATCGAGCTGTACCTGGGCACCCTGGCCCGCAACGGGTGAGCGAGCGAAGCGAGCTCCACCGATACGGCGCTTTCTTCGCCGCGCAGCGGCGAAGCGCTCACTGGACCCCCTTGGTTTCCGAGGTCGCACGCACGTCGCATGAATCGAGGGTGCACCAGTGAGCCGCCGGCGCCGGGCCGGTGCCGTGTTCCAGCTCGGACTCGTGGCGGCACTCGCGGCGTGCGGGGACGACGGTCCCGACGACATCTCCCTGGCGACGTCGCTGTGCCCGACCGTGCAGGCGTGGTCGGATGCGACGGTCGATGCCGTGGACGAGTTCCGCGTCGCCAGCCGGGAGCTCGACCCGACAGCACGCCGGGCGCGGTACGTGCTGGCCTTCGGCGACCTCGAGGCCCTGAGCGACCGACTGGCCGACGAGTTGGACGACCTCGAACTCCCAGCCGGCGTCGCGGAGCGCCTCGACGAGGTCGTCGCCCGTGTGGCCACGGTCGTCGCGGACGGTGCCGCCGAAGCCGGCGACCTGCCGGACAACGCGTACTCGGTCCTCGCCGTACGCGACGGCTCACTGGTCACCGGCGTGGAGAAGGCCAAGGCGATCGTCTTCAACACGCTCGCCGACCTCGCCGACGAGCCCGGATCGGCGGTCCCGCGCGGGTGCGGTCGCCGAGGCGCTCTCGACCTGTCGCCCTCGGCGACGTTTCCTTCCTGACGCGAAGGGACCCGGCCTCCCGGCCGGGTCCCTTCGATCAGCTCGTGCGAGCGGCGGCGTCAGCCGTCACGTACCGGCGTCGAAGGCTTCGCCGACGGGGTTGCCGGTGAAGCCGTCCGTGCCGTAGATCGCAAGGTCGGTTGGGCCCACACCCTGCTCCACCATCGTGGTCAGGATCTTCGAGGCCTCGTCGAACGCGATCAGCAGCACCGCATCGGGGTTCGCGGCGACCACCCGAGCGACCTCGGCGTCGAACGTCTGGGCGTCCTCGGCGTAGATCACCGTGTCGACGACCTCGACGCCCGACTCCTGGAGCGCCGCCGTGGCGTCCTCGACCAGGCCGGTCCCGTAGGAGTCGTTGCGGGCGACGATGGCGACCGTGGCATTGCCGTCACCGGCGATGACCTCACCGAGGACCGCCCCCTGCAGGATGTCCGACGGGGCGGTGCGGAAGTACAGGCCCTTGTCCGGGTAGTCCGACAGCGTCTTCGACGTGTTGGCCGGCGAGAACTGGACCACGCCGGCGCCCGTGATCTTGTCGATCACCGTCAGCGACACGCCGGACGAGGCGGCGCCGATGATCGCATCCACGTTCTGCGACAGCAGGCGGTCGACCGTCTGGTTGGCGGTGTCCGTGGTGGCGTCACCGGAGTCGCCAGGGATGCCGACGACGTCCGCACCGAGCACGCCGCCTGCCGCGTTGATGTCCTGGATCGCCAGGTCGAAGGCGGCGAACTCGGGTGGTCCGAGGAACGCCAGCGAGCCGGTCTGCGGCAGGATCGTGCCGATCGTCAGGACGCCGTCGCCGGCGCGGGTGCCCTCCACCGGGACCGGCGCCACGTCGGCCTCGGCTGGTGCGCTGGCGGGGATGTACTCCGTCACCGCGTCGTCGACGCGGTTGTCACCGCCGAACGTCAGCAGGCCATAGCTGGCCTGCAGCGGCTCGCCATTGCCGGCGAACTCGAGCGGACCGGAGAAGCCGTCGTAGTCGACGTCACCGCCGGCGTCGAGGATCGCCTTGCAGCTGGCGAAGTCGGCGCACTTCTCGCCGTCACGGGTGATCGCGTTGATCAGGCTGGCATAGGCGATCCCGTCGTCCTGGGCCTCCTCGACCGCCAGGGCGACGATCGTGACGGCGTCGTAGGTCTCGGCCGCGTAGTTGAAGGTCGTGCCCAGCGACGGGTCGATCTCGAGCAGCCGGTCGGTGAAGTCGGGCGCGAGCTCGACGAGCGGTGTCGTGCCCTTCAGGCCTTCGAGCGCTCCAGCGGCACCGGGGACGCCCGTCCCTTCCGACCCTGCCGTGGTCGCGCCGCCAGTGTCCGCCGGCGCCGTCGTCTCGGCACCGGCCGCTTCCGTCGTCTCGGCGCCCGTCCCTCCGGTCGTGGCCGCCGTGTCTTCCGAGGCAGTCGTGGCGTCGCCTCCGGCGTCGTCGTCGTCATCGTCGCCACCGCACGCCGCCGTGACCAGCGCGAGGCCGATCAGCAGGGCGCCGGCGCGCCGCACCTTGGTCCTTTTCATGGTGGTTGGGTTTCCTCCCCCTTGTCGCGGGCAGCGGAGCCCACTGTCAGGTTGCGGGCACGATACGGCGCCGCCCGGCGGCTTGCAAGGAGCCCCGGCGGTCCCGCGCGAGCCCTGGTCAGGTGTGGCGGATGCTCATGCCCCCGTCGACGGGGATGATCGCCCCGTTGAGGAAGCTGGCCGCCGGCAGGCAGAGGCTGAGCGTCATCTGGGCGACCTCCTCGGGGTCTCCGTAGCGGCGCAGCGGGACGCGGCGGCGGGCGTAGGTCTCCTTGTCCTCCTCGCTGATGGAGGCCGTCATGCCGGTCCGGATCGGGCCCGGGCAGATGCAGTTGACGGTGATCCCCTGACGGCCGAGCTCCACGGCGAAGCTCTTCGTCAGCCCGACCACCCCGGCCTTGGTGGCGGTGTAGCCGACCATCCCGGCGGTCGTCACGATGGCCTCGGTGGAAGCGATGTTGACCACCCGCCCCTGCTGCTCGGCCGCCAGGTACGGTACGGCGAGGCGGACGAGATGGGCGTGGGCGGTGAGGTTGACGGCCAGCGTGCGGTCCCAGTTGGTGACGAAGTCGTCGTCGGCCTGCTGGGAGAACGTCGGGAGGGCGACGCCGGCGTTGTTGACGAGGATGTCGATGCCGCCGAGACGCTCGACGACGGTGCTCACGAGGCGGCGCAGTTCGTCGAGGTCCCCGACGTCGGTGACGACGCCGAGGGCGGCATCGGAGCCGTGGGCGTCGGCGATCTCCGTGACGACGGCATCGACGGCGTCCTGGCGGAGGTCGACGACGGCGACGCGGGCACCCTCGTCGGCGAACAGGTGGGCGGTGGCCCGGCCCATGCCGCTGGCTGCTCCGGTGACGATGGCCCGCCGGCCGGCGATCGATCGGGACAGGTTGGTGAGGCGCATTCGCAGGACCATACGGGCCGGGTCGGGACCTCTCCGGATCGAGCGCTCCCGACGCGGCCGAGACCGCTGGGGTCTCGGCCGTCATCGCCGGAGCCTTCCTCCCCAAGGCTCACGAGAGCCACAACGTGGGGCGGGAACGGGTTGCACGGCCTCGCTCCACGCGCGCCGGAAACCGACTCGTAGAGCGAGGCCGCCCGCCCGCAACTTACCGAACGGTAACACTGCGGCTTGGCGTGTGCAACCACTCGCCGTCATGGGGCCTTTACGAGGAGGACGACGAAGAGCCATGATGGAGGCGAGCGCTCCCCGGACCCTGGACGCGAACCGCACTTGCGGGCTGGAGGGGGACCCGTCGTGGAGCTGCATCCGCTGATCGTTCACGAGTGGCGGGACGACCACCGCCTGTCGAAACGCTCGTTGCTCTGGATCGTCGAGCACGCGGGCGCCGACCCGCACCCGATCGCCTCCGTCATCAATGCCCTCCGGATGACGGAGGCTCCCACGCCACCGTGACGGCACGGTGAGGGGGTGGCCTTGGTGCCCGCCCTCGGCTACCCCCGAACGACGGTCGGCTCGATGCGGCGGGCGCGACGCAACGGTCTCGGACGTTCTTCGTAGACGTAGCACCGCCACGCTCTGCCTCGGCGTCGTTTGCTGGGCCGCGTCGCGGCGAGCGTTCCACCGCCGCACATTTCACCAAGGTTGATGAATGCCCGATCACCGCGTCCAGGGACACTCCCTGTGGTCGGCGGGTCGTCTGTTTCACGACAGGTGACCCGGCCGACGCGGAGCGTCCCCGCCGGGCGGGACGAGTGGGGACGCTCCGCAACCGAGCACCGAGACGACGGGGAAGAGAACTCGTCTCGTGAAAGGGATGACTGATGAGTGGGGGCGCCAAGAGCATCAGCGGACCGGCCGCGGCCATCGCCGTGTCGCTGCTCGTGCTGCTGCCGATGGTGCTGGCCTGGCAACGCATCGTCCAGGTCACGGCGATTCGTGCGGCGAGTACGGTCGTCGTGCTGACGGTGGCCGTGATCGCCTTCTGGCGCTGCTGGCGCGAGGGCGGGTCTCGCAGGACATGAGTGACGCACCGCGCCGGTGCGTCGAGCAGCACGTCCAGCGGCCAGCCGGTCCTGATCTGGATCGATCCCCTCAGGTTCATCAATCGTGACGATGACGTGCGAGCGCTTTCGGCCGTACGTTGCAATTGGCCCTGGTGCGGCGTAGCGGCTCCGCACCGGGCCCACGCACGCCGGGAACCGGCCCTCGACGAGCATGCCGAACGGGAGATCCAATGAGTGACAACCGAACCCTTCTGAAGGAGCACTCATGAAGGTGAGGCGACCGTTCTCCGACACCGACGTGCCTCGCCAGACCGTGCTGCGGGTGACCCCAGCCCTCGACGGCCGCACCGTGATGGTGACCCTCAAGGGCACCAGCCACGTGTTGCGGCGGGTCGATCTGATGCGCCTGTACCGATGGCTGGGGGACGTGCTCGAGGTGGCGCCAGAGGCCGGCGCTGCTGGTGGCGGTGACGCTGACCGCCGCCGCCAACGATTGACCTGAGGGCCGGTCGCGACGGCGCCGGACGGCCAGCATGCCGGCGCCTGGTCATGGCCGTACCTCGTAGAAGGCGTTGATGGCGTGCTCGACCGGCAGGCGGCGGAACCGCGTGAAGCCGGCCTCGCGGGCCATCGCCGCTGCCCGGGACTCGGGCAGCCCGAGCGTGCCCAGGCCGGCGCCGCCGGGCTCGGACAGCGCTGAGGACATGCACGACAGCACGCTGATCCCGTACATCAACGAGGCCATCGGGTTCTTCTGGGCGTTCTCGGCGAACGTGTCGCGAGCCTTGATGTCGACGAGCAACCACGTCCCGTCGTCGGCCAGCGCCTTGCGGATCGCCGCCATCATCCCCTGCGGGTCGGTCATGTCGTGGATGCAGTCGAACGTCGTGACGAAGTCGATGGAGTGGTCGGTTGGCAGCGGATGCTCGCGGGCATCGTGGAACGAGGCGTTGTCGAGACCGGCCTCGGCGAGGCGGGTCACGGCGCGGTCGAGAGCGAAGCGGGAGATGTCGTAGCCGGCGAAGCGGCTGGTCGGGAAGGCCTGGGCGAGCAGCAGGACGGCGCCACCCGCGCCACAGCCGATGTCCGCGGCACGGGCCCCGGCCGTGAGCTTGGCGACGAGGCCATCGAGCGTCGGTAGCACGGTCGGCAACAGGTGGACCCGGTTCCACGGCTCGAAGCTGCGCTCCATGCCGATCGCCGACTCGGGCCCGTGGCTGTCGAAGTCGAAGCCGAGCCCGTTGCGGAAGCTCTCCGGCAGCCGTTCGAGGCTGGCCAGCATCTGTGGCAGATCATGGAACATCCCGATGCCGAACGCCTCGTGCTCGGGCGACGCCAGGACGGCGACGCCTTCCGGCGCCAGCGAGAAGCGCTCCGGTTCGCCGGTGACGTCGAGGATCCTGGCCGCGGCCTGGTTGAAGGCCCACTCCCGGACCCACCGCTCGTCCAGCCCGGTTCGCGCCGCCAGTTCGGCGGAGGTCAGCGCGTCGTCGGCGTCGGCGAGGGCGCGGTACAGGCCGAGCTGGTCGCCGAGGTGGATCATCCCCGCCGTCACCGCACCCTCCAGCTTGGTGAACACGAGGAACTGGAACTGCTTCAGCGCATCCGGGTCGAGCGTCGTCATCGCCGGACCCTATGCCGTGGCGCCATCCCGTTTCTGACGCTCCTCGCTCCCGCTCAGCGCGACGAAGTCTCCAGAGAACCCGTGCCGCGTCAGCGGGTGCGGTCGGCCGGCGGGAGGTGCTCGACGTCGGACAGGGCGGTGAGGCTGAACGTGAAGCCATCGCCCAGCGGGATCGCCTCCAGCCGGCTGATCGACGTGTGTCGCAGCACCATCCGCTCCCACTCCCACGGCGTCGGCGGCAGCCCGAGCAGGTGGCAGATGAAGATCGAGTTGGTCCCGGCGTGGGCGATCAGGGCGATGCGCCGTCCGGGTTCGGCGATGTGCCACACGGGCAGCTCGCACTCGACCTGGTGCACACCGCGCTCCTGGAGGAACTTCTCGGCGCCGAGGCGGATGCGGGCGACGAACTCGCGGATGTCCTCCCCACCGGTCAGTCCCCGCCACCGGTCGGCGGAGGGCCGGCTGTTCAGCTCGCGATAGGCCTCGGCGGCCCGCTCCGCCGGCGAGCCGTGCCACTTCGGATCGCGGATCTCCTCCAGCCAGAGGTCGATCACCTCGTCGCGGCCGAGCGCCTGGAGCACCGGGGCGGCCGTCTGGCGGGCCCGCAGCAGCGGGGAGACGAGCACCTCGTCGAACTCCTGACCGGCCATCGCCTCGGCCAGCGCCTGGGCCTGGCGGTTGCCCAGCTCGGTGAGCGGTGGATCGACGACCGTCAACCCGTCACGGATCCACTCGGGCTGCGCGTGACGGATCAGCACCAGCTCCACCGGGAGAGCGTACGTCTACAGTCCGCTGGGTGAGCGGGTGGTATGCCGACCCGACCGGTCGATTCGAGTACCGCTACCACAACGACGAGGAGTGGACCGCAGACGTGGCGTCCGGCGGCCGGCGCTTCGTCGATCCCCTTCCGCCGGCGCCGACGACGGCGCCGTCCGGGGGCAACGGCCTCGCTGTCGCCGGGATGGTCTGCGGGATCGTGGCCGTGGTCATCGCCTGGGTCCCGTTCGTCGTCGTCCTCGGGCTGATCACGGCGATCGTCGGTCTGGCCCTGTCGATCCCCGGGCTGGCGAGGTCACGGGAGACCGGCAGCCGGCGTGGCTTCGCCATCGCCGGGATCGTGACCAGCACCATCGGCCTCGCCGCCGGCGCGGTGGGCATCGTGCTGACCATCGGGCTCGTCCGGGCCGTCGAGCGGTTCGACGATCCCGGGCCCAACGACGTCCGCGTGACCGCCTGCACGACTGACCCGGGTGGCGAGATCGTCGCCCGCGGCGAAGCTGGAGAACCTCGGCACCGACACCCAGACGTACTCGCTGCGGGTCCGCCTGGCGCCGGACGCCGTCGAGTGGGTGCTCGTCGAGGACGTCCCGCCTGGGGCGACGGTCGACTTCGAGGCGCGCGAGCTGTCCGACGCCGACGACGAGCCGGCCTGCCGCGTCCTGTCCGTCTACGGGCCGCCGCCGTTCGGACTGGACCCGGAGCTCTTCGAGTGACTCTCGACGGCGACGTTCAGACCGTCGCCGTGGCGGCCATCCAGGCGTCGTAGAGGCGGCTGTACGTACCGCCGGCGGCCACCAGCTCGTCGTGTGGCCCGTCCTCGACGAGGCGCCCGTCGTGGAGGACGAGCACCCGGTCGGCCCGGACGGCCGTGGAAAGGCGGTGAGCGATGGCGATCGTGGTGCGACCCTCGGCCAGGTGGGTGAGGGCTCGCGAGATGCGGACCTCGGTCAAGGCGTCGACCGACGATGTCGCCTCGTCGAGCACGAGCACGTCGGGGTCGGCCACACCGGCCCGCAGCAGGGCGACGAGCTGCCGTTCGCCGGCCGACAGCTGATCACCGCGTTCACCCACTGCGGTGAGCAGACCATCGGGCAGCCCCTCGACCCAGTCGCCGACGTCGAGTCGCTGGACGACGGCCTCCATGGCGGCGATCGACGTGCCCGGCCGGGCGAAGCCGATGTTGGCGGCGATGGTGTCGCTGAACAGGAACGGCTCCTGGGAGACGACGACGAGCCGGCGGCGCAGCTCGTCGTTGGACACCGAGTGCAGGGGGACGCCGCCGAGGCGGATCTGGCCGATCGTCGGGTCGGCGAAACGGGCGATGAGGCGGCCGAGCGTCGTCTTGCCCGACCCCGTGGCGCCGACGAGGGCGACCTGCTGGCCAGCCGGGATGGAGGCGTTGACATGTCGCAGTACAGCGCTGTCGGTGGTCGCGGCAAGCCCCCGCGTCGGGTAGGAGAACGTCACGTCGCGGACCTCGATGTCCAACGGGCCCGCCGGCAGTGGTTGCGGGTTCTCCGGCGGCGGTGGTCCGACGGGAAGGTCGAGCACGCCCAGGACGCGGCGGAGCCCGGCGACGGCAGTCTGGGTCTGGTCGAGGACCTCGGTGAACTCGGCGATCGGCTCGAGGAAGCGGTAGGTGAGGAAGAGGAACCCGATCATCGCCCCCGCGGTCAGCCCACTCGCCGGACCGAGAACGACGCCGACGATGACCACCGCGCCGATGGTGAGGACCGAGAACACCTCCCCCGACGGGAAGAGGAAGGCCCCGATCACGTTGGCCCGGATCTGGGCCCCGCTGCGCGAATCGATCGCCTCATCGGCCTCGGAGCCGAGCGTCTCCCCGGCGTCGTAGGCCCGCAGCGTCTCGGCACCGGTGACGACCTCGGTGACCGAGCCCATCATCTCGCCGTTGCGCTCCCGCGCCGCGTCGTACGCCGCCACGAGGTGGCGCTGCACGACCCGCAGCACGAACGCCAGCGGAGCGGCGACGGCGAAGGCGACGAGGGCCAGGATCCAGTTGTAGGCCAGCATGACGGCGGCGACCATCACCATCAGCGGCCCGTCGAGCAGCCACGCCAGCCCACCCCACTGGAAGAACTGGGCCAGGGTCTCGACGTCGCTCGTGACGCGGGCGACCAGCGCACCGCGGCGCTCCTCGTTGTGGTCGGCCAGGCTGATGCGGTGGATGTGGGCGATCAGGCGCGCCCGGAGGTGGTACAGCGCCTGCTCGCTGCGCCGGCCGAGGCGCACCACGGCGGCCCGCTGGGCCACGCCGGCGATGATCAGCGCCCCGGCAGCGATGGCCGAGAGCACCCCGACGAACCCGACGCGGACGGTGCCCTCGGCGTCGACGCCCTTGTCCACCGCCTGCTGGAGCAGGATCGGCACGACGACGCGGCCGGTGGCGCCGACAGCCGCCAGGCACCAGGTGAGCACCAGTCCCTGGCGCAGCACCGGCGCCTCGTGCAGCCCTCGATTGATGGTGTGGACGGCGGAGAAGCGTCCGATGGGTTCACTCACCGGCGCCTCCCCCGACGCCGAGCCCGACGACCGAGTCGGCGCGGTCGGTCTCGAACGCCTCGACCAGCGCCCGGTAGCCGGCCAGCCGCGCCATGAGCTCGTTGTGCGGACCGTGGTCGACGATCGAGCCGCCGCTGAGGTAGGCGACCTCGTCGGCGAGGGCGATCGTCGACGGCCGCGAGGCGACCATCAGCACCGTCGTCCCGGCGAGCCCACCGCGCAGGTTGGCCAGCACGGCGGCTTCGGTGGTCGGATCGAGCGCCGATGTCGTGTCGTCGAGGAGCAGCAGGGTCGGGTGCCGCACGAGCGCCCGGGCGAGGGCGATGCGCTGGCGTTGGCCGCCGCTGAGGCTGACGCCTCGCTCGCCGACGACCGTGTCCAGACCGTGGGGCGTGTCGGCCACGAAGTCGTCGGCACGGGCCAGCCGCAACGCATCCCACAGGGCGGCCTCGCCGATGACCTCGCCGAGGGCGATGTTGTGGCGGATCGTGCCCGAGAAGAGGAACGGCTCCTGGAACACGATGGCACACGGTCCCGCGACCTTGCCGACGGTGCCGGTCGTCGGGGCGACCAGCCCACCGACGATCTCCAGCAGGGTGCTCTTCCCCGACCCGGTCGGTCCGACGATGGCCACGATGCGGCCGGCCCCGACGTCGAGGGAGACGCCGTTCAGGGCGGCGCGCGACTCCCCGGGGAAATTGAACCCGATGTCGTCGAGCAGCACCCCGATACCGTCCGGGGCGAGGACGATGCGCTGGCGGGGGTCGGGTTCCAGCGGTTCGTCGAGCACCTCCCGCACCCGCCGCCACCCGGCGACGGAGTGCGGCAGTTCCGAGAGGGCGTAGCCGATGAGGCGGAGCGGGAACACGAGCAGCGTGAACAGGTAGATGAAGCTCGACACGTCACCGACGGTGACGTCGCCGCTGCGCACACGGAAGGCGCCGAGCAGGACCAGCCCGACGTTGGTCATCGACGGGAGCACGTCGAGCAGCGCCTCGAAGGTGCCGCGTAGGCGCACTGCTCCGACCCGGGCACTGCGCAGCCGGCCGGCGATCGTGGCCAGCCGTTCCGTCTCCCGTTGCTCGGCCCCGTAGGCCTTGACGAGCTGCACACCGTCGAAGCTCTCGTGGACACCGGCCGAGAGGTCGCCGAGGTGGCCCTGGGCGGCGTCGTAGAAGGCGTCGACGCGCTTCTGGTAGACGATGTTGAGGCCGATGAGGATCGGGAACACGACGACGGCGAAGGCACCCATCACCGGGTCGATGGCCAGCATCCACACCGCCGAGACGACGATCAGCAGCACGGTGCCGGTGGCGAAGGGGACGGGGGCCAAAACCGAGATGGCGGCATCGGTGTCGACGCCGGCCCGGGCGACGAGATCGCCGTCGGGGCGACGCTGGTGCCAGGAGACGGGCTGACGGACGAGGCGGTCGACGACGTCCTTGCCGAGCGTCCCGGCCACTCGCCACTGCGTCTTGCCGGCCCAGGTCCGACGGACGACGACGCCGAGGGCCCGCAGCAGGCCGATGCCGATCACCAGACCGACACCGGCGAGCACGGTCGTGGCGGCGACGGAGCCCTCGTCGAAGCGGGGGACGATGACGTTGTCGATGACCCAGCGGATCGCCGCGCTCGAGGCGACCGTGCAGAGAGCGAACACGGACGCTCCGGTGACGGCGATGACGAACGGGCGGGGGTGCAGCCGCACCTGGGCGCGGATCATGGCGAAGCCCTCGCGTGCGCGGTCGAACCGCCTGGAGGTGCCGGCTGATCCCACGACTGAGCTTTCTACCGTGGTCAGGCGCGATGCGCGACACGGGTTGCGCGCGGCGGGTCCGGCAGCCCATGCGTCGGCGATGGTGGTGGGTAGGGTGCCGGCGTGGACCCGATCGATCTGGGACTGCTCGTGCTGCGCGCCGTCTTCGGCTTGTTCCTCGCCGCCCACGGCTACAACAAGGTCTTCGGCGGCGGCCGCCTCGCCGGCACGGGACGGTGGTTCGGGTCTCTCGGCATGCGCTGGCCCAACGTCCAGGCGCGACTGGCGGCGTCCACGGAGATGGGCGCCGGGGTGCTGTTCGCCCTCGGCCTGCTGACCCCGTTCGCCGCAGCCGGGATGATCGGGGTGATGGTGGTGGCCACGTGGGCGGCGCACCGGCACAACGGGTTCTTCATCTTCCGGGAGGGCCAGGGCTGGGAGTACACGGTCTCGATCGCCGTCGTCGCCTGGTCCGTCGCCACCATCGGACCGGGTGAGGCCAGCGTGGACCACGCCATCGGTCTCGACTGGACGGCGTGGGACGGCTGGGTCGGTGCGGTCATCGCCGGCGTGCTCGGCGTCGGCGGTGGGATCGCCCAGCTCGCCCTGTGCTACCGGCCGGCGAGGGCAGCGTGACGATCACGACACCACGCCCGGCTCCCGCCCGTCGCAGCGGCTTCCAGCCCTGGCGCGTCGTGCTGACGATCGTCGTGGTCTGCTTCGCCGTGTTCTGGATCTGGGCCCTCTTCTTCGCCTCCAAGGAGTCGATCAACAAGATCGGTGACCGGGCGTGGGCGGAACGGGCCGAGGCGATCTGCGTCGAGGCCGACACCCGCCGCGAGGCGCTCGCCGACCTGCGCGTCGTCGACGAGGAGGCCCCGGCGATGGTCGCCGAACGCGGCGACCTGTTCGACCGCGCCACCGACGTCGTCGAAGCGATGCTCGACGACGTCGTCGCCGTCGCCCCGACCGACCCCAAGGGCGCCGACCTCGTGCCCCGGTGGGAGGCCGACTACCGCACGTACCTCGAGGACCGCCGCCAGTTCGCCGATGTGCTGCGCACGGGTGTCAACGAACCGTTCTCCGAGACGGCCGTCGACGGGATCCCGATCAGCGAGAAGCTGTCCGTGTTCGCCGCGGACAACGAGATGCCCACCTGCGCGCCCCCCATCGACACGTCCAACTGAGCGACCGGGACGTCGCCGTCAGCGGAGGTGCTTGATGACCTTCGCCGGGTTGCCGGCGGCGACGCAGAAGTCGGGGATCTCGCCGCGCACGACGCTGTTGGCGCCGATCACGACGTGCCGGCCGATGGTCGCCCCGGGCAGGACGACAGTGCCGTGACCGATCCACGACCCGTCCCCGATGCGCACCGGCCGCTCGGGCATCAGCTGCAACGAGATCGGCCGGGTGAGGTCGTCGTAGCCGTGGTTCTGGTCGGTCACGTAGACGTGATGACCGGTCCACACGTCGTCGCCGATCTCGATCGACAGGTGACCGACGATGCCACTCCCCCGTCCCACCAGGCACCGGTCGCCGATCGCCACGACAGGATCGGACACGCACTCCTGCCCGGGGACGATCCCCGCCGAGAGCGTGACGTGGGGGCCGATCACGGTTCCGCTCCCGATGCGGATGTAGCGCTCGTTGACCAGCGCCGCGGCCGGAAAGCAGATCACGCTGCGCTCACCGAAGGCACCGAATCGGCGCCCCCGCCGGGACTGCGGCCCGATCGCCCCGAGCTCCTGGATCTGCTCCCACCCGCGGTGAACGAGCTCGCCGGCGCCGCGCTTGCAGACGGCCGCCGCCCGGTGCCACGGCGTGTCGGGGACCGCGGGCCGGCGCAACACGCCGGGCGACGCTAGCTCTCCGTGGCAGCATGGCGACGTGCCCGCTGCCGAGGCTCGCGTCGTGCAGATCACCGACACCCACTTCGCGGCGGAGCGCGGTGTCCCGCCGCAGTGGCCCGCGGTGCTCGACTGGCTGGCAGCCCGACCTCCCGACCTCCTCGTGCACACCGGCGACATCGTGTTCGAGGATCCCGACGACGACGTCGACCGGGCCTTCGCCAAGGCGCTGCTCGACCAGGCGCCCGTCCCCTACGTCGTGATCCCGGGCAACCACGACATCGGCTTCTTCGGCGAGGAGGCCGACCTGCCGCGCCGGCTCGCCACGTTCCGTGGGGTGTGGGGCAACGACCGCTTCGTCCGTGATCTCGCCGGCTGGCGCCTCGTCGGCGCCGATGCGTACCTGCTCGGCACGGCTGACCACGACGCCTGGTTGCGCGAGGCGGTGACGACGACCTCGCCTGTGCTGGCCTTCATCCACCAACCGATCCGTGGCGAACCGGCCGACGGGTGGGAGATGCCGGACCGGGCGCGTACCGCGTTCGCCCGGGCGACCACCGGCGCCGACCTGCGCGTCGTGGCCTCCGGCCACCGCCACTGCTCGTTCATCGACGGGCGGGCCGTGTGGGCACCGTCGCTGACGCTCACGGCGGAAGACCCCGTCCCGGGTGCCGATCCGCGGCCCGGGTTCGTCGAGCACGTCCTGACGGCGTCCGGTGGGCACCGGCACCGGGTGCTCCGGCCGTGGGACGTCAGCTGAGCAGCACGACCGCCATGACGACGGCGTTGAAGATGGCGTGGGCGATGATCGTCGGGCCGATGCGGCGCAGCAGGTAGGCCGCGGCGCCGAAGGCCACGCCGACGGCGGCGAGGACGAGGACCAGGCCGATGTTGCCGGCGCCGTACGCCGGGTCGATGTGGGGCAATCCGAACAGCACGCCCTGCACGGCGATGGCCGGCGCCGCCCGGAGGCTGCTCAGGAGGCCGCGCAGGACGAGCCCACGGAACACCATCTCCTCGACGATCGGTGCGGCGATGACCGCCGTGATCAGCAGGGCCAGCACGTAGGTGCGATCCAGGTCGACCTCGCCGATGCCCTCGGTGTTGCTCGTCAGGGGGATGTCGAGTACCGAGATGACGACGACCACGACGAGCTCGCACCCGATCGCCGCCAGCCAGATGACGGGACCCCACCCGATGTCGCTCCACCGCCAGCGCAGCCCGAGATCGTCGCGGCGGCTCCCGGTTCCCCACCGACCGGTGGCGAACCAGCACCACCACACGGACGGTCCGTAGCCGATGACGACGGCGATCGCGGCGTAGGCGGCGACCGGCCACTCGAAGCCCAGCAGCGAGTCGAGGAGGACGCGGCTGGCGAGGAGGGACGCCACGAGTACGACGACGGCGCCGGCCGCGGCAGCGAGCGGCAGGGTCGCGTGGTCCGGGGCCCGCGGGACGAGCACCGGCGCGGTGTGACCCGTCCAGGACCGGCCGTCGTAGTAACGAACCGCGGTGTGTCCGGCGGGGTCGGGGTACCACCCGGCCGGCGGACCGCTCGGCGGCGGCAACGTGGCATGCGGACCGGTCGTCAACGACTCGGACCTGTCCACCTGCTGCCCGCTCCCCGCCCTCACACGATCGCAGCGTACCGGTGACGTCGTCTGCGAGGATCGCTCGATGCGCCAGGCGACGGCACCGGCGGGCTCGCTGTGGGCGGCGACCATGCCCGGCGACGACCTCGTCCGCGGCACACCGCTCATCGCCGACGTGGACGTCGACGTGGCCATCGTCGGCGCCGGGTACACCGGCCTGTGGACGGCGCTCGCCCTGACCGAGGCCGATCCCACCGTGCGCGTCGCCGTCCTCGAGCGTGAGCACGTCGGCTTCGGGGCCAGCGGCCGCAACGGCGGCTGGTGTTCAGCCCTCCTGGCCACCAGCTGGTCGGCGCTCGCCGCCGACCACGGCGAGGACGCGGCGGTGGCGATGAGGCGGGCGATGCAGGCCACCGTCGACGAGGTCGGTCGCTTTGCCGCGGCTGTCGGGCGTGGACTTCGTCAAGGGGGGCACGATCTCCCTCGCCCGCACGGCCGCCCAGCACGCTCGGCTGGCCGCGGACGTCGAGGAGGCCCGGCGCCTCGGTTGCGGCGAGGACGACCTCCGGTGGCTGACGGCGGCGGAGATCGATGCCACCTGTCGGGCTCGTGGCACGCGCGCCGCCGTCTTCACCCCGCACTGTGGCGCCGCTGCACCCGCTGCGCCTCGTCAACGCCATCGCCCGGGCGTGCATCGATCGCGGGGTGCGGCTGCACGACCACACCGCCGTCGTCGCCCTGGCGCCGCACCGGGTGATCACGCCAGGAGGAGTCGTGCGCGCCGATGTCGTCGTGGTCGCCACGGAGGCCTTCACCGTCGGTCTCCCTGGACGCCGTCGCGACGTACTGCCGATCTACTCGCTCATGGTGGCGTCCGATCCGCTCGATGCGGGCCAGTGGGAGGAGATCGGACTCTCCGGCCGACCCACGTTCCACGACGCCCGGCACTCGATCGTCTATGGCCAGCGCACCGCCGATGATCGCATCGCCTTCGGTGGACGCGGCGCGCCGTACCACTTCGGTTCGCGCGTCGAGCCGGAGTTCGACACTGACGAACGGGTGCGGGCGATGCTCGTCGAGTCGGTGCGTGACATCTTCCCCGTGCTCGCCGGCGTCGAGTTCCCGTTCCATTGGGGCGGCGCGCTCGGCGTGCCGCGCGACTGGCGGTGCACCGTGCGCTTCGATGCCACCTCCGGGTTCGCCCTGGCCGGAGGGTATGCGGGCGACGGCGTGTCGACGGCCAACCTGGCCGGCCGGACGCTCGCCGACCTGATCACCGGGCGCGACACCGATCTCGTGCGCCTGCCATGGGTCGGTCACCGCTCGCGGCGATGGGAACCGGAGCCATTGCGCTGGCTGGGCGTCAACGTCGGACGGCTGGCGGCGAGCGCGGCCGACGCCGCCGAGGACGGGCTCCGGTCGCGCGGCACGCTGGCGTGCCGCGGCGTGGTCGCGGCTGCTGGGTCTGTTCACCGGCAACTGAGGACTCGAGACGGGGCGGTCACCCCGGGTATTCGTCGGGCACCGAGGGCGCGTACAGCCAGGACTCGAAGAACGCGTCGAGGGAGCGGCCGGTGACCTCCTCGGCCAGGGCGATGAAGTCGTCCGTCGTGCGCGACGTGCCGTCGTTCTCGGCGACCCAGCGCTGCAGCAGGGTGAAGAACGCGTCGTCACCGAGCTCGCCGCGCAGGGCGTGGACGACGACGGCGCCACCGTCGTAACGCTCGTAGCCGAACAGGTTCTCCGCCGACGGCTCCCCGGTCGGTTCGGTGACGAACTGACGCAGGCGCAGGGCGATGTCGGCCTCCCGCTCGAGGACCGTGAATCCGGCATGGTCGAGCCACAGCCACTGGGCGTATGTGGCGAACGACTCGTTGAGCCAGAGGTCGGACCACCTCGCCGGGGTGACGGCGTCGCCGAACCACTGGTGGGCCAGCTCGTGGGAGAGCAGCAGGTGCTGGGGGAACCCCGCCTCCCCCTCGGCGAAGTCGTCGCGGGAGAAGAGGGAGCGGCCCTGGGTCTCCATGGCCAGACCCGGAGGGCTCTCGGTGAACGCCAGCCCGTACTGGTCGAGGGGGTACGGCCCGAACAGCGGCTCGAAGAAGGCGATCTGGTCGTCGGTCAGGTCGAAGAACGGCTGCATCCGCTCGACATCGGCGGCCAGGGAGACATTGCTCAATGGCACGGCACCCGCCACTCCCCCGTCGAGGATGCGGTAGTCACCGGTCAAGATCTGGAGGAGATAGGTCGACATCGGGTCGCGCTGTTCCCAGACCCACGTCGTGCCGGCCTCGACGGGACGCTGCTCGACGAGGTGGCCGTTGGCGATCGCCGTGACGCCCTCCGGCACGGTCAGCTCGAAACGCCACGTCGCCTTGTCCGATGGGTGGTCGTTGCTCGGCAACCACGAGCGCGTTCCGTCGGGCTCGTTGAGCGTGAACGAGCCGCCGTCGGTCGGGTACCAACCGACGCCGAGGCCGAACGCCGACGCCGAGGCGTGCTCGTCGTCGTGGTAGGTCACGACGAGCTCGACCGGGTCGGCCGGCCCGACCGCTGCCGCCGGATGGATGAACAGCTCGGTGTCCGTCTTCTCGAACGTCGCCGGGCGGCCGTCGACCGTGACGGCGTCGATGGAGACATCGGTGGCGTCGAGGGCCAGCTCGTCGAGTTCGTGGTCGACCAGCAGGGAGATCGTCACCGTGCCCTCGAGGAGCCGCTCGTCGGGGTCGTAGGCCAGCCGCACGTCGTAGGCCTCGACGTCGAGGTCGGCGGAACCGAGCTCCGGGAAGAGCGGATCACCGCTGCTCGTCGACGCCTCCGTCTCGTCGACGGTCGACGTCGGGTCCTCGGAAGCCGGCGGGGTCGACGGCGGCTCGCTCGTCGCCGGCGGTGCCGTGCTCGCCGTCACCGGCACCTCGGTCACCGGGGTCGTCGTCGACGCCGGTTGGGCCGAATCGGTGCGCACGCCCGACGTGGAGCACGCGACGAGCAGGGCCGCCAGGATGACGGCGCCGCCGCGAAGGCGGGCCATCAGCGACGCAGCTCGGGATCGACGACGTGGGCGCGATAGCGCACGGTGTGCACCGAGTCACCGGAGAGCACGCCACCACGGGCCAGCAACCGTCCGCCCTGCCAGTTGGACAGGCCGAGCTCCGGCGTGTCGAGTGCGTACTGGCCGTCGACCCAGCGGGTGAACCCGTCGCCCACGAACGGGGCGTCGACGGCGGCGAAGAACCGGTCACGCTCAGCGGGGTCGTCGCTGACGATCGAGGCGACGAAGCGCGGGCTGTGGCGGTTGCAGAGCGCCACGGCGGCGTCGACGTCGGGCGTGACGGCGAGGGTGACCTCCGGCGAGTGCTCCCACTCCCACTCCCGCCCGAGCTCGTCAGCGGCGATCGTCGACGCCCCCGGTTCGACGTGTTCACCATCCGCCCGCCGGACCTTGATCTCCTCGCTGAACCGCGCCGGCGGGACAGCCGGCCGCGACGACGCCTCGACGTGCAACCTGGCGCGCGTGCCACGCCGCTCGGCGGCGTCGTCGATGGCGGCGAGGAACACGTCGACGAGGTCGGCACGCCCGGCCGGGATGCAACAGACGTTCAACGTGTTGCACACCTTGCGATCGAGGGAGTGCACGACGGCGGCGCGGAAGCGCCCGGCGTCGGCCAGCTCGCCGGCGACGAGCCACGCCCCGCCGGTGCCGTGGAGGCTGACCGGGGTGCCGGCCTGGCGGGCCACCGCACCGAGCTGGCTCACCGCGGCACCCGATCCACGAGCCACGGCAAGGGACAGCCGGGGATCGGCGAAGAGCGCCCAGCCGGCGGAACGGGCCGGCGACCGGACGAGCGACACCGTGCCGGCCGGCAGGCCGGCGGCAGCCAGCGCAGGATCGAGGGCGGCCGTGACGATCGCCGACGCCGTGCCGAGGGCGTCCGACCCGATCCGCATCACGACCGTGTTCCCGGTGCGCAGCACGCCAGTGGCGTCGGCGAAGACGTTGGGCCGACCCTCGAAGACGAACCCGACGACGCCGAGCGGGGCGCGGCGCGCTTCCACCGACCAGCCGGCGTGCTCCACACGACCGAGCGACTCGTCCCGGCGCAGCGGTGAGCGCGCCCACGACCGCAGGCCACGCACCATGTCGTCGCGCATCGTCGCGGTCATCAGGAGACGGGTCGTCGAGCGTCCGGCGGCCTCGGCGCGGGCGACGTCGTCGGCGTTGGCGTCGACGATCGGGGCCACGACGGCGTCATCGGCCAGACCATCGGCGAAGCGCTCGTAGAACTCGGTGATCTGCTCGTCGGTGCAACGGGCGAGGGCGACGAAGGCCTCCACGGCGGCATCCACGGCGGCGCCGGCGGCGGTGTGCTCGGCAGCCGGAACGTGCAGCAGATCACCGGTCTCCTGGACCACGACGAGGCGATCACCGGCGCGGAACGCCGCGGCCAGCGCCTCGTCGACCGTCGCCACGCGGTCGCCGCCGAAGACGATCGGCTGACCGGCCACCAAGCGCTCCAGCGGTCGCGTCGCCACGGGCCACAGCGTAGGGGTCGCTTCGACGGCGCCGGGGTACACCCGTGCCGATGTCTGACCCACAGCACCCACAGCCAGACGAGCCGGGCGAGGACGAGGTCAACGCCCCGGCCGACGACGGGATGGCCCCGATCATCACGAACACGGGCGACGACGAGACCGATGACGAGGACGTCGACGCACCGACGGGCTGACCGCCAGCGGCCACCACTAGGTTGACCGCATGGCCGACCGGTTGTACTTCCGCCAGTTGCTGTCGGGACGGGACTTCGCTGTCGGTGACCCGGTCGCCGAGCAAATGGTCAACTTCGTCTACGCCATCGGCGACCGGTCGACCGGCGAGTGCGTGCTGGTCGACCCGGCCTACGGTGTCGATGACCTCGTCGACACCGTCGAGGCCGACGGGATGGTCGTCGGAGGCGTGCTGGCGACGCACTACCACCCGGATCACGTGGGGGGAGCGATGATGGGGCACACCATCGAGGGCGTCGCCGGCCTGCTCGAGCGCGTCAGCTGCCCCGTGCACGTGCACCGTGACGAGGTGCCGTGGGTCTCCCGCACGACGGGCGTCGCCGAGTCCGAGCTCGTCGCCCACGATCCCGGAGACCGCGTCGCCGTCGGCGACCTCGAGATCGAGCTCGTGCACACGCCGGGCCACACGCCCGGGAGCCAGTGCTTCCTCGTCGAGGGCCGCCTCGTGTCGGGCGACACCCTGTTCCTCGACGGGTGCGGGCGCACCGATCTGCCCGGCAGCGACCCGGCGTCGATGTACGACAGCCTGCAGCGGCTGGCCGCCCTGCCGGCGGACACCATCGTCTTCCCCGGCCACCGGTACTCGATGCCGTCCAGTGCTTCGATGGAGGCGATCCGCGAGCAGAACTACGTCTACCGCCCATCCACCAAGGAGCAGTGGATGACGATGTTCGGCCGCTGACCGCTCGCCGCCCCGTGCTCACCCGGTGATCGCCGTGGCCAGCACCGAGACGCCGGCGATCGTCAGCAGGGTCAAGACCAGCTGACGGAACCGGCGGGCATCGAGGTGGCGGCGCAGAGCGATGCCCGTAGCGGCTCCGAGGGCGAGCCCTGGGAGAGCGACGACGATGGCGAGGACGATGTCCCGGTCGATCTCCCCGGCGGCGGCGAAGATGGCGATGCTGACGATGTCGAGGACGGCGAAGATCGTCGTGATGGTGCCCCGGAACCGCCGCTGGTCGAAGTGCCGGGCCTGGAGGACGAAGACGAGGGGGGGTCCGTTGACGCCGGCGGACATCGTCAGGGCGCCCGACAGCGTCCCGCCCGCGACGTCGAGACCCGGTCCGGCGTGGCGCAGGTCGAGGCCCCGCGCGATGACGGCCACGGCGACCAGCACGGCGACGCCGATCACGATCCCCAGCCAGCGATCATCGGCGCGGAGGAACACGAGCAGTCCGATCGGCAGGCCCACCGTGGCCCCGGCGATCATCCTTCCGGCGACTCCGCGATCGGCGTCATGACGTCCGGTGATCGCCTGGTAGCTGTTGGTGAACGTGGCCAGCCCGAGGGCCACGATGACGGCGTCGTGCGGATCGAGGACGATCGACAGGAGGGGCACGGCGGCCAGGCCGAAACCGAAGCCGGCCGCCAGCTGCACGGTGCCCGCGACGGCGACGACGATCGCCACACCGACGAGCGCGGCGGCGGTCACTGGACTGGCCCGTCCGCCCGCCGGGACGCCGTCGCCCCGGTCACCAGGTGTCGATGTTCGGCCGCTTCTTACCGGCGCGAGGGAGCGGTGCCGGCGCCGACTCGAGCAGGGCGGTGAGCCAGCGGCGGGTCTCGGCCGGGTCGATGACATCGTCGATCTCGAAGTACGAGGCCACGCTGAGTGCCTTGCCGATCTGGTACATCCGGTCGACGAGCTCCTGGAACAGGTCCTCGCGGGCGTCCGGGTCGCCGGCCGCGTCGAGCTCGCGGCGGTAGCCGAGGCGCACGGCGCCCTCCAGGCCCATGCCGCCGAACTCGCCGGTCGGCCAGGCGACACAGGCCAGCGGAGCCTTCGTCGAACCGCCCATCATCGCCTGGGCGCCGAGACCGTAGGCCTTGCGTAGCACGATCGTCACCGTGGGCACGGTGAGGTTGGCGCCGGTGACGAACAGCCGGTTGCAGTGGCGGACGAGGGCGGTGGCCTCGACGTCGGGGCCGACCATCATCCCCGGCGTGTCGCACAGCGTGATGATCGGCAGGTCGAAGGCGTCGCACAGCTGCATGAACCGGGCGACCTTGTCGGCGCCCGGCGTGTCGATGGCCCCGGCAAGGTGCGTCGGGTTGTTGGCGATCACGCCCACCGGGCGGCCCTCGATGCGGGCCAGGGCGGTGATCATGCCGAGCCCGAAGTCGCGCCGCAGCTCGAGCACCGAGCCGGTGTCGAAGATCAGCTCGACCGCCCTGCGCACGTCGTAGCTGCGCAGGCGGTCGGCGGGCACGACGTCGCGCAGCAGTGTCTGGTCGGCGCACTCCCACTCGTCGAGGCGGCCCTGGAAGTACGACAAGTACCGCGTGGCGACGGCGACCGCCTCGGCCTCGTCGGCGACGACGATGTCGACGACCCCGTTGGCCCGCTGCACGTCGATCGGACCGACCGCCGTCGGCTCGAACACCCCGAGCCCGCCACCCTCGATCATGGCCGGGCCCCCCATGCCGATGTTCGAGTCGGCGGTGGCGATGACGACGTCGCAACAGCCGAGGATCGCCGCATTGCCGGCAAAGCAGTATCCGGCGTTGACCCCGACCAGCGGGACGAGCCCGGACAGCTCGGCGAGGAACAGGAACGCCAGGCAGTCGAGGCCCGAGGGACCGGAGCCGTCGGTGTCGCCGGGGCGCCCGCCGCCGCCTTCGGTGAAGAACACGATCGGCAGGCGCAGGCGTTCGGCGATCTCGAACAGACGGTCCTTCTTGCGGTGGTTCTGCAGCCCCTGGGTCCCGGCGAGGACGGTGTAGTCGTAGGACATGGCGACGCAGCGCGCCGCCTCGGGTCCGAACAGCTCGGCGTTGACCGTGCCGATGCCGCCGATCAGGCCGTCCGCCGGGGTGTTGGCGATCAGGTCGTCGAGGTCCCGGCGCCGTCGCTGGGCGGCGATGACGACCGGGCCGTACTCGACGAAGGATCCCTCGTCGACGAGATCGGCGACGTTCTCTCGTGCCGTGCGCCGTCCCCGCGCCCGCCGGCGGGCCACGGCGTCCGGCCGCGCCGCGTCGGAACCGAGCCGGTGCCGCTCGACAGACTCGGCGAGGTCGGCGCGGACGGCGCTGGCGCTCGCGGCGACGGATGACGTCACCTCGACCGGTGCCGGCGGGGTGTCGACGGGCTCGTCAGCCGGCTCGAGCCGGACGAGGAGGTCGCCCGGCATCACGGCCGTGCCGACCTTGACGGCGATCTCGCCGACCCGGCCGTAGTCGTCGGCGACCACGTCGTGGTGCATCTTCATCGACTCGATGAGCAGCAGCACGGTGCCGGCGCGGACGATGTCGCCCGCCGCCACCTCCAACGAGATGATGGTCCCTTGCAGCGGGCTCCGAACGTCGATCATGCGGAGGCGAGCATAAGCACCGACCGAAACACCGCTCAGACCCCGAGGACCTTGCCGAAGTAGACGGCGGTCCGCTCGAGCCCCGTCCGCAGCGGGATCGTCGGCTCCCACCCGAGCTCCCGGCGGGCGACCGTGAGGTCCGGCTGGCGCTGCGTCGGGTCGTCGACCGGCAGCGGTTCGAACGAGATCGGCGACGACGAGCCGGTGACCTCGACGGCCAGTTCGGCGAGCTCGCGGATCGTGTACTCGTCGGGGTTGCCGATGTTCACCGGGCCGGTGATGTCGGCGTCGAGGAGGGCGAGGAAGCCACGGACCTCGTCATCGACGTAGCAGAACGACCGCGTCTGGCTGCCGTCGCCGAACACCGTGATCGGTTGATGGCGCAGTGCCTGGACGAGGAAGTTGGACACCGACCGTCCGTCGTCCACCCGCATCAACGGCCCATAGGTGTTGAAGATGCGGACGATCCGCACATCGAGGTCGTGGTGACGGTGGTAGGCCATGGTGATCGCCTCGGCGAAGCGCTTGGCCTCGTCGTAGACGCCGCGGGGACCGATCGGGTTGACGTTGCCCCAGTACGTCTCCGGCTGGGGGTGCACCTGCGGGTCGCCGTACACCTCGCTCGTCGATGCCAGGAAGAACCTGGCCCCCTTGGCCTTGGCCAGGCCGAGGCAGTTGTGCGTGCCGAGCCCGCCCACTTTGAGGATCTGGATGGGGATGCGCTCGAAGTCGACGGGCGATGCCGGACTGGCGAAGTGCATGATCGCGTCGACCTGACCCGGCACCCACACGTACTGGCTGACGTCGTGCTCGACGAACGTGAAGCCGCGGCGCCCGAACAGCTCCTCGATGTTGCTGACCGAACCGGTCACCAGGTTGTCGACGGCGATCACCCGGTCGCCGCGGTCGAGCAGCGCCCGGCACAGGTGCGAGCCGAGGAACCCGGCGCCACCCGTGACGACGATGCGCGCCACGCGCTACCTGCCGATGCCCCGGTACTCGAATCCGGCCCGCCGCCACTCGCTCCGATCGAGCACGTTGCGGGCGTCGACCACGGCTCGTCCGGCCATCCCGACGGCGACCTTGCCGGGATCGAGCCAGCGGTAATCGTCCCACTCGGTGAGCACGACGAGCACGTCGGCGCCCTCGACCGCCTCGTAGGGATCGCTGCAGACCGTCACTGCTTCGGGCACACCCGGCTTCGGGCCTGGGACCGTCGGATCGTGGGCCCTGACCGCCGCGCGGCGCGCCAGCAGGCGGTCGATGATCGCAATCGACGGTGACTCGCGCAGGTCGTCGGTGCGGGCCTTGAACGTCAATCCCCAGACGGCGATCGTGCACCCGGCGACGTCGCCGCCGGCAGCGTCGATGATCCTGGACGTCACCCGGTCGAACTGCTCGTCGTTGACGGCGATGACGCCCTCGAGCAGGTCGAAGGAGTACCCGGCATCGGTGGCGATCTTCAGCAGGGCACGCGAGTCCTTCGGGAAGCAGCTCCCGCCCCACCCCGGGCCGGGGCGGAGGAAGTCCTGGCCGATGCGCTTGTCGTAGCCGAGGCCGAGCACGACGTCGTCGACGTCGGCACCGACCCCCTCGCAGATCGCCGCCACGGCGTTGACGAACGACAGCTTGGTCGCCAGGAAGGCGTTGGCCGCGTACTTGATCGTCTCCGCCGACGCCGGGTCGGTGACGATGACCGGCGCCGCCACGCCGAGGTACAACGACGACACCTTGATCGCCGCCGCCTGGTCGGTGCTGCCGACGACGATGCGGTCGGGCTTCAGGAAGTCCTGCACGGCCGAGCCCTCGCGCAGGAACTCCGGGTTCGAGACGACCTTCACATCGGGTCGGTCGAGGACGCGCTCGACGACGCGAGCCGACCCGACCGGCACCGTCGACTTGTTGACCACGACGGACTCGTACGGAAGGTGCGGGGCGATCTCCCGCGCCGCCCGCTCGATGTACGACAGGTCGGCGCTGCCGTCCTCGCCCTGCGGCGTCGGCACGCACAGGAACGCGATGTCGCAATCGACGACGGCGTTCGACGCCCCGACCACGAAGCGCAGCCGCCCGGACCGCAGACCCTCCTCGACGAGCCGGTCGAGCCCGTGCTCGACGATCGGCACCTCACCGGCGGACAATCGAGCGACCTTGTCGGCATCGACATCTGCGCACACCACCTCGTGACCGAGATGGGCGAAGCAGGCGCCGGTGGTCAGACCGACGTACCCCGTCCCGACGATGGCGATTCTCGACATGCGCCGGAAAGCTACCGGATGACATGCGCCCCGACCCTGGACATCCGGCCGCCGAGGCCGTGTGCTCACTAGCGTGGCCGGGATGCTCCCGATGCAGGCGGACGCTCCGCCCGCGGACGGCACCGGCGTGATCGAAGCGTGCGGCATCGATCCCGGCGCCGTCTGCGAGGCCGTCTGGAACGCCACCGACAACGAGATCCTGGCCAAGCTCGCCGACCTGTTCATCGGCCGCTTCCTGACCGCGATCATCATCCTGGCCGCCGCCTGGATCATCGCCCGGATCGCCCGGCGTCTCGTCCGTCGCGGCGTGTACAACGTGATCGCCCGGGACTCCGAGGTCGCGGCGAAGGCGCTGGAGAAGGTCGGGATGGCGCCCTCGGCGGCCTCCCTCGACGATCCCCGCAGGCGGGCCAGGGGCACCTCGATCGCCACCGTCGTCGCCTCCACCGTCACCGTGGTCATTTGGGTGATCGCCACGTTGCTCGTGCTCGGCGAGCTGGGCATCAACTTGGCCCCGCTCATCGCCGGCGCCGGCATCGCCGGCATCGCCCTCGGGTTCGGAGCGCAGAACCTGGTCAAGGACTGCGTGTCCGGACTGTTCATGCTGATCGAGGACCAGTACGGCATCGGCGACGTCGTCGACCTCGGGCTGGCATCCGGGCCCGTCGAGCAGATCTCGTTGCGCTCGACCGTGCTGCGCGGTCAGGACGGCACGGTGTGGCACGTCCCGAACGGGGAGATCCGCCGCGTCGGCAACCGCTCCAAGCTGTGGTCGGTCGCCGTCGTCGACGTCGTCGTCGCCTACCACGCCGACCTCGACCTGGCCCGGCAGGTCGTCCACGACGTGGCCACGCGGGTGCTGGAGGCGGAGGACGTGGCCGGCGACGTGCTCGCCGCCCCGGAGATCCTCGGCGTCGAGTCGGTGTCCCCGGACAGCGTGACCCTGCGCCTGACGGTCAAGACCGCGCCAGGCGCTCAGTTCCGCCTGCAACGGGCGCTGCGTGAGGCACTCAAGCGGGGCCTCGACGAGGCTGAGATCCAGGTCGCCCCGGCGCCCGAACCGCCCGCTGAGTGAGCCCCGCGGGGAGCGTCGCTCGGGATCGCCGTGTCATGATGACGCCGTGACGGGCGGCACGGGGGGAAGATCGACAGCTTGATGATCGGGTTCTTCACTCGCCCGGACGGCGGCGCCCTCACCTGGTCGGTCGTGCTGCTCCTCGCCACGCTGGGCTTGCTCCTCTATGGGGCGATCGCCACCCATCCACCGCGCCTCGCCGGCTCGGCGCCTTCGGCCGAGCTCGGCGCCGAGTCACCGGCGGTCGCCAGCCTGCTGACGAACGGCTTCGTGGTCACCCCGGCGGCCGCCGTCGCCACCCTCCTCGACCTGGTGTCCCGCGGCTGGCTGCGCATCGAGCACACCGAGCACGAGGTCGTCGTGCTCACCGATCGCCGCGGTCGGGAGGGTGACCACCTCACGGGCTACGAGCAGCAGGTGCTCAACCACGTCCACAAGCTCACCGCCGGGACCCTCACCGGGGTCAGCGGCGCGGGTGTCGAGATCGCCGGCCTGCGCCTGCCGCGGCGGTGGTGGCGGCGGTTCACCGCTTCGGTCGTGCGTGACGCCAAGCGGCAGCGCCTCGTCAAGCGCCGCTGGGGTGTCCTCGCCCTCGGGCCAGCACTCGTCGCGCTGGTGCTCTCGGGTTTGCTGTGGTGGCGCTCGGTGCGCAGCGGCGAGCGCGAGGCGGTCGCCGACTCCCTGCCGTCCCGGGCGCTGGCCATCGCTGTCGCCATCGCCATCCTCCTCGTGGCCCGACGGCTCCTCAAGCGCATGCGCTCGCGGGCCCAGCGCCCGACGCAGCGCGGGCTGGTGCGTGCCGAGCACTGGATGTGCGTGCGGGCGTGGATGGAGCCGCGGGGGTTCGAAGGCGCCTCGGCCGGCGCGGCGAACAGCACGAGCCGGGCCCTCGCCTACGCCGCCGCCCTCGGTCTCGCCGAGCGGGCTGCCGACGAGTTGCCGATCGTGCCCGAGGATGACCGTTTGGCCTGGAGCAACGCCACGGGCGAGTGGCACGTCGTGCGCGTCCGGTACCCGTTCCGTCCCGGCTACGGGCGCCATCCGGCCATCATGCTGGCCGTCGGTCTGGCGGTCGGCGCCGGGTTCATCGCCCTGCAGCAGTTCCTGCTGCGCGTCGCCCGCGGCGACGCCCTGCAGGGCATCGTCGAGGACTTCCCCGATCAAGCGGACCTCATCCAGGACGCCGCGCTCGTCCTCGCCGCCGCCGTGATCGTGCCGATGGTGTGGATGGCCTGGCTCGTCATCGCCGGCTCGTTCGACCTGTTCTCGACGGTCGAGCGCCAGGGAGTGGTCGTGCGCGCCCGGCGGCCGCAGCGCGTCGTGCCGTTCCCGCGCCTCCTGCGACCGTTCGCCCGGCGCGACCGCTTCGCGCTGTTCATCGCCGTCGACGATGGCCGTTCCGACCGGGTCAGCGCCTGGCTCTCCAACGAGCGCACCGCCGTGCCCCAGGGCGCCCGGGCCCGGGTCAAGGCCACGCCGGTGCTCGGCTACGTCCGCCGGTCCGAGCCCATCGGCACAACCCGCTCGTAGGACGCCACAGTAGGTTCGGGCCGTGCCCCGGTTGCTGCTGACGAACGACGACGGGATCGACTCCGTCGGCCTCCATGTGCTGGCTCGGGCGATGCAGGCCCACGGCGATGTCGTCGTCGCCGCCCCGGACAGCGAGTACTCCGGCTCCGGCGCGTCCCTCGGCGCGCTGCACGTGATCCACCCCGAGCTGCGCCCGGCCAAGGTCGACGGGATCTCCGAGGCATGGGCGGTCACCGGGCCGCCCGGGCTGTGCGTGATGTTCGCCCGGCTCGGCGTGTTCGGCCCCGTCGACCTCGTCGTGTCGGGCATCAACCCGGGCGCCAACGTCGGGCGGGCGATCTACCACTCCGGCACCGTCGGAGCCGCCCTGACGGCGCGCAACGGCGGGCTCAGTGGCGTCGCCGTGAGCCAGGCCGTCGCCGGTTTCGGCGTCGAGGGCCAAGGGTGGGACGAGATGATCGCCGACCAGTGCTGGGACACTGCCGCCACCGTGGCCAGCGACATCGTGGCCGCGATCCTCGCCGCGCCGGCACGTGAACCTGTCGTCGTCAACGTCAACGTCCCCAACCTGCCCCTCGCCGAAGTCGCCGGGTGGCGCCATGCCACGGTGGGTCTGCTGCCGCCGCGGACCGTCGCTCGCGGCTACCTCGACCCGGTCGCCGGCAAGGAGGGCGTCTACGCCGTGCGGATGGAATGGGGCGATGAGATCGCCCTCCCGCCCGACACCGACGGCGGTGCCATCGAGCGCAACGAGGTGACGGTCAGCTACCTCAGCCGGCTCGTCGCAGAGGCACGTGACGACCTCCCCGGCGTGGACGCCGCCCTCGACGGGCTGCTCGGAGGGCGGCCTCCTACACTCCGGACATGACCGGCTCAGGGACGGACCGCAGCGCCGAGTGGCAGGCGCTCCGCGACAAGCACATCACGCCGGCGGGCGAACGGCCGTCGAGCACGGCCCGCGGCGTGCACCACACGGCGCACATCTCCTCCGACGTCGAGCGGACGATCGACTTCTACCAGGGGCTCCTCGGGTTCCCCTTGACCGAGCTGTTCGAGAACCGGGACTACCCGGGATCGACGCACTTCTTCTTCGACATCGGCGGCGGCAACGCCCTGGCGTTCTTCGACTTCCCCGGCCTCGAGGTCGGCCCCTACGAGGAGGTCCTCGGCGGTCACCACCACTTGGCGATCAGCGTCGAGCCCGCCCAGTGGCAGGTGCTGCGCCAGCGCCTCGACGACGCCGGCGTCGAGTACCTCGATGTCGACGGCGTGTCGATGTACTTCCGCGGTCCCGACGGTGAGCGCCTCGAGCTGCTCTCGGACCCTCTCGGGGAGATGTACGGGAACCCGATCTTGTGACCGACCCCCAGCTCCAGGCGTACCGGGCCAGCATCGACAACATCGACGCAGCCCTCGTGCACCTCCTGGCCGAGCGGTTCAAGATCACCCAGGCCGTCGGCCGCTACAAGGCGGAGGCGGGCCTGCCGCCCGCCGACCACGAGCGAGAGCAGCAGCAGATCCAGCGGCTGCGTGCGCTCGCCGAGCAGGCGGGGCTCGACCCGGCGTTCACCGAGAAGTTCCTGCGCTTCATCGTCGAGGAGGTCATCCTCCACCACAAGCGCATCGCCGGCGGAGCCTGACCGAGCGTCAGTCTGTCGCGACGATCGCCGCCAGATCGAGCACCGCGGCGGCGTGGGTGTCGGCCTCGGCCGCGGTCAGCGCGGGTCCGAGCTCGACGATGAACGACACGCCGTCGACGGTGTTGCGCTGCCACGTGGCGGCGACGCCGGTGTACGTGCCGCCGGTGATGCGCAGGATCGGCAGCCCGGTGAGCTCGGCGTAACGCGACTTGAGGCGTCCATCCAGGCCCTCGCCCGGCGACAGGCGGAACAGGTCCTGGTGGTACCAGAGGCCGAGCTCGGGGCGGATCGCCGTCACGAAGTCGACGATGGCCTGCGTCTCCGGTTCGCTGGCCGGGCCGGTCCCGCCGTACTGCGAGTCACCGGGCACGCCGAGCGGCGCCCACTGGTACGGGAAGTTGCGGTTGAGATCGACGAGGTTGGCGTTGGTTCGCCGCTGGGCGACCTGGCCGTCGGGGTTCATCGACTCGACGAGCCAGAGATCGACGCCGGCGGGTACCTCGGCCGTGGCCAACCGCTCGAGGATCGCCACGCCGTCGTCCTCGTCGCCGTGGATCACGCCGATGACGAGGACGACGGCGCCGCCGGGTGTCCCTCGCCGCACCGCGGTGATCGGCCGGCCTTGCACCGACCGGCCGATCTCCACGACCTCCACAGCGTCGGCCGCGAGGCCGGCGATCTCCGGCCGCGTCGTCGTGGTCGGAGCAGCCGTCGTGGTCGTCGTCGGTGCACTCGTGCGTCGGGGGCGCGGTCGTGGTTGTCGTCGAGGTCGGCGTGACGACGCCGGCGGTGGTCGCGGCGCTGCCCGCCGTCGTGGTCGGCGGCGGCGTCCCGGCGTCGTCGTCCGCACAGGCTCCGGCTGCCACCACGGCCAGGACCGACGCCGTGATCGTCCGTGGCCACCGACCCATCGCCCGAACGTACCGGGCGACGGGTCGGGAGGACCGTCAGACCGCGTCGGCGCCGCGCTCGCCGGTGCGGATGCGCACCAGCTGCTCGACGGCGGTGACCCAGACCTTGCCGTCGCCGATCTTGTCCGTCCGAGCGGCGTCGACGATGGCGTCGAACACCCGGTCGACGATGCTGTCGTCGACGACGATCTCCAGTTTGACCTTGGGCACGAAGTCGATCTGGTACTCCGTGCCCCGGTACGTCTCGGTGTGGCCGCCTTGGCGACCGAACCCACGGACCTCGGTGACCGTGAGGCCGACGACGCCGACGGCCTTGAGGGCGTCTTTCACGTCGTCGAGCTTGAACGGCTTGATGATGGCGGTGATCAATTTCATGGCAGGGTTCCTCTCCGTCGCTCAGGCCGCGCCGCGGTAGGCGGTCTCGGCGTGCTCGGAGAGGTCGAGGCCCATGACCTCTTCCTCGTCGGACACACGGACACCGATCGTGTTCTTGAGGACCACCATGATGCCGAACGTCACGGCGAACGACCAGACCATCGCCACGGCGTTGGCCAGGATCTGCTCGCCCAGCAGGCTCAGCCCGCCGCCGTAGAACAGGCCCTCCTTGAAGCCCAGGTCGAAGAAGTCCGGGTTGGCGAAGAAGCCGATGAGCAGCGACCCGACGAGTCCGCCGACGAAGTGCACACCGACGACGTCGAGGGCGTCGTCGAACCCGGCCTTGAACTTGACCTTGACGGCGTAGCAGCAGACGGCGCCGGCGATGGCGCCGATGAAGATGGGCGACGCGCCGGAGACGAAGCCGGCGCCGGGCGTGATCGCCACGAGGCCGGCGACGATGCCCGAGGCGGCCCCGAGGTTGGTCGGGTGCCCGTCGCGGACCCACTCGACCAGCATCCACACGAGCCCCGCCGCGGCGGCCGCGAGGAACGTGTTCATGAAGGCCTGGGCGGCCTGGCCGTTGGCGGCGAGGGCCGACCCGGCGTTGAACCCGAACCAGCCGAACCAGAGGATGCCGGTCCCGATCATCACGAGCGGCATGGAGTGCGGCGGTTCGACGTCCCGCGGCCAGCCCTTGCGCCGACCGAGCACGAGCACGGCGGCCAGGGAGGCGATGCCGGCGTTGACGTGGATGGCCGTTCCGCCGGCGAAGTCGAGGGAACCGCGCTGGCCGAGCCAGCCGCCGAACACCCACTTGAAGATGGGGACGTAGACGAGGAACAGCCAGAGCGGCACGAACAGCGCCCACGCCGAGAACTTGATGCGGTCGGCGACGGCGCCGGAGATCAGCGCCGGCGTGATCACGGCGAACATGCCCAGGAAGGCGACGATCGCCAGTTGCCCGCCGTCGCCGGCGACGGTGATGTCCTTGAGCATGAAGGCGTCGAACGAGCCGAGGAAGTCGTTGTCGAAGGGCACGAACGACAACGAGTACCCGAGCACCACCCACAGGATCGGCACGATCAACAGGCAGTAGAAGTTCATCATCAGCATGTTGAGGACGTTGCGACTCCGGTCCATGCCTCCGTAGAAGAAGGCCAGACCAGGGGTCATGAACAACACCAGCGCCGCTGATGTCAGCACCCACGCCAAACTGCCGGAATCCATAGGGTTTCCCTTTCTGTCCTGCACCGCAAGGGGCATGCGGCTCCCGGCGGGACCGTAAAGACCAGTTGTTTCGCCCGTGTTTCCGGCTCGTGCTGAGTGGGTTACGTGCCGCGGCTCCCCATCACCGTTTCTGACGCTCCTCGCTCCCGCTCAGCGGGACGAAATCTCCGGAGAACCGGCGTGGGTGCTCAGACGAGCTCGGCGATGACGTCGGCGAGGGAGCGGACGGTGGACACCTCGAACACGCCGTGGCACAACGGTGCGTAGTCGGCCATCGCCGAGTCGTCGACGAACCAGTCGGCCCGCGGCTCGGGGTCCAGCCAGTAGACCCGGCGCGCCCGGTCGACGATGGCGCGGAACGCCTCGCGGCCCGGGTCGCGGAAGTTGCTCCGCCCGTCGCCGGTGACGATCACCGTCGTGCGGCGCCCGACCGCGTCGTGGAGGTACTCGTCGGCGAACTGGCCGAACGCGGCCCCGTAGTCGCTGTGGCCGTCGAGCCCGATCACGCCACGACGCTCGAGCATCCGCTGCACGGGCACCTCGTGGACAGCCTCGGCGAACACGTCGGTCGTCTCGGCGACGCCCCCGACGAAGGCGAAGCTGCGCACGCTGTCGAGCACGTCGTGGAGGGCGTGGACGAGCGTGAACGTGAACTGGGCGAACTCGGCGACCGAACCCGACACGTCGCAGAGCACGACGACGTCGGGACGGTGCGGGTGCCGGCGACGCAGCACCGGGTCGATCGGGATGCCGCCCGACTGCAGCGACCGCCGCATCGTCCGCCGCACGTCGACGCGGCCGGTGGCCGTTGCACGGCGCCGCCGCCCGACCCGTGCCGCCAGCTGCCGCGTGAGCGGCTGCAGCGCCCGCCGCAGGTCGCGCAGCTCGGCCGCGCTGAGGGCGACGAGCGGTGCGTCGGCCGCGCCCAGCCGACTCGGCACGTCATCGACGGCCCGGCGGCGCCGGTCGCCCAGGCGGGCCAGCTCCTCCGCCAACGCGCGGCGGAACGCCTCCAGGGCGCGGGCGATCTCGTGGCGGCGCACGGCCAGCTCGAACTCCGACAGCTCGCCCTCGTCGCGCAACCGTCGCATCGCGGCCGACAGCATGTTGGCGACGTCGAGGGCGCGCAGGACGCGATACGTGATCGCGCCGTCGGACGCCTCGTCGCCGGCGAACATGGCCACCGCCCGCGCGGCCAGGGTGCGCATCGCCTCGAGGTCACCGCCCGCGGCCGCCGCGGCCACGTCCACCGAGAGCTGCGGCGCGGCGACCGGTCCCACCGCCGCCGCCTGCTGCAGCGCTCCGGCCCGTTCGCCACCGGGCAGCTCGGCGCCATCGGCGAACACGAGGTCGAAGGCCCGATCGAATGCGGCCAGGTCGGTCTCGTGCTTGATCAGCACGGCCCGCAGCCCGACCCGCACCACCTGGCGGTCGCCGAGGTCGAGGACCGCGAGCGCCCGCCCGGCGTCGACGACATCGCCGGTGGACACGTCGATCCCGGCCCGTCGCAGAGCATCGGCGAGCGCCAAGAGCCGGTCGATCACCGCATCGGCCCCCTCCGCGACGCCACGCGCGGAGCGTATCCACGGGCTTCCGCGGCGCCTTGACATCGTCGGCCGGGGTCGCCATCATCCTGTTCATCCACCGAAGGGGCGTTCGTCTGCCGAACACCGCGGGCAGAAGGGGGTGGCCGTGACGGCCTACGTGACCAGGTTCGGCTCGCTCGACGCCTACGAGAAGGGCACGGTGGACATCGTCGACGACGACCCCAAGCACTACGCCTTCTCCAACATCTTCGAGGTCGCCTCGCACGCCAAGCCGTGGGAGAAGATCGCCGTCGCCAAGAACATGGAGTACGTCCTCGAGGCCATCCGCGCCGAGGGCGTCAGCGGGTGGCGGACGTGCTGCCCACGACGAGTTCGCGCTGTGCCTCGACGGCGAGATCTCCATCGAGCTGGTCAAGCTGGACGAACCGTTCGTGCCCACCGACAAGGCCGGTTCGGTGGCCATCGACGGCGAACCGGCCGGCCGGCCGATGGGTCGGATCGTGCTGCGGCGCGGCCACATGGCACTGCTGCCGGCGAACTCGGCGTACCGCTTCAGCGCCCCTGCACCGGGCGTGATCCTGCTGCAGACCATCCACGGCGACGACACCGTCGAACGCTGGGCCGAGATCTGCCTCAGCTGACCGGCGCGACCACCACGACGACACGAGGGAAATCCATGACCACCACCGAGACCGGCATCACGGCGTCCGAGCCCAACGCCGAGGGCTACCGCGAGTTCGCCCTCGGGTCGTTCCGCTTCCGTCGCGATGAGTACTTCGCCCACATCACGTGGCCGACCGGCCAGCACGTGCTGAGCGTCGATGCCTTCCTGCGGGCCCTGCAGCGCGACGTCGCGTGGGACTTCTTCTACGGCACCGTCAACTTCGACCACGTCTTCGGCACGGTCAACCACTACGGCACCGTCGACATGTTCGCCGGGCGCTACAACGACTCCTACCGCAAGGCGGAGCTCGACCACACCGAGAACTTCGAGACGCCGATCATCCGGGAGACGTTCAAGGCGATGCTCGGGGACTGGACGAACCAGGGCTTCGATCCCTTCGCCAGCCCGGAGGAGACCGACAAGCCGTTCGGCGTCAAGGACGGCTCGAACACCGACGCCATCACCCGCCGCCGGGTCACCGCCCAGCGGATGGTCGGCGTGCCCGGTGACGAGCCGATCCGCACCGACGCCACCCACCCCGTCAACCGCATGTTCGCCGATGTCGTGCAGGACGCCCCCGAGGTCCACCCGGAGCCGGGGTTCGAGGGCGAGGTCGCCGCCTTCAACCTGTTCGCCTACCTCAGCCGCTCGGACGTGACGTGGAACCCGTCCGTGGTCACCGTGTGCAAGGACAGCCTGTACTGCCCGACCACCGAGGAGTACATCTTGCCGATCGTCCACGGCAACGACCGCGTCGAGTGGTTCGTCCAGCTGTCCGACGAGATCACCTGGGACGTCCAGGACCGCGACACCGGCGCGGCCAGGGCCAAGGTCACGATGCGCGCCGGCGACGTGGCGGCGATGCCGGGCGACATCCGCCACCAGGGCTACAGCCCGAAGCGCTCGATGCTGCTGGTGTGGGAGAACGGCTCGCCCGAGATCCCCGAGCTGATCCGCACGGGGAAGGCCAGCGTCTACCCCGTCGACTTCTGACGACGTCGCGCCGCCGCGTCGGCGCGCTCGACCGAACGGAGATCCACCATGGCCATCACCCGGCAGACGATGACCGATGAGCAGCGCAAGAGCGTCGCCCTCGAGTACCTCAAGGCGTTCGACAACGGCGGCGTGACCTCGACCGGCGGGGCGATCCTCGATCTCTTCGCCACGGATGCCCAGGTGATGTTCCCCAAGTGGGGCATCGCGACCGGCCACGCCGAGATCGGCAAGCTGTTCGGCGAGGTCGGCGGGACGCTGAAGGGGATCCTCCACCACTACAGCGAGTTCAACTGGATCATGACGGGCACCGACCTGTTCGCCTGCGAGGGCACGAGCCACGGCGAGCACCGCGACGGCCCGTGGCGGGCCGGCGATCCGGACTGGGGCGCGGGGCGCTGGTGCGACGTGTTCGAGGTCCGCGACTTCCTCATCCAGCGGTGCTTCATCTACCTCGATCCCGACTACGCCGGCGGTGACGCCGGGCGCTACGCCTGGCTGGCCGACGAGTGACGGTGACGTCGCGCGGCGTCGCCGACTTCCTCTACGAGGCGCTGCCCGGCCGTGTCGTCTTCGGCGTCGGCCGCCGGGCCGAGATCAGCGCCGAGGTCGACCGCCTCGGCGCCCGGCGGGCGTTCCTCATCGCCGACGGGGCCGCCGCGGCGACCGGCGACGAGCTCGCCGCGCACCTCGCCCACCGGCTCGCCGGGCGCTGGGACGAGGTCGTGCAGCACGTGCCGAGCGAGCTGGCCGATCGCGCCAGGGCCGCGGCAGCCGACGCCCAGGCCGACGTCGTCGTCTGTGTCGGTGGTGGCTCGTCGACCGGCCTGGCGAAGGCCATCGCCCTGACCAGCCGGCTGCCGGTGATCGCCGTCCCGACCACCTACGCCGGGAGCGAGCAGACCCCGATCTACGGGCTCACCGGCGATCGTCACAAACAGACCGGGCGCGACGTCGCTGTGCTCCCGAAGGCGGTGATCTACGACCCCGAGCTCACCGTCGGACTGCCACCGGGCGTGACCGGGCCCAGCGCCTGCAACGCCCTCGCCCACAGTGTCGAAGCGCTGTGGGTGCCGGAGGCCAACCCGGTCACGACGGCGCTGGCCCTCGAAGGGGTGCGGGCGATCGCCACCGCCCTTCCGGCCGTGATGGCCGAGCCGGGCGATCTCGACGCCCGCGCCGGGCTGCTCTACGGTGCCTACCTCTCGGGTGTCGCCCTCGCCACCACGTCGGCTGGGATGCACCACAAGATCACCCATGTTCTCGGCGGCACGTTCGGGCTGGTCCACGCCGACACCCACTCCGTGGTCCTGCCCCACGTCGTCGCCTTCAACGGCGCAGCCGTGCCGGCGGCGATGGCCCGCCTGGCCGACGCCCTCGGCGCGCCCGGCGAGGACGCAGCCGGCGCCCTGTGGGATCTCGCCACGGCGTCGGGCGTCCCGACGTCACTGGCGGCGCTCGGCCTGGCACGCGAGGACCTCACGGAGGCTGCCGAGCGGGCCGCCGCCGAGATCACCACCAACCCGCGTCCGGTCTCGACTGCCGACCTGCTCGACCTGTTGCACCGCGCCTACGACGGCATCCGGCCGTCGATCGAGCCCTCCATCGCCGCCGCCAGCTGATCGCGGGCGGCCCGCACCCGTCCGCCGGGATCGGCCCGATCGGGCCGGTCCGGAAGGACAGAACGGCCGCGGCGACAAAGGCGGCGGTCGTCGATGTCATCGACGGTGCCGGCCATCTGCTCGAATGGGACGCGCCCGAGGAGGTCGCGTCCCGCCTCGTCCGCTTCCTCGGTGAAGGGGGTTCCCATGGGTCTCGTCGACGACGCCGAGTTCCACTTCTTCCACTTCTTCCCGTACGCCGACCTCCCCGACGATCATCGG
This sequence comes from uncultured Acidimicrobiia bacterium, assembly GCA_963776995.1. Lineage (GTDB taxonomy): Bacteria > Actinomycetota > Acidimicrobiia > Acidimicrobiales > Ilumatobacteraceae > JALZMG01. The sequence continues at coordinate 106,561 of CAVZPA010000015.1, forward strand.
CGGTACGAGTCGTTGTGGGTCGACTTCTCCAACGCCAACTACGACCCGCAGGTCGGCCACCAGCTGTACACCCGGTACCTGTCGGAGATGGTCCTCGCCGATCGCCTCGGCTACGACGGCATCGTGCTCAACGAGCACCACAACACGCAGTATTCGATGAACCCGGCACCGAACCTCACCGCTGCCGCGCTGATCCCGCAGACCAGCGGATGGGTCAGTGTGTTCGGCACGCCGCCGAACCTCGGCTACCCGAATCGCCTGGCCGAGGAGTACGCCATGCTCGACGTGATGTCCGGCGGGCGGTTGCGCGTCGCCTTCCCGCTCGGCACCGGCATGGAGTACTGGGCCAACGCGGTCAACCCGGCGACTGCCCGGGCCCGCTTCCGCGAGTCGATCGACATCATCCTGCGCTGCTGGACCGATACCGGCCCGCAGAGCTACAGCGGGGAGTTCTACACCTACCGCTACCTCAACCCGTGGCCCCGGCCGATGCAGCAGCCGTACCCCGAGTGCTACATCGTCGGCACCGGCTCGCCCGAGACGATCGAGCTGGCGGCCGAGCTGGGCTTCGGGTACACGGTGGTGTTCATCCCCACCAAGGTCCAGCTGCAGGTGTTCGACCACTACCGCGAACGCCTCGCCCATCACGGCCACGAGCCCACTCCGGACAAGGTGACGATCGGGGTGATGGCCTACGTCGCCGAGAGCGATGAGCGCGCCGAGGAGGAGTTCCTACCCCACGTGATGTACTTCTTCGAGAACAACTTGCGCACCACGCCGCGCTACTTGAACCCGCCCGGCTACGTCACGGTGCCCGAGTTCCGCAAGCGGATCACCGGCGCCGACGTGCACGGCTCGGCGAACTGGGACGACCTCGTGAGCCTCAACCGCATCGTCGCCGGCACGCCGGAGAAGGTCGCCGATGCCGTCGGACAGTGGATCGAGGAGGCCGGGAGCAACCGCGTCAACCTGAACCTGACGCTCGGCGACATGCCCAACTGGAAGGTCGTCAAGAACACGACGCTGTTCGCCGAGGAGGTCATCCCCCGCCTCCGGACGCGCGAGGCGGTGCACCAGTGAGCGAACGGGATGTTCGAGCGCCTGACGTACGACGTCAACGGAACCAAGACGGTCGTCCTCGCCGGCGGCGATCCGGACGCCCCGCCGCTGGTGTTCCTGCACGGCGCAGGCACGTTCCACGGCTGGTCGTTCGCCGAGCCGTGGACGGCGCGGTTCCGCGTCCTCCTGCCGCACCATCCCGGCTACGGCGAGTCCGGTGACCTCGACGACCTCCACGACATCCACGACCTGGTGCTCCACGACACCGAGCTGTTCGACCAGCTCGGTCTGACGGCGGACGTCAACCTCGTCGGGTTCTCGCTCGGCGGCCTCGTCGCCGCCCGCCTGGCCATCGAGCAGAGGCACCGGTTGCGGCGGCTCGTGCTCGTGGCCCCGGCCGGCCTGCGGGCACCCGGCGTCGAGATCGACGACCTCTTCCGCATCCCACCGGAGGAGCTGATGGCCCGGCTGGCCCACCGGCCCGAGACGCTGCAGCCGCACCTGCCGGTCGATCCCCATGACGTCGACTTCATCGTCGATCGATACCGCGAGACGCGCACGACGGCGATCATGCTCTGGGAGCACCCCTACGACCGGGTGGTCCCCCGCTGGCTCGGGCGGGTCGACCTGCCGACGCTGATCGTGTGGGGTGACGAGGATCGCCTGCTGCCGCCGGCGCTCGCCGCCTCGTGGGCCGGCCTCCTGCCGCAGGCGACCGTGGCGACGTTCCCGAATGCCGGGCACCTCGTGCTCGACGAGGCGCCCGCCGCGTGCGAGGCCATCGCCACGTTCTGCTCTTAGGCCGATGCCGGAGGCGCTGCTGCTCGACGTCGGGTTCGTGATCATCGACGTCACCTGGTCGACGATCGAGGCCTACGAGCGAAAGACGGGCACGCCGATGCCCCGTCGTGAGTCGTTCGGTGACGCCCCGCCGACGAGCGACTTGTGGGACCGCGTCGCCCGAGCGAGCGGCTTCGACGGCTTCGTGCCGCTGTTCCGGGTCCTCGCCGCCTCCGTTCCGGACTCGTTGCTCGACCCCGACGCAGTGGCCCTGATGCGCGACAGCCGGGAGGCGGGGCGGCGGGTGGGCGCGTTGACCAACGACGGGTACACGTTCCTCGGCCGCCAGTTCTTCGACCGGCCGGAGTTCGCCGATCTCGATGCCTTCGTCGACGCCGCCGACATCGGTGTCCGCAAGCCCGACCCGCAGGCCTATCTGCACGCGGCCGGCGCCCTGTCCGTCGCCCCCGAGGAGATCGTGTTCCTCGACGACACGCCCGAATGCGTCGACGGCGCCCGCCGGGTCGGCATGGCCGCCATCCTCGTCGATCCGCTCGACCGGCGGCCGGCGTTCGACGAGGCGCGCCACCTGCTCGGCGTCGGCCGATTCTGAGGGGTCCTCATCGCCATCGCTGGCCCAGTGTGTAGTCGCCGCGGCCGAGCGACTCGGCGAGCGCCCGTGCGCCGGCGTGCAGGGTGGCCGCGTGGTGCGCTTCGTGGTCGCCGATGACGCGGGCCGTTGGCCCGACCATCGAGATGGCCGCCACCACCGGCCCGCCCGGCGTCGCCTCGACAGGCACCGCCAGCGACGACAGGCCGAGCTCGGTCTCGTCGACGCTGCGGGCATAGCCCCGTTCGCGGACGCGGGCGAGCTCGGCCAGGAACACGTCCGGCACGACGATCGTGTAGCCGGTGCTCGGCGGCAGCCCGGCACGCAGCCGGGCCTCCACCATCGACGGGTCGAACGCGGCGAGGATCTTGCCGGCGCTGGAGCGGTGGATCGGCGAGCGGCGGGCGTTCGTCGAGTAGCGCAGCGCGTGCACGCCCTCGACGCGTTCGACGTACACGACGTCGGCCCCCGCCGGTACGCCGAGCTGGACGGTCTCGCCGAGGGCGTTGCGCAGCTCCACCAGCAGCGGCAGGCCCTCCGCGCCGACAGCCGTGCGCGCCGTCGCCAGATCTCCCAGCTCGACGAAGCGCAACCCGAGGCGGTAACGCCCGTCCGGCGCCCGATCCAGCAGCCCCCGGCCGACCAGCACCGAGCAGGTGCGGTGGGCCGTGCTCTTGGCGACGCCGACGCGCCGAGCCAGCTCACTGACCCCCAGCTCCGGCGCCTCGGCGAGCGCATCGAGGATGTCGAGAGCGATCGTGACGGACTGCAGCGGTGGGCGACTGGCGACGTGGCGATCGTACGGTGGTCCGCGACGTTCGCCCGACCTCCGACATCTGGTCGGGATCCGTCCCGGATAGCGAGACGGATCCCGCCCAGATACGAATCCCGCCCAGATGGTGGAGGCCGGGTTCAGTGCGGGACGCCGCCGCGGGCCCGCAGCTCGGCCGCTCTGGAGCTCGCTTCGCTCGCTCATCGCACGACCGCCTGCAGGGCGTCGTGGATCAGGCCGTTGGAGGCCAGCACGTTGGCAACGCCGGGGCCGAGGTTCAGCGGACCACCGTCGAGGTCCTCGGCGCACCCCCCGGCCTCGGTGATCAGCAGTCCGCCGGCACCGACGTCCCAGGCGTACGTCGAGTCACGCTCGACGAAGGCGTCGAAGCGCCCTGCTGCGACGTACGCCAGGCCCAGGGCCGGTGATCCGACGCAGCGCACGCCACGGCAGTGCGTGCACAGCGCGACGATGCGCCGCCCGAAGTCGGCGATCGCCGCTGGATCGTCGGACTGCACACCGGTGCACACCAGGGCCTCGTCCAGCGCGCTGGTCGTCGACACGGTCAGCCGCCGGTCGCCCAGCCACGCCCCGCCGCCGCGTGTCGCCGTGAACAGTTCGCCGCGGAACGGTTCCAGGACGGCACCGGCGATCGCCCCGTCGGCATCGGCCACGGCCACCGACGTGCACGCGAAGGGGATCCCGTGGGCGTAGTTGGACGTTCCGTCGAGAGGGTCGACGAGCCAGGTCAGCCGGCCCGAGGCGACATCGTGCAGGCCCTCCTCGGCGAGGATGGCGTGGTCCGGGAAGCGGTCGGCGATGACGCGGACGACCTCGTCCTGGGCGACTCGGTCGACCCACGTCACGATCGAGGTGCGGGCGGTCTTGTGCTCGACGGCCTTCGGCTGGCCGAGCCCGGCGCGCAGCACCTCCCCCGCCGCCCGCGCCGCGGCCACGGCGACGGCGAGGAGCTCCTCGGGGCGGGGCGTCATCAGGCGGGCGGTCGACGGCGTCCGGCGGCGAGCATCGAGTCGACGAGGGCGAATGGCCGCGTGCGGTCGGCGTAGAGGAGGTGGGCCACCGTCCGGTTGGTCCGCGCCGACGCCAGGTAGTTGCGCTCGTAGAGATCGTTGCGAGCCGCCAGGTTGGAGCCGACGAAGTCCCATGCCAGCCGGTACAGCGCGGCCCGCTCCTCGGCGTCGACGCCCTTGGCGCCGTGGAGGAACTCGTCGAGGAGCGGCCGGAGCCGGTCATCGTCGAGCATGCCGCGGCTCGGCGCGGCGAGCAGGTTGTGGCTACCGATGGTGATGATGATGTCGTTGACCCGGGGGAACCAGGTGGCGAGCAGGGCCCGCATCGGGTGCAGCGGCCGCCCGTCGGGGAACCACACGCCTTCGCCACGATCGGAGGCGTGCTCCTCGGCGAGCAGGACGGCGTTGCGCGTCACCTCGACGTAGCCGAGCAGTTCGCCGAGCATCTCGAGGGTGCCGGGCGACGCATCGTTGACCGCCTCGGCCAGGCGGGTGGCCAACCCGTAGGCGAACTCCAGCTTGGTCAGGGCGCGGATCGTCGTCTGTTGCATGATGTTCGCCCACCACGCCGTGGGCCCCATCACCGAGTTGTAGACGTCGGGGTCGGCGTCGATGAACAGCCGCTCTCGCGGCACCTCGACGTCGTCGAAGATGACGAACGCGTCCTGCTCGTCGAAGCGGGCCGACAGCGGACGGTCGAAGAGGTCGCTGCCGGGTGCTGAGGCGCTGTCGCGGCACAGGAACACGAGCCCGGGGGTATCCATCGGGATGCTGAAGCTGAGCGCGTACTCGGGCGGCGCGCCGGGCGGCAGCGGGTGGCCGGGGTACACGGCGAGCTCGTCGGCGAACGGCGCCAGGGTCGCCAGGATGCGCGCCCCGCGCACGACGATCCCGTGGGTCGTCGTGTCGACCTTGTGCAATGGCACGGCGTTGCCGGCGAACGCCTGGTCGGTCGCCCGGTCCACCGTCGGGTGGATGATCGTGTGCGTCAGCGAGAGATCGTCGCGTGCCAGTTGCCGCTGGAAGGCGACGAGGTGGTCGTGGCCGGCGGTGTTGCGCCCATCGGCGCCGATCCATGCCGCACGCTCGCCGGCGAACCCGGCGAACGTGACATTGAGGTAGTCCGGCGTCCGGCCCATCAGGCCGACGGAGACCTCGGCGCTGCGCACCAGCGCCCGATGACGACGGAGGAGGTCGTCCTTCGAGCGGGGGATGATGTGGCTGACGTTGATCGGCTCTCCGGTCGCCGGGTCGGGCATCAGGCAGTCGTCGGGGAACTCGTGCTGCCGGTCGTACACCGCGGCCAGTGCCGCCGCGGCGCCGGCGAACGCGGGGTGCTCCGTGACGTCGTCGACCTTGGCGCCCTCGAGCCACAGCTCCCGCGGCCGGGCCCGCAGCCCCTTGAGGAACTCCTCCCCGGTGCGCGCCGCCATCGGCTCAGCGCGCCGCGGTCCGGCGGGCCATGACCCGGCCCGGCACCTCGACCGGCGGCGGGACGTCATCGCCGAAGCGCTGATAGTCGGTGCTGTCGTCGAGGTCGTCTGGCCCCAGGAGCTCGAAGTAGTTGAGCGCCGCGTCGACGTCGGCCTCCCACATCTCCGCCGGCACGTCGTAGACGATCTCCAACCCGTGACCGTCAGGATCGGCGATGTACGCCGAGTGGGTCATGCCGTGGTTGCCGCGGACGATCACCTCGACCCCGCAGGCGGACAGGTGGCGGAGTTGATCGAGCCACGACTGGCGATCGGGGTAGCCGATGGCGATGTGGTTGACGCCGGCTTCACGGGCCTGCATCGACCACGGTTGGGGGTTCGGCAACGTCGCCGGATCGGCGACCTGGGCGAGCGCGAGGTCGTGGTGACGCGACGCATCGCCGCGGTAGAAGCGCATCGTCATCGTGTGGGTGAGGTCGCCGCACTGTTCGAAGCCCAGCACCTCGGTGTAGAAGCGGTGCGAGGCCTCGATGTCGCGGACGTTGAGGACGAGGTGGTTGATCCTGGCCCCCCTGGACGGTGTCGACATGGCAGCCCCCCGGTTGCAGACATCCGCCCGCATGGTACCCGGGGGCTCTGGTCCCCCAGGCCGGACATCAGGGAACCTGACGTCCCGGTCGAGGTTGGTAATGTCGTGCGGCAGGGGAAGGTCAAGGGGGGCTGACTGTGACGACGACGACCGATGAAGTCGTGTTCCCGGGTCCGGGCGAGATCGACGGGTTCTGGGCACTGGACAAGATGCACGCTCCACGCCCAGTGACGCCACTCTCGTTCGACCTCGTCGTGCACCCGCTGGCCGAAGGCTTCACCAAGGCCCAGGCCGAGTACGACTGCCCGGTGATGGTGACGACGAGGGAGATCAACCACTTCCTCTACGTCGCCTTCCACCCGCTCCCCGACGAGGCCGAGATCCAGCGCCGCCTGCTCACCTACCACGAGAAGCTGGCGACCGAGGTGCCGAAGATCGGCAAGACGTGGGAGGAGCAGTGGAAGCCGGCGGTGATCGCCACCAACGTGCCGCTGAAGACCGCCGACTACTCCGGTCTCGATGACGCCGAGCTGGTCGCCAAGCTCGACGAACTGACCGACGAGATGCGCCACCAGTGGTGGATCCACGGGCACATCAACTTCGTCCTGCTCTCGAGCAGCGCCTTCTGCGACCTCTACGACAAGGTCGTGCAGCCGAGCGAACCGACCGAGTCGTACCAGACCCTCCAGGGCTTCCACACCCGCTCGGTCGATGCGGCGCGCGGCCTGTGGGCTCTCAGCCGCGTCGTCAAGGGCAGCCCCCAGCTGGCCGAGCTGTTCGCCACGACCGATCCCCGCGAGCTGCCGGCGGCTCTGGACGCGAGTGAGGAGGGACAGGCGTTGCGCCGCCAGCTCGACGAGTTCCTGTTCGAGTTCGGCTGGCGCCACGACGCCGTGTTCGATCTGGCCGATGTGCCGTGGCGGGAGGATCCGACGATCCCGCTGGCGAGCATCGCCAGCCTCGTCGACGTCGACGACAGCGAGGATCCGGAGACGATCTACCGCCAGCGGGTGGCCCGACGGGAGGAGCTGCTCGCCAACCTCCGCACGGTGCTGGCCGACGACCCGGCGACGCTGTCCAAGCTCGACGAGCTGTACGAGGCGGCCCGCTACAGCTTCCCGCTCACGGAGGACCACGCCTTCTACATCGACCAGCTGTTCATCGGCGTGTTCCGCCGATTCGCCCTCGCCGTCGGCCAGCGGCTCGTCGACAAGGGTCTCATCGAGGCTCCGGACGACGTCTTCTACCTGTACCGCGACGAGCTCGTCGACGCGCTCACGGACGGCGGTGACCGCCGCGCGACGGTGGCCGAGCGGCGGGCCAGCTTCGAGCGAGCCTGCGCCGTGACCGCGCCGACCGAGCTCGGTACGCCGCCCCCGCCCCCGGACGTCCCCGACCCGTTCATGGACGCGCTGGTGTACCGCCTTCTCGGCATCGTGCCACCGGAGGAGAACAGCGATCCGAACGTGCTCAAGGCCGTGTCCGGTTCACCCGGCGTGTACACCGGACCCGCCCGCGTCGTGCGCTCCCTCGCCGAGGCCCTCGACGACCTCGACAACGGCGAGGTGATGGTGTGCGAGATGACACTGCCGCCGTGGGTGCCGACGTTCTCGATCGCCGGCGCGGTGGTCTCCGACGTGGGCGGCGTGCTGTCCCACAGCGCCATCGTGGCCCGCGAGTTCGGTCTGCCGGCGGTCGTCGGAACGAACGTCGGCACGACGGTCATCAAGACCGGTCAGATGGTCACCGTCGACGGCACCAAGGGGGTCGTCTACCTCGACGGCCGGCCCGGCTAACGAGCCGCCCAAGTCTTAGGCCCACAGCTCCTTGGTCGCCAGCGCGGCGCCCTCGGCGAGGGCGCGGAACTTCGGCCACACCACGGTCGGGTGCACCTCCGGGGCGTACGAGGCACGCGACGAGAAGCCGCAGTCGGCGCCGGCGATGACGCGCTCGCGGCCCACCAGCCCGGCGTACTTGACGATGTAGTCGGCGATCAGCTCCGGGTGCTCGACGTAGTTGGTCGCATGGCCGAGCAGCCCGGGGATCAGGATCTTGTCGTCGGGCAGGTGGACGTCCTCCCAGATCCGCCACTCGTGGTAGTGCCGTGGGTTGGCCACCTCGAAGCTGTGGGCGCCGGCGTTGATCGCCAGCATGAACGGCACGACGTCGGCGAGTGGGATGTCGTTCATCCGCGGCCCGTGGTTCAGGCCGTAGCAGGTGTGGTGGCGGATCTGCTCGGCGGGAATGCCGCGCAGGGCGTGGTTGAGGGCCTCGACGTGGACCCAGGCGGAGCGCTCACGGGCGTCGTGGTCCAGCGTCGGGTCGCTCAGGATGTCGATCAGGAACGGGTCGTCGACCTGCAGGATGAACCCGGCCCCGACGATCGCCAGGTACTCCTCGCGCATCGCCTCGGCGACGGCCGCGAGGTACTCCTCGTGGGTCGGGTAGTACTCGTTGCGGCCGAAGCCGCTGGGTCCGGTGGACGGCATGAACACGTCGGCCACGTCGAACGGGGCGACCGCGGCGCGCAGGTTGTCGATGTCGGTCTGCACCAGCCGCTGGCCGACGTAGCTGATCGGGCCGCGGCAGATGATGCGGCGGAGCGGGGTCACGGTGGACGAGTACTTCTTGAAGTACTCCGCGTAGTACTCGGGGAAGTCGTCGACCTCCTTCTGCCAGGAAGGAGCAACCTGCGACGGGCCCATGTCCACCTCGAAGCCGCCGAGACGGTCCTTCACGTAGCCGAGGAAGCTGACCTTGCTCATCTCCCCGTCGGTCACGATGTCGATGCCGGACTCGACCTGTCGGCGCACCCGGTCGGCGACGGCCTCGGTGATCTGGCGGTCGAGCAGATCGGCGTCGTAGGGCCGCTCGTTCTCCCGTTCGCGCAGCGTGTCGAGCAACTCGTGGGGACGAGCCAGGCTGCCCACGTGGGTCGTGAGGATGCGGTCAGTGCTGCGCTTCATCGCCGGTCATCTTGTCAGTCACCCGAACACACAGGTGACGTACGTCCAGCAGGCTTGGAACGTCGGCCGGCCGTGGAACAGGACGTCCATGGCGTGGCGGATCAGCGCCAAACGGTCGGCCTCGGCCGCCGGAGAGGGCGCCGCCCCGTCGACCTTCTCCGTCCCGCCCACCCACCCGAGCACGGCGTCGTGGTACGTCGAGAGCAGCTCGAACCAGTCGTCGACACGGGCCTCGATGCTGGCCTCACGCACCGACTCGACCTTGAGGCCGGCGAGCTCCAAGGTCTCGAGGTAGTGCTCCAACGGTCGGGGATGGAGGAACACGCGGTCGCGGTAGGCGGCGTGAGCCTTCATCCGCTCGGTGTCGGCGAGCTCGGGGAGGTACGCGGCGTACGCCGGGTCGGTGCGTACGAGGCCTTCGGCGAGGTCGCCGACCACCCACACCGTCTCGTCGAGGATCCACTCGCTGCGCCGGGCCCGCGGGTTGCGGATGTTGCCGGAGTTGATGAGCACGTGACCGCCAGGGCGCAGCGCCCGCAGCCACGACGAGACGGTGTCGGCGAGGTCGGGATACAGGTGCACGGCGTTGGTCGACACGATGACGTCGACGCCGCGCTCGACGAGCGGGTCGCCGAGCACCTCGTCGAGGTGTTGGAGGCGCTTGTCGTCACGCAGGTAGCGCAGCAGCCGGAACCCGACCGCCGGGTCGTCGCCGAACTTCTCCAGGGCGACGCGCAGGAACTTCGGTGAGCTGTCGACGATCACCGCCCCGGCGGCCGTGCCGAACATCCGCGACTTCAGGCGATCGACGAGGATCCCCGTGCCCCCCGAGTAGTCCACGAGGATGTCACCGTCCGCCAGCAGGTGGGCGAGCTCCTCGACCGTCGGGTCGAGGTTGCGGTACCAGCTGTGGCGGTCGACGTTGTCGTAGGACGCGCCGAAGGCATCGACCGGCTCTCGCGTCCAGCTCTCGTCGGGGATGCGCGCCCAGCCCGCCGGCCACCCGAACGCCGCCCGCCGGCGCGACGTGGACTCGATCGGCGTCGTCAGGTCGCGGTGCAGGTCGATCAACGGCTCGAGGTCCTGCGGGCGGTGCCGGGTCCAGCCACAGTCGGTGGCCACGCCGAAGTCGTGGACGAAGCGCTGCGCCGCGACCACCCGCGCTCGGGCGCCGACGAGGCCGTCGGCCGGGTGGATCAGGCCCAGGTACAGCCTGGTCTCCGGCCGGAGGGCGAGTCCGCCGAGGGTCTCGAAGAAGCGGAGGTCGACGCGTCCGCCCTCGACCGGCAGGTGGACCCAGTCGAGCGAGCGCCCGAGGCTCAGCGACAGCGCATTGGCGATGTCGACGAGCGGCTGGGCGTCGTAGGGGCGTTCCCGGTGGTGCCGCTCGTGGCCGTGGCAGAAGTGGTACCCGAGATGAACCCCCGTCGGGATGCTCCGACCCAGGCGGACGAGCCGCTCGACGATGCTCGCCCGCGGATCGTCGAACCACGCCGGCATGACCCCGTCGAGCATGGCGAACTCGAAGTTGGTGTCCCACTGGATCGCCAGCTGGTCGTGCGGGATGGCGGCGAAGATCGACGTCAACTCGTGGCGGATGCGGGCCTCGTAGAGCGGCTCGATCCGGCTCTGGTCCTCGGCCGCGACGAAGGCCGCGATCGGCGCCAGCGGTGTGGGCAGCGACACTTGGAAGCGGCAGTGCGCCGGGATCGAGCCGTCGCGCTTGCGCCTGGCGAAGGCCGCGTACGACGCCACCGCGGCCTGGGCGTAGCCGAGGTCGTCGAAGCGGATGGTCTCCACCGACTCCTCGTCGCGCAGGCGTAGCCGAGGCAGTGCCCGGTGGGCGTCGGGACCGGGCGGGCCGACCTCGAACTCGGGGCGCGAGCTGAGCACCGGGTATTGCCACACGATCCAGTCCGACCGTGGTCCCGTCTCACCGTCGGGGAGCTGTCGGACCCGGTCGCCGAGCTCGGCGGCCATCCGCTCGAACACGTCCTCGGCGCTGCGCAGCGGCACGCTGCCGACCAGCAGCACGCCGCCGGACGCCACTGGTTCCGGATGCGTCCCCATCGCTCTCCCTTCGTCGTCGGCCTCGTTCATTGTCCGACCGGGCGGGCATGACACCAAGCGTCGTGTTCGCCAGCGGCGAACACCAGACGGCGAGCCCAATCTCAGGTACCTTGACAATCCCTTGCCCGAAGCGGCCGCTCCGGTTAACGTGCCGCCGACACGCCGGCATGGGGGCGGCGTGCGACGGGTGGAGCAGAGGATTCGGCTCTCACCCGCCGATGGCACGGACTTCAGGGCGCCTGGGGAGGGCACATGAGACGGTCAGTGTTGAGCCTGGCGGTGGTCGCCGCGTTGGTGGCCGCGGGGTGCGGCGACGACGACGACGATTCCTCGTCGAGCGAACCGGCGGGAACGGACGCCGCGACAGCGACCGATGCGCCCGCCGGCACCGAGGCACCCTCGGCGACCGAGGCGCCAGCGCCGACCGAGGCGACGTCGGAGGGCACCGACGCCCCGGGAGGCACCGACGACCCCGACGACACCGGGGCTGCGGGGCCGGCCGGTGCGAGCAACATCCAAGCGCCCGGCGAGTGCGGCCTTGGGACGGGTGAAGCGGCGACCGGCGAGCCCATCAAGCTCGGGGCCATGGCGACGAACATCCCCGGTGTCGACTTCACGTGGATCCCGAGCATGGCCCGCGCCTACTTCGACTGCGTCAACGACAACGGCGGCATCGGCGGCCGGCCCATCGAGTACATCGTCGAGGAGGAGCAGGTCGACCCGCAGCAGATCGCCTCGCTGGCGACGAAGCTGATCGAGCAAGACCAGGTGCTCGGCATCGTCGGCAGCACGAGCCTCATCGAGTGCAGCGTCAACCGCGACTACTACGCCGAGCAGGAGTACTACCTGATCATCGCCGGCGTCGCCCAGGACTGCTTCACCAGCCCGAACTACTCGGCCGTCAACATGGGCCCGTACTACTCCAGCCTCGGCGGCGCCCAGGCGGCGGTGCGGGCGGGCGCCGAAGGCAAGCTCGTCGTCGTGTCGCCGAACCAGCCCGGGTTCGACCTGATCAACAGCGGGGTCGTCGAGTTCGCCGAGGAGAACGGCATGGAGGGTGAGAGCATCCTCGAGGACGTCCCGATCAACGACCCCGCCGGCCTCGCCCAGCGGCTCGTCCAGGCGGCCGGAGACGGTGGCGGCGTCGTCCTCGACTTCACCGGCCCGACCGTGCTCCCACTGCTCCAGGCGATCGAGCAGCAGGGACTGATCGACTCGGTGAAGTGGGCCAGCTCGACGCCACCCAACGACCCCTCGGTCGCCGCCGCCCTCGGCCCGGCGTGGAACGACAAGTTCCTCATCAACGCCGAGTTCAACGTGCTCGACTCCGGCGAACCGGACCAGGACCACATGAACGAGGTGCGCGAGCAGTACGCGCCCGACGTGCAGAGCTCGAGCTTCGCCCAGATGGGCTACCTCGCCGGGCGCGTCGCCACTGATGCCCTGCTCGGCATCGAGGGGGACATCACCAAGGAGAGCGTCAACGAGGCGTTCCGCAGCATCACCAACTTCACCAGCGACATCTGGTGCCGGCCGTGGTACTTCGACAGCACGATCGGCCAGAACGTCTCCAACAACGTCGACCTCACGGTGGTCCCCCGCGACGGGGCGATGGTCCAGTCCGAGGACTGCTTCGACATCGCCGAGCTGCCCGGCAACCCGCTCGCCGAGATCCGCGCCGCGGAGCAGGAGCAGGGTCTGAACGCCGGGTAGCGTCGGAGGCCAGTGGCGACGAGGGCGCGCGGGGACACCGATGCCGAGCCTGGATGAGCTCAAGCCGTTCCTCGTGCTCGGTCTGGCGCTCGGCGGTGTGTTCGCCATGTCGGGCGTCGGGTTGGTGGTCCTGTACCGGGCCACGGGCGTGCTCAACCTCGCCTACGGGGCGATCGGGGCGACTGGCGCGCTGATCTCCTGGTCGCTGCTCGGCGGAACCAACGAGTGGCTGGCGTACTCGGCGTGCATCCTGTTCGGCGGCGCCGTCACGCTGCTCTACGGCGTGCTCTTCGGGCCTCCGTTCGCGGCGCGCGACCCACTCGTCAAAGCGACGGCGACGCTCGGCCTGCTGTTGATCCTGCTCGGGGTGATGCAGTGGGTGTGGGGCCGCGACGCCCACGCCTTCACGCTGCCGACGACGCGATGGAGCTACCAGCTCGGCGACGTGCGCGTGAACTGGACACAGATCATCGGCGTGGCCTTCCCGATCATCGTCACCGCGGGAACGGCGCTGTTCCTGCGGGTGACCAAGGTCGGCACGGCGATGCGCGCCCTGGCCAACGATCGGGAGATCACGGCCACGCTCGGTGTCCCGGTACGGCGGGTCGAGGCCATCGCCTGGTTCGTGTCCGGGCTGCTCTGCGGGGCGGCGGGGCTGCTGCTGGCGAACCTCATCGGGCTGGACATCGTCGGGCTGACGTTCCTCGTCATCCCCGCGCTGGCGGCGGCCCTGATCGGTCAGTTGCGCTCGTTGTGGGTGACGCTCGCCGCCGGGTTCGTCATCGGCATCGTGCAGTCCTGCCTCACTGCCTTCACCGACCCCAACCTCGCCGACTATCGCTCGCTCACACCGTTCGTCCTGGCCATCGTCGCCCTCCTCTGGTTCGCCCGCCGCCGACAGGTCCTGGTGCGGTCCTAATGGGAAACCCGAGGACCTTGCGATGACCGCGACGCGCACGGTGGCCGCCGACGAAGCGGCTGCAGCCGCGCCGGCGGTCGGGACAGGCGGAGGCCGCCCCAGCGCCGCTCGCCTCGTCGTCGCCGCGAGCGCTGCTGGTGTTCGTCATGTTCGGCCTGCCGGTGCTGATCGACAGCTACTGGCTGCAGGTGATGACGGGCGTGGTCATCTACAGCATCGTCACGCTCGGCCTCGGCATCCTGATCGGCCGGGTCGGCCTGGTCTCGTTGTGCCAGTTCGTGCTCCTGGCCATCGGGGCCTGGGTGGCGCTACGGCTGGACTACGCAACCTCGATCCCGTTCCCCGTGCTGATCCTCATCGCCGGCCTGATCACCGGCGTGCTCGGCACCCTCATCGGCCTGCCGGCCCTACGGCTGGAGGGCCTGTACCTGGCGTTGATCACGCTGATGGCTGCCGGCGCGATCACCGTCGTCCTGCGCACCACGCAGTTCCCGAACGGCGGGAGCGGCTTCTTCGGCAACTCGGCGTCGGGCGACACCTCGTCGCGACTCCCCCGCCCGTCGCTGGCGCTCGGCGATTCGGCCTACTACCGGTACTGCGTCGTCGTCGCCGGCCTGATGTTCCTCCTCGCCGTGGCGCACGTCAGGGGCAAGCCTGGCCGGGCCTGGGCGGCGCTGCGCCAGAGCCAAGCGACGGCCGTCGCCGCCGGCGTCAACACCACGCTGTACAAGCTGTGGGCGTTCGCCCTGGCGTCGTTCATGGCGGGGATCGCCGGCGGGTTGCTGGCGGCGGCCAGCGGTGGGGTGGCCATCGGCCAGTTCCCGGTGCAGAACTCGATCCTCCTCCTCGCCGTCGTGCTGATGGGCGGCGTCTACAACCTGTGGGGCGCCGTCGTCGCGGCGCTCCTGCTGCGACTGCTGCCGGCGCTGCTCGACGACTGGGGCGTCTCGACGGAGGCGCTGACGATCCTGTTCGGGATCGGGGTGTTGCAGGTGCTGCTCACCGCGCCGGGCGGGCTCGTCGAGCAGGTGCCGAAGGACCTGGCGAAGCTGGGACGCGCCATCGGTCGTCTCGTGCGGCGGCCGGCGCGGGAACGGTCGTCGTGATCCAGGTCGACGAGCTCACGGTCCGTTTCGGCGGCGTCATCCCGATCGACCGCATGACGCTGACGTTCCCGGGCGGTACGTGCGGGCTGATCGGTCCCAACGGCGCCGGGAAGACGACGTTCTTCAACGTCCTCAGCGGGTTCGTCCGCCCGGTCGGTGGCACCGTCTCGGCGTTCGGTGACGACATCCTGGCGATGGCCGACTACCGGCGGGCCCGCTGGGGGGTGCGGCGGACGTTCCAGACCGAGCAGTCGATCCACTCGCTGTCGGTGTTCGACAACGTGCTCCTCGTCCACGAGCACACGGGTGGCGTGTCGGCGACGCGCCGTCAGGACGTCATGGCCGCGGTGGCGTTCGTCGGCCTCGAGCGCCACGCCCACACCGCGGTCGGCACGCTCGCCGCCGCCGAGCGGCGTCTCGTCGAGGTGGCCCGGGCGGTCGTCGGCACGCCCCGGCTGGTCCTCCTCGACGAGCCGGCGGCCGGCCTGCCCGACGACGAGACCGAGCGCCTGGCCCAGCTGATCCGCCGCATCCCCGAGGAGACCGGAGCGCTCGTGATCCTCGTCGATCACGACATGAGCCTCGTGTCCGCGTGTTGCGCGACGACGGCCGTGCTCGACTTCGGCCGCCTCATCGCCTCCGGCGCCACGGCCGACGTCTTGCGCGACGAGCAGGTCGTGCGGGCCTACCTCGGGACCGAGGAGGTGGCGTGACCGACGCCATGGCGCTGCGCATCGAGGCACTCGACGTGCCCCGGGCCGGGCGCCCCGTGCTGCACGGCGTCAGCCTCGAGATCGCGCCGGGCGAGGTCACGGCTCTGCTCGGGCCCAACGGCGCCGGCAAGTCGACCCTCGTGCTCGCCGTCGGCGGCGTGCTGCGATCCACGTCGGGAAGGGTGCTCCTCGGCGAGGAGGACCTCGCCGGCCGCCGACCCGAACGGATCCGCCAGGCAGGCGTCGCCATCGTGCCCGAGGGCCGGCGCCTGCTCGCCGACCTCTCCGTCGCCGACAACCTGCGCGTCGCGACGTACGCCCTCGACCGTGAGGCGGCCGAGGCGGGCACGGCGTACGCCCTGCAGCTGTTCCCCGAGCTCGAGGAGCGCTGGCACACGACGGCGCGTTCGCTGTCCGGCGGCCAGCAGCAGATGGTCGTCCTCGCCCAGGCTCTCGCCTCCCGGCCGTCGGTGCTCCTCGTCGACGAGCTGTCGCTGGGGCTGGCGCCGCTGGTCGTCAAGCGCCTCGTTCCCACGCTCGCCGCTGTCGCCGCGTCCGGGGTCGGAGTCCTCGTCATCGAGCAGTTCGCCCACGTGGCCCTCGGGCTGGCGAACAACGCCTACATCCTCCAGGGCGGACGGATCCGCTACCGCGGGACGGCGCAGGAGCTCCGCGACCACCCCGAGATGCTCCACTCGGCGTACCTGCTGCGCGTGTAGGTCATGGAGCAGCTCGCCACCGGCACCAACCCCGAGGGGCCTCCGCAATGACATCGAAGGGAGCACCACGATGACCGAGCAGGCGCACGAGGAGCTGCTGGCCGACGTGCTGGCGCGCTACGCAGACTCGCCGAACCCGCGGCTCCGGGAGATCACCGAGGCTGCGGTGCGCCACCTCCACGCCTTCGTCGAGGAGGTCGGGCTGCAGCGCGACGAGTGGTTCGCGGGCATCCAGTTCCTCACCGCCACGGGCCAGATGTGCCACGGCGCGCGCCAGGAGTTCATCCTCCTGTCCGACACCCTCGGCGTGTCCACGCTCGTCGAGTTCGTCACCCACGGCGGCACGGAGGGCACGACGGAGAACACCGTGCTCGGGCCGTTCTACGTTCCCGGCTCACCGTCGCGAGCAAGCGGCGAGTCGATGCTCGTTGACGACGACGACGGTGACCGCGTCGTGATCCGCGGCACGGTGCGTGACGCCGAGGGGGTTCCGATCGCCGGCGCGACGCTCGATTGCTGGCAGAACGCCACCGCCGGGTTCTACGCCGTTCAGCAGCCGGGCGAGCAGTCGTCCGACAACCTGCGCGGCGTGTACTCGACCGACTCCGATGGGGGATACGAGATCCGCACCGTGCGCCCCGTGCCGTACCCGATCCCGTCCGACGGGCCGGCGGGCGACCTCCTCAAGGCCAACGGTCGCGGCTGGATGCGTCCCGGCCACACTCACATGTGGGTACGGGCCGACGGCTACAAGGACCTCATCACGCACGTCTTCGACGCCGACACCGCCTACCTGCGCGAGGACGCCGTGTTCGGTGTGCGGGACAGCCTCGTTCGCCGCTTCGAGCCGGACGATCGCGGCGAGCTGGCGGCGAGGTTCGACATCGTGCTCGACCGGGTCTAGTACCGGCGTCCGTCCCGGTGACCGCGATGGCAACGCGACGGCCGACCGCCGCTCCTTCGCCCGATGACAGCACGGGCCCCACCCTGCTGTACCTCGTCGGGCGCATCGATCGGGTGATCCGCCGCCACATCGACGATGTCGTCAAGGCGCGCGGCCTGTCGGTCAACCAGTACACGACGCTCAGCGTCCTCGACCGGCGCAGCGGGCTGTCCAACGCCCAGCTCGCCAGGCGCGCCCTCGTGTCGCCGCAGTCGATGAACGAGGTCCTCGTGTCGCTCGAGCAGCGCGGCCTCGTGCGGCGGCGCGCCCATCCCGAACACGGGCGGATCCGCCAGGCGCGGCTGACGGCCAAGGGCCGCAAGCTCCTGGCCGCCTGCGACGCCGAGGTCCACCAGGTCGAAGCGCGGATGGTCAGCGAACTCACCCCGAAGGAGCGGCAGGCGCTGCGGCGGGCCCTCCTCAACAGCATCCACTCGTTGCACGGCGGCCTGGACGGCGACGAGGAGCCGAGCCGGTAGGCGAGGCGACCAATCGTGACGGAGCCGAGCCGGTAGGCGAGGCGACCAATCGTGACGGAGCCGAGCCGGTAGGCCAGGGCGACCAATCAGAGCGCGCTCAGCCGGGCGTGGCCTCGCGGTAGGCCTCGCGCAAGAGGCGCTTCTGCACCTTGCCGGGCCCCGACTTGGGGAGCGGATCGGTGCGCACGTCGATGCGCTTGGGCACCTTGAACCCGGCGATCGAGGCACGGCAGTGCTGGCGCAGCTCGTCGGCGAGGGCGGGCGTCGCCAGCTCCGGGGCGTCCACGACGACGACGGCGTGGACAGCCTGCACCCAGCGTTCGTCGGGCACGCCGAACACCGCACACTCGACGACGCGGGGATGGCGGCTGAGCACCTCCTCGACCTCGATCGACGAGACGTTCTCGCCGCCGGTCACGATCATGTCCGTGGAGCGGTCGAGCAACCACAGGTAGCGATCCTCGTCGACGTAGCCGATGTCACCCATCCGGTACCACCCGTCGACGAACGCGGCCGCCGTCGCCGCCTCGTCCTCCCAGTAGCCGCTCGTCACGTTCGGACCACGGACGACGATCTCCCCGGCGTCGCCCGGTGCGCACGGCCGCCCGGCCGCGTCGAGCACCTCGACCGCCACGCCGACGACGGGTTGGCCGCACGAGCCGAGACGTCCGCCGTCGAGGTGGCGCTCCTCGTGGCCCAGGCAGGTGACGATCGCCGCCGTCTCCGTCGCCCCGTAGTACTGGGCGAGCTCGACGTGCGGGAAGACCTCGTGGGCCCGCCGGATCAAGGGAGTCGTGATCGGTGAGCCGGCGTGCCCGATGAGCCGCAGCGACGACGTGTCGCGAGGGCACGTCGACTGCTCCTCGACGAGGGCGGCGAGCATCGTCGGGACGGGCATCGCCACGGTCACGCCGTACCGCTCGATCATGTCCAGGCAGGCGGCAGCATCGAAGGAAGGGAGCACGACGAGCGACCCACCCAGCCAGATCAGCGACAGCACCGGTGCCGTACCGGCGACGTGGAAGAACGGCGCCGCGGCGAGGAACACGTCCTCGGCCTGCAGGCCGCAGGCGATCGTCTTGTGCAGCGCGTTGGCGACCAGGTTGCGATGCGTCAGCATCACGCCCTTCGGGCGTCCGGTCGTGCCACTCGTGAAGCAGAGGAGGGCGAGGTCCTCCTCCTGGACGTGGTGGCCGAGGGGAGCCGGCGGCGCCGCGGCGACGAGCGCGTCCCACTCGTCCATCGTCACCACGCGGTCGACCTCGCCGTGCAGCGCGAGGGCATCGCGATCGGTGACCAGCAGCGCCGGGCGGGCGGCGCGCACGATGCCGACGAGCTCCGCGGCCGCCAACCGTGTGTTCAAGGGCACGAGGACCATGCCGGCGGACGGCACGCCGAAGTACAGCTCGACGTAACGGTGACAGTTGGCGGCCAGCACGGCGATCCGATCACCGCGTTGCAGCCCGAGATCCCTGAGCGCACCGACGGCCCGCTCACAGCGCTCGGCGAGCATGCCGTGCTCGACGACGAGGTCGCCGCAGACGAGCGCGCCGCGCTTCGCCGCGGTCTGGCGCGACCGCACGAGCGCGTCCGACATGATCAGCATCTGAGGACCCCACCGCAGAGTATCAGGCGCCCTGAGACGTCGCCGGCGGATACGCTCCGCGTCGGGCAACCGAGAGCCGCCGGGGGACGAGTGTGGATCTGCTGCTACACGTGCTGCGCATCAAGGGACGGGCGACGCCCGAGGTCCTCGAAGCTGCGCTCGACGTCGACGCCGCGACGGCACTCGAGCACCTCGCGGCGCAGGGACTCGTCGAGCCGACGAGGGCCGGGTACCGGATCACCGCAGCGGGCGACGAACGGGTCGAGGAGCTGTACGCCGCGGAGCGGCGGCAGATCGGACCGCTGATCGAAGACGTCTACGAGACGTTCCTGCCGCTCAACGACGACGTCAAGCAGATCGTCACCGATTGGCAGTGCGTGATGGTCGACGGGCAGCTGGTCCTCAACGACCACAGCGACCGGGCTCACGACGACGAGGTGATCGACCGCCTCCACCGCACGGACGCCAAGATCGTCGAGGCTCTGATCCCGCTGACCACCGTGCTCCCTCGGCTCGACCTCTACGCCAGGCGGCTGCGGCGGGCGCTCGGGCGGATCAAGGGCGGAGACGGCTCCATGGTGGCCGCACCGAACAAGGACAGCTACCACACCGTTTGGTTCGAGCTGCACGAGGAGCTGCTCGTGCTGTCGGGCCGTCCGCGCACCGAGTGAGGGCACCGCGCCGGGTGATCTGGGGTGTCAGCGGGTGGCGTGGACGATGACCCGCCCGTTCGATCCGTCGACGGTGATCATCGTGCCGTCGGGGATCGTGGTCGAGGCGCGCTCGACGCTGACCACAGCGGGGATTCCCAGCTCGCGGGCGACGATCGCGGCGTGGCTCTGTTGGGCGCCGACGTCGACCACGACGCCGGCCGCGGCGAGGAACAGTGGCGTCCACGACGGGTCGGTGATCGGGGCGACGAGGATGTCGAACGGCCCGAGCTCGCGGGGATCGGCCGGGTCGGTCACGACCCGCGCCGGGCCCGTCGCCGTGCCGGCGCACACGCCCAGCCCGGTCATGACTCGCTCCTGGCCGTCGGGGCGGATGCGATCACCGCGCAGCTCCCAGGTCGGCGGCGGAGGGATCGCCCCCTCGAACCAGAACGGCGGGATCCTCGCCTGCAGGTACTGGCGCCTGCTGCGCCGCTCGGCGATCGTGGCCGCGTGGGCCGTGCGGTCGGCGAGTGCCGCCGGCAGCTCGTCGATCGTCAGCAGGCACAGGTCGTCGTGCGGGAGTCCGGCACGCCGGGCGAGCTCGATGAGCGCGTGCCGGGGCAGGTCGAGGAGGCGCACGAACGCCGCCTTCACGCCCTCGCGATGCGCCGAGTAGAGGGTGGTGACGCGCATCGCCACGTCGAACGCCCGGCGCTTGCGCCGCGGCAGAGCCGCTCGCGTCCGGTCTGCGAGGGCCGCTCGTTCGGCGGCGAGACGGCGCCCGATCGCCTCGGGATCGCGCTCGGCCGGGGCGCCGCGCAGCCGGTCGATCGCCACCAGGGCGATGGCCGGCTCGGTCCCCCACGTCGGCTGGGCGAGTTCCCACTCCTCCGGGCCGCGGGAACCGTGGCGGGCGAGGAACTCTTCGAAATCGACGACGAACCGTCGCACGTCGGGGTCGGTCGACTGCCGGAGGCGGTCGAGGAGGTCCGCTCCCCCGTCGTCGAACAGCGCAGCCAGCGCCGGCGACGACGCCGCCGCACGCCCCAGTCGCCAGAGGTCACCGGCCGGCTCGGCGGACTCGATCGTTCCCAGCCCCGCCGTCAACCGGTTGACCAGCTCGTCACCGCCCTGCGCAGCGACGAGCCGCTCCAGCAGCGAGCGACCGAAGCCGGCACCCGTCGAGGCTCGCAACAGCTCGTACATCATTCGCTCGTTCGCCTCGTCGAGGCTGCGCAACACGGCGATCAGCTCGGCATCGCCCGCCTCGGGCAGGGACGGTGCCCGAGCGAGGGTGTCATCGACGAACGAGCGGACGGCGTCGAGGCGCCCGGCATCCGGCCGCAGGACCATCGTGGCGAGGAAGCGAACCGCCCGCAGCAGGCCGCGAGGGCTGCGCTCGCCAGGGCCCCTGCGGTGCGGTGGGGCGCCGGTGAGACCGAACATCTGCTTGTCGACGAGGTCGACCGTGAGCCCCGGCATCCGCGCGACCGCCGATCGCGCCATCGACACGTTGCCGTAGAGGTACCCGGCGAACATCGGTGAGAGCGCGAAGCGGTGGCCGTCGAAGCCCATCACTTGGTCCTCCAACGCCATGCCCGCCTCGAGGGCCAGGCGCCGCTGACCCATGGCGAACGGGACACGGACGATCGATCCGGTGATCGGAGACACCACGTTCGGATAGACCTCGCCGGTGTTGCCTCGGCACACGAGCGGGTACCGCGGGTTGACCTGATGCTCGTTGACCCACCACGTTCCGTCGGGATACGGCTGGAGATCCATGTCGCCCGCGCTCATCGGGCCATTCTCCTCGATTCCGCCGGTCAGACGGTGCGGGCCCATCGCCCAGCGGGTAAGGGTGGGACATGGCCGCCCGCAAGCGCCCGAAGACCACACCCCCGGCCGACGCGGCGGGTGAGCGGCTCGAGCGGTACCGCGCCAAGCGGGACTTCGCCGTCACCCCGGAGCCCTCGGGCAGCGCCCCGCCCGCCGCCGACGGACATCGGTTCGTGGTCCAGCGCCATCGGGCGCGCCGGCTGCACTACGACCTTCGCCTGGAGACCGCCGGTGTGCTGGTGAGCTGGGCGGTGCCCAAGGGTCCGACGCTCGATCCGGATGTGCGGCGGATGGCGGTCCACGTCGAGGACCACCCGCTCGACTACTTCGACTTCGAAGGCGCGATCCCGGCCGGCGAGTACGGCGGCGGTGACGTGGTCGTCTGGGACTGGGGCACGTGGTCGATCGCCGAGGCCGACGACCCGCTGGCCGCCATCGACGCCGGCAACCTGCACTTCGACCTCGACGGCGAGAAGCTGCGGGGTCGCTTCGTGCTCGTGCGCACCGCCGGCAAGGATCGGGACTGGCTGCTGCTCAAGAAGCACGACGAGGCGGCCGTGCCCGGCTGGGATCCCGAGGACCACCTCCAGTCGGTCAAGTCGGGCCGGACGAACGACGAGGTCCGCGACGCCCCGGCGGCCAGCTGGACAGGCGCGGCCAGCTGGGCGGCACCGACAACGGACGAGCTGGCAGCCCTCGACGCCCTCGGCAAGGGCGGGCAGTGGCAGCTCGGCGAGCACACCCTGAAGCTCACCAACCTCGACAAGGTGCTGTTCCCGGGACGCGGCCCGACCCCGCCGTTCACCAAGCGCGACCTGATCCGGCACAACGCCACCGTCGCCCCGGTGATGCTGCCGTACATGGCCCAGCGGCCGGTCAACATGCACCGCTACCCCAACGGGGTGGACCAGCCGGGCTTCTGGCACAAGGCGGTCCCCACCCACGCCCCGGACTGGTTGCGGCGGTGGCGCAACCCGAACGCCGATCCGGGTGAGACGCAGGACTACGCCGTGCTCGACTCGCCCGCCGCGCTGGCGTGGGCCGCCAACTACGGCGCCGTCGAGCTCCATCCGTGGACCTCGACGGTGCGCGACCCGGCCCAGCCGACGTGGGCGCTGATCGACATCGATCCGGGCACGGAGAGCACGTTCGACGACGTGCTGGTCCTCGCCCGGCTGCACCGGACCGCCCTCGAACACCTCGCCGTGCGGGCCGCCCTGAAGGTGACGGGAAAGCGAGGCATCCAGATCTGGATCCCGGTCGCCGACGGGTACACGTTCGCCCGGACGCGAGCGTGGGTCGAGCAGATCTCCCGGGCGATCGGGGCCACCGTGCCGGAGCTCGTCAGCTGGACCTGGGAGGTCCGCGGCCGAGGCGGTCTCGCCCGCCTCGACTACACGCAGAACGCCGTCAACAAGACCCTCGTCGCTCCGTTCAGCACCCGCGCTGCGCCGGGCGCCCCGGTGTCGGTCCCGATCACGTGGGACGAGTTGGACGACGCCGACCTGGCTCCGGACCGGTGGACGATGGACACCATCGGCGAGCGAGTGAGAACCGCCGGCGATCCAATGGCGCCACTCATCGGGGCGCAGCAGCGACTCCCGCCACTGTGATCCCTCGGTGCGGTCTCAGGCGGAGCGGACGTCGATGTAGTCGTTGGCTTGGCCGTTGATCGAGATCCGACGCACGCCCTTCACCGACCGGACACGGTCGAGGAGCCGCGGCAGCTCCCGCCACCGCTCGTCGACCTCCAGGTCGACCTCGTCGCCGACCATCGTGACCTTGCGCAGCTGCTTGGCGTTGCGCAACTGATCGTCGGAGGCGATGGCGTACAGCAGCATCCCCGTGCGCGCCGCCGCGGTCGGCGAGACATCGGTTCTCCCGACCACCTGGTCGTAGAGGGTCCGCCCCCAGCGCAGGATCTCATGGCGGTGGTTCCACGCGAACGTCGCCAGCGCCATCCTGCCGAGCGGGTTGAGCAAGCGGCGCGGCCACAGCAGTTGAGTGAGCGATCGCATCACCCCTTCCTGCTGCCCACCCGACAGGCGACCCAAACGGACATCGTGGCGAGTGAGACCCTGCGCCGGCGCACTACTTGTAGAAGCCGTCGCGCAGGTTGATGCCGTGTTCGAGCCAGACCTTCATGGCGCAGAGCATGCCGGTCCACCCCTCGCAGTTGTCGTACGAGGCCTCCACGGCGGCGGTGGACTCCCGCCAACCCTCCTCGGCGATCGTGACCAGTGTCCGGCCGTCGTCGAGGGCCTCGAAGTCCATCGTCACGGTGGTCTCGTAGGGATCGTCCGCGGCGTCGGCGGCCTGCCAGCGCAGCACGATCCGACGGTCCGGCGCAACCTCGATGACGTGCACGGGGAACGCCCCGGGGAAGTCGGCGAAGTCCCAGATGACGGTCGCGCCGGTCTCCAGCCGTCCCTTGGCACCGTTCGTGGTGAAGTACCGAGAAAGTGTGTCGGGGTCGGCGACGGCCTCGAACACGTCGTGCACCGGGCGGTCGATGCGCCCGGAGACTTTGAACGCCAGTGGCATGGGATGCTCCTCTCTTCTCGAAGACATGTTATAGACTCATAACATGTCGAGCAAGGTACTCGTTGATGACGAGACGACGGACCGCGTGTTCAAAGCGCTGTCCTCGAGTACCCGGCGACACCTCCTCGATCTGCTCAAGGACGGACCACGGACCACGGGCGACCTCTGCGGCCAATTCCCCGCGTTGGACCGCTGCACCGTGATGCAGCACATCGATGTTCTCGAGGCAGCCGGTCTCGTCATCGCGCGGCGCAGGGGCCGCGTGCGCTGGAACCACCTCGACGTGCTGCCGATCAAACTGATCCACGACCGCTGGATCGGCGAGTACGCCCGATCAGCCGTCGATCTCCTGGCCACGCTCCGGGCCGACCTCGACGTCTCGGCGACCCAGGACTCCTCGTGAGGAACGAATGAACGCTGGATCGTCACGCCGTCGCGTCGGCGGCGTCGGCGGCCACGCCGGCGCGGCGTGCCATGATCGGCCGGGTGGATGCACAGTCGACGGACCGGCCCGTGGAACGCCTCCTCGGACGTGCCGAAGACGTCGTGTACGTCGGCATCGCCGCGGTGCTGTTCGTCAGCGCGCTGTACCTCCTGGTGGTCGCCGGCGATCAGCTGCTCGAGGTGTTCGACGACTTCACCTCGGCGCCGATCGTCGAGGTGCTCGACACGCTGCTGCTCGTGTTCATCGTCGTCGAGTTGCTGTCGGCGGTGCGCAGCACGATGTCGGAGCGCGTGCTGATCGGTGAGCCCTTCCTCATCGTCGGCATCATCGCCTCGATCAAGGAGATCGTGGTGTTGTCGGTGAAGGCGGCGGATGACATCGGCACAGGCGAGCCGTTCCGCGACCAGCTGTGGGAGATCGGCGTGCTCGGCGTCGTCGTGCTGCTCCTCGGCGTCACGGCCTGGCTGCTGCGGCGCAAGGAGCGCGAGCCCGGCGAGGGGACGACGCAGACATGACGACGAGGTCGTCGGACCGGCCCGCCACCGACGAGCCTGTCCTGTCCGCCTGGTTCCTGTCGCCGCACGAGCGTGGCAACCCGGCGACGGAGATCGACCGTCGCCGCGGCGGCGACGTCGCCTACACCGACGGCAACGAGGTCCACGTGCTCGTCCACGGCGCCGAGTACTTCGCCCGGCTGCTGGCCGAGCTCGAGCGCCTGTCACCGGGCGCCTGGGTCCACTTCACGGACTGGCGAGGCGATCCCGACGAACGGCTCGATGGCCCGGGGACGGAGGTCGCCCGGGTCCTGGCGCAGCGGGCCGAGCGAGGGATCGAGGTGCGCGGCCTGGTGTGGCGGTCGCATCCCGACGAGGCGCACTTCAGCGAGCAGGAGAACCTGCACCTCGTCGAGACGGTGAACGAGGCGGGAGGCGAGGTGCTGCTCGATGAGCGGGTGCGGCGCGACGGCAGCCACCACCAGAAGCTGTTCGTCGTCCGTCATCCCGACCGGCCCGACGACGATGTCGCCTTCGCCGGCGGCATCGACCTGTGCCACGGTCGCCGCGATGACGAGCGTCATGAAGGCGACGAGCAGGCGATCGAGCTCGACGCGCGGTACGGACCGCGGCCTCCGTGGCACGACATCCAGCTGCAGGTGCGTGGCCCGGCGGTCGGCGACCTGGCCTGGACGTTCCGCGAGCGGTGGGAGGACCCGACGCCCCTCGACCACCGCAACCCGTGGCGCGCCTTGATCGTGCGCCGCGCCGCCGAACCTCGACGACCGAGCCCACTGCCGCCGATGCCGAACGACCCCGCGCCGGTGGGCAGCCACGCCGTCCAGGTGCTGCGCACGTACCCGGCCAAGCGACCGCCGCACCCGTTCGCCCCGGACGGTGAGCGCAGCATCGCCCGGGCGTACCTGAAGGCGTTCGACCGCGCCACCAGCCTGATCTACATCGAGGACCAGTACCTGTGGTCCGGGGCAGCCGCTCGGTTCCTCGGTGACCGGTTGCGCGCCGAGCCCCGCCTCCACCTCGTCGCCGTCCTGCCGCGCTACCCCGACCAGGACGGCATGCTGTCCGGCCCGCCGTACCGCATCGGGCAGCAGCAGGCGATCGAGCAGCTGACCGACGCCGGCGGCGACCGCGTGGCCTTCTTCGACCTGGAGGCGCCGTCCGGGTGGCCGATCTACGTGCACTCCAAGGTGTGCGTGATCGACGACGTGTGGATGATCGTCGGGAGCGACAACCTCAACATCCGCTCGTGGAGCAACGACTCGGAGCTGTCGTGCGCGGTCATCGACCATCGCCGCGACGACAGGGAGCCCCGCGATCCCGGTGGACGTGGCGACGGCTCCCGCACGCTGGCCCGCGACACCCGCCTGCGGCTGTGGCGCGAGCACCTCGGGCGCGACGACGGCGACGACGGCGACCTGATCGACGGCGTCGCGGCGATCACCGTGTTGCGTCAGGCCGCCGAGGATCTCGACGCCTGGCGGGCGCGGTCCGACGGTCGACCGCGACCCGCCGGTCGGCTGCGCAGGCACCGACCGGAACCCGTGCCGCGGTGGGCCCGATGGTGGGCCCAACCGATCCACAGCGCCCTCGTCGACCCCGACGGCCGACCGCGGGCCCTGCGCCGCGCCGGACGCTTCTGACGGCGACGGGGCCGACTCGCCCGATGAGAGCTCGCCAACCGACCTGCCCACCACGGTCGGGCTCAGGCGGTCAGGCGCGCCGGCGCTCGATGAGGCGGAGCACGACCTTGGCAAACTCCGCCAGCACGAAGTACCCGATCACCGCGATGAGGCAGACCCGCCACTGCTGGCCGTCGAGATCGACGGTGTCGAGGATGCGCTGCAGGCCGTCGATGGTGGTGGCCAGGAACGTGAGCACCAGCGCCGTCACCATGAGCAGGTTGAAGCGTCCGTTGGCGATCGTGTCGCGGTTGAAGACGCTCCGCATCGGATCCCGCCACTCGAGGGCAGCGACGATGTGCAACAGCGAGATCGTGGTCAGCCCCATGGTGGTGGCGGCGGCGAGGCCGTAGCGGTCTTCGCCCCAGGCGACGACGAGGAGCGTGCCGACGGCGATGAGGAGACCGGCGATGCCCAACCGGACTCCCAGCTTGCGTGCGATGACTGGCTCGTCCGGCGATCGCGGGCGCCGTTTCATCAGTCCCGGTGTCGGCGCGTCGAAGCCGAGGCCGATGGCGAGCAGCACGTCGATGGCGAAGTTGATCCACAGGATCTGCAGCGGTAGCAGCGGTGAGCCGTTGGCGATGTCGAAGATCCCGGCGCCGACGAACAACAGGATGAACCCGGCCAGCATGATCATCTGGACCCGGACGTACTTCATCAAGTTGTCGTAGAGCCCGCGGCCGCCCTCGACCGCGGTGACGATCGTGGCGAAGTTGTCGTCGGTGAGGATCATCTCGGCCGCGTCCTTGGTGACCTCGGTGCCGGTGATGCCCATGGCCACACCGATGTCCGCCCGGGTGAGCGCCGGCGCATCGTTGACACCGTCACCGGTCATGGCGACGATGTTCCCTTGCTGCTTGAGGATGCTGACCAGGCGGACCTTGTCCTCGGGCGCCACCCGGGCGACGACGCCGATGCCGTCGACCTGGGCGTGCAGCTCTTCGTCGGACATGGCGGCGAACTCGGCACCGGTGAGCGCCCGACCTTCGATGCCGAGCTGTCCGGCGATGGCGGCGGCAGTGGTGGCGTGATCACCGGTGATCATGCGGACGCGGATGCCGGCGTCCTTGCACAGGGCGATGGCGTCCTTCGCTTCCTTCCGGGGAGGGTCGACGATGCCGACGAGGGCGAGCAGCTCGAGGTCGGTGACCAGCGCCAGGAGGTCGCCCGCCGGGTCGAAGGATGCCGGGTCGAAGTCGCGTCGGGCGACGGCGAGGACGCGCAGCCCTTCACCGGCCAGCCGGTCGTTCTCGGCGAGCACCCGATCGATCGCGCCGCCCATCGGCGCTGATGATGAGCCGTCGGCGTCCAGGTAGCGCGACGAGCGTGCCAGGAGGACGTCCGGCGCTCCCTTGACGAAGCATCGCACGACCGGGCGCCCGTCCTCCTCCATCTCGTGGAAGGTCGCCATCAGCTTGTACTCGGCGTCGAACGGCACCTCGGCGACACGGGGATACGTCCGCCGGGTCTCCTCGACGTCCAGCTCGCTCTTGGCCGCGAGCACGACGAGCGCACCCTCGGTCGGGTCACCGATGCACGCCCCGTCACGGATCACCGCATCGTTGGCGAGCGCCATCGGCAGCATGAAGGGCTCGAGAGGGCCCTCGCCGCCTCCCGCCACGTGAAGGATGCGACCGGTCGTCGAGTAGCCCTCACCGTCGACGGTGAAGCGCCGGCCGACCACGACGAGCTCGCGGGCCGTCATCTGGTTCAGCGTGAGCGTCCCGGTCTTGTCGGAGCAGATCGCCGACGTCGAGCCCAACGTCTCCACCGACCGCAGCCGCTTGATGATCGCGCCGCGCTTGGCCAGCTCCTGCGTCCCGGCCGACAGCAGCATGGTGACCACGGCCGGGAGGCCCGTCGGGATGGCTGCGATCGCCAGGGTGATGCCGACCAGGAACAGGTCGTCGAAGTCCTCGCCGCGAGCGAGGCCCAGGATCACGATCAGCGCCAGGGCCGCCGACGCCATGAGCGTGATGATGACGGTGAGCTGGTCGAGCTGCTTGGTGAGCGGCGTCTTCTCCTGCTCGACTCCGCTGAGCATCCCGGAGATGTGTCCGACCTCGCTGGACATCCCGGTGGCCGTGACGATCATCTCGCCACGGCCACGGGTCACCTGCGAGTTCATGTACGCCATGTCGACCCGGTCACCGAGCGGCACGTCGTCGCCGACGACCGGATCGACGGACTTGGCGACGGGCGTGCTCTCCCCGGTCAGTCCGGCCTCTTCGATCTCCAGCGTCGCCGACACCAGGATCCGACCGTCCGCCGGCACCTTGTCGCCGGCCTCGAAGCCGACGATGTCGCCCGGAACCAGCTCCTCGGCCGGGATCTCGACCCGCTGACCGTTGCGCCGGGCGTTCGCCGTCATGATGAGCATCTCGCGCAGCGCGGCGACGCTCTCGGCTGCCTTGCCCTCCTGGTGCAGGCCCATGACCGCGTTGAGCACCGTCAACCCGAGCACCACCACCCCGGTCGAGACATCTTGCAGGGCGACGATGCTGACGACCGCCGCCCCGACCAGCACCAGCTGCATCAGGTCGCGGTACTGGCGGAGGAAGGCGCGCCAGCCGGGCTCCTTGGCCTCCTCGGCCAGCTTGTTCGGTCCGTACCGCTGCCGACGCTCGACGACCTCCGCCTCGGTCAGACCGGTCGCCGGATCGACCTCCAGACGTCGACAGGCCTCATCGGCCGAGAGCTGGTACCAATCCACGCCGGTGTCGGGACGATCTGTGGCGGTTGCCACTGCGGTCATGGAGTGCCTCCTTGGCTGGCGAGGTGGACCTGCGACGAACGGCACCGACCGGTGTCCGGACACGGGCTGATCCCCACGATGAAGCCATCCACAGCGGCCGATAGTAGGTCCACGCCGGAAGCTGAGCAGGGCATCTCAGGGTACGGCGCGCCCGCTACAACACCGAGAGCGGGGCGCGCGTCGACGCGCCGGCCGTCAGCGTTCGATGTCCAGCGTGAGGTTGTCGCCGCTTTGCGGGTCGAAGATGAGCATCCGGCGTGGGTTGAGCCACAGCGTGGCGTCGCTGTTGTCGTGGATGCGGCTCATCGGCTCGAGGGCCACGACCAGCTGACTCCGCATGCGCTCGCTGTCGAGCTCACGCTCGAGCTCCTGGAGGCCAGCCACCATGCTGTCGGGCGCGTCATACGGGATGTAGGCGTACTGCTCGTTGCCCAACCACTCGATCACGTCCACGTTCACGTTGAACGTGACCCCGCTCTCCTTCTTCGCCGCATCGATGAGGGCCGCGTCCTCGAAGGCCTCCGGGCGGATCCCGATCATCACGTGATCGCGTTGCCCAACGGCCGCGCGCATGTCGTCGGGCAGCTCGATCGAGACGAACGGCAGGCTGAGCTTGCCACCCTCGAGCGTGCCAGGGATGAAGTTCATCGGCGGGGAGCCGATGAAGCCGGCGACGAACATGTTCACCGGGCGCTCGTAGAGCTCACGCGGCGTGGCGACCTGCTGGAGCAGGCCTTTGCGCAGGACGGCCACGCGGTCGCCGAGGGTCATCGCCTCGGTCTGGTCGTGCGTGACGTACACGGTGGTCGTGCCCATGCGGCGCTGCATGCGCAGGATCTCCGTGCGCATCTGCCCGCGCAGCTTGGCGTCGAGGTTGGACAGCGGCTCGTCGAACAGGAAGGCGTCGGCCTCGCGCACGATCGCCCGTCCCATGGCGACCCGCTGTCGTTGGCCTCCGGACAGGTTGGCCGGCTTGCGGTCGAGGTGCTCGGTGAGCTCCAGGGTCTCGGCCGCCGTCTGGACCTTGCTCTTGATCTCGTCGTCCGAGAACCCGCCCTTGAGCCGCAGCGGGAAGGCGATGTTCTCGAACACCGAGAGGTGGGGGTACAGGGCGTAGTTCTGGAACACCATCGCCAGGTTGCGGTTGCGCGGCGCCTTGTCGTTGACTCGCTCACCCTTGATGAGCACGTCCCCGGACGTGATGTCCTCCAGCCCGACGATCATCCGCAGCAGCGTGGACTTCCCACACCCCGATGGGCCGACGAGGATCATGAACTCGCCGTCGGCGATGTCGAGACTCACATCGTTCACCGCGGCGAACCCATCCCCGTACGTCTTGACGACGTTCTTGATCGTGATCTCAGCCACGGCAACGCTCCTTTGGTCAGCCCTTGACGGCGCCGGCCGTGAGGCCTGCGACGATCCGGCGCTGGAACAACAGCACAATGATGACGACGGGAATGGTGACAACGACGGAAGCCGCCATGATCGACGTGATCGGCGACTGGAACTGGGACTGGCCGGTGAAGAACGTCAGTGCGGCGGGGACCGTGCGGGCCCGGTTGGTGGAGGTGAGCGATGCCGCGAGCAGGAACTCGTTCCAACAGAAGAAGAACGTGAGGATCGCCGTGGTGAAGACTCCCGGCGCCGCCAGCGGCACGATCACCTTGCGGAACGCCTGCCAGGCGGTCGCCCCGTCGACCTGGGCCGCCTGTTCCATCTCCCACGGGATCTGCCGGAAGAACGCCGACATCGTCCAGATCGAGAGCGGCAAGGCGAACGTCAGGTAGGGGATGATCAGCCCGATCCAGGTGTCGTAGATGCCCAATCTGCGCCACATGTCGAACAGCGGACCGACGAGGGCGGCCTGGGGGAACATGGCGATCGCCAGCGCCATCGACAACAGCACCTTCTTCAGCGGGAACTCGAGCCGGGCGATGGCGTAGGCGGCGAACATCGCCACCACCACGGACAGCGTGGTGGCGAGGATCGAGATGCCGAAGGAGTTCCGCAGGGCGGACGTGAACAGCGAGTCGGAGAACACGGAGTCGTAGTTGTCCCAGGACCAGTCCTCCGGGAAGAACGAGGGCGTCGCACTCCGGAACGTGTCGGGGTCCTTGAACGACAGCGAGGCCATCCACACCAGCGGGAAGACCGCCCACACGAGAATCAGGACGCCCCACACGGTCCACCAGTTGCTGGTCTTGCGGGTCGTCGCCATCAGGTGTCTCCTCGCACTTGAGAGAGATCGGTTCGGAAGCCCTTGATGAAGATCAAGGCGATGATGACGACCGTGAAGAAGAGCAGCACCGAGACCGCCGAGCCCGTCCCCAGGTTGACGAGGGTCACGTTCTGCCGGTAGGCGAGGAACGACAGCGTCTCGGTGTTGTTGGCGCCGTTCGTCATCACGTAGGGGTTGTCGAAGATGCGCCACGCGTCGAGGGTGCGGAACAGCAGGGCGACCATGATGGCCGCCTTCATGTTGGGCAGCGTCACCTTCCACAGCCGCTGCCATGCCGTGGCGCCGTCGACGCTCGCCGCTTCTTGGAGCTCCATCGGGACCTGGACGAGCCCGGCCAGGAGCAGGAGGGAGATGAACGGCGTCGTCTTCCAGATCTCGGAGAAGACGATCACGAAGAGGGATGACCAGCGGCCACCGAACCAGTTGTAATCGTCGAGACCGAACCACTGGTTGACGAAGCCCGAGTCGAGCTGGAACGCGTATCGCCAGATGTACGCCGAGACGACCGTGATGATCCCGTAGGGCACGAGGATCGCGGTGCGCACAATCGAGCGGCCCTGGATGATGCGGTACATGACCCAGGCGAAGCAGAAGCCGAGGACGAGCTCGACGACCACGCTGGCGACGGTGATGACCGTGGTCGTGACGAAGTCGTTCCACCAGATCGGGTCGGTGAGCACCGTGACGTAGTTGCTGAGCCCGACGAACTCCCGACCGCCGGGATCGGTCAGCCGGTAGCGGTAGAGCGAGAGGACGACGGCGTACCCCAACGGGTACGCCGTGACGAGGATCATCACGATGAACGCCGGCGCGGAGAGCGACAACCCGAGGCGGCGTTCGTGACTGGCCCGCTCGCTGCGAGTCGCCTTGGCCGGCTTGGCAGGAACCTCCGGCGGCTGCTCGGTGCGCGGTTCGACAGTGGTCATGGCGCTCCTCCGTTGCCGTCGCCCGGGATGGTCGTGGACAGTCGCCACACGCTCAAAGCAGGCTCTCCCCACTGAGCACGTCAGACATGTAGTCGTCGGTCTCCACTGGCGTACTCGGCGGCTGCACGCTCTCCGGCGGGTGCCACGTCCGCTGCACCGACACCGAGACGTCGCCGTAGTACGGCGTGACGGGCCGGGGGCCGGCGCTGTCGATGGAGTCGCGGATCAGGTCGGCCATCGGGTACGCCTCCCGGACTCCCGGGTCGTCGTAGGCGGCGGCCCGCGCCGCCGGGTTCCCCGCGCCGATCATGTACTCGATGTTGCTCTCCAGCGACGTGATGCACTTGGCCGCCGCCAAGGCCTCCTCCGGATACTTCGTGAACGCCCCGATGCCGAGGTTGATGCCGCCGAGCGGCGGCGTGCTGACCTGTCCGGCCGAGGTCGCCGGATAGCGCGCCCACGCGATGTCGTCCACGACCGACTGGTCGATGGCGCCGGCCGTCACAGACTCCTTGGCGGCGTTGTAGACGTACGGCCAGTTCACCATGAACGACCCGGCGTCGCTCTGGAACAGCGACCTCGCCTCTTCCTCCCCCGCGGTCGACATGTCGGCCGGAGCCGCCGACGAGCGGCCGAGCGTGCCGACGATCTCGGCCGCCTTGTCGCCCGCTTCGGACGCCACGGTCGGGGTCGCGTCGGCTCCGAGGTCGGCGTTCTCGATGATCTGGCCGCCGCCGGACGTGATCAGGGCGTTGATCCAGACCATGTAGCCCTCGTAGCGCCGCGCCCTGCACGCCGATCCGCTTGCCCTGCGACTCGGCGGCTTCGATCATCTGCTCCCACGTGAAGTCGGCGGACGTGGGGTCGACACCGGCGGCTTCGGCCACCGACTTGCGATACCAGAGCAGCTGGGTGTTGGCCCAGAACGGCGGGGCCACGAGCTGGTCGTCCCAGAAGGCCGTCTCCAGTGGGGCCTCGAGGACGCCCTCGGTGAAGATCTCGACGTCTGCTGGATCGGTGATCGGAAGGATGTAGCCGGCGTTGGCGAACTCGGCGACGAACGGCGGGTCGAGGCTCATCAGATCGATGGACGGATCGTCGGCCGCGAGGCGCCGCACCAGTTGCTCACGCTGCTGGTCGGCCTCGTTGGGCAGGATCTGGGTCTCGATGCGGAAGGCACCGTCCGACTGCTCCCCGCACTTGGCGGCCAGGTCCGCCTGGCCTCCGTTGTCCGGGTTGATGTACCACGTCAGCGTCGGTGTACCTCCCTCGTCCTCGCTGCACCCGTACAACGCGGTCGGCGCAGCGATAACGGCAACCGCCGCGAGCGCGACGCGTTGACGGGCGGAGCGCGCGTGAACGCTCCGGGATGGACGCCTCGGACCCTGTGACACACCAACCCCCTCGATCGACGTAACACCGGGACGACGTGACTGCCCGTACCCACATCGAGCCTGCCCGGACCCTACGAACCCGGCTTGCGGAAGTCAACAGTATCGAGACCTCGAAGGGCAGGTCGTGGGCGACGCCGTGCCGGCGACGTGGGTGCACCGGGGACGGGTTTCCGTGGTCTGCGGGCGGGGAACGGTCCACCGGGTCGAGGGTGTGCTGTGGGACGCCTGGGTCGTGCCGCCACCGGGTTCTGTGACGGAGGAGACCGATGGGCACGATGCTTCCTCGGCAAGGCGGACCGGCCGCCGAGGAGATCACGGAGCTGTGGTGGGTGTTCCTGATCATGGGCGGCGCCGTGTACGTCCTCGTGGTGGTCCTGCTCGTCGTGCCCATGCTGCGCCGACGCCTCGCCCGCCGACGCGAGGCCACCGACGACAGCGGCGAGGTGTCCGATCGCCCCGAGGTCCCCGGGCGGATGGCCACGGCGTGGATCGTCGGTCTCGGCGTTCTCATGCCGCTCGCGGTGTTGATCGTGGCGCTGGTGCTCAGCGTGTCGACGATGCAAGCCATCCCTCGGACCGCACCACCGGGGAGCGTCGTGATCGACGTCGTCGGGTACCAGTTCTGGTGGTCGGCGCAGTATCGGGACGAGCGGATCACCGTGGCCAACGAGATCCACGTTCCCGTCGGTGAACAGGTCGAGCTGCGGCTGCTGTCAGCCGACGTCATCCACAGCTTCTGGGTCCCCGACCTGCACGGCAAGCTCGACGCCTTGCCGGACGGTACGAACGTCCTCGTGATCGAGGCCGACGAGGCCGGCACCTATGGCGGCGAGTGCGCCGAGTTCTGCGGTTTGCAGCACGCCAACATGGGGCTGCTGGTGATCGCCGAGTCGCGCCAGGACTTCGACCGCTGGGTCGCCGCACAGCGGGCGCCGGCAGCAGCGGCGGCGACCGAGGCGGCGGATCGCGGACAACGGCTGTTCCTCGACGAAGGGTGCGGGACGTGTCACACCGTGCGCGGCGTCGTCGTCGGCGACGGAGCGGCGCCGGACCTGACCCATGTGGCCAGCCGTTCGACGCTGCTGTCCGACACCATCGACAACACCACCGACGGCTTGACGGCGTTCCTCCGTGATCCCGACAGCGTCAAGGTGGGCACGGGCATGCCGCAACCCGCGCTGTCCGAGGAGGAGCTCGCCGACATCGTCGCCTTCCTGGAGGGTCTGACATGACGACGTGACGACGTCTCGGCGATCGACACGCCGAGCGTCGACGTGGCGCCGGACACCGCCGAGCGGATGCGCCAGCTGTGGGCCGATCCGCCCGGCCTCATCGGCAAGTTGATGGCCGTTCAGAACGACGCCATCGGCAAGCGGCTGCTGTTCGTCGGGTTCTTCTTCCTGTTGCTCGGTGGCAGCGTCGACTCGCTGGTGATGCGGCTGCAGTTGGCGCGTCCGGAGAACGACTTGATCAGCCCGGAGCTGTACAACGAGCTGTTCACGAACCACGGCTCGGTCACGATGTTCTTGGTCATCCTGCCGATCACCGAGGGCTTCGCCATCCTCATGTTGCCGTTCCTGCTCGGCACGCGCGAGATGCCGTTCCCCCGCCTCGGCGCCTACAGCTTCTTCACCTACCTGATGGGCGGGCTCTTCTACTACAGCAGCACGCTGTTCCGGCGCGTGCCCGACGCCGGTTGGTTCGCCTACACGCCGCTCAGCCTGACGCGCTTCTCCCCCGACCTGTCGCTCGACTTCTGGGTCCTCGGCCTCAGCGTCGCCGAGGTGGCGGCGATCGCCGCGGGCATCGAGATCATCATCAGCATCCTCAAGTTCCGGGCACCGGGCATGTCACTGGCGCGGATGCCGCTGTTCGCCTGGGCGATGCTCGTCACGGCGTTCATGATCGTGTTCGCCTTCACCACCCTCGTCGTCGGCAGCCTGCTGCTCGAGCTGAGCCGCAGCTACTCGATGAAGTTCTTCGACCCGATCGCCGGGGGCAGCTCACTGTTGTGGCAGCACCTGTTCTGGATCTTCGGCCACCCCGAGGTGTACATCCAGTTCCTGCCGGGCGCCGGGGCGGTGTCGATGATCCTCCCGGTGTTCGCCCGGCGCAAGATCGCCGGCTACCCGTGGCTCGTCGCCGCCTTCGTGGCCATCGGCTTCATGTCCTTCGCCCTGTGGGCCCACCACATGTTCGCCGTCGGGTTGCCGCCGATCGTCACCAGCTTCTTCTCGGCGGCCAGCATCGCCATCGGCGTCCCCGCCGGCATCCAGATCTTCGCCTGGCTGGCCACCCTGTGGGTCGGCCGGCCGGTGTGGAAGACCCCGCTGCTGTTCGTCGTCGGGTTCATCGTGACGTTCGTGATCGGCGGCATCACCGGGATCATGGTTGCATCGGCGCCGCTCGATCTGCAGGCCCACGACTCGTACTTCGTCGTCGGCCATCTGCACTACGTGCTGATCGGGGGCGTCGCCTTTCCCTTCTTCGCGGCCGCCTACTACTGGCTGCCCAAGTACACCGGCAAGCTGCTCGACGAACGACTCGGCAAGCTCAACTTCTGGCTGATGCTGATCGGGCTCAACGTGGCCTTCATGCCGATGCACTTCGTCGGCCTGATGGGCATGCCGCGGCGCGTGTACACCTACGACGCCGGCCAGGGGTGGGATCTCTACAACCTCATCTCGACGGTCGGCGCGTTCATCCTCTTCGGTGGCGTCATCGTGTTCGCGATCAACCTCGTGTACAGCCACTTCCGCGGCGCCGCCGCCGGCAACAACCCGTGGGGCGGCGACTCGCTGGAGTGGTCGGTGGCATCGCCGCCGCCGGACCAGGGCTATTCGGTGCCACCGATCGTCCACAGCCGCCACCCGCTGTGGGACCAGGACGACCTGCACTCCGGCGATCCGCGCACCGTCGGTCTGCTCCAGGGCCTCGCCCGCTGGCCGCTCACGTGGCGCGCCGCCCTCGTCACGAGCACCGATCTGGCCGAGCCGGATGAGGTCATCCGCGTCTCGGGGCCCTCGCTCTGGCCGTTCCTGGCGGCCTGCGCCACGGTGCTGTTCTTCATCGCCGAGATGGTCCACCAGGTGTGGCTGCTGGGCGTGGCGACACTCGCGATCATCGTCACCGTCGTCATGTGGAACCGGCCGGTGCCCGTGTCGACAACGGATGCCGAGGAAGAGGAGTTCGAGCAGCGGCACAGCATCTCCGTGCGCACGGACGGCGGGCGCACGCTCGCCATGTGGGGGATGGGCCTGGCGATGCTCGTCGGGACGATCGCCTTCTCGACCCTCCTGCTCTCGTACTTCTACCTCCGCGTGGAGAGCCCGCAGTGGCCGCCGGCGGGGGTGGCTGATCCGGCTGTCGGACGCGGTGTCGCCGCCGCCGTCGCCATCGTGGCCGCGGCGATCGTCATCGGGTGGGCACGACACCAGGTCGCCGACGGCACACCGGCCGGGCTGTCGATCGGGTTGGCCGTCGGTGCCGCGCTCACGGCGCTCGGAGGGCTGATCCAGATCGCCGACCTGGCGAGCCTCGAGTTCTCGGCCCAGGACCACGCCTACGGCTCGATCGTCTACGTCCTCGGCGGCGGCATGATCGCCATGGCGCTCGTCGGTGTCGTCATCGATGGCGTCGTCCTCGCCGCCGCGCTGCGCGGCCGGTTCAACCGGCGCCGCCACGCCGCGGTGGCCAACGCCCATCGCTTCGCCGTCGTGCTCGCCGGGTTGTGGGTGATCGGCGCGGCCACGCTGTACCTGACCCCTCGCTGGTCGTGAGTCGCCGATGAACTCCCGGCTCGGCTCGCCGTGGGCGCTGCTGCTCGCTGGGCCCGTCATCGCGACGACCTACTTCCTCGTCGTCTACCTCCTCGCCGAGGCCACCTGCTCGACGGGCGTGTCGCTCTTCAGCACTGGCGCCTTGCGGGCTGTCATCGTCGCTGGAGCGGTCGGGACCCTCGCCGTGTTCGGCGCCTACGCCGTGCGGGCCCGACGGTTGTGGACCGTCACCGGCACGACCGCCGGTCAACCCGAGCAGAACCAGCGGTTCATGGTCCGCATCGGGTTGATGTTGCTCGGGCTGTTCACCATGTTCGTGTTGTTCCTGGCCGCTCCCGCCGTCGGGACCTCGCTGTGCTGAGCGCCGGCGCCCTCCTCGGCCACCTCGCGCCGCCCGTCACGCCGAGCGGGCTGTGGTCTTCCTGGAACTGGGATCCGGTGCTGTGGACGATGCTCGTCGCGGCGCTCGTCGTCCACACCCGCGGCTGGGCCCCGGCTCGCCGGTCGGGGCGCCACCGCTGGCGGCGCCGGGCGTTCGTCGGCGCCATCGCGATGGCTGGTGTGGCGCTGCTCTCGCCGCTCGATGCCCTCAGCGGCTCGCTGGCATCGGCGCACATGGTCCAGCACCTCTTGCTCACGGCCGTCGTCGCGCCGCTCCTCGTCCTGAGCGCACCGACCGGGACCCTGCGACGCGGGCTCCCCCGCCGTGTTCGCGCCGACCTCGATCACGTCCGCCACGCCGTGCGCCTGCGACCACGCCACCTCGTTCGGGCTCACCCGATCGCCACGGGCGTCGTCTTCGCCGCCACGCTGTGGGCGTGGCACGGCGCCGGACCCTACGACCTGGCGCTGCGCAACCACCTGGCGCACCGCGTCGAACACGCCATGTTCCTGGCCGCGGCGGTCGCCTCGTGGTGGGCGATCGTCGCCGCCATCGAGCGGCGGAGCAACCGGGCCGGCACGGCGGTGCTGGTGCTGTTCGCCTTGTCCGTGCAGGGCAGCGTCCTCGGCGCGTTGCTCACCTTCGCCCGGGCACCGTGGTACCCGTCCTACGGTGACCGCGCCGCCCCGTGGGGGCTGAGCGCGTTGGAGGACCAGCAACTCGCCGGCGTGATCATGTGGGTGCCTGGTGGCCTCGGCTACCTCGTCGCCGGCCTCGCGGCCATTGCCCTGGCGATCACCCGCCCGCCGCCGGTGATCCCGCCGGCCCGGGCTGTGGCGACGTGACCGACCCGTGACCGGAATCCTAACTCTTCACGTATCCGGTCAGAATTTGACCGGATACGTGAAGAGTTCGGGTGGCGGCCACGCCGCCGGCGATCGTGCTCGTGATGGGGCGCAACGGGCCGGCTGCAGTCCGAGCGTGTCGGGTACGGTGAGCGGCGATGGTGGCCGGGTCCCGGGCTCAGGTCGCGCGCGTCGACGTGCTCGGGCCGATCCGGGCACGCGACCCGGAGGGCCGCGACATCACCCCTGAGGGGGTGCTCCAACGTCGGCTGCTCGCATTCCTCGTGCTCCGCCGCGGCCGCGTCGTGTCCGTCGATGCAGCCGTCGACGTGCTGTGGCCGCGCCAGCGGCCACGCGACCCCGTCGCGGCGTTGCACAACCACCTGTTCCGGCTCCGTCGCGCCCTGCCCGATGGCGTCATCGAGTCCGTCGGCGACGGTTACCGCCTCGTGCCATCGAGCGTCGACCTCGACGCCGACCGGCTCGCCGCAGCGCTGCTGGCACCCGAGCCGGCGGATCCCGTCGCCTTGGCGACGATCGACGAGGTCCTGCACCGCTGGCACGGTCCGGCATACCCGGAGCTCGACGACGTCGACGAGGGTCGCGCCGAGTCCGTGCGTCTCGGTGAGCTGCGGATCCGCGCCGTGGAGCTGCGCGCCGCGAGCCGCTTGGCGCACGGTGTCACCGACGGGCTGGTCGTCGAGCTCGCCGCCCTCGCCGACGAGGAACCGCTGCGGGAGCGACCGCGTGCGCTGCTGATGGCCGCTCTGGCGGACGCCGGTCGCCATGTCGAGGCGCTGCGCGTCTACGACGACTTCCGTCGTCTGCTCGGCGCCGAGCTCGGCATCGATCCCTCACCGGCGTTGGCTGCGCAGCACGCCCGCTTGCTCCGCGGCACGGACGAGGCGGCGTGGACGCCGCCGAGCCGGCTGCCCGCTCCAGTCACCTCGCTGGTCGGCCGGGAGTCGCTCGTCGTCGAGCTGGCGGCGATGGTCCAGGCCCACCGTCTCGTCACGCTGATCGGCCCGGGCGGCGTGGGCAAGACCCGCCTGCTCGGCGAGATCGGCGTCCGGCTGCGTGCCGCGCGCCCCGACCTCCCCGTGGTGATGTGCGAGCTGGCCACGGCGACCGCCGAGTCCGCCGTCGATGTCATCGCCGCCGCGCTGACCATCGATGGCCGTCCCGGTGTCGGGCTCGCCGATCGGGTGACGACCGTGCTCGCCGACATCGAGACCGTGTTGCTCCTCGACAACTGCGAGCACGTGCTCGACCCGATCGCCGCGTTCGTCGAACGTCTCCTCGCCACTTGTCCGCGCGTGACGGTCGTGACGACCAGCAGAGAGCGCTTGCGCGTGCCCGCTGAACAGCTGTGCGTGGTGCCGACCCTGGCGGCGACCGCCGAGGACGCCCCAGCTGTCCACCTGTTCGTCGAGCGGGCGCGCGCCGTGTCACCCGGTTTCGACCCCCATCCGGGAGAGCTGGCCGTCGTCGCCGACATCGTTCGCCGGCTCGACGGGTTGCCGCTGGCCATCGAGCTGGCTGCGGCCCGCTTGCACACGCTCGACGTCACCGAGGTGGCCGCCGGACTCGACCACCGCTTCATCCTGCTCTCGTCCGGGTACCGCACGTCCGCCCGCCACGGTTCCCTCAACGCGGCGATGTCCTGGTCGTACGGGCTGCTCGACGGATCCCTGCGGCGGACCTTCGCCGATCTGTCGGCCTTCGCCGGGTCGTTCACGGCGATCGACGCGGCGGCGGTCTGCGGCGTCGACCGGGGAACGGCCACGGCGGCCCTCGACCAGCTCGTCGAGCGCTCGCTCGTGATGCGGGCGCCCGACCGGCGCTACGTCCTGCTGGAGACGCTCCGGGCGTTCGGCGCCGAGCAGCTCATCGCCGACGGACGGGTCGATGTCGTGGGCGAGCACCACGCTCGTCACTACGTCGAGTGGATCGAGGCCGCCGATCGACGGATGATGGAGTCGGCACACCACGGCAACGTCACCGAGATCGACGCCGCGCTGCCGGAACTGCGCGCCGCACTCGAGTGGCTGCTCGTCCACGAGGACCTGGCGCTCGCCGGCCGTCTGGTCCGCTCCCTCCTCGACTACGGGCTGCTGCGACTGCGGCCCGACGTCGTCGCCTGGGCCGAGCGGGTCACCGCCGCCGACCCCGACGATCACAGTCCCGTCGCGCCGGTCGTGTGGGCCGTCAGCGGGTACGCGGCGTGGATGGCTGGGGACGTGACAGAGGCCGACGCCCGTGCTGCCAGGGCTCGCGAGGTCGCGGCGCGGTTCGGCGGTGAGCCGCCACCGGAGGTCTGCATGCTCAGCGGCAACTGCGCGTTGTTCCAGGGTCGTCTCGACGAGGCCACCACCTGGTACGAGCGCGGTCGCGCCGCGGCCGTCGACGATCCCGCCCAGCGCCTGATGGCGGCGAGCACGCGGTTGCTCCCGCTCGCCTACTCGGGTGATCCGACGGCGGCCGAGCAGGCGGCGGACGTCCTCGCCGAGGTCGGCGAGGCCACCACCCCGTACGCCGCCTACGTGTGGTACTGCGCCGGTGAGGCCGACCTGGCCGTCGATCACGAGCGGGCCCGTGCCCGCTTCGGCCGCGCCCTGGAGCTGGCCGAGCTGACCAACGCCTCGTTCGTGGCCGGCGTGGCAGGGGCGTCGAAGGCGTCGATCGATGCCCGCCTCGATGATCCGGTCGCCGCTGCCGCGGACTATCGCCGGCTGCTCGGCCATTGGCGCCGTGCCGGGATGTGGTCGACACAGTGGACGATGCTGCGCGCCATCGCCGGCTTGCTGGCCCGGCTCGGGCGATCGCGGGACGCCGCCGTGCTGGTCGGCGCGGTGCGGGCGACCCGGGCAGGGCATCGCATCTTCGGCCATGACGAGACCACCCTGGCGACGCTGGGGACCGACCTGCGCGCGACGCTCGGTGACGAGGCCTACGAGGCGGCGCTCGCCGAGGGGGCCGCCCTGGACGGTGACGCCGCGGTCGACCTCGCCCTGCGGGCGCTGTGACGAGCCGAGCCGAGGCGAGGCGCCATCGAGGCCGGACCCGACTTCACGACCGGATCGCCGGCGTGCGGACGTCACGCGGTCGTCACCACCGCGGCTGCTCGCCGAGGATGCCGAGCACCGACTTGGCCACCATCTCGTGGGTGATGGCGTCGTTGCCGGGGTGGAAGCCGCCGCAGCGGACGTCGCGGTAGAGCCGCTCCAGTTCGTTGCCCCGGAACATGCCGGCGCCACCGGAGACGTCGAGAGCCACGTCCACGACCCGCTTGGCGGCCTCGACCGCCCGCCACTTCGTGGCGTACAACTTCGACACCCACGCCTCGCCGTGATCGACGCCGGCCACCCAGTCGTCGACGAAGCGCTCGACGGTGGCCGTCGCGGCGTCCAGTTCGAGGTACATCTGGGCGATCTGGTGCTGGATCATCGGGTTGTACGCGTAGGCACCGCGGTCGATGGCGATCGACGTCTTGCGCTTCGCGCCGCTGACCGCCAGCTCCAGGGCGCGCTCGGCGATGCCGACGTAGACGCTGGCGATGAGGGGCAACGCCCACATGCTCATGGCGACGATGTACGGATCGGTGCCGTCGCCGGCCGGCACGACCCGCCCGATGCGTGCGTCGGGCACGAACACCGAGTCGAGCACCGTGTCGTGGCTCTGGGTCGGCCGCATGCCCAGCGTGTCCCACGTCTCCACGACGGTCACGCCCGGGCTGGTCCGCTCGACGAAGGCGTGCACGGTCTGCGGGCCGCCCGGGGCGTGGGGATCGATGGCATGGGCGCCCAACCAGGTCCACACCGGACCGTTGGAGCCGAACTGCTTGCGGCCGGTCAGCCGGTAGCCGCCCTCGACCCGCTCGGCGACGCACGTCGACAGCAGGACGGGGATGTCGTTGCCGGTCTCGGCATGGCCGGCGGCGATGACCTGACCGTCGACGGCGGCCTCGAGGATCCACCGCTGCGACAAGTCGCCGGCCCGCTCGAGCTCCGCGGCGGCGCCGATCCAGTAGGAGTGCATGGTCATCGACAGGGCGGTCGCCGGTGCGTACCGCGCCAGACGGCGTTGGCTGGCCGAGAGCTCGGAGAGGCTCAGACCCCATCCGCCGAGGTGCGCTGGCACGGCCGCCGCCAGGTAGCCGATCTGGCGCAGCTCGGCAAGGTCGTCGTCGAAGTAGCGGTTGCTCCGGTCGAGCTCGCCGGCTCGGCTGCGGAAGCGCTCCAACATGTCGTCAGGCAGCGCGGCGTGGACCTGTGGCCGGGGCATGGTGATGGTGTCGCTCATGCCGGCGACGATGGACGGCCCTGCTCCCACCGCGATCCCATCGGCTCACACGGCCGTGTGAGCCGGTGTCAGGGCGATGTGATCGGCGTTGTCTTGGCTGCTCCCATGAACGAGGCACGAGCGAGCACTGATCGCCTGGGGACCATCCTGTCCATCTGGGCGCACCCTGACGACGAGACCTACCTGGCCGCCGGCGTGATGTCCGCCGCCGCCGATCGTGGCCAACGCGTCG
Organism: uncultured Acidimicrobiia bacterium; assembly: GCA_963776995.1. Classification (GTDB taxonomy): domain Bacteria; phylum Actinomycetota; class Acidimicrobiia; order Acidimicrobiales; family Ilumatobacteraceae; genus JALZMG01. The sequence goes on from CAVZPA010000015.1 coordinate 150,601, forward strand.
TCTGCGTGTCGGCCACGGCCGGCGAGCACGGAACGTCCGACCCGGCGGCCTGGCCTCCGGCGAGGATGGGGCAACGGCGGCGATGGGAGGCAGCTGCGGCGATGGCCGTGCTCGGGGTCACGGACCACCGCGTGCTCGGCCTTCCCGACGGCGCCCTCGCCGAGCACCACCGGGAGGGACCGGCGCTGGCCGGCCGGCTGCTCGACGAGATCCGGCCGGACACGATCCTCACGTTCGGTCCGGACGGGATGACGTTCCATCCCGACCACATCGCCGTGTCTCGCTGGGTCACCGAAGCCTGGCACCAGCGCGGCCGCCCGGGCCGCCTGCTGTACGCCACGTCCACGGCCGAGCACCTTCGCCGCTTCCGGGCCAGCTACGAGGAGTGGGGCGCGTACATGACCGACCAGCGACCCGTCGGAAGACCCGCCGAGGCGCTGGCCGTGCACGTCCAACTCGACGGCCGGTCCCTCGATCGCAAGCTCACCGCCCTCGCCGCGATGGCCTCCCAGACCGCCGAGCTGATGGCCACGATCGATCCCGAGCTCTACGCCATGCAGGTCGCCGAGGAAGCCTTCATCGACGCGACCACCCTCGTGGGGTGAGACGGCTCAAGCGGTGCTCGCCCGGCCCCTGCTGCAGCTCCTCGATCGGGGCCACCACGACCAGCTCGGCGGCCACACGCGCGAGCTCGGCGTCGAGCGTGACCAGCGCGTCGGCCTGGAGCTGGGTCAGGGCGATGTATTCGGCGTCGTAGGTCGAGGCCCACCCCAACGTCTCGGCGACGTCCCAGGCCCGGCGACGGAGCACGGCGTCGCCGAGGTACCTGATCTTCATCCGTCCGATGCCGGCGAGGCGGTCGCGGCCGACGTCGGCGGGGATCTCCCCGCGGTGCACGGCCTCGTGCAGGATGGACAGTGTCTGTGAGCGCAACAGCGTCGGAGCAAGCAGCTCATGGCCGTCGGCGACGTCTCCTCCCTCGCTCGCCAGGTGGATGACGGCCCTGGCATCGACGACGAACTTGGTCATCCGCGCAGTCTTGCAGTCCGCCACGCACACGATCCGAGACTGCGGTTACGGACGCACGAAGGACGGGCATCATGGGTGGACGACAGCACGAGGAGCAGCGATGAGCGATTCGATGAAGCACGCCTGGAACGATGTCGCCGACGGTTTCTCGGCGCTGGGCCGGATGATGAAGGAGCGCTACCAGGGCGCGAGTGGTGAGGAGCGCGAGGTCACCACGTCCACGGCGGAGACCGGCGCCGCCCTTCGGGACGCCGTCGACCGCCTGGTCGCTGCAGGTCGCGACCTCGGTGACCGGGCCGCCGACGTGGCTCGGGACGATGAGGTCAGGGCGCAGGCCAAGCGCGCCGCGACGTCGCTGAACGACGCGCTGTCCGCCACGGTGGATCTGATCGGGGAAGAGGTCGGCGGCATCTTCAAGCGGTCCAAGGACGACGTGGCCAAGGGCAGCGATCCGTCGCCCGAGATCCAGGCCTCCGAGCCACCGGCCGACGACGTCCGCCAATGAGCCGTCGCTGACTGATCCGCCGACGGCGGAACGGCACGATGAACGGCCGGACCAGCCACGGGATCGGTGGGTGAGGTCGACGGTCGATGGGTATGGATTCGGCCGTGAGGCATCTCACGCTCGGCCCCGCCGCGTTCGTCGAACCTCCGGTTCCGAACCAGCACGACCCGGCCCTGACTTCACAGAAGGGAACCGCCATGGCACCTCTGCCGACATCCACCCGACGCCGCCGGTGGCCCATCGCCGGCCTCGTCGTCGCGCGTTGGTCCTCGCCGCGTGTGGTGACGACGACGATGATGACGAGGCGGAGGGGGTGCGGAACCGCCGCCGAGGAGCCGGCGGGCACGGATCCCTTCGCCGGTGGTGAGGACACGCAACCAGCGAGCACGTCAGGCGAACGGGCGGCGGCGGCGGCGGCGAGGGGTTGACCCTCCTGTTCGGCTCTCCGGCGAGGCCGAGACGGCCGCCATCGAGGCGTCGGCGGCGCGGTTCACCGAGGCCACCGGGACGCCGGTCGAGGTCATCCCGGCCCAGGACCTGAACCAGCAGATGACGCAGGCCTTCGCCGGTGGGTCGCCGCCGGACGTGTTCTACGCCAGCCCCGAACAGACCCGGCAGTGGAAGGACTCGATGTTCCCGTACGGCGACCAGATCGAGGACGTCGATGACTTCTATCCGGCACTGATCGAGGCGTACACGATCGACGACACCCTCTACTGCCTGCCAAGGACTTCTCCAACCTCGCCCTCGTCATCAACTCGACGCGTGGGACGCGGCCGGGTTGACCGACGAGGACATCCCGACGACGTGGGACGAGCTCGCTCAGGTCTCTCAGACGCTCACCACGGGCGACCAGACCGGTCTCGTCTACACGGGCGAGGCCGACCGGGTTGGGGCCTTCATGGTGCAGGCGGGCGGCTGGTTCACCGACGAGGAGCAGACCGAGGCGACGGCGAACACCCCGGAGAACGAGGAGGCGTTGACCTACCTGCAGGAGAACCTGACCGCCGGCAACTTCAAGCACGCCGCCGACGTCGAAGCCGGCTGGGGCGGCGAGGCCTTCGGAACCGGCAAGGGGGCGATGACCGTCGAGGGTCCGTGGATCGTCGGCGCCCTCGAGGCCGACTACCCCGACGTGCCGTGGGTCGCCGCCGAGCTGCCGGAAGGGCCTGCCGGCAAGGGCACCCTGACGTTCTCGAACTGCTGGGGCATCGCCGCCGACGGTGACACCGAGGGCGCCGTCGAGCTCGTCGAGCACTTCACGTCGCCAGAGGAGCAGCAGGCGTTCACCGAGGCATTCGGCGTGAACCCGTCGCGCGTCAGCCTCGAGGAGTGGAACGCCGAGGCGCAACCGGAGAAGGAGGCGTTCAACGTGGGCGTCGACTACGCCAAGGCACCGCCTTCGCTGCCCGGGCTTCGCGTCGGTGAAGACCGACTTCATGGCTCAGCTGGACGCCATGGCGAAGGGATCGACGTCGCCGGCCGACGTGCTCGAACGCCTGCAGCAGACCACCGAGGAAGTGATCGCCGACCAGTGATGCATCGACCGAGGACGAGCGATGGCCGTCGCCGCCCGCCGCGCGGCCGCTCGGAGGCGCCACGGCTGCCGGCTCCCCCGACCCGGCAGCCGTGGCGCGGCCGTCCGTCGTCCCGTGAGGGGATGGCCGGCTGGCTGTTCGTCGCCCCGGTGGTCATCGTCTTCCTGGTCTTCCTCGTGTTCCCGATCTTGATGGCCTGTGGGTCAGCCTGCTCGACTGGAACGGACAGACCGAACCCGCTGACCGAGTTCGACTTCGTCGGCCTCGACAACTACCGGCGCCTGCTCACCGAGGACACGCTGCTGCGGGAGGACTTCGCCATCAGCGTCCGCAACACCCTGTACTACGTGCTGGTGTTCGTGCCCGGCGCGACGGCGCTGGCCTTCTTCCTGGACGCTCGTCGTCAACAACCGGGCCTGAAGGGACGCGGCTTCTTCCGCACCGTGTTCTACTTCCCGTCGATCACCAGCTCGGTGGCGATCAGCATCACGTTCCTCTTCCTGTTCCAGAGCACGGGCGTGGTCAACACGATCCTCGGGTGGTTCGGCCTCCAAGGGCCCGAAGTGGTTCACCGACCCCCGCGGCCTGATCCACATCGCTCTCGACAACCTCGGCCTCGCCGATCCGCAGAACCCGCCCGGCTGGCTCGCCGACACCGACGTGTTCGGGCTCTCGCTGTGGCAGTGGATCGCCGGGCCGTCGGTGGCGATGTGCGCGCTGCTGTGCCTCGCCATCTGGACGACGTCGGGCACGTTCATGCTGTTCTTCCTGGCCGGGCTGCAGAACATCCCGATGGACGTCGAGGAGGCGTCGGCCGTCGACGGGGCGACAAGTGGCAGCGCTTCCGCTACATCACCATGCCGCTGATGCGCCCGAGCATCGCCCTCGTGGTCACGCTGGCGATCATCGGCAGCTGGCAGGTCTTCGACCAGGTGTTCATCATCACCCAGGGCTCGCCGCAGAAGACCACGCAGACTCCGGCCTACCTGAGCTACACGAAGAGCTTCGCCGACGGCGAGTTCGGCCAGGGCGCGGCGATCGCCTTCGTGCTGTTCCTGATCATCATCACGCTCGCCGGTCTGCAGCGGGTCATCGCTCGGGAGAGGAAGCCGAGGTGAGCGCGGCCGGGCTCCAAGCGTCGTCGGTGGACGTTGGCCCTCGGCTACCTCGTCCTGCTCCTCGGCCTGCTGCTGTACCTCGGACCGTTCGCCATCCAGGTCGCCAACTCGTTCAAGACCGATCCGGACGCCATCGCCAACCCCGTCTCGTTGATACCCGACCCGTTCACCACGGCTGCGTGGGAGACGGCCCTCGGTCGAAACCCGGCCGTGGACTCCCCTGTGCCGCGCTGGATGGCCAACAGCTTCTTCGTCACGACGACCGTGACGCTCGGGCGGGTGATGCTCGCCAGCCTGGCCGGCTACGCCCTCGCCCGGCTGAGGTTCCGTGGCCGTGGAGTCGTGACCGCCGGACTGATCGCCGTGATGGCCGTGCCGGGGATCGTGCTCCTGATCCCCAAGTTCCTCATCCTCAACCGCCTCGGCATCTGGGACACCTACTGGGCGATGACCGATGCCGCTGTTCGCCGACGCCGTCGGCGTCCTGCTGATGAAGACGGCGTTCGAGGCGGTGCCGATCGAGCTGGAGGAAGCGGCGCGCGTCGATGGCGCCGGGATCTTCACGCGGTGGTGGCGGATCACGCTGCCGTTGACCGTCCCGGCGTTGATCACCGTGATCATCATCTCCTTCCAGGGCACGTGGAACGAGTTCACCTACTTCCTCGTGGCCACGCAGGACCCCGACCTGGCGACGCTCAACCTCGGCATCGCCCGCCTCACCGCCGGCAGCCTCGGCCAGGGTCAACAGTTCCCGTTGAAGCTCGCCCTGGCGACGCTTGTCGATCCTGCCGATCGCCATCGTCTACGTCTTCGCCAGCCGCCACTTCACCCGCTCGATCGCCAGCACCGGCATAAGTAGAGGTCCGCGCTCCACACCGGTTCCCAACTTAGGATGAGCGGGCCAGTGGCCGCCTGCACGGGCAGGGCCTGAGAGGGGAGTACACGATGACGACGACGGGATCGACCGCCTACGCATGGAATGAGGTCGAACGAAGTTCCCCGGGGTGGTGGTTGCTGTTGGTCACCGGCATCGCGTGGGTCATCGTCGGGATCATCGTCCTCGATACCGACTTCGATTCGGCGGTCGCCATCGGGTTCCTCGTCGGCGGGTACCTGATCGCGGGTGGCGTGATGGAGTTCGTGCTCGTCGGTGTGTCCCCTGGTTGGAAGTGGCTCCACGCCGTGCTCGGTGCGCTGTTCGTCATCGGGGGGGTCTTCGCGTTCACCGAGCCGTTCCAGACGTTCACCGTGCTGGCATCGCTGGTGGGGTTCTTCCTCGTCGTCAAGGGGACGTTCGACTTCGTCATCGCCCTGGCCACCCGTCACGTCTCGGACCTGTGGTGGCTCCTGCTGATCGGCGGCATCCTGCAGATCATGCTCGGGGTCTGGGCGTCGGGTTATCCCGGACGCTCGGCAACGCTGCTGACCCTGTGGGTGGGGATCGGGGCGCTGATCCGTGGGATCGTCCAGATCGTTGCCTCGTTCCAGTCCCGCAAGCCGCGCATGGCGGTGGCGGTATGAACGAGCGCATCGGTGTGAGGACCCGGCTGGCCGGGATGGTCGGAGCCGTCGCCGCCGCCGCCATGGTGCTCGGAGCGTGCGGCGGGGAGATCCGTGCCGAACGTCAGGGCAAGCAGTTCGGTGAGGCGATCTGCGACGTGAAGAACGCCGACAGTGCCGACGATGCACAGCGACAACTCGACCAGGCGCAGCGCGAGATGAACGACCTCCAGCGCATCGTCGGTCGACGGGTCGAGGAGGATGTCGCCGACATCCAGGAGAACCTGAGCGATCTGGTCCAGCACGTGCTCGAGGACGACCCCCTCCTGCTCGACCAGGACATCGCCGTGATCCAGCGCAACCTCGCCGCCGTCGCGAGGACGCTCACCGGCAAGGGCCAGGCGGCCTACGACGGCATCCAAGAAGGCCTCGCCAACTGCGACTACTGATGAGGGATCCGGCGTGGCCGGTGACCGGTTCGATCTGAACCGGTCACCGAAGCCGGTGGTGTCGATCAGGCGCGGTCGAAGCGATCGAGGTTCATCACCTTGTCCCAGGCCGCCACGAAGTCCCGCACGAACGTCTCCTTGGCGTCATCACATCCGTAGACCTCCGCGAACGCCCGGAGCTGGGAGTTCGAACCGAAGACGAGGTCGACGGCGGTGGCGGACCACCTGACGTCGCCCGTCGTCCGATGGCGACCTTCGTACACGTTCTCGGACGAGACCGATGGCTTCCACTCGGTGCTCATGTCGAGCAGGTTCACGAAGAAGTCATTGGTCAGCGTCTCGGGCCGGTCGGTGAGGATGCCGTGTTGGGTTTGCCCATGGTTGGCCTTCAGGGCCCGCATGCCGCCGATGAGGACCGTCAGCTCGGGCGCGGTCAGCGTCAACAAGTTGGCCCGATCGATCAGGAGCACCTCGGGAGACTGCTTCTCGCCCGCGTGGAGGTAGTTGCGGAAGCCGTCTGCGGTCGGTTCGAGCACGGCGAACGACTCCACGTCGGTCTGCTCCTGCGAGGCGTCCGTGCGACCCGGCGCGAACGGGACCGCGACGTCGTGCCCCGCGTTCTTCGCCGCTCGCTCGACAGCAGCGCACCCGCCGAGGACGATCACGTCGGCGATCGACACCTTCTTGTTGCCGGACTGCGAGCTGTTGAAGTCCCGTTGGATGCCCTCCAGGATCGGCAGCACCTTCGACAGCTCGGCCGGGTCGTTGACCTCCCAATCCTTCTGCGGCGCCAGGCGGATCCGGGCCCCGTTCGCTCCGCCGCGCCTGTCGGTGAAGCGGAAGCTGGCCGCCGAGGCCCACGCCGTGAGGACCAGCTGCGAGATGGAGAGTCCCGAGGCGAGGATCTTGTCCTTGAGGGCGGCGATGTCCTGCTCGCCGATCAGCTCATGATCGACGGCGGGGACGGGGTCCTGCCACAACTGCGGCTCGGCAACCCACGGGCCGAGGTAGCGCGTGACGGGTCCCATGTCGCGGTGCAACAGCTTGTACCACGCCTTGCCGAAGGCGTCGGCGAGTTGGTCGGGGTTCTCGTGGAAGCGCTTGGCGATCGGTCCGTAGATCGGATCGAGCTTCAGGGCCAGATCCGACGTCAACATCATCGGGGCGTGCCGCTTCGACGGATCATGCGCATCCGGCACGGTGCCCTGGGCCTCCGGGTTCTTCGGAGTCCATTGCTGCGCCCCGGCGGGGCTCCTCGTCAGCTCGTAGTCGTACTTGAACAGGTTGTCCAAGTACCCGTTGTCCCACTTCGTCGGCTCGTTGGTCCAGGCGCCCTCGAGCCCGCTGGTGACGGCGTGGGGGCCCTTGCCGCTGCCGAAGGTGTTCCTCCATCCCAGGCCCTGGTCCTCGATGGGCGCACCCTCGGGCTCCGGACCGATGTACTCGGCGGTCGCTGCGCCATGGCATTTGCCGACCGTGTGGCCGCCGATGATGAGCGCAACCGTCTCCTCGTCGTCCATCGCCATCCGACCGAAGGTCTCGCGGATGTCGATGGCGGACGCCAGCGGATCCGCGTTGGCGTTCGGGCCTTCGGGGTTCACGTAGATCAGGCCCATCTGCACGGCGCCGAATGGAGCGGCGAGGTCGCGCTCGCCGCTGTAGCGCTCATCGCCGAGCCATGTGTCCTCAGGGCCCCAGAAGACCTCCTCCGGCTCCCAGACGTCCTCGCGCCCGAAGCCGAAACCGAACGTCTTGAACCCCATCGATTCATAGGCAACGTTCCCGGCGAAGACCAGGAGATCGGCCCAGGAGATCTTGCGGCCGTACTTCTGCTTGACCGGCCAGAGCAAGCGGCGCGCCTTGTCGAGGCTGGCGTTGTCGGGCCAGCTGTTGAGGGGAGCGAAGCGCTGCGCGCCCTCGCCACCACCGCCCCGGCCATCGGCGATGCGGTACGTCCCTGCGGCATGCCAGCTCATGCGGATGAAGAACGGCCCGTAGTGGCCGTAGTCGGCCGGCCACCAGTCCTGCGATGTCGTCATCAGCTCGACGAGGTCCTGCTTCAGTGCGTCCACATCGAGGGTCTTGAACTCCTCCGCGTAGTTGAAGTCGTCGCCGAGCGGGTTGGGCCGGCGCAAGTGCTGGTTCAGCACCTGCACGTTCGGCTGGTTCGGCCACCAATCCTGGTTCGACAACGGTCGATGTGGCTTCGGGGTCGGGGGCGGGGATGACTGGGTTTTCACTCTCAGACACGTCGGTCCTTCTCCTCTTGTGTTCCTTGGCTGGTGCTCTCGACGATCGGTTGCTCGGCTGGGTGCGGCGTTCAGCCGTCCGCTGCGACGGGTGTTGCCGCGACGCACTCGGGGCATCGGCCCCAGTAGACGACCTCGGCTTCATCGACCTCATAGCCCGAGTCGTCGGCGGCCGTCAGGCACGGGGTGTCGCCGACCGCACAGTCGACGTCGACCATCCGGCTGCACGTTCGGCAGATGAGGTGGTGGTGGTTGTCACCGACGCGATCCTCGTACCGGGCCGGCGATCCAGCGGGCTGGATGCGCCGGAGGAGGCCCTTGTCGGTGAGCGCCGCGAGGGCGTCGTACACCGCCTGACGTGAGATGGCACCGATCTGGGCCCGTACGACGGTGCAGATGTCGTCCGCCGCACTGTGCGGTCGGGCGGACACCGCCCGCAGCACAGCCAGACGCTGGGCCGTCACCTGCAGACCGTGCCGGCGGAGCAGCGCATCCTCGTCAGGCGATGTCTCCCGCGGCATGTTCCGGAGAATAACCCGCATCCTGGAGTCGGTCCAGATTCGGCTCGACGCCAGTTCCCGACCGAATCGGCCTGCAGGATCGGCCCGATCGGGCCGATCCTGCAGGACAGAACGGGTGCTGACACGACGACGTACTGTCGGCGCCATGCGCAACCGCACACTCGGGAACACGGGAGTCCAGGTCAGCGAGCTCTGCCTCGGGGCGATGATGTTCGGGGGCATGGGCAACCGCGACCACGACGACTCGGTGGCGATCATCCACCGCGCCCTCGATGCCGGGATCAACTTCGTCGACACGGCCGACGTCTACTCCCGCGGCGAGTCCGAGACGATCGTCGGCAAGGCGTTGGCCGGCCGGCGTGACGACATCGTCTTGGCGACGAAGTTCCACGGGACGATGGGCGACGGACCGAACATGTCCGGCAACAGCAGGCGATGGATCGCGCGCGCCGTCGAGGAATCGCTGCGCCGGCTGGGAACCGACTGGATCGACGTCTACCAGGTCCACCGGCCGGACCCGCGCACAGACATCGAGGACACCCTCGGCGCACTCGACGATCTCGTGCACGCCGGGAAGATCCGCTACGCCGGGTGCTCGACGTTCCCGGCCGAGCAGATCGTCGAGGCCCACTGGGCTGCCGAGCGCCGCGGGCTCGAGCGATTCCGCACCGAGCAGCCGCCCTATTCGATCTTCGCCCGCGGGGTCGAGTCGGCCGTGCTCCCGACGTGCGAGCGCTACGGAATGGGCGTGCTGGTGTGGAGCCCGTTGAACGGCGGCTGGCTCACGGGGCGCTACAGCAGTGGCGACGTCGCCCGCACGGCGCGGATGGACCGCATGCCGGAGCGCTTCGACCTCACGAGACCGGACAACCAGCGCAAGCTGGACCTCACCATCGAGCTCGACAAGCTGGCATCCGACGTCGGCACCAACCTGCTCGGCCTGGCCCTCGGCTTCGTGCTCGCCCACTCGGCCGTGACGTCAGCGATCGTCGGGCCCCGCACGATGGAGCAGCTCGACGGGATCCTCGCCGCCGGCGCGCCGACCCTCGACGACGACGTGCTCGACCGCATCGACGCCCTCGTGCCCCCCGGCACCGCCGTCAGCACGGCCGACGGCGGATGGACGCCGCCGGCCGTCGAGGCCGCCTGGCGCCGTCGCCGCCCCATCGCCGTCCGATGACGGCGACTGTCCTTCAGGATCGGCCGGATCCGGCCGATCCTGAAGGACAGAACGGGCGCATCAGCCGGTGGAGGTCGCGGACGCAGGGGCGCTCGCCCCGCGGGGTTCGGTACTGGTCATCAGGGCGATGATCTCGGCGCGGTCAGGCGCGGACGGGCGGGCCCAATCGGGCCGGTAGCCGAACAGCTCGCGCAGGGGGCGGGCCGTGGTGGCAGCATCGAGGAGTTCGACGGCGTCGGCGTCGATGAGTCCCGGATGCTCGACGCCGCAGGCTTCCGACACCTTCAGGAGGTCGCGGCGCAGCGTCTTCACATAGTTGGCGGCGCGAACCGACTTCAGCGTCGGGTCGAGCCCGCGGGTGAGCCAGCGGTTCTGGGTGGCGACACCCGTCGGGCAGCGGTCGGTGTGGCACTTCTGCGCCTGGATGCATCCGATCGCCAGCATCGCCTCGCGTCCCACGTTGACGGTGTCGGCGCCGAGAGCAAAGGCGATCACGGCGTTGTCGGGGAGTCCGAGCTTGCCGCCGCCGGTGAAGACGACCCGTTCGTGCAAGCCGCGTTCGGCGAAGGCGCCGTAGACGCGGGCGAAGCCGATCCGGAACGGCATGGCGACGGAGTCGGTGAAGATCAGTGGTGCGGCCCCGGTGCCGCCCTCGCCGCCATCGATGGTGACGAAGTCAACCCCCCGGTCGCCACGTGCCATGAGATCGCCGAGCTCATGCCAGAGCTGCATGTCCCCGACGGCTGACTTGATGCCCACGGGCAGTCCCGTCTCCTCCGCCAGCAACTCGACCCAGTCGAGCAGGCTGTCGGGATCGGAGAACTCGGCATGGCGTGACGGGCTCACGCAATCCTTGCCGATGGGGATGCCACGGGTGGCGGCGATCTCGGGAGACACCTTGGCCGCGGGCAACAGGCCGCCGAGGCCCGGCTTCGCCCCCTGGGAGAGCTTGATCTCGAGGGCCCGCACGGGAGCTGACTCGACAAGCGCCTTCAGGCGCCCCAGATCGAAGCGACCCTGCTCGTCGCGGCACCCGAAGTAGGCCGTCCCGATCTGGAACACGAGATCGCCGCCGTGCCGGTGATGAGGGGACAACCCTCCTTCGCCGGTGTTCTGCGTGCAGCCGGCCAACACTGCCCCACGATTGAGTGCCTCGACGGCCGGGCCCGACAAGGACCCGAAGCTCATCCCCGAGAAGTTCACCACGGAGTTCTGACGGAAGGCGCCACGACGGCGACGGGCGGCGCCCAACACCTTGGCGCAGGGAACCCATGCCTCGTGGCCCGACGTCGGCGTCGAGGGCGGGGCGACCCGGGCGAATGTGGCGTGCTTGACGATCGGGTACGAAGGCGTGTGCTCGATGTCGTTGTCGGTGCCGAAACCGAAGTAGTTGTTCTCCAGCTTCGACGACGCGTAGACCCACCGGCGCTGGTCGCGGCTGAACGGTCGCTCCTCGTCATTGCCGGCCACCACGTACTGACGCAGCTCGGGGCCGATCGCCTCGAGGAGGTAGCGGGCATGACCGACCAAGGGAAAGTTGCGCAGCAAGGCGTGGCGCCTCTGGACCACGTCGTGCACCGCCACAGCGGCGACGGCGACCGCTGCCGGCACAGTCCGACGCAGCAACGTCATGCTGCGATCCTTCCCAGCGCGCGACGAAGTCGAACGCGGCGGGCGTCTTCCGGAGAAGTTGGGCCGACCAGGGGTTGCGGCCGGCCGAGGCGGGTACCAGGTTTCTACTTTGAACCATTGAGGACATCGCCGGCATGCGGAAGACTGCCGCAGCGACCGCGTGCGCGGTGCCATCACCACTGAAGGGGAGTGGTCACATGCAGCAGCTCACCGGGATGGATGCCGCGTTCCTCTACGCCGAGACGCCCAGGGCGCACATGGCGGGGGGCGGTATCTCCATCTATGACCCCTCGACGGCGCCCGGCGGACGGGTGACGTTCAAGGGGATCCTCGATCACATCGACAAGCGGCTCCACGAGGCCCGGGTCTTCCGCCAGCGACTGGTGCGGGTGCCCTTCGATCTCGATCACCCGTATTGGATCGAGGACCCCGACTTCGACCTCGAGTTCCACGTCCGCCACATCGCGCTGCCCGAGCCGGGCGACTGGCGCCAGTTGTGCATCCAGGTGGCGCGACTGGTCTCCAGGCCGCTCGACCTGGACCGGCCGTTGTGGGAGCTGTACGTGATCGAGGGCCTGGACAACGTCGAGGGGGCGCCCGCCGGCAGCTTCGCCCTCGTCACGAAGGTTCACCACGCGGCGATCGATGGCATGTCCGGGATGGAGATGACGAGCGCGATCCACGACGACGAGCCGACGGGTGCGCCGTCCGTGCCCGCCGCCGAGTGGCTCCCCGAGACGGTCCCGAGCACCGGCGAGCTGCTGTGGCGGGCGGGTATCAGCAACACGCTGCGGCCGATGCACGCCAGCCGCGTCGTCACGCGCACGATCCCTCAGCTCGGCAGGCTGCAGCGCCAGATCCGTCAGCGCACCATCACTCCCCCGCCGACCACGATCCCGCGCACCCGTTGGAGCGGCCCGGTCAGTGCCCATCGGGTGTTCGATGCTGTCTCCTTGGAACTGGCCGACCTGCGCCGTCTCAAGGAGGGGGTGGCGGGCGCCACCATCAACGATGTGGTGCTGACGATCGTCGGCGGAGGCCTGCGGTCATACCTCATGGACAAGGGCGAGCTGCCGGATGATCCGCTGATCGCAATGGCCCCGATCTCCGTGCGCTCGGAGGCCGAGCGAGGCGCCGCCGGCAACATGGTGTCGGGGATGTTCACCACGCTCGGCACCGATGTCGCCGATCCCTACGACCGGTTGGTCGCCGTGCGCGAAGGCACGCATCAGTCCAAGGAGTTCGCCAACGCCTTGGGCGCCCGCACGCTGCTCGACATGGCCGATCTGATGCCCGGCGGCCTCGTCGGCCTGGGGGCCCGCACGTCGGCCCGGCTCTCGCTCGCCAATCGCCTACGCCCGGTGTTCAACACCACCGTGACGAACATGCCCGGTCCGCGGCACCCGCTGTACATGGCCGGGGCTCGCCTGGTGGCGATGTACGGCGCCGGCATGGTCGTCGACGGGATGGGCCTCATCCATCCCGTGATGAGCTATTGCGGCGAGATCACGATCTCGTTCACGTCGTGCCGCGAGATGCTGCCTGACCCGGCGAACTACGCCGCGTGCATCCGCGAGTCGTTCGACGAGCTCGCCGCCGCGGAGCGCCGACGGAAGCATCCGGCCGGCGCGAGTCGACGTCGATCGACGACTCGGAAGGCGGCCGTGGCCAGGTCGGCGTGAACCGCGCCGAGCGCTCTCCCGCTCGTGACGACCTCGCGAGCCGCCCGTCCGCCGTGGCGACGGTCAGCGACCCGCCAGGATGGCGGCGGCGAGAAAATCGACGATGACCGAGGACCAGGGTGCGATCTTCCGCCGAGAGGCTCAGGCGCTCGGCGAGCTGACCGCGTTGCACCGCGATCCGGTGTTCTACGGACGTGGTGTCCCCCGCGGCGACGGCCGTGTCGTGGTCGTCGTCCCCGGGCTGTTCGGCAACGACATGTACCTCCAGCCGTTGCGGGCGTGGCTGGCACGGATCGGCTACTCCCCCGCCCGTTCGACCCTGTCGATCAACGCCGGTTGCCCCGACCGGCTGCGCACCCAGGTCGAACGGTCGTTGCAGCCACGCCTCGAACGGAGTCCCGGTCCGATCTGCCTCATCGGTCACAGTCGTGGCGGGATGCTGGCGTGGGCGATCGCCTCGCGGCTGCAACAGCGCGTCTCGCACCTGGCCCTGCTGGGTTCGCCGGCCCCGGCCGTCGTGGCGATGATGCTCGAGTCGGCCACGTACGCACCGAGCACGGTCGCCACGTCGTCGGTGGCCGCCGCCGGCGCCAGGGCGCTGAAGCTCATGGACCCCGATTGCACCGTCCCCGCCTGCGGCTGTCCCTACACCGACGACCTCCGCCGCCCGTTGAACCCGGCGACACGGGTCATGTCGATCTACAGCCGGGACGATCCGATCGTCCGTCCCGAGGCGTCCAGGGTGACGACAGGTGACAACGTCGAGGTCCGGGGTAGCCACGGCGGCTTGGCGTACAACCGCACCGCGTATGCCCACCTCGCCCGCTTCCTCGCCTCATCCCGACCAAGCGACGCAGGATAATGTCCTCGGCTCGAGCACAGGGGGGTGCCGAAGATGGAGCAATTGTCCGGACTTGACGCCAGTTTCCTGTACATGGAATCGGCGACCAACTACGGCCACGTGGGCGGCGTGCAGGTCTTCCGGCACGCTGACGTGCCGCTCTGGCGAACACCAGCCGAGGAAGCGGGACACGTCGAGTACCTGTACGGGCTGGCGCCCTACACGCGCCGGCGCCTCATCGAGGTGCCGCTCGGGCTGGACCATCCGTACTGGGTGGAGGACCCGGCGTTCGATCGCGAGTATCACGAGCGGTTCATCGCCCTGCCCGCCCCCGGCAACGACCGTCAGCTCGAAGAGTTGGTGTCGCGCATCGCGTCCCGGCCGCTCGACCGCGCACGCCCGCTGTGGGAGACGTACCTGATCGAAGGGGTCGACGAGGGACGCCGCTTCGCTCTCTACTCCAAGACCCACCACTGCGCCATCGACGGCGCGTCGGGCACGGCCCTGGCGCTGGCGATGATGCAAGTGACGCCCGAGCACGTGACGTACCCGATGCCCGAGAAACGGTGGGAGCCGGAGCGCATCCCGTCAGATGCCGAGATGTTCGCCCGCGGCATGGCGGCCACCGTGCAGCGGCCCCTGAAGTTGATGCGGTGGCAGCGGCGCGCCCTGCGGCAGACGGTATCCGGCCTGCGGTCCGGCAACGGAACCCCCATCCGGGAGCGAATCCCGCCTCTCGCCAACTCGCTGCGCATGCAGGCTCCCCGCACGGTGTTCAACCAGCGGATCGGTCCGCACCGCCGCTGGGCGTTCGGATCGACGTCGCTCGAGGAACTGCGGACGATCAAGACGGCGTTCGACTGCACGGTGAACGACGTCGTCCTGGCGTTGTGCTCCGGGATGCTTCGCGACTGGTTGCAAGCGCGCGACGAGCTGCCTGAGCAACCGTTGATCGCCGCCGTGCCGGTCTCCGTGCGTACCGAGGAGCATGCCGGGACGCTCGGCAACCAGGTGTCGTTCATGGCTGCCGTGCTCCACACCGACGAACCCGATCCCGGCAAGCGTGTCGACAAGATCCATCGGTCGATGTCGGACCAGAAGATCCTGCAACAGGCCATCCCGGTCCATTCGCAGCTCGACCTGTTGAACCACATGCCGGCCGCCACCTTCATCCAGGCGACACAGCTCGCCTATCGGACCCGGCTCAGCGAGCGCCTCATGCCGGTCAACCTCACCGTGTCGAACGTGCCCGGCCCGCAGTTCCCGCTGTACATGGATGGCTGCGAACAGATGGCCAGCTATCCGTATTCGACCATCACCGACGGTATGGGGCTCAACATCACCGTCACGTCGTACAACGGACACCTCGATTGGGGCATCGTCGTCGACCGCGACATCGTCAACGACGCCTGGCCGTTCTTCGACGGCATCGTGGCCGCCCAGGCCGAACTGCTCGACTACACGACGAGCACCCGCCGCTGAGGGTGAGCGTCGACGGATCGAAATGACCGCTCGCTCCGAGCGTCATCGACCCGATTTCGAGCAGGCCGAGCTCGCCGATCCGCGTGATGGTCTCGCTGCGTGAGGAGACGCCGAGCTTGCGGTAGATCGAGATCGCTTGGGTCTTGATGGTGTGCCGGGAGAGGAACAGCCGCTCTCCGATCTCGCGGAACGAGAGGTGGGTGGGCAGCAGCGGCAGCAGGCGGAGCTCCGCCGTCGTCAGGGCCGACGCCCCGACAGCCTGGGCCCGGAGCGAGTCGACCTTCGACCGCAGCTCGTCGGCGACCGTTGTCAGGGTTCCGAGGGCGGGCCGCTGCTGGACGATGTCGTTGGCCTGCCTGAGGACGGCCCGGGCGCCGCCGGGATCGGCGAGCCCGACATAGACCCTGGCCATCTCCAACAGCGCCTGCGTCGAGACGACGGGGAGGGCATAGTTGAGCAGCGGCCGCAGCCGAGCAGCTTGCCCGACCAACTGTCGCGCCTGCTCGAGCTGACCTCGGTGCAGGGCGACTCGAGCCACCCAGCCGTAGACCAGAGCGCTGGTCCAGTAGTCGTCGTAGTTGGCTTCGCGCATCATCGCCAAGGCCTGCTCGGCGAACGTGTCGGCAGCGGCCCAATCGTCGCCTTCGATCGCCGCGATGCCGCGCTCGGCGAGGAGCACGGGCACGAACGGTCGGCTTTCGGCGCGGGCGGCGTCCACGGCGTGGGCGAAGCTGGCATCCGCCCGGTGGGGGTCTCCCTCGAGCAGGTAGGAGACGCCGTCGGCATGGAGCATGGCGGACCGATACGGGCTCGACGCGGCGAGGCTGTTCAAAGCGATGCCCGCATCGCGCCGCATCTGGGTGGGACCATCACGACAGAGGAGCGCCCGCAGGTAGGCCAAGGTGGCCTCGACGGTGTTCCCGTCCGGGAGCGTGCCGGTCGTGGTGGTCGCTTCGGCCGCGGCCGCCCACCGCTCCGTGGCGCCCGGCCGCCCGACCAGCGCATGCATCAGCGCGCCGTGCACTGCGATCGCCGGGAAGCGCTCGACCAGGCCGTGCGCCTCGAACCACTCCATCCAGCGCAAGACGGTGTCCGAGCGTCCACTGGCCCACACCGCGCTGGAGTTCTGCAACACGAGGCGGGCGACCATGTCGGCGTCGTCCCCCGCCTGGGCATGGTCGATGGCGGCCTCCGCCATGTCGTTCGCCTCGCACCACGAGGCGGCGCGGTGGTGGAGCGTGCCGACCATGTCAGGCTCACGCCGCTGCAGCTCGGACACCAGCAGATCCCGGAACAGGTGGTGGTAGCGATACCACTCCCGGCGGCGGTCGAGTGGCACGACGAGCAGGTTTCGGCTCTCGAGTCGCTCCAGGACCGCGCTCGATCGCTTCGTGTCGAGCGTCGCGTCGCAGAGCGGACCGCACATGCGGTCGAGGATCGAGGTGCGGGTCAGGAATGACACGTCCGAGCGAGAAACCCGACCCAGGAACTCGGAGCGCAGGTAGTCGCCCATGAACCTGTCATCTCCGCTGAACGTCACGCCGACGTCACGGTGCGCGGTTCCCGCCTGCGCGGCCAACGCGGCAAGGTACAGGCCGACCGGCCAACCCTCCGTCCGGCGGACGAGTTCGCGCACCTCACTATCGGCGAGCTCGACACCTGTCTCCGTCAGCAGTGCGGCGGCCTCATCGGCGTCCATCGCCAGATCGTCGACCCCGAGCTCCACGATGCCGCGGTGCGCCCGCAGTCGCGCCGCCGGTAGGGGCAATGCGTTGCGGGAGCCGATCGCCAGCTGCGACCCCGGGGGGAGTCCCAGGGAGATGGCGGCGATGGTGTCGAAGCACTCCGGGTTCGTGACGGCCTCGAAGTGGTCGATGACGAGCGCAACAGGCTCGTGCATCGTGGCGATCGCGGACACGAGCCGTCGCGGCACCTCGACACCGGCCCCGGACGACGCGAGCGCGCGCACCACGTGCGGTTCGATCGGCTCGACCCGGTTCAGCGCCGTCGCGAGGTAGGCCAAGAGGACCGCTGGATCGTTGTCGCTGTCCTCGGCCGACACCCATCCCACGCGTGGCTGCTTGCGTCTCGCCCACTGTGCCAGCAGCGTCGTCTTCCCGTAGCCGGACGGAGCGACGACGGCGATGACCGGTGCAGCAGGTGTGGCGAGCAACCGGTCGACCAATGTTGCTCGTTCGACGATCCCTGGGCGGGCCGCCGGGACCTGGAGCTTGGCGTCCGACACCTCGAACGGCAGTGTCAGCCGCGGTTATCGACACCCTCGGACATCACCGGCGACCTGCCCGACGACCGCGCTGCCACAGGCGTGACCGTAACGCGCGCACCAGCGGCCTGCTCCGAGGAATGGGCACTTGACAGCAGCCGGACTCGCATCCGCGTGACGTCCCAGGTCCCACGGCTCGGCGACATCATCCCAACCGGGCGATGCGCTCGAACCGTCGCCGCGCCAAGTTGGTGACGTAGCAGTTCTCTCCGAGGGCGGGAGGTGAACCGAACGTCGGCAAGGCCGAACCGAGGAGGTGTGCGCATGGATCGGCGGTACGAGGCACTCCTGCGGCGGCTGACCGTGTTGGACGAACGTGTCGTGGTGGCCACGATCCCCGACCACAGCGGCGACGAGGGCGGAGATGGTCTGCTCGACAAACGGACGGCGGCACTCGTCCGCTTGGCCGGTGTCGTTGCACTTCAGTCGTCACCGCAGACCTACGAGTGGCTGGTCTCGGCAGCGCTCGCAGCAGGCTCCAGCGAAGAGGAGGTCGTGGGCGTGCTCGACGCGCTCGTGCCGGTGATCGGTGTCACCCGCGTCAGCAACGCCGCCGTGAACGTCGCCGCGGCCATCGATTGCCACCTCGACCTGGAGCTCCTGGACTGAGCGCGCCGTGCACGAAGCGACGGTGCACCAGTGAGCACGTCGGCACGACCGCCCGTCGCGCCATCCGAGGAGCTGTGCGACGTTCTGCGACGGCTCGCCAACGGGGTCGTTCCAGCCCGTCAAGGCGTGCGACCAGCGGCCGTTCGGCCTCCGCTTGATGACCGATCGAGAGCACTGGCCGGGCTCGGAGCCCTTCTGGCGGTCGGCGGCGCGGCGAGCGCCTATCAACGACCGGTGGCCGATGCGCTGGCGGCCGGACTGAGCGCGGAGGAGATCGTCGACATCCTGATCGAGGTCGCACCGACGATCGGGCTCGCCCGTCTCGTGCCCGGCGCGGTGGAACTGGCGTTGGCGCTCGGCTATGACATCGACCGCGCACTGGAAGGCGAAGGGGCTGCCGACGACGTGCGTTGACGCGAGCAGGCGCGAGCCGACGCCCGAGACTCCTGCTGTGTCGGCACTATCGTCCGCCCGACACCACTGCACGGTCGAGAGAGCCGATCCCGATGTCCTTCTTCGAGTTGAGCACCGTGACGCTGGCCGTCGTGCTGGTCGTCATCGTCGGTGGCGCCGCCATGGCCGGCATGCTGATCGGACGAGTACTGCGATCCCGGCCGGACGCCAACCATCAACCGGTCGGTGTCGTGCAGGGCACGCTGCTCGGCCTCGTGGGATTGCTGCTCGCCTTCGGCCTCACCATGGCGGTCGGTCGGTACGACAACCGCCGCTCGCTCGTCGTTCAGGAATCGAACGACATCGGCACGACCTACCTGCGCGCCCAGCTGCTTGCGGAGCCGACCCGCACGACCTCACTCGCCCTCCTCGAGGAGTATGCCGACGTGGCCATCGATCTCGCCGACCAGGTCCCGGACACCGACCAGTTCGACCGGGATGTCACCCGGTTCACGGACCTCCAACGAGAGCTGTGGGCTGCCGCCGGTGAGGCGGTGCGTGCCGCCCCCGTGGACACCGCGCCGCGGCTCTACATCGAGACGCTCAACGCCATGATCGACACGCACACGAGTCGGGTGACATCGCTCCGCAACCGGGTGCCCGGACCGGTCGTCGCGCTGCAAGTGCTCGGGAGTGCTGTCGCGGTCGGCGTACTCTCCCTCTACCTCACCCTGCTCGGTCGCAGCATCGCCACGTCGCTCGTCGCCGCAGGAGTCGTGATCCTCATCCTGTACATCTCGCTCGACCTCGACCGTCCGCAGCGGGGCTTCATCACTGTTCCGGTCGCACCGCTGGTCGACGTCCGCGCGACGATGGACGAGCCACCGGCCGCCACTGGGCCCTGACTGCGACCCATCCAACAACAGGGTCCAGAGTCGCCCTGGCCCCTAGAGCCTCCACGTCTTGGTCGCCCGTCGCGACACCGAGCGGGGTGCGAGATCCTGAATGGCGTCACTCCCGGGCGTGTGCTCTGTCGGGTTGCGCCGTCGTGCGGCTGGCCATCAGGTACTTGACGCCCTCCATGGCGAGGAACGAGGTGACGACGGCGATCAGGATGGGCGCGGTCTGCAGTGCACCGACCTGGGTCATGAACGCTGCCGTCAATGCCATCGCGAACGGTGCAGCCACAAGCGCGCCCGCGACGGCGGCGAACATGCAAGAGAATGAGAGTCCCAGGGGCACGCTGGAAATCGCCTGATTCACAGCAACCCCTGCGGTTCCCCCGATGAACAACGCGGGGAAGATCGGCCCACCGACGAAGCCGCTCCCGATACTCACCCCAAAGGCGAGGATCTTCGCCAACAAGATCGCGACCAGTAGACCGAGGCCGAGGGTCCCTGCGTCCTGCAAAACGTTCTTGAGTTGATCGCTGCCAGTGAAGAGGGTCAGCGGCAACGCGACTCCGATCAAGCCGAAGACGACGCCTCCCAATGTCGGCTTGGCGATGCTGGGAATCGGCAACCGAGTGAACAAGCGGGTCAACGCGGCGGTCGACACGACCAACACTGTCGCGACGACCGCGGCGAATAGGCCGAGCGGAATCGCGGCCAGTAGTTGCCAATCTTCGAACTCGTACGACGGCACCTCGTAGGCATCAAGGAAGATCGCGCCGACGATCACGAAGTAGATCCCGAACGAGACGCTCGAAGCAATGATCCCGCCGACAAGCGCTTTGGCGAACTTCTGACCACCTGGGCGGGCAACCTCCAAGATCAGCATCACCACGATCACGGTGCTCGAGAACAAACCGCCATACGCGCCAGCGAAGCCGTTCAGGACGTTGGCCTCACCGTCTTCCTTGTCGAGACCCTTCCGCTGGGCCATCCACGCGGCTGCCCCACCGCCCATGGCGCCAAGTGCTTGCTCCGGTCCGAGGCTTGCGCCGCCGATCAGTGACACGGCTGAGACCGCCACGATCCCGGGGACGAGCCCCGTGTCGACGTGCCCGCCCTCGATGTCGGCGATCAGCCCTGGGATCTTCGCGGGGAGCCGCGTCAAGGAGTGCAACAATCCGACCACGACGCCGGCCCCTGCCGTGACGGCGACCCACCACCACTGGCCCCCGAACCAGCCCGGATCGGAAACGTCGTACCAGTTGTTCCCAGCGCCGGTCACGCCCAGGAACACCAGACCGGCCACCGCGCCGACGACCCCGAGCAGCAGCGCGTACGCCATCAGGGTCCAGAACCCGCGCGTCTGACCGAACGGAACCGACACCGGCGCCGGCGCCGGCTCGGAGGCAGAGCTCATCCGCGGACGCTACCGCGACTCCGCTGACGCGGACTGGGCTTCCCCCCGATCGTGGAGTGCCTGCTGATTGCTGGTTGAGCCTGTCATCGGTCCGGTGTCTGGTGCCTCCCGAGCTCGTTTCTGGTCATCTCACAGGAGCTGTGCCGGCGGGTGCGACTCGCGTGGCTCAGCGGGAGCGTTCACGATCATCGCCGCGCAGGGTCACGCGACCTTGTAGGTCGCGACGACGATGCCCGAGGAGGAGGTCATGCTTCGAGTGACCTCGAGATCGGCGTAGGTGTCGCCGAACAGTCGGGTGCCGGTGCCGAGCACGACGGGGATGATCGTGAGCACGTACTCATCGATGAGGTGAGCAGCCGCGAGCGCCCGCACGAGCATCCCGCTGCCGAGGATGACGAGGTCACCGGCGTTGTCGTCCTTGAGGGCCGCAACCGCGGCGACCGGGTCGCCGTCGAGTCGGTTCGAGTTGGGATGCGGCAAGGGGTCGTCGAGCGTTCGCGACACGACGTACTTCGGGGTGCGGGTCAGGATGTCGGTGAAGGGGTTCGGGTCTGGCGTCGACAACCAGTAGCCGACAAGATCGACGTAGGTCCGGCGGCCGAACACGAACGCGGTCGTCACACCGGCACGAGACATCGGCGCCTGTGCCGCCTCGGGGTCCCTGGTCAGCCGTGTGCTCGCCCACCCTCCTCTGTCGAACCCACCCCTGGTGTCCTCGTCGGGGCGTCCAGGTGACTGCATGACGCCATCGAGGGAGACGTTCTCGACGGCGATCAACCTGCCCATGAGGTCCTCCTCACGATGGTCTCGAGCTCGGCGACCACCTCAGTGTGCCCGCGTGGTCGGTGAAGACGTCGGGGTGGGACAGGACGTCACGTCGGGGCGACTCCGCGACTACGGTCACACGTGGCCGGCGACACGCTGCCGGTCGGGGAGGAACGGCAATGGGTGTTCGTCGGCGCGCTGGGGCGGTCAAGCGAGGGGCGCTTCGCGGCGCCGCGCTCATCGCCTGTTTGTGGTTGTTGCCGGTCGCGGCCGAGCAGGTGAGCGCGTCGCCACGCGCCGAGGTGACCGTGATGTCGCAGAACCTGTATCTCGGTTCCAGCCTCGCTCCCGCGCTGGACGGCGCCGGACGCGCCGGCGTTCGTGGCGGGCGTCGCCGAGATCTACGGCAGCATGCTGTTCACGAACTTCCCGGTGCGGGCAGCGAAGATCGCCGACATGATCGCCGCCGAGGAACCCGAGGTCATCGGGTTGCAGGAGGTATCGAACTGGGTGGCTACGCCGACTCACGCCGGGCCGATGCCTCCGAGCTTCGACTTCCTGGCGATCCTGTTGGAACAGCTCGCCGCCCGCGATCTCGACTACGAGGTGGCCGCGGTGTCGAACAACGCGCACATCGGACCGGTGCCGCTCGTGTTCCCACCGTTCGGGTGCAACGTGCCGCCAGCGACGGCTCCGACTGCTTTCGACTGCGTCGTCGAGCTGTTCGACCGCGACGTCATCCTCGTCAATGCCGAGACGCCGAACCTCGAGTGGTCCAACCCGCAGTCAGGGAGGTTTGAGGCGCAGGCGACCGTGCCCGTCCCAACCGGCAACCCGGAGATGCCCACCGTCGAGCTCTCGTTCGACCGCGGATGGGCCGCCATCGATGTGACGTTCGAACGCCGCTTCTTCCGCTTCGTCGACACGCATCTGGAGGTCGAGGACTTCCCGGCCGTCCAGCTGGCCCAGGCTGCCGAGCTGCTTACCGGCCCGATGCGTCCCGGCCGGGCGTTGATCGCCGTCGGCGACTTCAACTCGGCCGCTGACGGTTCCACGACGGCCACCTATGCCGCACTCACGAGCCGGTGGCTGCACGACGTCGTCCCATCCTCGGATCCGAACAACACGTGCTGCCAGGACGACCTGCTCATCAACCTCGTCTCACAGTTGACCCAGCGCATCGACCTGGTGCTGACCCACGGCAACGCCCACGGCGTCGAGGCCCACGTCGACACCGGCGCGATCGCCAGTGCCACACCGCCCTTCTGGGCGTCCGACCACGCCGCGGTGGTGGCGACCGTCCAGCTGTGACGACGCCGTCGTAGGTCGCCCCGCCGATCGGCGCAAGTGCTACGGGCGGATCGCCCGCAGGGCGGCCAGTGCAGAACCGCGGGCGCCCGCCATGTCGAGATCGGGAACGATGGCGAAGGCCGCGACCCTCGCCTGTTCGGCGCGCAGGTTCGTCGCCGCCCGGACGCGCTCGACGAACCAGGTCCGGAACTCGGCGTCGGCGTCGGTCACCCCGCCGCCGACGAAGTAGGCGTCAGGGTCGGTGAAGTTGGCGGCGATGGTGAACATGCGCCCGATGGCCATCGCCTGCTGCTCGAAGAGGTGGAGGGCTAGCTCATCGCCCTGCTGGCCGTAGCCGCGCACCATTTTGGCGGCGACGGCGATGTCGAGGGCGGCCAACGGGTGGTGCGGGTAGCGGGTCAACCAGAACGGCAGCAGGTTGTTGACGATGCCGCTCAACGACGCCACGCTCTCCAGGTCGGCCGTCAACCCGCAGTTGCAGCGCGGCACCGGCTGACCTGGTGCCAGCAGGCCGTCCATGGGGATCTGGACGTGGCCCAACTCGCCGGCCATCCCTGCCGCGCCACGCACCACTCGCCCGGCCTCGATCACTCCGCCGCCCAGCCCCGTGCCGACGATCGCCGCGACCGACGAGTGTCGCGAGGCGTCGTCGAGGAAGTGCCGCTCGTGGGCGTACAGGGCCGCCGCGTTGCCGTCGTTGTTGTAGATCACCGGCAGCTGGAGGCGCTCCTCGACAGCCTCGCGGAAGTCGAACCCCCACCACTCGCGCGCCGCGAAGTTGGTGGCCCCGCGGGCCGAGATCACGCCATCCGCACTGGCTGGGCCTGGCGTGTCGAGTCCGATCGCGCGCACCGCCTTGCGAGCAGTGCCGGTGACGGCGAGCGCCAGCTCCATCGCCTCATCGATCGCCGCGATCGCCGCTGGCGGCCCTTGCAGAACGCGGCTTGGCACTTCGATCATGTGATCGACGAGGAACCGGCCATCCTCGCTCGACCACCGTGGCATTGGTCTTCGTCCCGCCGACATCGAGCCCGATGACGACTGCCACACTTGCTCCCGACATCGCACCATTCTGACTCGCGCCTCGGCGGAGCTGCCCGCCGCACGCGATGCGTGGCGAGTACCGTCCGGCCGATGGTCGACATCTCCTGTGCGTTGGCAACCTCGATGGCGACGCCGGCGCACGTCGTGGTCGCCGAGGAGCTCGGCTATCGACGGGCATGGTTGTATGACTCGCCGTCGCTGTATGCGGATGTGTGGATGACCCTGGCGGAGTGCGCCAGGCGGACATCGACGATCGAGATCGGGCCTGGTGTGGCGATCCCGTCGCTCCGCCACCCGATGGTCACCGCCGCGGCGATCAGCACTTTGTCGCAGCTCGCCCCCGGTCGAGTGAACGTGGCCATCGGTTCCGGGTTCACCGGCCGACTGACACTGGGCCAGAAACCGCTGGCGTGGACGTTCGTGCGCGACTACGTGCTCGCCCTGCGTGGTCTGCTGGCGGGCGACACGGTGGAGTGGGAGGGCGCCCCGATCCGCATGCTGCATCCCGACGGGTTCGGTGCTCCCCGTCCCATTCGGGTGCCCCTGATCCTCGGCACCGGCGGTCCGAAGGGCGAGGCTGTCGCTCGCGAACTTGCCGATGGCGTGTTCGCCACCGCACCGAGCAATGTCATGAACCGGTGCTCGGTGCTCACGTTCGGCACCGTGCTCGGTGAGGACGAGGATCCGGGGAGCGAGCGGGTGATGGCCGCTGCCGGACACGCCGCGGCATTGATCTATCACGCCATGCACCTTCGTGGTGGGGCGACGGCGCTGCCGGGCGGTGACCGTTGGGTCGCCGCGCTCGAGGAGATCCCCGAACGCGAGCGCCACCTGGCGTTGCATGAAGGTCACCTGATCGAGGCCAACGAACGGGATCGCCTGGTGATCTCCGGTGAGACGCTCACGGCGTTCGGTCTCGCTCGGCGTGCCGGCGCGTGGCGCGACCATCTCGCGCAGCAGGAGGCGGCCGGCGCCACCGAGATCGCCTACCAGCCCGCCGGGCCGGACATCGAGGGCGAACTGCGCCGCTTCATGGACATGGCCAACGGCTGACTGTCTGAAGCGACTATCCGGGTTTGGTCCCGGTGACGACGAACTGTGGCAGTACGACCAAGAACGAGCCGTCCTGCTGCGCGGCGTCGAGTCGGTGTCGAACCTCGCCGGCGCGGGCGTCGGAGAGCCGTTCGAACTCGCTGCCGTAACGCACCATGTTGTCGAGCACCCCGCGTAGCACGCCGTCGACGTCGGCGAAGGCGACCACGTTCAGCTGCACATCGGTGAACCCGGCGGCGATGAACGCGCCGCGCAGCTTGCGGCCGATGTGCGGCTCGCGAAACGCCGGCGACGCGGCGGTCAGCACCTCGCGGACTTCGTCGGCGGAGAGTGGCTCGGCGACCATGAACCCCCAATCGGAGTCGATGGCCAGGAGGCGCCCACCCGGCCGCACGACGCGGTACAGCTCGCCGAGCGTGGCTGCGAGGTCGGGAACGTACTCCAGGACGTTCTTGGCGAGCGCGCGGTCGACGGTCTCGTCGTCGAGGGGCAGCACCTCGTCGAGCATGTGGTGGAACGAGCAGACGGCGTCGACACCGCCGTCCGCGCTGACGGCCCGCGCCCGTTGGAGGAAGTCGGCATTGACATCGACCCCGTGGACGTGGCCATCGACGCCCGTGCGCGTCGCCATCGCGGCGGCGAGGTAGCCGGGACCACACCCGAGGTCGAGGCAGATGTGACCCGTCTCGATGCCCAGCGGTGCGAGCAGCCTGGCGATGACCGGCTCGGGCACGCGGAACAGGGAGTCGTAGTACGCGAAGCGTTCCGGCTCCACAGTGATCCAATGGTCCCGGTAGTACGTGTCCGCGCCCATCCGGACAGGGTAGGCACCTCGCGAGCGCCGCTCTGAGCTAATCGAGCATGCCGACGAGGGCCCCTGCCTTGGTGCGCACCGCGCTTCCGCAGGTCAAGTCGACCACCGCACCGGTGATCGCTGCGGCGCGGTCCGATGCCAGGAAGACTGCCGCATCAGCGACGTGAGCCAGCGTCGGGAGCCGCCCCAGCAACGTCACCTGCATCGGCCATTCGGCGAGCCAGTGCTCGACGTCGACGCCCGCCGCGGCGGCCCGCCGCCCGAACAGCTCACCGGTGTAGGAGCCGTTGGCGGGGCCGTCGGCGATCAGGTGGGGTCGCAGGCAGACGACACGGACACCACTCGGCCCGAGCTCCACCGCCAGCCGCTGGGTCATCGACTCGATTGCTGCGCAGGTGGTGCCGTAGCCGAGGCTCCCGGGAGGCACGACCCGGGACGCGCCCGACGAGAGGGTCAGGATCGTTCCCGACCGGCGCGCCGTCATGTGTCGCGCAACAGCCTTGGTCGTGATCAGGTTGGCCCGCAGGAAGGAGTCGATGGGATACATGACCTCCTCGACGGTCAGCTCGCCGAAGGGCCTGTCATGCGCGAACGGGAACGACACGGCGTTGACGGCGATGTCGATTCCGCCGGCGTGTGCGGCCACGGAGTCGGCGTGATCTGCGACGGCACGCTCGTCGAGCGCGTCGACCTCCGCCACACCGGCGGCATCGCCGATGTCGTTGGCGACCTTCTCCAGCCGGGCCCTCGACCGCCCGGCGAGGTAGACGCGGGCGCCGGCATCCGCACACGCCCGCGCGATGGCGCCGCCGATCGCCCCGCCGCCGCCGTAGATCGCCGCGGTCTTGTTCTCCAGCAACATCGTGATCTCCTTGGACATTGTCGTGAGGCCGTCTGTCGAAGATGCAGACACCGCCATGGCGAGAAAGTGGGCGCGCGCCCCGCCCAGTTCGCGGCTCGGCCGGTGTCGATACTCAGGTGGACATGGAGAGCCAGAGGCGTGACGCGAGGCTGGCGTCGTGACGACCGACCTGATCACCCGGGCGCGGGCAGGGGACGGCGACGCGTTCCGAGCGTTGACGGAGCCGCACCGTCGAGAGCTGCAAGTGCACTGCTACCGGATGCTCGGATCCCTGCAGGACGCCGAAGACGTCCTGCAGGACACACTGCTGGCCGCCTGGCAGGGCCTCGGAGGGTTCGAGGGACGCGCCTCGATCCGCACCTGGCTCTACCGGATCGCCACCAACCGGTGCCTCAACGCGCTGCGCTCGACCAGCCGACGCCCCGCCAGGGAGTGGAACAACCCCGGTGTCGAACCGCCCGAGCCGACCCGCCTCGGCGAGGTCATGTGGCTCGAACCGTATCCCGACGCCCTCCTCGAAGCCGGCATCCCGCTCGGCCCGGAGGCACGCTACGAACAGACCGAAGCCATCTCCCTGGCCTTCGTCACCGCACTGCAGATCCTGCCCGCTCGCCAGCGTGCCGTGCTCATCTTGCGCGAGGTCCTCGGGTACCACGCCGACGAGGTCGCCGACATGCTCGACTCGACGGTCGAATCGGTGCACAGCGTCCTCAAACGGGCTCGCGCCACCCTGCAACGTCGCCTCCCGCCGACCGGCGAGCGCGAACCGGCTCCTGCTCCCGACTCACCCGCCGAGCAGGCCCTCGTCGCCAAGGTCGTCCGGGCGTACGACTCCGGCCACATCGACGCGCTCGTCGCCCTGCTCACCGCCGATGTCCGCGTCGCCATGCCGCCGATCGCCCTCGAGTATCACGGCCGCGACGCCGCGGCCCGCTTCTTCGCCGCCGTCGCACGTCCCGGCCGGAGGTTCGACCTCGTGCCGACGCGGGCCAACGGTCAACTGGCGTTCGGGGTCTATCTGCGGGAGCCCACCGGCGGCTTCCGCCACGGCATCGGCCTCGACGTCCTCACCGTGACCGGCGACCGGATCTGCGCGTTCACCCACTTCGACAACAGCGTCCTCCCATCGTTCGGGCTGCCGCGATCGCTCCCCGTCCGCTGATGACCAGCGCGGGACGAGCAGTCGCCGCCGACTCGGACGCGCCCGGCTGGGTGATCAGCGCCGCCGGACCACGGGGTCGGCCGCGTTGACCACGTTGTGGACCGGCTGGCCGGTGACGGCGCGTCGGATGTTGTCGGTCAGGAGCGCTGTCATCCGAGCGAACGACTCCTGCGTCGTCCCAGCGGTGTGCGAGGACAACAGGATCCGGTCGCAGCGCCGCAGCGGACTGTCCGCCGGCAGCGGCTCCGTCTCGTAGACGTCGAATGCCGCGCCGGCGAGGTGCCCACGCTCGACCGCCTCGAGCACCGCCACCTCGTCGACGATCCCGCCACGGCTGGCGCTGACGACCAGCGCGCCGACCGGCAAGGCGGCCAGCCGCGACGCCGACAGGAGGCCACGCGTCTCGTCACCGAGGGCGATCACGTTGATCAACACGTCGCTCGTGGCGATCATCTCATCGAGGTCACGGTACGTCGCGCCGTGCTCGTCGACCGGATCGCGACGCGACCGCGACCAGTACGACACCGTGCAGCCCAATGCCACGAGTGGAGCGACGACGGCGTGGGCGATGGGGCCGAAGCCGACGATCCCGACACGTCGCCCGCCGATCTCGATCGGACCACGACTGATCACATCCACCTGCGGCCACCGCCCGGCGTGCACTTCCGTTTCCACCCAGGTGAGGTGGCGAGCGACACCGAACAGCGCGCCGAGCACCCATTCGGCAACGGCCACCGCGTTGAACCCGGCGGCGTTGGCCAGCGCCACCCCGGCGGCGTCGAGCGCGGCGATGTCATGCCCCGGCACGCCCACGCTGGGCTGCTGGACGAAGGCCAGATGGGGCGCGGCGGCGATGTCCTCGGACCTCAGCCCCGCGGCGCTGGCCCGCCAGTCGTAGATCAGCAACTCGGCGTCGGCCAGCGCGGCGCCGATCGCCGCCTGGTCGTCGCGGTCGGGGGCGACGACGGCCAGCGGAAGATCGCCGAGCATTTCGTTGGCCATCGCCGCCGGCAAGGGCGCGAGCGTCACCAGGTTCCACGGCGCAGCGGTCATGTCGGCGATGTTGCCAGGACAGGACCGCGGCGCTCCACGCCGAGAGCGGCATCCACCATCGCCGTCGGCGCGCTGACCACATGTTCTGACGGGTCAGCGGCCCGGTGGCGGTCCGGCCCACCGCCCCACTTGTTCAGACGTTGATCCCGGCGGTGATGGTGTCGATGAGGCTGACGACGGGACCGTTGGTGGAGGTGCTGGACTGGTAGTGCTCGACGGCGATGCCGCCGGCAACCTGCAAGGCGGCGGTGGAATCGGTCTGCTCGAGCAGCCACGCTGCCGGCTCGGTCGCCCCGTCGGCCCACACCTTGGCCGCCACCGACGTGGGACTCGTTCCGCTGACGCGCAGCTTCACGCGCACGAACTGTCCCGGCACGAACCCGACGCTGGTGGTCCAGGCCAACGTCGTCTCCGCCCCGTTCACCCGGCGCACCAGGTAGACGGCGACCACCCCGTTGGACTGGAAACGCACCTTCAACCGGTAGTCATTGCTGGCGTTGACCCGGCGTCCGACCACCGAAACGTAGGCTCCGCTCCCCGTCTGCACCCGGTCGACCGCCAGCGCCGTCTCCACGAGGGCGTCCGTCGAGGAGACCGCCAGGCTGGCGATGCGACTCGAGCCGGCAGGAACCGCCATCCGACCCGCGCCACCGGACACGGAGTAACTGGTTGCCGCTCCGGTCAACGCCCATGGCCCGCCGACGTCGGCGGCGCCCCACCCGTTCGACACCGCCCGCGAGAACGCATCCGCCACGAACAGCGTCACCGGCGGAGGCGGAGGCGGCGCGGTGACCGTCACCTGCTGCGACGACGTACCGGTCGCACCGTCATCATCGGTGACCGTCACGCTGACGTTGTACGTGCCGCCCGCGGCGTACGTGTGTGTTGTCGTCGATCCCGAGCCGCTCGTGCCGTCGCCGAAGTTCCACACCCACGCCGTGACGGTGCCGTCGGCGTCACTGGACGACCGTCCGTCGAAGGCGACGCCCAAGCCGGTCGCGGTGGCGGTGAACGCAGCAAGTGGGACGTTGTTCGGTGGCGGCGGTGGAGGTGCAGCTGGCCGTCCCGGCGGTGATGGTGTCGATGAGGCTGACGACGGGACCGTTGGTGGAGGTGCTGGACTGGTAGTGCTCGACGGCGATGCCGCCGGCAACCTGCAAGGCGGCGGTGGAATCGGTCTGCTCGAGCAGCCACGCTGCCGGCTCGGTCGCCCCGTCGGCCCACACCTTGGCCGCCACCGACGTGGGACTCGTTCCGCTGACGCGCAGCTTCACGCGCACGAACTGTCCCGGCACGAACCCGACGCTGGTGGTCCAGGCCAACGTCGTCTCCGCCCCGTTCACCCGGCGCACCAGGTAGACGGCGACCACCCCGTTGGACTGGAAACGCACCTTCAACCGGTAGTCATTGCTGGCGTTGACCCGGCGTCCGACCACCGAAACGTAGGCTCCGCTCCCCGTCTGCACCCGGTCGACCGCCAGCGCCGTCTCCACGAGCGGCGTCCGTCGAGGAGACCGCCAGGCTGGCGATGCGACTCGAGCCGGCAGGAACCGCCATCCGACCCGCGCCACCGGACACGGAGTAACTGGTTGCCGCTCCGGTCAACGCCCATGGCCCGCCGACGTCGGCGGCGCCCCACCCGTTCGACACCGCCCGCGAGAACGCATCCGCCACGAACAGCGTCACCGGCGGAGGCGGAGGCGGTGGGGGCGGCGGAGTTCCGTCTTGCCGGAACGGCCCGGTGATCTCGTACGTGTACCCCGTCGACCCGTCGGGGCCGCGCTGGGAGGAGAGGTACAGCCGACTGCCGTCCGGGCTGAACGCCGGACCGGCGACCTCGGAGCCCCCATGGTTGACGATGCGGCAGAACGCGGTGACCTCGGTGGTGCCGCCGACGTCAGCGAGGATCCCGAGCTCCATGTTCCCCCCGTCCTCAGCGACGAAGATGTCTCCCGACGGCGCATGGATGGTGATGTTGTCGACGGCGTCGAGCGCGCTGGGGGCGGCCACGCAGTCGTGGAAGACGGCGATCGAGTTGGCGAGCTGGATCGAGCCTCCAGACGCGCTTGTCACCCTTGGTCGTGAAGTACACGACATCGTCGCCGGCCCAGATGCCCTCTCCACCGTTGAAGGCGGTCGTCGTCGGCTGGCGATCGGGACCGTTGGGCGATGTCGGGACCCACGTCACGGCCGACCCCGACACGGACGCGGCGAAGAGGGACCCGGCGCTGAGGTCGCCGGGAGTGGCGGGGACGAACTTGTACAGCCGTCCTGCGGGGTCATCCTCGGTGAGGTAGAGATGACCCGTCGTGGCGTCGACGGCCACGGCTTCGTGGTTGCACGCTCCGAGCGCCGGTCGCTGCACGCCTTGCCCCGCAATCAGCGGTTGGCACTCGTAGACCCGCCCGACCCCGCCGTTCTCCTCGCACGACAACCAGGTGCCCCACGGTGTGGGACCGCCCGAGCAGTTGCGGGTCGTGTTGGCAAGGATTCGATAGGCGTCGACGATCGAGCCGTCGGACGCGAACCGTACGGCTGACGCCCCTCCGCCGCCGACGTTGACCTCGGAGTTCGAGACGTAGACCCAGCCGCCGTTGGGTGCCGAGAAGCAGGCCCCGCCGTCCGGGGCACTGTGCCACGGGTAGGTGGTCGGCCCGACCAGCAGACCGGTGCGGGCGATCACGCGGCTGGTGAAGCCCGCCGGGAGTTGGAGGCCGTTGGCGTCGGCCGGCCCCAGCGGCCCGTACGGACCTGGTCCCGGCGTCGCCGCGAGGAGCCGGCCGAAGCGGGTCGAGGACCATGCCAACGCGACGCCACCCGCGATCAATGCCCGCCTGTTCATCAACACTGAATCCGCCCTTTACGTCCGCCCGCGAACCAGGCAGCGTACCACGAAGCGCAAGCTGAACCCATCAGTTCGGCGTCGGATCACCTGGTGATGACGGCGGACGTGGCGCGTGGTGGGATGGCAGCATGGATCTGGCATTGCGGGGAGGGCCGAGATGAGCGCGGCGCAGGGTTCGGCCGTGTCGGTTGGTGTCCGAGCCCTGGCCTGGTTGTCGATCGGCTGCGCCGTCGTCTTGACGGTCATGCTCGTCGTCTTCTCGGTGCGCAACCTGGCCGCGCTGGTGACGATCGTTGTCGGTGTGGCCGTCGGCGCGGCTGGTGCGTGGTGGCTGATCACCGAGCGCCCGCCTCGCCGTTGGGTCGGGGTGGGCGGAGCCGTCGTCGGGTTGGTCGTCATCGTCGCCGCTGTGCTGACCGCTGCCGACGGTGACTGGCCACTGGTTCGCGCCGCGGTGGTGCTGGTCTTGTTCGCCGTGACGATCGGCTCCGCGCGTCTGGCGATGGTCCGGCGGCTGCACGCCCAAGATGCCCTCCAGCCGCATGCGGTGACGCGTCCCCGTCATCCTGTGCTCATCTGCAACCCGTGGTCGGGCGGTGGCAAGGTCGACAAGTTCGGTCTCGTCGAGCTGGCCAATGAGCTCGGCGTGGAGACCGTGATGCTCGACCATGGCCTCGACCTCGAGCAACTCGCCCGCGACGCCATCGCCCGCGGGGCGGACTGCTTGGGGATGGCCGGAGGCGACGGCTCCCAGGCCCTCGTCGCGTCGATCGCCGTCGAGTGCGGGGTCCCGTTCGTCTGTGTCACGGCCGGGACACGAAACCACTTCGCCCAAGACCTCGGCCTCGACCGCAACGACCCGCGCACCAGCGTCCACGCCTTCCGGGACGCCATCGAACGACGCATCGACTACGCCACGGTCAACGATCGGTTCTTCGTCAACAACGTCTCCCTCGGCGTCTACGCGGCGATCGTCCAGCAGGACCGCTACCGCGAAGCGAAGGTGGAAACGGTCGAGACGATGCTGCCGGACCTGCTCGGCAACACCAACGCCCCGTTCGATCTTCAATTCACGAAACCGGACGGCACCGAGGTCGACGGCGCGTTCGTCATCCAAGTCTCCAACAACCCCTATGTCCTCGGCTCCACGTTCGACGCCGGACAACGACGCCGCATCGACACCGGCCAACTCGGTGTCATCGCCCTCACCGGAACCACCGGCAGAGACGCCGCGGCACTCCTCGCCCTCGGCGCCGTCGGCCAACGCAACCGCAGCCGCAACTGGCACGAGTTCACCGGTGAGCGCTTCGAGGTCCGCTCCCGATCGGGCACCGCCTACGCCGGCGTCGACGGCGAAGCCCTCCAAATGACCACCCCGATCATGTTCCGCATCCACCCCCACGGACTACGACTCCTCGTGCCCGAAGGAAACATCGCAGCCGCCCACCGACGACACGCCCGCAACGTCAGCCTCCACGACCTGCTCGATGTCGCCAGGGGACGACCATGATGGCGCCGACGCTCGCCGACGGCGCCTGTCGAGACGTCGCCGGCCAGAGGAGCTATGGTCCTGACGACTGCGCCGGGGCGGCGCACGAAGTCACAGGGAGGGCTGTAATGCGACGAACGCTCGTGGCCGCGCTGGCTGGAGGCGCGGTGCTCACACTCGGATCGGTGGCCCTGGCGGGCGACTCGACCTACCTCGCGCACTTGAAGGGACGAAACGAGGTGCCCGCCAGAGACACCACGGCGGCCGGCAACGCCGTGTTCCACCTCAGCGACGACGGTACTGCGCTGTCGTACAGGTTGATCGTTGCCAACATCGACAACGTCGTCCAGTCGCACATCCACGTCGGCCCCCCAGGGGAGAATGGGCCAGTCGTGGCGTTCCTCTACGGCCTCGTGGCGGCCGGCGGTGGCACCGAGAACGGTGTACTGGCCACCGGCACCATCACGGCGGCCAACCTGATCGGCCCCCTCGCCGGCATGCCGCTCTCCGCTTTGGTCGACGAGATCAATGCAGGTAACGCCTACGTCAACGTGCACACCAACGACGGCGACGACACGCCGAACGAAGGTCCTGGGGACTTCCCCGGCGGCGAGATCCGCGGCCAGATGGGCTGACCGCCGCCGCCAGTGCGCGCGGATACGAGAGCACGTTCCGGCGATCCTCGACCAAGATCAGCGGATCCTGGTCGAGGCTCGCCCCGGTTCGCGGCGATGCCCAGCCTCGAGCTTCCGTGGACTGTGGGAGGTTTTGGAGGAACAGTCTTCGGCGGGTCAGGACGAGAAGTCGGGCTGGTTGCTCCGGGCGTGAGCTGTGCGTCCGGCCGGCTGCTCCCAGTCCTCTTGGCGTCCGAGTGCGGTGAGATCGAGGAAGTAGTACGAGCCGCCGGTGCTCTCCAGGCCGCGGGCATAGACCGAGTAGGTGCGGTAGACGATGCCGTCCACCTCGAGGAAGCACGTGCGACCCGGCATGTCGTACGGCTGCTCGGCGGTCTTCATGCTCTCGTGGCCCATGGCGGCGTACTCGTCGAGAGTGCGGTAGTTGAATTCGTCGAAGCCACGTGAGGCGTCGATGGTCGCGCCGAAGTCGTAGCTGAACTCGCCGTCGTTGGTGGAGTACCACGGGATCGTCCAGCCCTTCTTCGCCTTCCACCGCTCGAGCTTCGCGAGGGGTGCGCGGGACACCAGGGCGTAGGTGGTGTCTCGAATGTTGAGGTGCTCGAGCAGGCCGGGTGCGAGCTCGTCGGTACCAGCGCTGCAACTGGGGCAACCGTCGTCCCAGTCGGGGTGGAACATGAAGTGGTACACGATCAGCTGCGGGCGGCCCTCGAACAGGTCGAGCAGCGACAGCGTGCCATCAGGGCCTTCGAACTCGTAGGGCTTCGTCACCTCGACCATCGGCAGCTCGCGACGCTCGGTGTTGAGCCGGTCACGCTGGCGGGTGAAGTCCTTCTCTTTCTCGAGCAGCAGGCGCCGGGCGGCGGTCCACTCCTCCGGCGAGACGATCTTCGGCAAGCTCATGGCGGATCTCCTTCTCGGGCACGACGCCCATCTCAGTACAGACCCGCGGCAACACGTCAACTCATCGATGCCGCGAGCGAGTGGCAATCTGCCGTGATGAGCGAAGGCGTTCCCGTAGATCCCGTTGAGCGGTCGGTCGCCGCCTACAGCGGACACGTCGACGAGTACGAGGCTGCGCACCGGTCAAAGTTCGCCGACATCGTGGCGAGGTTTGCCGCGTCGCTCCCGACTCCATCGCTGATCCTCGACGTCGGTTGTGGCCCCGGTCGCGACCTGGAACGGTTTGTCTTGCACGGGCACGTCGCCAGAGGCGTCGACTTGAACCCCGAGTTCGTCGCCCGAGCCCGCCGGCATGCCCCGACGACCCAATGCGACCTGCGTCATGTCGCGCAGTGCTTCCCGATCGGGTTCGTCGATGGCATCTGGGCGGCCGCGTCCCTCGTGCACCTGCCGACATCCGACGTGATCGACGTCCTCCACCAGTTCGGCGCACTGTTGCGGCCAGGCGGAAAGCTGTTCGTCAGCGTGAGGTCGGCGGGCGAGACAGGATGGCTCGACGAACCTGACGGACGACGGTGGTACACGGTGTGGGCGCCCGATTCCCTTGCCCAGGCCGCGACGAGTGCCGGCTTCCGCGTTGACGACATCAACCCGGGCCTGTACACGGAGCTGTGGGCGACCCGAGACCGCACCGGGAGCTGAACCGGACGAGTACCTCATCGGGCAAACTGCATGAGTCCTGAACCTCCGAGTTCAAAGGTGGTGCAACATGCGGAAACCGATCGCCGCGTTTGTCGGCGGCGTGTTCCTTGCCCTCGCTGTGATCGGGGCCATCTTCGTGGGCGGGATGCGCACCAAGTCGCCGGTCGTTCTCAATGTCGTTCGCCGCAGCGGTCGAGCGACGAAGCCGTTCGTGTTGAAGTCGAGCGGCACGCCTGGCGGGATCGCCTCGGTCATCCGACATGTCGGCCGGACGAGCGGGCGACCGTACGAAACGCCCGTGCAAGCTGTGGCGACCGACGATGGGTTCGTGATCGCGCTGCCGTATGGTCCGAACACTGACTGGCTCAAGAACGTGCTCGCCAGTCGGTCGGCGGCCATCGTGCACGAAGGGAGCACGTACCGGGTCGACCAGCCGGAGGTCGTTCCGATGTCCGTGGCAGCATCGCATTTCGCCCCCAAGGAGCAGCGCACCCACCGCATGTTCCGCGTGGAGCAGGCCCTCCTCGTTCGCCAGGCCGAGGCGGACCACACCGAAGCGCCCGTCGCCGGTCCGACCTGACTTGAACATGGTCGTCAACGATGCCGCGGCAGTCGTGCGCGACCTGGAGCAGCGGCAGTCCGACACCGAGCTGGCCAAGGTCCGCAAGCGTCTCCATCCCGACGACGCAGCGATCGGCGTGCGCATGGGCGACCTGTTCGCCACGGCCAAGGCCTACGTCGACCTCGATCTCGTTCAGGTCAACCGGCTGCTCGACCATCCGGCGTACGAACCGCGCATGGCCGCGATGTGCATCCTCGACTTCAAGGCCCGCCGCAACCTGGACCAGCGGGGACGCCGTGACCTCTATGAGATCTACCTTCGCCGGCACGACCGCATCACGACGTGGGACATGGTCGACCGGTCAGCCCCGCGTGTCGTCGGCGGCCACCTCGTAGGCCGATCCACGGCGCCGCTCCACGAGCTCGCTGCCTCGCCCGATCCTCTGCGCCGCCGCTCGGCGGTGACCGCACCCCTGTTCTTCGTCAAGGCCGGCAGTGACGACGACGTGACCGCTGGCTTCGAGCTGGCGGCCACTCTCGCCAGCGATGCTGAACCGGTGGTCCACAACGCCGTGGGGATCTTCCTCAAGCACGCCGGGACACGCGATCCTGAGGCGCTGCGCCGGTTCCTGGCGGCCTATGCAACCGTGATGCCACGACCGGCTCTGCGCTTGGCGACCGCCAAGCTCACCGACGCCGACCGGGCCGCCTACCGCGGCTGACCGTGGATCAGGAGGGGGCGGCTGCTCGATTGGCTTGGTCGAAGTAGCTGAGGACGTAGTCGACGTCATACGGCTGCTCGCGGTATGGCTCGCCACGCCATTCGCTCCGCGGTGTGGAGAAGAAGTCGCCGCCGTAGATGTGAATCGCCGTGACGCTGATCCGTCGCCTGCATCTCGCGGTCCGCGCCGAGCTGACGGCGGAACTTCGCCTCCAGGGCTACGACGACATCACCCCGGCGCACATCTACGTCTTCCAGACGCCCGGGCCCGACGGCATGCGCCCCACCGAGCTGGCGCAGCGGGCGCTGCTCACCAAGCAGGCGATGAACCACCTCCTCGCCGGGTTGGAAGCGCGTGGCTACCTCGAGCGGATCGCTGCACCCAGTGATGGCCGGGCGCGCGTCCTGCGTCTGACTCCCAAGGGTCGAGAACTGACGACGATCATCCAGGAACGGTCCGCGGCCATCGAACGCCGGTGGGAGGAAGAACTCGGACCCGGACGCCTGGAAGAGGTGCGCGGCGCACTCGAGCGCCTCGACGAGATCGATGCAACCTCACCAACGTCCAATCGTCGGTCTTCTCGACCGTGCCCTTGACCCGGCGCCGTTCGCTGAGCATGCTGCCGGGAGCAATTCAACGACACGCCAGACAGGAGCGATCGACATGGGCAGCAAGCAAGTCGTAGTAGCCATCTTTCCGGATGAGGCGCAAGCCGACACCGCCGCCCAATCTCTCAAGGACTGGGACAAGCTCGACGACGACGTCAAGCTGAACGCGATCGGCGTCCTCGTGCTCGATGAGAAGGGCAAGGTCAAGACGCAGAAGATCGGCCGGCGCAGCTGGGGCAAGGGCGCCGGCATCGGTGTGGTACTCGCCGCCCTCACGCCCCCCGGGCTGCTGGCCGGGGCACTCGCCGGGGGTGTGCTCGGAGGGCTCCATCACAAGGGACTCGGCGTCGACAGTGCCGAGCGGGACGAGATTTCCGATGCCTTGTCCAACGGCCGCGCAGCCGTCGGAGCCCTGGTCGCGGACTCCGAGGCCGCGGACGTCTCCGCCAAGCTCACCGAGCTCGGCGGCGAGCTCCACGTGCTGAGCCCCAGCGATGAAGCGGTCGCCGAAGTCGACGCCGCCGCTCCCCAGGTCGAGGCCGCTGAAGCTGCGGAGCCCGACGCGCCGGCAACACAGGGCTGACGCCGCGGCGTCGGGCGGCCGCGCCACCCAGGTTCTTCGGAGAGTTGCTCTCGCTCAGCGAGATCAACTCTCCGCGGAATCGTGTCGCGCCTCGGGGATCAGCATCACGGCGGCGATGAGGAAGCACAGCGCTCCGAAGAACGTGCCGCCGTTGTCCCAGCGCAGGTTGGTGACGTCGGCGGTGTCCGGGTTCACGTACGCGCCGATGGCCGAGATCCCGAAGAAGACCGAGCCCAACAGGTTGAGTACGACGATCCACCAGGAGAGCTCGCCGAACCGGAGGCGCCCCGCGCTGTGGCACACCTCCGCCCAAGCGAGGTAGCTGGCCACGAGGAAGCAGATCGACCCGATCACGTCGGGACGCCACACGAGCCGGTTCTCCTCGCTGACCGACCATTTGTCGTAGAGGGCGAGAAACGTCATCACGTTGAAGTACACGGTGCCTACCAGCTGGATCGCCGTGGCCCACCAGTCGATCGACCGGGGGCGCCAGTCGGCGACGCGCAGGGCGTGGCGGTGCTCGGCCGGTTCGCCCTGAATCGTGCCGGGGCTGTTGGCCGCCTCGACGAAGCTGAGGTACGAGGCAAAGGTGAAGCAGATCGAACCGACGAAGAACGTCAGTCCGTCGATCCGGGCCGACACCGCGTCGATGTACACCGGGAGCGCCCCGAGGGCGAAGCAGAAGGAGCCGACGGCGAACGCGCCCGCGATCCACCACGTCCGCCGCGGAACGTGAGCTCGGCCCACGGCCGGCGGCTGGACATCCGCTGGCGCTCTGGGAGAGGCGCAGGCCCTGGCCCTTGCGGTGACGGCGTGACGTCCACTCCACTTCGACACCGTCGGGTCGTCGGTACGTCGCCCGGGTGACGAACGGACCTGGGCCGTCTGTGGCGACGAGCTGCCAGTCGGGAGGCGCCGCGGGCAGGAGCGGTTGCTTGGCCGACTCGACCGTCATCGCAGACACCGCAGCAGTCTGGCAGTCACCTCGAAAGCGGGCGAGCAAGACCGCTGGCGGCCCCAGTCACGGGCTGTCGTCGACCTCGTCGCGCACGATCGTCGCGCCCTCGACCATCGCCCGCATCTTGGCGAAGGCGACGTCGCGCGGCAGGTACTTGAGGCCACAGTCCGGCGCCACGACGATCCGCTCGGCGGGGACGTCGGCGAGGGCCCGGCGGATCCGCCCGGCGACGACCTCGGCGGTCTCGACGGCCAGGTCGCCGAGATCGAGGACGCCGACGATGATCGTCTTCGGGGTGAGCGTCCTGAGCACCGTGGTGTCGAGGTTGGACTGCGCAGTCTCGACGGAGATCTGATCGACCTCGGTAGCAGCCAGCTCCGGGAGGAACGAATAGCCCTCCGGGCGGTCGTGGATGATCGCCGCGTAGCCGAAGCAGATGTGCAGGGCGGTCGTACCGGTCACGCCGTCGAGCGCCCGGGCGATGGCCGACAGCCCGTAGGCCCGGGCCTTGTCGGGCCGGGCCTGGAGGTACGGCTCGTCGAGCTGGACGACGTCGGCGCCGGCGGCGAAGAGGTCCTTGATCTCGTCGTTGACCGCGGCGGCGTAGCCGAGCGCGGCGGCCTCCTCGCTGCCATAGAAGTCGTCCTGCGCCTGCTGGGACATGGTGAACGGGCCGGGTACCGTCATCTTCACCGGGCGGTCGGTGTTGGCCTTGAGGAACTGCAGATCGCGGACCTCGACGGGGTGCTTGCGGCGGATCGGGCCGACGATCCGCGGGACCGGGTTGGGGTGTCCGCTGCGATCGAGTGCCGTACCGGGATTGTCGATGTCGACGCCCTCGAGCGCCGTCGCGAAGCGGTTCGAGTAGCTCTCCCGGCGCATCTCCCCATCGGTGATGATGTCCAGCCCGGCGCGCTCCTGGTCGCGGATGGCGAGGATCGTGGCATCGTCCTGGGCCTCATCGAGCCACTCCGGCGCGATCCTCCACAGTTCTCGGGCCCGCACCCGGGGTGGGAAGCGCGCCGCCAGCTTGGCGCGATCGATCAACCAGTCGGGTTGGGCGTATGAACCGACGAGCGATGTCGGTAGGAGCCTCGTGACCATCGGCATGCCTCCCATGTTCGTCACCACAGCCGGCTGGTCGCGATCTCCGCGCCCCGGGCGAGGGACTGCAGCTTGGCCCACGCCACATCGGGGTCGATGCCCTGCATGCCGACGTGCACGCTGAACCCGCAGTCCACGCCGGCCATCACGCGATCCCGTCCCACGAGCGAGGCGAAGCGCACGATGCGCTGGGCGACCAGCTCGGGGTGCTCGATGTAGTTGGACTGGGGCTCGATGACGCCGGGACAGATGATCTTGTCGTCTGGCACGGTCATCTCCTCGAACAGCGTCCATTCGTGGGCATGACGAGGGTTGGCAGCCTCGAACAGGACCGTGCGCGGCTTGGCCCGCCAGACCAGATCGAGGATCGCCGCGAGGTCCACGTCGCGGTGGTGCGGGCCCGGGTAGTTACCCCAGCACAGGTGCATGCGGAGGCCATCCGCCGGGATGTTCTGCACCGCGACGTTGAGGGCCTCGATGTTCATCGCCACGCGGCGGCGGAACGCCGCGTCGTCCAGCTCGGCGTAGGCCGAGTGGCGCCCCATGGCCAGGTCCGGGCAGTCGAGCTGGACCGTGGCGCCAGCGTCGGCGATCGCCTCGTACTCGTGGCGCATGGCCTCGGCGATGGCGAAGACGTACTCCTCGTCCGTCGAGTAGTGCTCGTTGCCGAAGAACAGCGAGACGACACCGGGCGATGCGGCGCTGGAGAACGTTCCGGTCACGTCCTTCCCGGTCACGGCCGCCGTGAGGTTGGCCATGTCGAGCGCCGCAGCCTCGGCGTCCTTGACGGCGATCGCCGCGTTGCATGCGGGCGCGGTGCGCTTGCGGCGGCCCGGGTTGGCCGCCACGATCTCGGCGCTGCGGGGGTAGTCGGCGAGGTCACCGAAGAAGTACGCCTGCACCGACTCGCCGCCGAAGCCGTGCAACCGATCCTTGACGTAGGTCGCGTAGCTCGGCTTGGACATCTCGCCGTCGTTGACGACGTCGATGCCGGCGGCGACCTGTCGTTCGACGACCTCCTGCACGGCCGTGGCGACGCGGTCGGCCAGCGCCCGTTCGTCCACCGGGATCCCGTCTCCCTTGGCCCACATCATCTGGATGAGGTCGTCGGGACGTGGCAGGCTGCCCGTGTGCGTCGTCAGGATGCGGTCTGCCTCGATCGCCATCGCCGGCCGACGCTACTCGCTGTCCGCCCGTTCTGCGGTACAGTGTCCGTCATGTGGACAGCCTTGTCCACCGATCGAAGGAGGAGGTGTCGTGTCCACCACTGAACGGCTTCCGAGCCGGTTGCACCACAACGCCTACGTGACCAAGGATCAAGAGGCGACTCGCGCGTTCTATGAGGACCTGATCGGCCTGCCGCTGATGGCGACCTGGTCGGAGGCCGACGAGCTGTTCGGCGCCGAGCGCGTGTACTGCCACACGTTCTTCGGTCTCGGCGACGGCAGCACGCTGGCGTTCTTCCAGTTCGCCAACCAGGACGATCAGGACCTGTTCGATCCGGCGCTGACGCCGTCGCCGTTCCGCCACATCGCCCTCAAGGTCACACCCGAGCTGCAGCAGGAGATCCACGAGCGGCTGGGTGCAGCCGGGTGGAAGCCCGACGGTACGTACGTGCTCGAGCACGGCTACTGCCGATCCCTGTACACCGAGGATCCGAACGGGCTGCTGCTCGAGTTCACCGCCGATGTGCCCAACGCCGACGAGATCGCCGCCGAGCGCCGAGCCGACGCCCACGACACGCTGAAGCGCTGGCTCGGCGGCGACCACACGAGCAACAACGTCTACAGGTAGTGGGAACGCCCTCGTCGGACCACTCCACCGTCCTGTTCTTCCACGGCGCCCATCACGCCGGGTGGTGCTGGTTGCTGGTGATGGAGCGGCTGGCCAGGTTCGGCATCCGCTCGGAAGCCATCGACCTCCCGTTCACCGCCTACGCCGACGACGTCCGCTGCGTCCGCGACGCCGTCGCCACGGCCCGCTCACAGGGGTCGGTCCACGTCGTCTGCCACAGCTACGCCGGCCTGCCGGTGGCCGAAGGTGGTCACGCCGCCGACCACCTCACGTTCGTCGCCGGCCGTCTGCCGCAGCCCGGCGAGTCACCGGCGGCCCATACGGCCGACTGGGGCGTCGTCGAGTTCCAGGCGTGCATGCGGCTCGGGCCCGACGGGGCGACGCGACTCGACCCGGCGGCCCGTGAGCACCTCTTCAATCGGACCACGCCGGTGCTCGCCGAGTTCGCGGCGAGCCGATGGCGGCCGATGGTGAGCGCCGTGCCCGACGAGCCGCTCGCCGACCCGGCCTGGAAGTCCGTGCCGAGCTCGTACGTCGTCTGCGCCGATGACCGCGCCGTGCGACCGGACGCCCAGCGCGAGCGGGCGAGGTGGACCGGCGCGGCGGTCGAGTTGGACACCGATCACTCGCCGTTCTTCAGCGACCCGTCGGCCCTCGTCGACTTCATCGCCGCCCAGCACGACGGTCTGGTGGCGGCATGAGCGAGCGCAGCGAGCTCCAGCGATACGGCTACGCCCGGATGAGCGGATCGGGCACGGGGAGGCGTGCCAGGGTCGACCACTCGCGGGTGATGTCGGCTGCGGTCGCCAACAGGAGCGGCAGGTGGCGGCCCTCGAGGTCGGCGACCGACGTCTCGGCGGCGTGCACCGT
This sequence comes from uncultured Acidimicrobiia bacterium, assembly GCA_963776995.1. Taxonomy (GTDB): domain Bacteria; phylum Actinomycetota; class Acidimicrobiia; order Acidimicrobiales; family Ilumatobacteraceae; genus JALZMG01. The sequence goes on from CAVZPA010000015.1 coordinate 193,761, forward strand.
GACGTTGATCGCGGCCACGGTCGCTCCCGCCGCGTCACGGACCGGCGCGGCGATCGAGCGGATGCCGAGTGACAACCGCTCGTCCGACAGCGCCCAGCCCCGCCGGCGAACGGCCGCCAGGTCGCGCTCCAGCTGGCGGCGGGTCGGCGAGATGCGCGGGATGATCCCCGACTGCGACGGCGTCTCCAGCAGCTGCGTGAGCGCCGCGTCGCCGAGCTCGGCCATGAGTACGTGGCCCATCGAGGTCGCCACGGCCGGAAAGCGCGTGCCGATGTGCACCGACAGGGCGATGATCTTCGGCACGGGCACGCGGGCCACGTACACGATGTCACTGCCGTCGAGCTGCGACATCGAGCTGGACTCCCCCGTCTGGGAGACGAGCGCCTCCATGTGCGGTCGGGCCAGCTCCCAGATGCCGAGGGCGGCGATGTACGTGGTGCCCAGTTCGAGGACCTTCGACGTCAACGTGTACGTGCCGCGGCTCGACCGGACGTACCCGAGCTGCTCGAGCGTCAGCAGCAGCCGCCGAGCCGTCGGCCGCGGCAGCCCGGCCCGCGCCGCGGCGTCGCTCACCGACAGTGCCGTCGCTGTCGGGCTGAAGGCCTTGATGATGTCGAGGCCTCTGGCCAGCGCTTCGACGAAGTCAGGGCTCGACCGGCGCGACACGGGCGCATCCTCGCACGTCGCGATGGGGCACCGATGAGCGAGCGAGTCTTCGAGCGAGCTGAGTGCACCGAGTGAGTGAGCGCTCGGGGGCCGCTCGACGGTCTGATCGTCGCCGACCTCTCCCGCATCCTCGCTGGACCGTACTGCTCGATGCTGCTCGCCGACCTCGGGGCGACCGTGATCAAGGTCGAGAGCCCTGCCGGCGACGACACGCGGACGTGGATGCCACCGGTCAGCGATGGGGTGTCCACGTACTACCTGTCGATCGGCCGCAACAAGCGCTCGATCGTGCTCGACTACACCGATCCCGACGACCGTGCTCTGGCAGCCGAGCTGTTGCGGAGGGCCGACGTAGCGATCGAGAACTTCAAGCCCGGCGGCCTCGCCAGGTTCGGTCTCGACTACGAGACGGCCCGCCGGGACAACCCACGGCTGGTGTACCTGTCGATCAGCGGGTTCGGCACGTCCGAAGGAGCGTGGCTCCCCGGGTACGACCTCATCGTCCAAGCCGTCTCCGGCTTGATGAGCCTCACCGGCGCCGCCGAGGGACCGGCGTACCGCGCCGGGATCGCGGTGTTCGACGTGATGACCGGCTTGCACGGGCTGATCGGCGTGCTCGCCGCCCTGCACCAGCGCACCGAGACGGGGCGCGGGCAGCACGTCGAGGTCAACCTGCTGTCCTCGGCGATGTCCGGACTCGTCAACCAGACGGCCGCCTACACGGCTGGCGGCGTCGTCCCGACGCGGATGGGCAATGCCCATCCGAGCTTGTTCCCCTACGAGACGATGCCGACCGCCGACCGCGACGTCATCATCACCGCCGGCAACGACGGCCAGTTCCGGGCGCTCTGCGAGGTGCTCGGGATCGCCGAAGTCGCCGACGACCCGCGCTTCGCCTCGAACGCCGACCGCACCGCCAACCGCGAGGAGCTGCGCCCCCTGCTGCTCGAGCCGCTCGCGACATGGGCGGCCGCCGACCTCTTCATCGCCCTCAACAAGGCAGGTGTCCCGTGCGGGCCGGTCAACACCATCGCCGAGGGCGTCGAGCTGGCGGAGTCGCTCGGGTTGGCCCCGCGAGTCACGGTGGGCGACGGCGATCGGGCGGTGACCCTGATCCGCAGCCCGATGACGTTCAGCGACGCCGAGACCCGCTACGAGCTCCCGCCGCCGACCCTCGGCGAGCACAGCGACGAGATCAGGGCCTGGCTACGCAGCCAGGACGCGCGCCCATGAGTGAGACCGACGGCCCGATGACGTACCGGACCGGGATCGGCACGTCGGAGGCCGACACGATCACGCTCCTCGGCCACGACCTCGCCCGCGACCTGATCGGCCAGGTCACGTTCGGGGAGCTGGCCTTCTGGCTGGTGGCCAAGCGGCGCCCCACGCCCGCCCAGTTGGTGATGTTCGAGGCCGTGCTCGTGTCGCTCGCCGACCACGGCTTCACCCCCACGGCGATCGCCGCACGCCTGACCCACACCAGCGCCCCGGAGTCGTTACAGGGCGCCCTGGCCGCCGGGTTGCTCGGTGGCGGATCGCGGTTCCTGGGGGTGACCGAGGATGCCGCCCAGTTCCTGTCGACAACCCTCGCCGGGCAGGATCGGCCGGGCGACGACGAAGGGTGGGACACCCTCGCCGCCAGCGCCGTCGAGGGGGCGAAGGCGACGGGTCGGCTGGTACCCGGACTCGGGCACCCCGTGCACAAGGTCGAGGACCCGCGCACCCCGGCCCTGTTCGATCTCGCCCGGCGTCACGGCACGTTCCACGACCATCTCCAGCTGTTCGCGGCGATCGGCCGCGTCCATCCAGCCATCCTCGGTCGCCGGCTGCCGCTCAATGGAGCGGGAACGTGCGGCGCCGTGCTCGCCGACCTCGACCTGCCCGTCGTCGTGATGCGCGGGTTCGCCCTCCTCGCCCGCTGCGCCGGCCTCCTCGGCCACCTGGCCGAGGAGAGCGTCGACCCGATCGGGATGGACATCTACCTCGAGGTCGACCGCCACATCGACTACCGGCCGCCCATCGACGATCCCTGATCGCCTGTCCGCACCGTGGTACACTGACCGCTGGTCGGACAGCAGGGGGCACCGACCATGGGCAACGAGGGGGTCACATGACTGTGACAGTCAGTCCCGCGACGGCCGAGCCGACGAAGGTCGGCGTACGCCGCAAGCACGTCGGCGGCGTGGCCGCCTGGTGGTACGACTGGGTCGACGGACACCGGGTGGCCGCCATCGCCCTCGTCGGCGTGATCGCCACCCAACTCGGCACCTACTTCGGGTACGTGTTCCCCGCGATCGGGCTGCCGGTCCTCCCATGGCCGCTCTTCAACGGCCTCCTCGGCGCACCGACGAGGAATACGGCACGGCGGCATCCTTCTTCGTCGGGCAGTCGCTTCACTTCGTCAACGGGATCGTCTTCGCCATCCTGTACGCCGTGCTCGCCCTCCCGCTGATGCCGTTCCGCAACACCCGCGGCGGGAACGTCATGAGCGGGTTGCTGTACGCCGTGGTCATGACGATCATCAGCGTCGGGTTGCTCGTGCCGTACGCGTACGTGCCGAAGCAGGGGTACGGCTTCTTCACCTTCTCCGGTCCCGACGGCTGGAAGCTCCCGGCCGGCGTGCTGCTGTGGCACCTGATCTACGGCTTCTTCCTCGGCACGCTCTACATGATCAAGGATGACGAGGAGTAGCGGGCGAAAACCTCAGACGCCGGGATCAGCGCCGGACGCGTCGTTCAACGGGGGCGCAGCAGGCTCGGGGCACTGGTCGTCCTCACCGTCCGAGGCGTACCATTGGAATCGGGCACGAGTGCGGGGGCGCCGTGCCGAGAGTTCACGAGGAGGTACGCGTGAAGGTCTCGATGTTCCATCTCATGCCGCACCGGGAGTTGCCCGATGACTTCGAGCGGCGGTACAAGTCCGTGTGGGTCGATCCGCCCTGGCACGAGCTGGCCGATCCCGTGCGCGTGGGTCAGTACTACAACTGGACGCTCGACGAGCTGACCTACGCCGCGCAGGCGGGGTTGGACGGCATCTGCGTCAACGAGCACCATCAGAACGCCTACGGGTTCATGCCCGGGCCAAACCTGATGGGTTCGATCCTGGCCCGGGCCACCAACGGCTTGGACGTGGCGATCGTGCAGATGGGCTCCACGCTGCCGACGACGAACCCGCCGATCCGGGTGGCCGAGGAGTACGCCATGATCGACTGCATCAGCGGCGGCCGCCTCGTCGCCGGCATGCCGCTCGGCAGCCCGATGGACGCCAACATGGTCTACGGGATCCCGCCGATCGAGCAGCGGGAGCGCTACTACGAGGCCCACGACCTCATCATCAAGGCGTGGACATCGCGGGAGATGTTCGCCTGGAACGGCAAGTACCAGAAGCTGGGGATGGTCAACCTCTGGCCCCGCCCGATCCAGTCGCCCCATCCGCCGGTGTGGGTCCCCGGTACGGGCAGCCTGTCGACCTGGGACTTCTCGGCCAAGCACGACCACTGCTACTGCTTCTTGAGCTACTTCGGGAACCAGCTCGGCAAGCGGGTGATGGACGGCTTCTGGGAGTTCGTCGACCAGTCGAAGCTCGACCCGAACCCCCACCGGGCCGGGTTCCTGCAGCTGGTCGCCGTCGGGGACACCGACGCCCAGGCCGAGAAGGAGTACGCCGAGCACATCAAGTACTTCTACGCGAAGTGCCTGCACATCCCGCCGCAGTACCTCGCCCCGCCCGGACACCAGGACTTCCGGAGCCTCGAGCACGGCATCCGCTCGGGCACGGCGGCCCGCACGGTGGAGACCCTCACCCGCCTGAAGGACATGACGTTCAAGGACTTCATCGACGACCAGTTCGTGATCTGCGGCAGCCCAGCGACGGTGCGTGACCAGCTGCAGGGCGCGATCGAGAACCTTCGAGTCGGGAACCTGATGGTGCTGCTGCACATCGGCTCGATGCCCCACGAGCTGACGCTCAAGAACATCGACCTGTTCAGCCGCGAGGTGCTCCCGCACCTCCGCGACAACTGGTCGGAGTGGGAGAACCACTGGTGGCCGCAGAGCCTGCGGCACCAGCGGCAGCTGACGGGGACGGTGCGGTGATGGCTCCCACCGCCCAGTCACTGAGCGTGTGGGACGGGCGGATCACCACGCGCGTGCACACCGCTGGGAGTGGTGATCCGGTCGTGTTCCTCCATGGCGCCGGTGGTCTCGAGTGGGATGCCTTCCTCGACGGCCTCGCCGAGCGCTTCACGGTGCACGCACCGGAGCACCCGGGCACCACGCCGGGGGACCCGGACGGCATCAGAGCTCTCGACCACCTGTGGGATCTCGTCCTGTACTACGACGAGTTGTTCGACGCCCTCGGCGTCGACGCCCCGGCGGTGATCGGCCACTCCTTCGGCGGGATGGTGGCGGCCGAGGTGGCCGCCACGTTCCGTCGACGGGTGTCGAAGCTGGTGCTCATCAACGCCCTGGGCCTGTGGCGCGACGATGCACCCGTACCGAACTTCCTCGTGATGGACCCTTCAGAGTTCGTGCCCCTCATGGTCGCCGACCAGAGCGGGCCACTCGCGCAGAGGTTCCTCGCCCCACCGGATCTGGTGTCGGACGCCGGCCAGACAGCCGTCATCCAGATGACGTGGTCGTTGGCGTGCACCGGGAAGTTCTTCTGGCCGGTCCCCGATCGAGGGCTGAACACGCGCCTCCACCGGATCAGCGCGCCCACGTTGGTCGTCTGGGGTCATCGCGACAACCTCGTCAAGAGTGTCTACGCGGACGAGTTCGCCCAACGGATCAGCGACGCCCGCGTCGAGGTCCTCGAGAACGCCGCCCACTTCCCGCACCTCGAGCAGACCGAGCGCACGCTCGCCCTGGTGGGCGACTTCCTCGCCGGGGACTGAGGCCAGACTCACAATTTGTAGCGATCGCGCCCGTCAGGCGATGGCCGCGCGCAGCGCCGTGTGAAGGGCATCGAGCTCGGTGACCATCGCATCGACGGTGCGGGCGCCGGCCTGGAAGACCGCCGTGGCGTTGATCGCCAGCCCGTCGAAGCCAAGCTCGCGGACCTGCTCGGCGCGGGCGACGACCCGGCCGTGATCGGCGTAGAAGCCCTTGCCGCCGCGGTCGCTGGGAGGCGGGGCGAGCATGGCCTGCATGCCGAGCGTGTGCGGGTCGCGACCGGCGGCGGCGGCGTGTCCGCGGATCACCTCGATGGTCGAGCGGACGTCGTCGTCGGAACCAGCGATCATCCCCATCCAGCCGTCGCCGAGCTCACCGGCACGGCGCCAGGCGGCCGGACCCGAGCCGCCGACCCAGATCGGCAACGCGGCGCCCTGCGGCGGCTTGGGCTCCATCGCGATGGCGTCGACGTCGAACGCCTCGCCACGCTGCTCGATGCGTTCGTCGCCCCAGCAGGCCCGCAACAGCCGGATCGACTCGTCCATCTGGCGGCCGCGGCGGGCGTAGTCGTGGCCGAGCGCGCGGTACTCGGCCTCCTGCCAACCGACACCGACGCCGAGGCGCACCCGGCCGCCCGACAACGTGTCCAGTGTGCTGACCTGCTTGGCGACAAGCACCGCCTGGCGCTGAGGCAACACGAGGACCTCGGTCGACAATGTGACCCGCTCCGTCACCGCGGCGACGTACCCCAGCGTCACGAGCGCCTCGAGGATCGGCATCCGAGACGGATACATCGGCGCCTGGCGGGTCTCTGTCGCGTAGCCCATGACAACGTGGTCGAACATCGCCACGTCGTCGTAGCCGATCGACTCGATGGCCCGAGCCAGTTCGAGGACCTTGGCCGGGCCCTCCCGGTAAGCGACGCTCGGGAACTCAACGGAGATGAACAAACGCCTCTCTCCCTCGTGATGGGTCAGACCGTGGCGTGAGCACGCTCCACCGACCGTATTCCCTCGTGGTCGAGGATCAGGAGGTGGTGGTGAGCGCTGAGACGGCGGCGGGGATCATGCGGGTGAGACGCTCGGCGAGACGGGGATGGCCGAACTGCGGCACCCACTCGCCGTCAGCCAATGAGTCGCTGATGGCGAACGCCGAGGCAACCTCCACGTTGCGGAACTGTCCGACCGTGAACAACGCGGCGGCCTCCATCTCGACGACGGCGACACCGTTGTCGGCGTAATGGCGGGCTTCGACGACGGTCTCCCTGAACGGCGCGTCGATCGTCCACGCGCTGGCGGCCCGCGGCTCGAGGCCCGCCTGCTCGAGCGCCCGATGCAGTCGACCGGTCAGCGTCGACGACGGTTCCGCCCACATCGCTGCCGGGAGGTAGTGGTGGGAGACACCCTCATCGCGAATGGCCCGGTCGCACACGACGACCTCGCCGGTGTCCAGACCGCCCTGCAGAGCACCGGCGGTACCGATCCCGATGAACTGGCGCACACCGATCGCGGCGAGCGACTCGAGCGCGGACACCGCGGCCGGGGCCCCGATCCCGAACCCGCCGATCACCCCAACGGTCCGATCGGTGTCGTCGAACACGTGAAGATCGAGGAACGCGGTATGACGCCGGCCACGCGGCGCGAACGGAGACACGTTCTCGCCGCAAATGACGCCGTCGAACGCCGACCGCTGGTACAGCATCACGACACCCTGCGGCGCCACGAACTGTGCCGGCAGCACCCCGTGCTCGACCCAGTAGCGCACGAACGCAGCAGGCTCGGTCAACGCTGCATGCTGGTGCTTGCCCTCGAAGTTGGGGTACGGCACGCCGAGCGACGCTAGTCCACTCTCCTGCTCAGGCGGCCGTGGCAGTGGCCTGGCTGCAGTAGGCGAGGATGTCGGCCGGGCTGAGGAACGTCGCCAGCTCTTCATCGGGGATCTCGATGCCGGACTCGGTCGAGATGCGGGCGACGATCTCGATGATGCCCAGCGAGTCGACGTCGAGTTGCTCGAACGTCACGTCACTCGATCCGGCCAGGCGGGCCAGGGCGTCATCGACGCCCACCGACTCGAGGGCGTTGGCGAGCAGGTGCGGGATGGCGGACTCAGTCATGGTTGTGCTCCTTCGGGGTCGCTGGAGTGGCAGTGAGGACGTCGGGCGTGCCGAGCACCAAGGCGGCGTTGAACCCGCCGTGGCCGCGAGCGACGACGAGCGCGTGGTCGACAGCGCGCCGGCGGGCCGACACGACGAGGTCGAGGTCGAACTGGGGTGATCCGGCGTTCGCCGTCGGAGGGATGATGCCGGTCGCGATCGTGCGAGTCGCGGCGAACACGTCGAAACACGCGCTCGCCGCCTCCATGCGGCCGGTCGCCGCCTTCGTCACGGCCACGGGGACCGGGATCTCCCGGTCGCCGAACACGAGCTCCAGGGCAGCGGCTTCGGCGCGATCCAGCTCGGGGACACCGGCGCCGTCGGCGAAGACCACGCCGATGTCCGACGCGTCGAGCCCGGCACGGGCGAGCGCGGACCGGATCGCGTCCGCGAGCCCGCCGGCCCGCACGGCATCGTCGGTGCTGCGGACCCGCCGTCCGTCGTGGCTGGCGGCGTGTCCGGCCACCACGGCGAGCGGTGTCGCCCCCCGTTCCAGGCAGTGTTCGGCCCGCTCGAGGACGAACATCGCGCCTCCCTCGCCGATGACGTAACCCGATGCGCCGGCGCCGAACGGCTGATAGGCGGTCTTCGGATCGTCGCTCGACGAGAGCAGACCACTGCCGAGCTGGCAGGTCAGCGCGTACGGACTGACGCCCGCCTCGGTCGCCCCGATCAAGGCCACGTCCGCACCGGTGGTCAGCGCACGCACGGCCTGGGCGAAGATGTCGAGGCCGGCGGCCCCACCTCCAGCGACGACGCCGCACATGCCCTTGGAGCCGTGGCGGATCGAGATCTGCCCGGTCGTCGCCGCGTAGAACCAGGCGATGGACTGGTAGACGGTGACGTTCCGGGGACCGCTGCTCCACAACGACTGGATCTCCCGCTGCCCGAACTCGTTGCCGCCCGACGCGGCGGCCGTGATCACGGCGACGCGGTAGGGATCGATCGCCGCGAGGTCGAGTCCGGCCTCGGCCAGGGCGTGGTGGGCGGCGATCATGCCGAACTGCGTCCAGCGGTCCGTGGCGACGAGGAGCCGGCGGTCGAGCCACCGCTCCGGTGCCTCGTGGCGAACCTCGCCAGCCAGCTTCACCGGGAAGCCGGAGGTGTCGAAGCGGGTGATCGGCGCGAGGCCACACGTGCCTTCGACGAGCGCATCCCAGCAGCGGTCGGCGCCGTGCCCCAGCGCCGAGACCGGCGCGATCCCGCTGATCACGATCTGATCGTCGTGCTCGCCCATCAGGCGGCCTTCCGCTCGTAGCTCAGGGCGATCGCCGATTGGAAGCCGCCGAAGCCGCTGCCGACCGAGACGACGTGTGAGACGCTCCGATCGCGGGCCGTGATCGGCACGTAATCGAGGTCGCACTCGGGGTCCGGGTGCTCGAGGTTCGCCGTCGGCGGCACGACGCTCTCGTCGATGGCGAGGACGCACGCGGCCAGCTCGATGGCACCGATCGCGCCGAGCGAGTGCCCGACCATCGACTTGATCGACGACATCGGCACCTCGTAGGCGTGCGCGCCGAAGCTCCGCTTCACTGCCGCCGTCTCGTGCCGGTCGTTCTGGACCGTGCCCGAGCCGTGAGCGTTGAGGTAGTGCACGTCCTCGGGATTCAACCGAGCCTGACGCATGACGTCGTCGATCGCCGCGGACATCTCGATCCCGTCCGGGCGCAGCCCGGTCATGTGGAAGGCGTTGCTGCGGCTGGCATAGCCGGACACCTCGCAGTAGATGTAGGCGCCCCGCTGGCGTGCTCGCTCGAGGTCTTCGAGCAGCAGAACTGCGGCGCCTTCGCCGATGACGAACCCGTCACGGGTCTTGTCGAACGGTCGGGAGGCGCGGGCTGGATCGTCGTTGCGCCCCGTGGTGGCCTTGATCGAGTCGAAGCAGGCCACCGAGATCGGCGAGATCGGCGAGTCAGCGGCGCCGGCGATCACGACGTCGGCGTCGCCCCGCGCCACCATCTGGGCCCCGGCGCCGATGGCATCGATGCCAGACGTGCAGCCGGTGGAAACGACCGTCGCCGGGCCCCGGGCATCGAACTCGACAGCGATCTCGCTCGCCAGGCTGCTCGGCACGAGCGCCTCGTACAGGAACGGGCTGGCGTAGCGATGGTCGACGAGCCACTTGCGGCCACCGTCGCTGACGGCGACGTAGTCGCGTTCGAGGCGGGTCGTACCACCCACCGCGGTTCCCATGGTCACGCCGACCCGGGCCGGATCAGCGGTCGACAGTTCGACCTCGCTGTCGGCGACCGCTTCGCGCGCGGCGACCACGGCGAACTGGACGTACCGATCCATCCGTACGACGTCGGCCGGGCCGAGGCCTTGCTCGGTCGGATCGAAGTCGCACTCGGCCGCGACCCGAGAACGGAACGCCGATGCGTCGAACAACGAGATCGGCCGCGTGGCCGTGCGGCCGTTGGTGATCAGCCCCCAGAACGCCTTCGCTCCCGGGTCGCCGGGCGCCACGACGCCGACGCCGGTCACTGCCACACGCCTCATCGCCCACCGCCACGCGTCTGCCGGCCCAGGTCGGCTTTCACCGGCTTGCCGTACCAGTTGGCGTACGCCGTCGCGTAGCCGAAGCCCATCCCCGCGGCCGCCATCCAGCTCCAGAACCGAGGCACCCTGGCGGCCTCGACATCGGATTCTGCGTTCGTCGAGGCCTGCCGCTCGACAGCCGGCGCTGTCGGCGCGTGCGACTCGCGGTCGAGCCGCTCGTGCTCCGTGTCGACGTGGCCGAGCTCCGGTCGGGGCGCCAGCGGTCCGAGCTGGAACACGATCTGCACCTCCTCGGTGCCGGCGTTGACCAAACGATGGCGCGTGTTGATCGGCAGCACGACGCCTTGACCGGCGGACAGCTCGTGACGCTCGTCGTTGGCGTACAGGTCGAGGCGCCCTTTGACGACGTACACGAACTCCTCGGAGTAGGGGTGGTAGTGCTCGGCGACGGAGTCCCCCGGATCGACGGCCGCGATGCCCATGAACCCGGACGTCGAGCCGACCGTCCGTGGACTGAGCAGGGTCTGGACACGACCACCGCGCCGCGTGTCCGGGGGAATCTCTGAGCTCGTGACGATGGTGAGCATCCGGTCCTCCTTCAGGGTCCGCATTGAGAGCGCGGACCCGGTCGGGTGATACGGACGCCAGAGGGAACGCACCAACCGCGTATCTGGGACACCCGGCGACCCTCTTGCCTCCGTGCGGTCCGAACCGACCTCCTCCGCGCCCGAGGAAACGCCACGGCGCCGAACGAATCGCCAGGCCAGGTCGTCTGACGGTGATGACGGGGACCTGGTCCGCGCCGCGGCGGCCGGTGACGCCGAGGCCTGGAACGAGCTCGTGCAGCGGTACGCCGGGTTGATCTGGGCGATCTGCCGGTCCTGCAGCTTGCGCGAGTCGGATGCGGCCGACGTCAGTCAGGTGGTGTGGCTGCGGCTCATCGAGAACCTGAGCCGGTTGCGGGAGCCGGAACGGTTGAAGTCATGGCTCGCCGTCGTGACCCGCAATGAGTGCATCCGGGTCAGCCGTCGTGCCGGCCGGGAGATCGTCACCGACGTGGCTGAGGCTCCGCACACGGCGATTGACCCGTCGATGGAGCGGCGGCTCGTGACGGCGGAACGACACCTCGCCCTCTGCGAGGCCTTCGACGTGCTGTCGCCGCGCTGTCGGTCACTCATTCGCGTGCTCGCCGCGGATCCACGGCCCTCCTACGACGAGGTGTCGGAGCTCCTGTCGATGCCCATCGGCAGCATCGGTCCGACGCGACAGCGATGCCTCGAATGCCTCCGCCGCGAGCTCGACCGCCGCGACCCCGGCGAGGTCGAGTAGGTCTCCACACCCGCACGACGTCGCACCGAGCGTGCCCACGGCGGAGCAAGGTCCGACAGAAACTGCATCACAGGGGCGCACCGTGACTCTCATACGGTCATCACCCCTACGAGGAGGCGGAGATGTCGTTGTCCAACGTGTCCGAGACGCGCGCGCCATGGATGCGCGATCACCACGCCCCCCGGAGCGACGAGCGCGTCGCCACCGTCGCCGAGCTGTCGGAGCGGCGCGCCGCGGCGTTCGGTCGGCACCGGCGCGGCGTGGCGTCGATGCACGACCACGTCGATCGGCTGCAGACGGCCCGGACGTCTGCTGTCGCTGGCCCGGGTGAGATGGCGACCAAGCGCCAGCACGATCGCGGCAAGCTGACGGCCCGTGAGCGGCTCGAGCTGCTGCTCGACGAGGGCACCTTCGTCGAGCTCGACCTCTTCGCCCGCCATCGCTCTGTGGCCCTCGGACTGGCCGAGCAGCGCCCGGCCACCGACGGTGTGATCACCGGCTGGGGCCGCATCCACGACCGCGTGGTGTTCGTGTTCGCCCATGACTTCCGGATCTTCGGCGGTTCGCTGGGTGAGGTCTTCGCCGCCAAGATCCACAAGGTGATGGACATGGCGGCGTCGACGGGCGCGCCGCTGATCGGCCTCAACGACGGAGCCGGTGCGCGCATCCAAGAGGGGGTCGCCGCGCTCGCCGGGTATGCCGGGATCTTTCGCCGGAGTGTCCGATCCTCGGGCGTCATCCCGCAGATCAGTGTCGTCCTCGGGCCGTGCGCCGGAGGAGCGGCCTACTCCCCCGCGCTCACCGACTTCGTCGGCATGGTGCGCGGCACGAGCCAGATGTTCCTCACCGGGCCCGACGTCATCGCGGCGGTCACCGGCGAGGTCGTCACCTCCGAGGCGCTCGGCGGTGCCGACGCCCACGCCAAGCAGTCGGGACTGGCGTCGTTCGTCGCCGACGACGAGGCGGAATGCCTGGAAACGGTGCGTCACCTCATCTCGTTCCTGCCCTCCAACAACATGGAGCAGCCGCCGTACTATCCGCCCGAAGACGTTGCGGATCGATCCTGCGACGAGCTGCTCGGAATCGTGCCGGCCTCGCCGCAAGAGGGCTACGACGTCCACCGGGTCATCGAGGTCCTCGTCGACGACGGCGAACTGCTCGAGATCCAGCCGGCGTGGGCCCGCAACATCGTGTGCGGTCTGGCCCGCATCGACGGTCATGTCGTCGGCGTGGTGGCCAACCAGCCGGCCGTGCTCGCCGGCGCCCTCGACCTCGACGCCTCCGACAAAGCCGCTCGGTTCGTGCGCACCTGCGACGCCTTCAACATCCCCATCGTCTCGCTCGTCGACGTGCCTGGCTTCCTCCCCGGCGTGCAGCAGGAACACAGCGGGATCATCCGACACGGCGCCAAGCTGCTGTACGCCTACGCCGAGGCCACCGTCCCGCGCATCCAGGTCATCCTCCGCAAGGCGTTCGGCGGCGCGTACATCGTGATGGACTCACGTGCCCTCGGCGCCGACCTGTGCTTCGCCTGGCCCTCCAACGAGATCGCCGTGATGGGCCCCGAGGCCGCGGCCAACGTCATCTTCAAGCGGGAGATCGCCGGGGCCGCCGATCCCGAGGCCAAGCGGGCGGAGTTGACGGGGCGATACGTCGACGATTGCATGCATCCCGTTCGCCGCAGCCGAGCTCGGGCTCGTCGATGACGTGATCGACCCACGCGACACGCGCCAGGTCCTCGTCCATGCCCTGGAGATGCTGCGGTCCAAGCGCGAAGAGCTGCCGGCGCGCAAGCACGGCCTGATGCCGCTCTGAGTTTCGTATCAGGAGGGTGGGGAGCGCCTCACCATCCGGACTGTTCGCTCACCCGCGAGGAAGGGGTCTGACCATGGCGGGACACACCGAAAATGAGATCGTGATCGACGCGCCGATGGCGCTCGTCTGGGACGTCACCAACGACGTCGAAGGCTGGCCCGGGCTGTTCACCGAGTACGCCCGAGCCGACATCCTCGAGCGGGACGGCAACACCGTCCGCTTCCGGCTGACGATGCACCCCGACGAAGAGGGTCGCGTGTGGAGCTGGGTCTCGGAGCGCACGACCGACCAGCCGACGCGCACGGTCCGCGCCCGGCGCGTCGAGACCGGACCGTTCGAGTTCATGAACATCTTCTGGGCCTACGAACCCGTTGACGGCGGCATCCGCATGCGATGGGTGCAGGAGTTCCACATGAAGGACGACGCGCCAGTCGACGACGCGCAGATGACCGACCGGATCAACCACAACAGCAAGATCCAGATGGGCATCATCAAGCGGGACATCGAGCGGCTCGCCCGCGAGCTCGAGACGGTCGGCTGACCCGTGACCACGATCGCCAATCGCGAGGCACCGCCGTCTCCGCCCCAGGCGCGGCTGCGGCAGATGATCTTCGGTTTTGTCGTCTCGCAAGTGGTCGGGACGGTCGCCCGGCTGGGGATCGCCGATCACCTGGCGTCAGGGCCTCGGTCGATCGTCGAGCTCGCCGATCTCACCAACACCGACGCCGACGCCTTGGGACGCCTCGTGCGAGCCGCCGCGAGCGTTGGCCTCGTCGAGGCCTCGGAGAGCGAGCGGTTCGCCCTCAGCGCGCTCGGCGAGTGTCTCCGGTCCGACGGTCAGACGCTACGCGACCTCGCCGTGTCGTTCACCGGGCCGGCGTACTGGCGCCCCGTCGAGCAGCTGACCGAGTCCGTGCGGACCGGCAGCCCACGCGCCGAGCAGTCGCTCGGCTGCTCGGTCTGGGACTACTTCAGGGATCACCAGGACGAAGGCGCGTCGTTCGATGCGGCGATGAGCAATCTGTCGGTGGTCGACGCCCTCGACGTCGTCGCCCACTACGACGTGTCGCGGTTCCGACGCATCGTCGACGTCGGCGGCGGTCGCGGACATCTGCTGGCGGGGCTGCTCGAGAGCAACCCGGATGCGAGCGGCGTGCTGTTCGACCAACCCGATGCGGCGACAGCCGGTCGCCACACCCTCGCCGCGCGCGGGCTCACGCCTCGAGCGGAGGTGGTCCCCGGCGACTTCTTCGCCGAGGTGCCCGCCGGCGGTGACCTGTACGTGCTCAAGGCCATCCTCCACGACTGGGACGACGAGCATTCGGTGCGCATCCTTCGCAACTGCCACCGATCTGCTCCCGCCGACAGCACGCTGCTGATCATCGAGCGGCTGGTCGGCGAGACCGACCCGTCGGTCCACCTGGTCGACCTGTTGATGCTCACCATGCTCGGGGGCCGCGAACGCAGCCGTGCCGAGTTCGAGACACTTCTCGGTTCGGGCGGTTTCCGCCTCGAACGGGTGACGCCGACGCCGAGGTTCGCTCTCATCGAGGCGCGCCCCGTCCGATGATCCTCGACCACCTGGCCCGTCGTTGCTACCGGGCGCGCCGCCTGGTCGTGGTGGCTGTGGATCATCACCCTCGTCGGCGCGCACCTGCTCGCCAACGTGGCGGGCGGCGACGTCGTCAACAACTTTCGCAACCCGGGTACGGAGTCGCAGCAGGCGTTCGACCTGCTCCGGGCACGCTTTCCCGACGAGGCTGGTGACCGGCTGACGATCGTCGCCCAAGCCTCCGACGGGGTCGAGGCGCCAGCGGTCCGCCGCAGCATGGAAGGGCTGTACGGCCAGGTCGCTGCGCTCGAGCACGTGACGGCTGTCGAGAGCCCGTACGCCGGCCGCGGCCAGGTCTCGGCCGACGGGACGATCTCCGTCGCCGTCGTCCAGTTCGACGAGCGCGGGCCGAGCCTGCCGAGCGAGCTCGTGCCGGAGATCAAGCGGCTGGCGGCGGACGCCGACAGCGACCGCCTCGCCGTCGAGCTCGGCGGGGATCCGGTCCGGTTCGCCGAACAGCAGGGTCCGGGCGGCCGGGAGGGGTTCGGGCTGGCCGTCGCGGTCATCGTGTTGCTCGCCCTGTTCGGCTCGCTCGTCGCCATGAGCATGCCGATCCTCACGGCGGTGCTGGGCATCGGCACGGCGATGGCGCTGGTCTCGCTCGTGGCCCGGTTCGTCGAGGTGCCGGTGTTCGCCCTCCCGCTCGCGGCCATGCTCGGTCTCGGCGTGGGCATCGACTACGCGCTGTTCATCGTCACGCGGTTCCGGTCCGGCCTGCACGACGGCCTGGATGTCGAGCGTGCCACGAGCGCTGCCGTCGCCACCGCCGGCCGCGCCGTGTTCTTCGCCTCGCTCACGGTCGTCATCTCGTTGTTGGGGATGTTCGTGACTCAGCTCAGCTTCGTCTTCGGGCTGGCCCTCGCCGCCTCGCTCACGGTGCTGGTGACGATGATCGCGGCGCTCACGTTCCTCCCCGCCCTCCTCGGGTTCGCTGGTCACAACGTCGATCGCTTCAGCCTGCCGTTCCGCAGCCGCTCCCGTCGCCGTGACGGCCCGGGCTTCTGGTACCGGTGGAGCCGCGCCGTGCAGCGCCGACCAGGCATCGCCACGGTCGGCGGGTTCGCGGTCCTGTTCATGCTCATCCTGCCCGCTTCCCTGATGCGTCTCGGTCCCATCGACACGCGCACCAGTCCGCCATCGTCCACGGCTCGCCGTGCCTACGACCTGATCACGGAAGGCTTTGGTCCCGGCTTCAACGGTCCGCTCGTGCTCGCCGTCGAGCTACCCGGCGAGCCGGATGCTGTCGCGCTCGAGCGGTTGGAGGATCGGCTCGGCGAGGTCGACGGCGTCGCGGCGATGACGCCCGTCCACGTCAACGCCGCCGGCGACACGGCCGTCATGACGATCTTCCCGACCAGCGGACCATCCGACGAAGCCACGCACGCCCTCGTCGATCGCCTGCGCGACGACGTCATTCCCGCGGCGGTGGCAGGTACGGACGCCTCCATCCACATCGGTGGGGTCACCGCCGCCTTCATCGATCTCGCCGACGTGATGGCGCGCCGGCTTCCGTTGTTCATCGGCGCTGTCGTGGCCGTGTCCTTCGTCTTGCTGATGGCGGTCTTCCGTTCCGTGCTCGTGCCGCTGAAGGCTGCGATCATGAACCTCCTCTCGGTCGGTGTCGCCTACGGCGTCGTGGTGGCGGTGTTCCAGTTGGGCTGGTTCAACGGTGTCCTCGGCGTCGAGCGGACCGGCCCGATCCCGTCGTTCCTGCCGATGACGTTGTTCGCCATCCTCTTCGGACTGTCGATGGATTACGAGGTGTTCCTGCTGACCCGGATCCGCGAGGAGTACCTGCGCACCGGGAGCAACCGACGGGCTGTTGCCAGCGGCGTGTCGGCCACGGCCGGCGTGGTGACAGCGGCGGCGGCGATCATGGTCACCGTCTTCTTGTCGTTCGCTCTCGGCGACGATCGGATCATCGAGATCCTCGGGGTGGGCCTCGCCAGCGCCATCCTGGTTGACGCCGTCGTGATCCGGACCATTCTTCTGCCGGCGACCATGGAACTGCTCGGCAGATCCAACTGGTGGCTCCCTCGCCGGATCGACCGGCTGCTCCCGCACATCCACGTGGAGCCACCCCGTCCCGCTTCGGCCTCGCCTGCCGTGATCCTCGACTGAAAGGACATCTGATGACGACCATCCTCACGATCGTGGTGCTGATCACGAGCGGAGTGCTCGCCGGTGGCATGGTGCTCGTGGCGGCGGCTCTCGTGCCGACGTTCCGGGTGTTGCCGACGCCGACCTCGGTGCAGCTCCACCAGACCATCGACCGTTACATCAACCGGTACATCACCCCCGACACCGGCGTCACGATCGTGCTCAGCGTGCTGCTGGTCGCGCTGAGCGATGAGACGGCGACCCGTGTCTTCGTCGGCATCGGCGGCCTCTTGTGCGTTGCCGTCACGATGATCTCCGTGCGGTCGAACGTGCCGATCAACAGGGCCATCGGGAACTGGCAGCTCGATGCGCTGCCGGCCGACGCACGCGGCATCCACCGGAAGTGGGCGCGCAGCCACCTGGTGCGCACCGTTGCCGGCGTCCTCGCCCTCGTGTCGTTCGCGGCCGCCGCGGTGAGCCTCGGATGACAGCGTTCTTGATCACGGGCGCGACCGGCAACCTCGGTGAATACGTCGCGCGGCATTTGCTGGCGCGTGGCGACCAGGTGCTGCTGAGCGGGCGCGACGAACCCCGTCTACGCGACCTCAGCCTCCGGCTCGGCGCGCCGGCCGACGTGGCGTTCCGCGCCGGCGACGTGCTGGAACCGGGCGAGGCGTCAGCCGCCGCGGCGCAGGCCGTCGACCGGTTCGGCCGGCTCGACGGGCTCGTCCACCTCATCGGGGCGTTCCACGTGGGCACGCCGGCGAGCGTCGTGGCGCCCGATCTGTACCTCGACCTCTATCGGAGCAACGTCCTGTCCGCTGTCACGTCGACGGCTGCGGTCCTCCCGCACCTCGAAGGCCGCGGCTATCTGGTGTACCTCTCGTCGCTGCTCGCCGAGCAACCGATGGCCGCTTCGGCGCCGTACGCGTCGGCCAAGGCCGCGCTCCATGCATGGGTCCGAGCATTGTCGCGGGAGGTCAAGGACCGCGGCGTGCACGCCAACGTCGTCGTCACGAGCCGCATCGACACTCCGGCCCGGCGGGCCCTCTTCCCCGGCGCCGACTACAGCACCTGGGTCCGCGGCGACGATCTGGCCGCGCTGATCGCCAGCCTGACCTCGCCCGCGGCCGCCGCACTGCACGGCGGGATCGTCCACGCGGTCGGGACGTTCGGCTTCGAGCCGCCCGCAGGAGCCGTCAGGCGCGAGCTCGCCGGGACCGCACGATGAACGGCGTCGTCACCGCGCTGCGGTTCGTCAACCTGTTCGCCGCCGGCCTCCTCGGCGGCGGCCTGATGATGGTGCTGCTGGGCATCATCCCCACGCTGCGCACGTTCCCGGCGCAGATCGATCACCGCGTGCACCTGACGTTCGATCCGAACGCCGACCGGTTCATGCCGGCGTCCGGCATCGTCGCCGGGCTGACGGCCATCCTGCTGCTCGTCCTCGACTCCGACCGCACCGCGCTCAGCGTGGCGGCGTACGTGGCGGGATTGGTCGGCTCGGTCTCGATCGCCGTGCTGTCGGAGGTGTACCTGCGACCGACCAATGCCCGGTTCCGCACCCTGCGGTCCGACGACCTGCCCCCCGAGTATCCGCGTCAGCGCGAGATCTGGAACCGCATGCACGGTGTCCGCACGGCGCTCGGCCTGCTCGCGCTCGGCGGCTACCTCGTCGCCACCCTCGCCGGCTCGTAGCTCGACGCGAACTGGGCGGGAATCGTCCCGGAAACCGAGACGACTCCCGCCCAGATCATCGTTGGAGACGACTCCCGCCCGGATGATCGGCGTGCCGGGTCGTCTCCCGGCGGATCACGTAGCGCAGGGAGCGGGCGTCGGCGAAGCACTGCCGCATCGGCGCGATCAGCTCGCGGTGCTCCTCGGTCGCTTCCCACGCGGCGAAGTCGTCGAGCGTCTCCCACTCGCTGGTGATCACCCAACGGTCCGGATCGTCCGCCGCCTGGCAGACCTGGTCGACGACGTGGCCCTTGACCCCGTGGGCGACGACGTGGCGGATGCTCTCGTAGGCGTCCAGGAACTCCTCCGACGTGCCCGGCTTGAGCTCCAGGAGGAAGATCACCCGAGCCTTCTCGCTCACCGGCTCACTCCCGTGCCG
This sequence comes from uncultured Acidimicrobiia bacterium, assembly GCA_963776995.1. Taxonomy (GTDB): domain Bacteria; phylum Actinomycetota; class Acidimicrobiia; order Acidimicrobiales; family Ilumatobacteraceae; genus JALZMG01. The sequence goes on from CAVZPA010000015.1 coordinate 212,942, forward strand.
GCGTCGACGTGGACGAGCAGCTCGTGCACCTGCATGTGCACGGATTCGCGGAGTTGGACGAGTGGGGCCACGAGCAGGTCCTGCTCGGGGCTCTTCTCGAAGCGCTCGAACGCCTCCCGGCTCACCCAATCCGATGTGATCACGAAGCTCGACGGATCGTTCGGGTCGCGCAGCAGGTCCTGGCGAAGGTTGCCCGTCGCCCGCCTGGCTTCCACGGCGACGTCGCGCCAGGCCTGCTCGAAATCTGCGCCGCGGCCGGCCGCCACGCTCATGCACAGCGTGATGCGCACCATCGTCATCACCGACCCTCGTCGAGTTTGAACAGCCGCGCCGCGTTGCCGCCGAGGATGTCCGCCTGCTCGTCGTCGGTGACCGGGAGGCGCTGCACCACGTCGAGCGCTGCGGCGAGCGGCGTGTCGAGTGGCGGCGAGTCCGTCCCGAACATCATGCGGTCGGCGCCGAACGCCTCCAGGTTGGCGAGCTGGTTCAGGTCGCTGGCGCTGGTGGTGTCCACGTAGATCTGATGCAGGTACGCCGACGGCGGCCGACTGATCCGGTTCTCGTACCGCAGCGCCGGCGGCCGCCTGTCCGGCGCCCCAGGTGGACGTCTCGGGCCACGCTCCCAGTGCGTCGGGGCGTACGCCGTGTCGAGTCGGTCGATCACGAGCGCCAGGGCGCCGCCGGACGTCGCCGCCACCACCTCGAGGTCTGGGTACTGCTCGAAGCGGCCGCCGAAGATGAGCGCGGCGAGACCCAGCATCGCGTCGCAGTACCGGCCGACCTGCTCGACCAGCCGGAAGTCACGCAAGCTGTCGCTCCCGACCGGCTCGGCCGGCGGATGCAGAAAGACGGGCACGCCGAGCTCGCTGACCATGGCGAAGAAGTCGTCAGCCCGCTCCGAGTCCAGGTACTCGCCACGGACGCTCGTGTTGACGATGAGGCCGACGAAGCCACCGTCGCGCACGGTCCTTGCGGCGTCGGACAACATCTGCTGGCCACCGAAGGGATTGGTGTACGCGTAGGCCTTCAGGCGACCCGGGTGGGCGGCGACCGTCTCGGCGATCCACTCGTTGTAGGCCTTCAGCTGATCGGACGTCTGGGCGTAGTTGTCGTGGCCCGGCAGCGGGATCATGCTCCCGGCGCCGATCGGTGTGCCGACGATGGTGAGGTCGATGCCCGCCTCGGCCTTCTTCTCGAGCATCCCCTCGATGTCCACCAGGCTCGGCGGGATCGGGTAGCGCTTGAGCATCTCCGGTGACGTGATGTGGCCGTGGACGTCGACGATCATCACGCCACCTCCTCGGCGTCCCACGCGTAGAACTCGACGGCGTTGGCGTCCTTGGGCGAACGCCACGTTCCCGGGTTGTACGGCGTGATGTAGGCGGCGAGCTTCTCGCTGATCTCTTGGAACAACGGAAGCTGCTTGATCGACTCCACGCGGTCAGCCAGATCGCCGTCCAGCTCGACGAGGTGGACGTACAGATCATCCAGCACGAACAGGCTGCGATGGGTGACGCCGGCGAGGCGGGGAAGCTCGCCGGCGTCGGACTCGGCAAAGATGGCAGCCACCTTCTCCCGAGCGTCCGGCGCGATGCGGGCGACGATGACACCCCTCTGCTTCATGGGTCCTCCTCCGGCTGTTGGGGCTTCCGTGAGAGGAGGCGAACGCGCGGTTCGTGATACGTGGACAGGGCTGTATCACCGCATACCTGTCGCGCTCTTCGATGGGTGATCCGAGTGACCACCACCCCCGCGGGAGGCAACATGTCCGAGACGCCGGCCAGGAAGGCCATCATCATCGGCGCCGGAGTGGGCGGCCTGTCCGCCGCGATCGGCCTGCAGCGCGCCGGCCTGGAGGTGGTCGTCCTGGAACGGCACGCCGATCCCCGGATCATCGAGAGCGGTGGTGCCTTCATCCTGTGGAACAACGCGATGAAGGCGCTGGCCCGCCTCGAACTGGCGGACGACGTCGCACGCGCCGGCGTGTCCCTCGATGTCGCCGAATGGCGGACGCCAAGTGGGCGGATGCTCGCCTCGTGGCCGATTGGCGATGTCGGCCGGGACGTCGGCGCTCCTGCCGTTGGGGTGCGGCGCACCGATCTCCAGTCGACGCTGGTCCAGGCAGCTGGTCCTGACGTCCTGCGCCTCGGCGTGCGGTGCACCGGCTTCTCCGCGGACACCGACGGCGTGACGGTCTCGCTCGCCGATGGCGGATCCGAACGCGGCGACGTGTTGATCGGTGCCGACGGCATCCGGTCGACGGTGCGGGCGCGGCTCCGGGGTGACCACGAGCCGATCCGCCACGCCCGGTACTGGCAGTACTTCGGGATCGCCGACCTCGAGACCGAGCTCACCACCGAGCGGATCTTCCGCGAGATCGACGGCCCGGGACGGCGGTTCTTCGCCTTCCCCGTGGGCGCCGGTCAAACGTACTGGGCAGCGGCGATGACGGGCCGGCGGAGTGACAACCCGGTCCGTGTCGGCGCCGTCGGGTCCAAGCAGGATGTGCTCCGCCGGTTCCGTGGCTGGGCCGACCCAGTCCGGGCAGTGCTGGAGGCGACACCCGAAGCGGCCATCTATCGACGCGAGATCGCCGACCGCGACCCGATCCGGATCTGGGGTCGGGACCGGGTGACGTTGCTCGGTGACGCCGCCCACCCGATCACCCCCAACCTCGGCCAGGGCGCCTGTCAGGCCATCGAGGACGCTGTCGTGCTCGCCGACCAACTGGGTTCCGGCATGGACGCCGTCGCGGCCCTCAGGATCTACGAGCTGAGCCGCCTGGAGCGGACGTCGTCGTTCGTGCGACGGGCCCGGCTCATCGGCTCGATGGGGCGCTGGCGCAGCCCGCTGTCGTGCCTCGTCCGCGAACAGATCGCCAAGCGCGCCATCCCCGGCCCCGCCCTGCGGCGGCACCGCCAGGACATGGCGTACGCGTTCTGACCCTCACCGTCTCCAACAACGAAAGGATGATCGACATGATCGCCAAGGTCCGCACGCTCGAGGTGCCCGTCCACGAAGTCGACGCAGGGGTGGCCTACCTCCGCTCGCAGATGTTGCCTGCCGCCCGCCAGGTGGAGGGCTTCCACGGCATGATCGGGCTGGTCGACCGCCAGCGCGGCAAGGCCGTGACCGTCACGCTCTGGTCCTCGGAGGAGGCGCTCAACGACAGCGAGGCGGCCGGCGCCCGCCTGCGCGCCGGCGGTGGCGCTCCCCCGCACCAGGCCGTGGTCGAGCGCTACGAGGTCGTCGTCGCCGAACTGGCGGAGCTGACCGAGCTCCTGACCGAGCGATGAACGTCGTCGTCTTCGGGGCCAGCGGTGGCGTCGGGTCGGAGGCGGTTCGCCGCCTCCTCGACGCCGGCCACGCGGTGCGCGCGTTCGTCCGCGATCCGGACCGCATCGAGGTCGCCCACGAGCGACTGGAGGTCGTCGTCGGCGACGTGCTCGATCGCCAGTCCGTCGACGCCGCGGTGGCCGGACAGGACGCCGCCGTCGTCGTCGTCGGCGTCCGTCGCAAGACGGACAGCGAGTCGATCGTGTCGGAGGGCATCGCCAACATCGTCCCGGCCCTCGAGCGCGGGGGCGCCCGCCGGCTCGTCTTCCTGTCGATCATGGGCGTCGGCGAGAGCCGGCCGAACCTCGGCGTGATGCGGTACGTCCTGCCGCGGATGCTGAAGGACGCCTACATCCACCGTGAGCGGGCCGAGGCGACGATCCGTGGGTCGCGACTCGATTGGGTGATCGTCCGGGCCGTGCGCCTCACCGACTCGGCGGCGACGGGACGCTACCGGGCAGGCGAGGATGTCCGCGTTGGCACGTTGGCGAAGGTTTCGCGCGCCGATGTCGCCGAGTTCATGGTGCGACAGCTGGCGGACGACACCCATCTCAACCGGGCCCCGAGCATCGCGGCCTGACCGATCACTCACCAACCACATCTTCGAGGAGACCCATGCAGCGCTATGCCATCGCCTTCACCGTCAAGCCCGGAACCGAGCAACAGGTTGCCGACATCCTCAGCAGCTACGGCCGGCCGGTCACCGAGATCGACGAGGACACGCGCCTGCTCGGAACGACCGTGTTCATGCAGGGCAACCTCGTCGTCCGAGTGCTCGACATCGAAGGCGCATTGCCGACGGTGATGCAGCACCTGGCCGCCCAACCGGAGATCCAAGAGGCCGAGCGTCAGCTCACGCCGTACCTGGAGCAGGAGCGCGACATGTCCTCACCCGAGGGCGCCCGCGCCTTCTTCATCAACGCCATGATGCAGCAGGTCACGCACCGCACAGCGGCCGCCTGAGACATTCTCCGGACCCCGCATCTGGGCGGGAATTGTCTCGGATTCCGAGACGGTTCCCGCCCAGTAGCGCGTGTGGTTGCCGAACAGACTTCGGCCCGTCCGGCGCCCTTCGGGCGGTCGGCCCGGCTACGTCAGGCGAGCCGCACGGCGACGTCGTAGATCGTCCGGGTGACCGGACCCGACCAGTACGGCCGCATCGGTGTCGTCGTCTGGCGGTGGATCGGTGCGTCCTCCCATGCCACGAACGCCTCGCGGCTCTCCCACTCGCTGAGCAGGATGTAGCAGCCGGGCTCGCTCGCGGATCGCAGGAGCTCGTCGCCGCGGTGACCGGGCGTGCCGCGCACCCTCCGGGTCACTTCGGCGAAGGCGGCCTCGAAGGCCTCAGCGTCCTCGTCGCGAATGTGCGCCAGGACCATCACCCGAACAGCCATCTCAGATACCTCCATCCACCACGAGGGTTTGGCCAGTCACGTACGACGACGCGTCGCTGGCCAGGAACACGACGGCGGTGGCAACCTCGTCCGAGGTGCCGAGCCGTTGCAGCGAGGTCATCGCCGTGTACTTGGCGCGGGCGGCGCTCGTCAGCTCGGCCGCTTGATCGGTGTCGATGATGCCCGGGGCAACGGCGTTGACGCGGATGCCTCGCGGCCCGAGCTCCTTGCACAGCGCCCGCGTCAAGCCGATCAGGCCGGCCTTCGACGCCGTGTAGTGAGCGGCGGCCGGCATGCCACGCGTGGCGACGGCGGACGTCACGTTGACGATCGATCCGCCGTCGGTCATGTGGCTCACCGCTTCGCGGGTGACGAGGTACGTTCCCGTCAAGTTGGTGTCGACGACGCGCCGCCACTCGTGAGGAGCGAGCTGCTCCAGCTTGCGGTGGCTGATCACGCCGGCGTTGTTGACGAGGATGTCGATGTGCTCGAAGCGCTCGACGGCCAGCGCCACCATGCGCCGAGCCGCAGCAGCGTCGGTCACGTCGGCCTGCACCACCAGGTGGTCCTCACCCAATTCGGCGAGCTCGGTCCGGAGACGGTTCGCCGCGGCGTGGTCCTGGTTGTAGCTGGCGGCAACGAGGGCGCCGTGCTCGGCGAGCTGGAGCGCAATCGCGCGCCCGATCCCGCGTGAGCCACCTGTCACCAGAGCCCGCTTTCCCTTCAGCTCCCAGCGCTCGATCATGAGGGCGTCCCTTCTCGTTCGTCGGGGCGGCGTGCACCCCACTCATAGAGTCAGCCGCGCCGGCGCTGATACGGAGGCGCCGACGTGGGGTGCACGCCTGCCCGAGCCGTGACGCGCAATTGATGGTTGCGTTTGCCGTCTGCATCCGGCACACTGGCACGCAACCGAGAGTTGCGTGTGAGAGGACATCCGATGGAGTACGGGAAGATCGAGCGGGACATCGAGATCGGCGCCTCGCCGGCGACCGTGTTCGAGGTCATCACCAGCCCCGAGCACCTCAAGGAGTGGTGGCCCGACGAGGCGGTGGTGGAGCCGACCCCCGGAGCGGTGGGCGAGCTCGTGTTCGGCGACCGGTCATCGGGCGACGCACAGATCCCGCAGATCACCGTCGTCGAGGCCGAGCCGCCGAGGCTGTTCTCCTTCCGGTGGGTCTACCCCGAAGGTGAGGACGCGCATGAGGGCAACTCCCTGCTCGTCACGTTCGAGCTGTTCGCCCGAGGCGAGGGAACCCTGCTGCGGATGACCGAGACCGGCTTCCGCGAGAAGGGCTGGGAAGTCGCGGTGCTCGAGCAGCAGTACCGGGAGCATGGCGAGGGCTGGGACTACTACCTGCCGCGGCTCGCCTCCTACGCACCCAGGGTTGGGGTGGCGTCGTGAGGGCCGTCGTCGACGACGAGCTGTGGTCAGCCGTGGGCGACCCGACCCGGCGGCGGATGCTCGACCTCTTGCTGGTCGACGGCACCGCGACGGCCACCTCGTTGAGCGAGCAGCTGCCGGTCACCCGCCAAGCCGTGGCCAAGCACCTGGCGGTGCTCGACCGAGCGGGCCTCGTCCACGGCGTCGCCGCCGGTCGCGAGCACCGCTACCGCGTCGACGACGCTCAACTCGCCAGAGCCGCTGAGCAACTCGCCAACGTCGGCTCCGGCTGGGACGGCCGGCTGCGTCGCATCGCACGGATCGCCGAGAAGATCGAACGTCAGAAGCAGAACAAGCAGTCCCCCCAACAACAAGCAAGGAAAGCAACATGACCGACATCCATCACCGCATCGGCGTCGAGTCGTCGTCCGCCGACGACGTCTACGCCGCCCTCACCACCATCGACGGCCTGTCGGGGTGGTGGACGACCGACACCCACGGCGACCCCGAACTCGGCGGGAAGATCGAGTTCCGGTTCCCCCAAGGCGGATTCGACATGGAGGTGATCGAGCTCACGCCGGGCGAGCTGGTCCGGTGGCGGGTCACCGACGGACCACCCGAGTGGATCGGCACCACCATCGACTGGCGCCTCTCCCGCAGCGACGGGTTCACGATCGTGCGCTTCACCCACGAGGGCTGGGCCGAGCCCGTCGAGTTCCTCTCCCACTGCAGCACGAAGTGGGCGGTGTTCCTGCTCAGCCTCAAGGCGCTGATCGAGACCGGAACCGGATCCCCCTCCCCCGACGACGTCCCGATCAGCGACTGGCACTGAGCTGGGTGACCCGCTCGACATCCGGCGCCCCTGGAGCGGCGCCGGATGTCAAGCCGTGCCGTCACGCGGTTCGATGACGACCACGGGCGTCTCGGTCGACCGCCGGCCCGCATACGCGTCGAGTCTGGGGTCGACCGCGACCCAGCGTTGCCACAGGCGGTCACGCTCCTCCCCTGCCGCGGCGCGTGCACGCACCAGGCGCGGTTGCTGGTGCGCCAATCGAACGACGGCGTCCGGGTGCGCCTCGAGGTTGAGCCACCACGCGGGATGGCCCTCGTCCCAACCGTTCATCGCCAGCGCGACAAGGTGAGGGCCATCTTCGACGTAGCCGACGATGACGCTGCGCTCCTGCCCGGACCTCCGCCCGATGGTCGTGAGGCGCAGCGCACCCCAGCCGCGCTTGTTCGACGTGGTCCACAGGAGTCGGCCGCCACTGAACCGGTACAGCGCGCGATGAACGCGCCAGGCCGCGTGCACGAACCACGGCGGCGGGTGTCTCGGCGGTCGATCCGTCGCATTGGTCATGGCGATACCTCCCGCACGGGCCGCTTGCTCAGCCCACATTCGAACCGATCAGGTCAGTCTGGCGAGCAGTCGAACGAGAGTCTTCCGCTCTGTGGATGTGAGCGGCGCGAGCACGGCGTTCTGGACATCGTCGAGCACGGCGTCGAGCCTCTCCAGCGTTTCGGCGCCTCGCTCGGTCATGGTGATGACGTTGCGACGGCGGTCGGCCATGTCGGGCTCGCGCTCGGGCGAGCCCGCGCTCGACGAGTTCGTTCAGCGTGGCGACGACGTCGCTTCGGTCGATCCCGGTGCGCCGTCCGAGATCCGCCTGGCTGGCGGGGCCGTACTGATCGAGGGCGGCGAGCAGTCGGAAGTGGTAGCCGCGGACATCTTCGGCGGCGAAGGCGTCCGCCAGCAGGCCTTGCGACCGGGCATTGGCACGGCTCAGCAGCCACGTTGGCCTTGCGGCGACCCGGTTCAGCGCTGACACGGAGCGAAGCCTACGCGGGTTGTTGGTTGTGCCAACGAATCGATATCGTTGGGTGAACCAACGATCTTCATGGGAGGAATCATGTCCACTCCGTTCGGCCCCCAGCTCATCGGCGAGACGGAGAAGACCCTCAACGCCCTGCTGCAACGTTTCCTCCGAGGGACCGGGCTCAGCGAGCCGCAGTGGGTGACCCTGCGGCTGGCCGGCGTGCTCGACGGCAGCGTCGACGCCGACGGCCTGGCAACCACCGTGGCCGACCGTGCTCACTTCGCCGATGCAGTCGATCTCGTCGGCGAGCTGACCGAACGCGGTCTCCTTGCCGACGGCAGGCTCACCTCCGCCGGACGCCAACTGACCGCATCCACGCAGACCACGATCACCACCGACACCGCTCCAATCTGGGAGAGCCTCCCGAGCGACGACGTCGCCGCCGCAACGCGGGTGCTCAACGAGGTCATCACCCGGGCCCGAGTCATTCTCGCGGGCCGATGACGCCGGTCCGCGGCTCACCTGGCCGTTCCCGCGTGTGCGGCGTGCCAAGCTGACGGGCATCCAAGGCGGACCGTTCGGGGGGAACCATGGGTGTGCTGGAAGGGATCACGGTGGTCGAGCTGTCGATCGCCATCGCCGCGCCGAGCTGCTGTCGAGCCCTCGCGTTCCACGGCGCCGACGTCATCAAGGTCGAGTCGCGCACCAACCCCGACGTCGCTCGCTTGTTCGGCTCGGCGTGGGCGACGGGCATGGACTCCGGTCCGTACATGGACACGTCGCCCTACCTCGCCGAGATGTCGGCCAACAAGCTGTCGGTCGGCCTCGAGCTGAAGGACCCGTCGGCTCGCCGCGCCGCGCTCGCGCTGATCGCCACCGCCGACGTGTTCGTGACGAACTACTCGACCCCGGCCGTGCGCGCCCTCGGGCTCGGACCCGACGACCTCGCCGCGGTCAACCCGGCCCTCGTCTACGTCGCCCTTCCGGGGTTCGGCTCCGATCCGGACCAGCCGTACTACGAGTTCCTCGCGTGGGGACCGAACCAGGCGCCCCTCGTCGGACTCGACGAGCTGACGGGCTACCCCGACCAGGTGCCGGCCGGCATCGCCACGGTCGCCCCGCCCGACTACTTCTCCGGGCTCCACGCCCTCGCGGCCGTGCTCACCGCGCTCGAGCACCGCGACGGAACGGGCGAGGGCACGTTCGTCGACATCGCCCAGTTCGAGACGACCGTGTCCAGCCTCGGACCGTTCCTGCTCGACCACGCGATCAGCGGCCACGAGCAGGGTCGCGTCGGGAACCGGTTGCCGTGGTTGGCGCCGCAGGGCTGCTACCGCTGCGAGGGCGACGACGCCTGGGTGGCCGTGACCGTCGACGACGACGCCCGGTGGGCGGCCGTCGCCGACCTGCTCGGGGGGGACGCGCGCGACACCCGCTTCGCGACGCTCGGAGGACGGCTCGAGAACCACGACGAGCTCGATGCGCTCCTGGGAGCGTGGACGAGCACCCGACCGGCACCCGACGCGGCCAGCGCGCTCCAGGCCGTCGGCGTGGCCGCGTGCGAGGTGTACGACAACACCGGCGTGCTGGACGATCCGCAGGTCCGCGAGCGGCAGTGGTTCCAGCTGATCGGATCGAGCCGCTTTCCCGACGGTGATGTGTTCAGCGGCCACCCCATCCGCCTCGGTGCCGAGCCCGGCCGCTGGTGGCGGGCAGGTCCATCGATGGGTGAGGACACCCGTGCCGTGCTCGTCGAGCGGGTCGGGATGACGGAAGCCGAGGTCGATGCCCTGATCGAGTCGGGGGCGGCGTTCACGGCGGCGGCCCCGGATCTCACGCTCCGTCGCCCTTACATCGACCGGGCGGCCGCGCTCGGGCTGGTGACCGGCGACGATCGGGTGGGGTCGGCGTGAGCGCCGGCCCGTGGGCCGGGCTCCGGGTGCTCGAGCTGACCGGCCTCACCGGCGCCTACGCGACTCGGATGTGGGCGGGCCTCGGGGCGGACGTCGTCGTCGCCGAGCCCGCCGAAGGCCACGTGCTGCGCCACCTCCCGCCGTTCGCGCCGGGCCACGACGCACCGGAGGGCTCGCTGTGGTGGGCGTTCTTCGGCCAAGGCAAGCGGTCCGTCATCGCTCCGCCCGGGAGTGCAGCTCGCGACGAGCTGCGGGCGACCGCCGATGTCGTGATCACCGACGTCGATCCCGCCGACGGCGAGCTGACGCTCGGCCACGATCGGCAGGTCGTCGTCGCCGTCACGCCGTTCGGTCTGACCGGTCCGCGCCGGGACTGGCGCGGGTCGGAGCTGGTTGCCTGGGCATCGTCGGGCATCGCCTTCACGGTCGGCTTCCCGGACCGCGCGCCACTGTGCCCTGCCACGCCGGTCCAGTTCGCGTCGCACGTCACATCACTCCACGCCGTCAACGCGGCGATGCTGGCGAGGCGGGCGGTCAGGCGAACGGGTCGCGGGCAGGTCGTCGACGTGTCGATGCAGGAGTGCTGCCTGGCGCTGGCGCCGGAGACGGGCGTGGCGCTGTTCCTCGACGACGAGCTCCGCCGCACCCGTCCGGGAAACCGACGTGCCGTGACCCGCCCATGGGGGCTGTACCCGTGCACCGACGGTCATGTGTCGTTCCTCGTCCTCCAACCGGCGCACTGGCGGGCGATGGCCGAGTGGATCGCCGAGGCGACGGGGATGGACGGCGTCCTCGACGACGTCTTCGTCGATCTCCACGTGCGCTGGGAGGTGTCCGACTTCATCGACGACTGCACCGAGCAACTCACTCGGCCGCGCACGAAGCTCGACCTGTTCGTCGAGGGTCAGCGCCGGGGGATCCCGATCACGCCGGTCAACACGATCGCTGACCTCCGTAACGACCCGCACCTGCACAGCACCGGGTTCTGGCGCGACGAGGAGCACCCGCTGCTGGGAACGGTCTCGACCCCGGGTGCCCCGTTCCGCGTCGATCACGACTGGTGGCACTGGACGAGTGCGCCAACGCTCGGCCAGCACACCGCCGACGTGCTCGAGCGGGCCTGATCGTCGGCACCGTCAGGTCGGGACGGGCTACGCGTCGGCGACCGCGGCAGTCAAGGGTGAACGGTTGCCTCGCTCGCTCGGCGGCGAGGAAACGGTTGCCGTGAACAGCGCGGCGCCGAGGACGACCCCGACCGCCACGGGGATGTTCGAGTACGCCTTCGTCACGTGGATCTGGGAGAAGTTGCGCAGCAGCTCGTAGAACAGCGGCGCGAACAGTGCCGGGAGCGCGAGCATCCCGAACAGCGCGAGACTCGCCGGTCCGAGCCGCCGATACCCGACGATCAGCGTCGCCACGACGACGACGATCACCACCAGCACCACGGCCCACGCCGTCGAGATGGTGTCGAGCCAGTACCGGAGGTTCGCCCTCGTCGAGGCGCCGAACTCGTTGCTGACGGAACTCGACGCACCACCGAGTCGCGTCGAGACCTTCGAGCGCACGACATCCATCGAGTGATCCCACCCGAGGAACAGCACCGCCAGCGCCCAGCGCGTCGCCCACGTGAACAGCAACGCAAGCGGCCAGACGACGCTCGTCACGCCGACCGCGCGAGCGGTGCGATCGAGCTGAGCAGTCCGGGCGAACGTCACCGCGCCGGCGACCGACACCGACAGCATCCACGGGATGGCCGGCGCGATCAGGAACTCGACGAAGATGTACAGCGCGGCGCCCGCGGCCGCACCCAGTGCGGCGCCCTCGAGGCCGTGACTCGCACCCCACGCCGTCACGGCCACCGACACGAACGCGACGCTGAAGCTGAGCGCCTGCTCGACCGACGAGCTCGGCGTGGCCATGACGTTCGACGCCACGAGGAGTGGGATCATCAATCCCACGGCGTACGCCGGCGTCGCCCGTCGGGCGACCACGACGACCGCTCCAACGGCGCTGAAGAACAGCAACGCACCCGAGATCCGGCGCAGCGCCTCGAGTCCCCACAGCGCCAACACCGGCCGCGTCACGACCGTCCAGCCCGCCCAGTAGCGAAAGTACTCCTCGACCTCGCCGAGCGACTCCCCCCGCTCCAGCCGACGGAGGTCGTCGGGTCCCTCCGCACAGTTGCCGATGCGCGGCATCCGCACCGCCCGCTCCCACGGACCGAGCTCCGGCCGTCCCAGCCCCGTCCCGATGGCCACGCACTCGGTGAAGCTGCTCGAGGTACCCCCCATGTTGTCCGGGGCGGAGTTCGATGCGTAGGTCCCGTCCTCGACCGCCTCCAACAGGTGGGCAACGATCCGGTCGTCGGGCACCGCCTGGGCAACCACCAACAGACCGACGAACACGACTTGCAGGGCAACCAGGACGACGGCGAGCCGGACGATGGCTCGCTTGACGTCCGTTCTCGGCGCTACCACCCGGTCGGTTGACGATGTCACGTACCGGGCGACGCTACTCATCGTCGCCACGGACTCGCTGGACGGCAGTGGCTCGTCCAGGATCCGCGGCGGGCAACTCCTCCAAGAACGACTGGCCAACCAGACCGAACGGATCCGTCGCTACCTCGGTCACGAGCTCAAGGCTGGACTGCCGGTCACCGAGGCCGGTGAGCGGTTCTGCGCCCTCGCCAGCCCCGACCTCTACCACCTCCTCACCATCGAACTGCACTGGACCGCCGACCACCATCAGACGTGGCTCACGAAACTCCTGCACACCGAGCTACTCGGCTGACATCACCTCCCCCGGCGGCGCGCCCTCGACGGTGAGCATCCGGCTCGCCCAAATGAGCGATGAGTCGTCCGGGTTCGCGGAGTCTCCATCCTGGAACCTCGCTCGACCTTGCGACATCGTCTGGAGATCGCCGTGACTGACGACGAAGCACACATTCGTACCCTCATCGAACGGTGGGCGGAGGCAGTGCATGCCGGAGATCTGGACGGCGTACTGGCGGATCACTCCCCCGACATCGTGATGTTCGACGTTCCACCACCGAGCGACGGTGTCAGGGGCATCGACGCCTATCGGGCCACCTGGCCGCCGTTCTTCGAGTGGCAACGGAAGGGAGCGGTCTTCGAGATCGTCGCGCTCGAGGTCGCCGCCGGCGATGACGTCGCGTTTGCGCACGCTCTGCTTCGTTGCGGCACGGCAGTCGAGTTGGAGCAGGATCCGGGCAACCGGCTGCGGCTCTCGATCGGTCTGCGTAAGGAGAGCGGGCGCTGGGTCGTTTCACACGAGCACCACTCGTTCCCGTCACCGTGAGCGCGCCAACCGAGTGAGTGCACCTTCCGGGCGCCGTGTGGGCGGCCGTCAGGATCGCGCGATCAGGCGCCCGTGCTGTACGCGTCGTGGTAGTTCCACCACTGGTAGGGCGGCGTCTGCGGGTAGCCCTCCGGCGAGTCCTCCCACTCCTCTTGGCGTCCGAGCGCGGTGAGGTCGAGGTAGCTCCAGGTGCTGCCCATGTGCTCGTCGCCGCGGTCGTGCACGTAGTAGGTGCGGAAGATCCGATCGCCCTCGCGGATGAAGGCGTTGGTGCCGTGCCACTGGTCGACCCCGAAGTCTGCGTCGAAGTCATCGGTGAGCGTGTACCAGGGGATGGATTCCCATCCCATGCGTTCTTTCAGACCCCGGATCTCGGCCTGCGGGGCGCGCGAGACAAACGCCAGCGTCGTGTCCCGCGCGTTCAGGTGAGCCGGGTGCGCGACCTGGTCGGCGACGAGCGAGCAGCCGACGCAGGCCCGCTGCGGGTACGCGCCGCCGCCCGGCGGGTACGTCGTGACGTCCGGCGCGTAGAAGGCGCGGTACACGATCAGCTGGCGACGGCCCTCGAACAGGTCGCCGAGGCTTGCTGGGCCCATCGGGCCCTCGAACCGGTAGTCCTTCTCGACCGCCATCCACGGCATCCGCCGGCGCCGTGCCGCCATCGCGTCCCGAGCCCGGGTGAGCTCCTTCTCTCCCACCAGCAACTCCTGGCGGGCTGCCTCCCACTCCTGCGGCGAGACGATCTGTGGCAGTTTCATCGGCATCCATCCTCCTCCGAGTGGTCGACCGTCCCGCCCAGCGATTCTCATCGGTCGGCGCCAACGAGTCCGCGCTGCCGTTGCCCACTTGGCCGATTGCGGACGTCAGGTCTCCGGGCGCCGAACCAGGGTCGAGCCGTCCGCGGCGCGGACGACCTCGGCGAGCGCGGGGTCGACCTCGACGGGGATGCCCTCTGCGTGCCGGGCCGCAATCGCCGGAGCCGACAGGAGTTCGGTGTAGAGCGCAACCGCCTGCAGCCATGGCGAGGCCCACCGCCGCTCGTCGTCGACGGCGAGGTCGGTCAGCCAGGCCTCTCGGTCTCGCTGGGGCACCTCGACCAACGCGCGCAAGCGCCGGAGCCGCTCGCTCGCCGCTAGGTCGTCGCGTACGACAGGGTCGACGAGCGCCGCTTCCCTGCGGCTGAGCGAGACCTGCAGCATCTCGACACCGAGCGCCCGGCGCTGACCGTCGGGGCTGCTGAGCGCACGGCGTGCACCTTCGATCCGGTCCTCGCCGTGGCGAACGGCAAGCACGGCCAGCACTCGCTCGCGTGCCACCTGCAGCTCGTCGTCGAGAGCGCGGAGCAGCATTGCATCACCGTCCGTCATCGTCGTCGAGGCGGCAACCACGCGTGCGGCGAGGCCGGCGTCCTGTCCGAGCAGCTGGTCGAGGACCGGTGGCTCGACGGTCCCGCCCGCACGGGCGATCGCCCCGAGGGCGGCAATCGACACGCTCCGATCCGGGTGGGTCACGAGCGCGGCCACCATCGTATGGACCTCCCGCTTCGTGGCGTCGCTCACCGCGACCAGGCGGACGAGGAGCTGATCGACTGGACCTGGCGCGATCAGCCGGTTGGCTGCCGAGGCGATCGCCGGCGCCCCGAGCCGTCGCGATGCATCGAGGGCTGCGTCGACCGTGGTCGGTTCCTCGATGGCACTGACGACGAGCGCTGCGAGACCGGCATCGTCCGGTGCCACGGCGTCGAGCGCGGCCACGCGCACCGCCGCTTCGGAGTCGGCGAGGAGTCCACGGAGGAGCTCCTGACGATCGGGGGGGTGCAAGTCGCTCAACGCCACCGCGGTGGCCCTGCGCCCGCTGATGTCATCGGCAGTGGCGAGCCGACGCGCGATCTCGCCTCCGCGCCGTTCGGCGTCCTCGTCGCCTCGCCGGGCGAGCTCGGCGAACACGAGCAAACGAACGACCGCGTCCTCGTGCCTCACGAGCTCGGCGAGGTCAGCCGACGAGACGTTGGCAGTGAGCGCGAGATCGAGGCCGAGCCGGATGTCGCGCACGTCGTCGGTGAGCAAGAGCCGGTGTGCCGCCAACCGCTCCTCGTCGCCGCCGGGCAGTGTGGCGCGGAGATCGAGTCCGCGGCGACGGAGCCGAGCGGCGAGCGCCCGGCGATAGTCGCGGTAGACGATGATCGCAACGAGGCTCCATGCGCCGCACAGCACGAAGGCGAACCCGACGATCGCGCTCGTGCCGAGCTCGAGAGCGTTCATCACGAGCAGCATCACCCCCGTGCCGCCGATCGCCAGCGGCACGCCGATGCCCTCCACGCCAGCTTGGACAGCGAGCCGTTCCTCCACCGGGAGCACCTGGAAGACGGCGTTGACCGAACCGCGCGTCGTGCCGTCGGTCAGCGCGATGTCGATGATGCGCGTCGTCACCACGATGGCGAAAAGCGCCAGCGACGACGCGCCGGGGCCGAGCGCCGCGACGAGCATTCCCACCGTCAGTGCCGTGACGACCGTCGGGTTGGCGAGGAGACCGAGGCGCAGTCCGAAGCGCCACAGCAGGAACCCGGCGACCACGACGAGGAACAGGAGGTCGACCACGTTCAGCACGCCAGTGAACAGGGCGACGAAGCGAGTCAGCTCGGACGCATCGTCGTAGCGGGCCGCGGCCCTGTCGAACACGAGGAAGTCGAGCACCTGGCTGCCCATCGCCGAGAGCACCTGATAGGCGAACACGAGAGCGACGAACCGGGTCGTGAGTAGCGATCGCAGCGACTGCCGGGGACGGTCGCCGGTCGGTTGATCGACAACGGTCAACTCGGCAGGCCGCCGCCACGCGGTCACCCGGATGAGGAGGGCGAACACGGCGCACGACATCGCCGACACCACGACGAGGTGCTCCGGCGCTCCCGTCAGGTCGAGGAGCGGGACGCCAGCGAAACCACCGATCGTGAAGCCAACGACGAAGCCTGCGACGACGCGAGGGAAGAACCGCTTGATCTGCTGCAGATCGAGCAGCCGGCCAGCCTGTCCGCCGATGAACACAAAGCCGAGCTGGAGCAGGATCGGGAACAGGATCAGCTGCGCCACGGACGGCCATGCCGAGCCCGATGCCGCGGTGACCGCCCAGGTGCCGATGAGCGTCGCGGTGATCGCGGCCAGCACAGCAACGGAGACCGTCGGGAGCGTCCACCGGCGAAGCGAGCGGGCGATCACGATCGAGGTGCCCGCGCCGAGGATGGCGATCCCGATGTACGTGAGTGGCAGCCATTCCGCGCCGTAGGCCGCCAGGAAGATGCCGTTGGCGGGAATGACCAGCAGCGCCGAGGTCACTCCGAAGAACACGGCCTGCGCCGCCAGCAACGCGACGTTGGCGCGGGTGCGGTCGACTGGTCATGTGGTCCCGAGGTGGGCTGAGGTCGCACGCAAGCGAGCGACGAGCACGGCGATGATGCTGCGGGCGAACGCTGGATGCTCGACGATGAGATCGTCGACCGTCTCCTTCCGCACGCGCAGGAACCCGCTGGGTGCGAGCGTCACCACGGTCGCCGATCGCGCTTCGGGAACGAGCACGGCGAGCTCGCCCACGGTCGAGCCGGGTCCCGCCTCGACGAGGACGCGGCCGTTCACGAGGACCTGCACGCGACCCGTGAGGATGGCGTAGAGGCTGTCCTCCAACTTGTTCGCCTCGATCAGCACCTCGCCGGCGTCGAGCGTCAGCTCCTCCGCTTGAGCGGCCACGGCGGCAAGTACAGCACCAGGTACCGCGGCGAAGAGGTCGACCCTGTGCAGCGCGGCGACCCGCTCGACGATCAGCACCGTCCCCGGCCGATCGCGTGCCCCGCACGACTCCCCACCGCCGCAACGTAGTGGGTCTTCCGTCCCATGGCCGACGGCGTGGCGCACGTCCAGTCGGCGTGCCCGACCGGTACAGTGCGCAACGGCCGACACCCATCGAGCTGGGGGCTGCGTGGAGGGTTCCGAACCGACAGGACCGGCGGTGCTGGCCGACGACGAGCTGGACGGTTTCCTCGCACCGGCGATCCGCAGTCAGCTCGAGGAGCGATACTGGCGGCCGATCGAACGGGCCACGAAGGTCGAGCGGTTCCTCGACGACGACGAGTTCTTCGACGATCCAGGTCGCCATCCGGCATCCTTCTCCGATCACGGCGTCGTCCACGTGCGGGACGTCGCACGCCGAGTGGTCGGACTGGCCGACCAGGTCCGCGGCGGCCTGCTGCCGACGCGCTCCGACGAACGGCACCGGTTCCTCCAAGGCACCGCCGTGCTGACGGCCTACCTGCACGACATCGGCATGGTCGCTGCCAGCCCCGCCGGCCGCCGGGTCCACCCCCAGTTCGCCGCCCACACCGCGCTCGGTCACGACTTCGACGACCTCGCCGATGAGCTGTGGTCCAGCGATGCTGCCGGGCTCCGAACACGGATCGAGGCCGACATCGGAGCGCGGTCCGGGATCGCCGGTGACCTCGTGATGCGCGAAGTGCTCGCCCTGAGCCTCTGCCATAGCAAGAGCGCCGTGCCGGCTCACCTGCTCGACGACGCCGCTGGACTGCGGAGGGTCATGTCACGCGGCGCGTTCACCGCGCTCGATCGGCAGATGGTCACGCCCACCGAGTCGTTGTGGACGGCGAGGCGCGACCCGTCGGCTCCGTCGATGTCCGTCTCGCGCTATCAGGACGTCGACGTCCAAGGGTTCGCCTGGCTCGTCGACCAACGCCCCTCTGCACGGCGGTTCGTCACTGATGTGATCGACGCCATCCGCGTGTTGCGAGCCGCGGATGCGCTCAGACAGCGCGGCACGACGCAACGTACGAGCGCCGGTTATGAGGTGTGCGTCGATCGCCAGAGTGGCCGCGCCGTCATGGCACTGCGCAGCAGCGACGACCGCTTCGGGACGTGGATGTGGTTGGACAATCGTCAGAGCATCGCCGAAGCGAACCTCCGCGTCGTCGACCTCACCATCGAGGGTTCGCTGCGCATCGCCTTCCATCGCGGCCACTTCGAACAGGGGGGCGCGACGGAGCGAGTCGTCGAGTGCACGGTCCACACGATCGCCGACATCGAGGCCGACGTGCTCGGGAGCTTTCCCCGACGGTCGGGCGCGCCACGCTCGGCTCGCCTCGTCGAGATCGTGCCGCCGCCAGACCGTCCGGACTTCGCCAGGCTTGTCATCGAAGCGCTCGAACGCCGGCACCATCTCGCCGGCAGGGTCGTACGCGTCGACGAGCGGCATCCGGCCCCGCCAATCGAAGCCGTCGACTGGCGCCGGCGCGCCGTCGAAGTGATCGCCGACGATCCAGACGTCGACGGATGGTTCGAGCAGCTCGGACGCCACGGGCTGAACGTCGACGCCATCGACCGTCGGCGCGCGATGCGCCATGTCCTCCGCGTACGCCTTCGTCGCGGCGAGGTGGTGCTTGCGCCTGGAACCGCGGCGTCGATGGTCCTGATCCCGCTCGGACCAGGGATCCGCGTCGAGCCGATCGGTGGCTACCGATCCGAGCATGCCCGGGCGTGGTTGCCCATCGGCTCCACCGGCGTCGTGCGCGGCGCCGAGCGCAACGCGGCAGTGATCGCTGATGCCGACGTCGACATGCTGGCGATCCCAGCCGAGTCGTATCTGACCGAGTGGTTCAAGCCGTTCACGCCCGACGAGCTGCGCGCGCCGTGGGCGCGCTGGCTCGCCCTCACGTCGCCGCCGGCTCGACGTTGACGACAGTCAGAGCCGACGCGCAGAACTCCCTCGTCGCCCGGAGCCCCGCTGCCACAGCGCCGATGAGTTGAAGCCGCCGATCCGGTCAGACCGGCAGACGAGCTGGACCACACGGAGGCACGTGATGACCACGACGCACACCCTCGAGACCCCCGACGTCGACCTGGTGTACGACGTCCACGGACCGTTGCCGACCGCCGACGGACGCCGGCCGTTACTGATGGTCGGCCAACCAATGGATGCCGGCGGCTTCGGCACCTTGGCGTCGTACTTCACTGACCGGACCGTCGTGACCTACGACCCGCGCGGCCTCGGGCGCAGCACCCGCAAGGACGGTCGGGTCGACCACACTCCGCAAGACCAGGCGGCCGACCTCCATGCACTCATCGCCGCCCTCGACGCCGGTCCGATCGACATGTTCGCCAGCAGCGGCGGTGCCGTGACTGCCCTCGAGCTGGTCACCCGTCATCCCGAGGACGTGGCGATCCTGGTCGCCCATGAGCCGCCGATGAACACGGTGCTGCCCGACGCGGAGGCTGCCGACCGCGCCCGGCAGTCGATGTTCGACGCCTACACCGCTGGCGGCTTCGGCGCCGGGATGGCGCAGTTCATCGCCATGACGTCGTGGCCCGGCGAGTTCACAACGGACTTCTTCGCCCAGCCGCCGGCCGACCCGGCGATGTTCGGCATGCCGAGCGACGACGACGGTTCGCGCGACGATCCGCTGCTGTCGGACCGCTCGTGGGCGATCACCGACTATGAGCTCGATGTCGACGCCCTGCGCGCCGCATCGACCCGCATCGTCATCGGGGTCGGCGTCGAGACCGGCGATACCTACACCGGCCGCACGGCCCGTGCCGCCGCATCGTTGCTGGGCCAGGAGGCGACCGTGTTCCCGAGCCATCACGGTGGGTTCCTCGGCGGCGAGCACGGCTACGCCGGCGAGCCCGAGGCGTTCTCCGTCAAGCTGCGCGAGGTGCTCGACACCGATCGGTGACGGCTCGACGACAGCAACCAGTTCGGGCGGCTGCGCTGGCCGAAATCCCGAATTCGGAAAGCGGACAGCCGCCGCCGTGTACGGGACGTTGTCGCGCACCTCGCCGGAGCTCCATTCAGCCTGCCGGGACCCGTCGACGCGGCGATCCGGCACTGCGTGCGAGCGGAGCTATGACGGCGACTCGTCGGCGGACCGGGCGGTGCGGGCGGCCTGCCGAGCCAGTCGTAGCGGCTCGGGCGTGCGCGCGTTGCGAACGGTCCGCACGACGACGTGGACGGCGGTGTCGACATCGCAGCGCCAGGCGGCGTGCGCGACGACCGGACGAACGCCGGGCCGAGTGCGGACCCAACGGGCGACCTCGACGCCGTCGAGCCTGAGAGAACTCGTGTCACCGGCCCGGGGACCGGGCTCGACGCCGGTCGCCCACAACGTCCGATGCGTCACACCAACGGTTGGGATGTCGAGCATCGCGCCGAGGTGAAACGCAAGTCCCGCACCCCGGGGATGGTCCCGCCCGGTCGCGTCAACGAGCAGCACATCGGGTCGAACCTCGAGCGCCAAGACCGCAGCCGCCAGCATCGGTCCCTCTCGCAGAGCGAGCATCCCAGGCTCGTAGGCCGCGCCGGCTTCGCCAGGCACCACCACCTCCGACACGAGCCGTTGCCCCGACATCGTCACCGCCCCCACCAAGGCTCGGTCACCGGCTCGCCCGGGTCCTGCCTGCCCTCGCAGGAAGGCGACGAAGCAACCACCAACCATGGCCTCAGGGCCATCGAGCCACGGCGGCGGGGTCAGCACGCCGAGTCGCCGCTGCTCCTCGAACATCGACAGCGCATCAGTCGGCCATCCACCGGTGTGCTCGCCCGCATCGGCAGGCCCGGCGGCGCCACCCACCGCGACGACACTACCGATCGGCCATCCTGTGGGGCGATGGGGCTCTGGCGCGACAGGTCGAGGTCCCGGCGATTCGGGCCACGACGGGGAGGCACGGTGCCGATCGGGCGGACGGGCCTGACCTGGAACAGTGGTGGGCTCCTGTTGGGGGTCGTGTATGCGATCCCGGCGGCGCTGGTGGTCCTCAGCGACGTCCCCGAAGGGCTGGCACTGAGCGTAGGCGTGGTGCCGGCGGCGGCGATGGGATTGCCGCCCACGCGGCGTGCCCGCCGGTTCATCGCCGTGCTCGGTGTGTTGGTCGGAGTGCCGATCTTCGTCGGCTCGCTCGTGGCTCCGGTCCCACCTGTCGCAGTGGCCGTGGTGATCCTGTGCGGGTTGGGGGCCGCGTGGCTGGCCCAGCGGGCGACCCGGCTCGGGCAGATCGCGCTGACGCTCGGTGTGCCGATGGTCGGGGTCGGGTTGAGCTACACCGACCGCGCCCAAGCCGCCACGCTGGCGTTGATCATGGTCGCCGGGTCGCTGTACGCCTTCGCCGTCTCCTTGCTGTGGCCGCAGGCCGTCGCTGTGCCACCGTCGGTGCCGGCCTCACCGCCGCCGACGCTGCTGTTCGGGTTGCGCCTCGGCTTCGCCGGGGCCACGGCGGCCGCCATCGGGTTCGCCCTCGACCTCGACCACGTCGGCTGGGCGGCGACGGCGGCCATGCTGGTCATGCGACCTGCTCGTGAGATGCAACAGCTGCGCAGCGTCGGTCGCCTCGTCTCGGTGGCGATCGGAGCGCTCGCAGGGGTCGCCCTCGCCCGACTCGAGCCGTCCAGCGCCGTCTACAGCCTGGTCATCCTCGTCACCGTCGGTGCGGTCGCCGCGACCAACCGCAGCCATTGGTACATCACTCCGGCCTTCACGACCTTCATCGTCTTCCTGCTGCTCCTGCATTCGAATCCGAGCACCGCAGCGGCGCGATTCGGTGAACGCGTCACAGAGACGTTCCTGGGTGTCGGCCTCGCGTACCTCTTCGGTGTCGCCCTCCCCACCTTCGGGTCGCTCACCCGCAGGACCCCGACCTCCCATGCGTGAACGGCGGCACGGCGCTCCACGCACCCCGGCCACGGGTTCGGGTGCTCAGCGTTGGCCGATGGCGCGGGCGAGGTGGCCGACGGCGTCGGTGTATGGAGGGCGGACGATAGTGATCACGCGATGCACGCCCAGGCGGGCGAGTCGGTCGTCGGTCGGCGAGCCCGACGTCGTGACGAGGAGGGTGTCGGGGTCTCGACCCGCCGCACTCCGCGCCTCGCGGGCGACGTCGAGCAGGCGTGGGAGGTTGGGGCCGGACGGCGCGTTGATGCCGTCGCCGAGACGTCCGGCCAGTTCGGCCATCTTCGGCCCGAAGCCGCCCACGATCACAGGCGGCGCCGGCGAGGGTCGCAGGAAACCATCCGCCCCTCCGGCCGTGCCCGACCACACCTGACGCAACGTGGCAATCGCCGACTCGACCGCTGCCCGCCGCGCGACGTCGCCGTGCACGGGGCGCCCGAGCGCTGCCTGCTCTGCGGCATATGGCGTGCCAGCGCCGCCTCCGGCGCCGACTCCGAGCAGCAGCCGGCCGCCGCTGACCTCCTGCAGCGTTGCCGCCATCACCGCCAGCGTGCCGGCGTCGCGATTGGCGACGTTGAGCACGAGCGAGCCAATCGCCAGCTGCGGCACTGCCGCAGCGAGCGCGCTGAGGATCGTCCAGCACTCCAGGACGTGCGCCGCACCGTGGGACGAACCGGCCAGGTGGTCATACAGCCACACGCCGTCGAAGCCCGATTCCTCGGCCATCACAGCGGCGGCGCGGAGGTCTTCCCATCGCCCACCGAACGGGTCGAACAGCAGGTCCACCTGCACGCCGCCGACCGTATCCGCGACGCACACCCGGACATCGGCGAGCACCACCGACCCGAGCACGGTGACGGCGGGGGCAGCTCAGGTGGCGCGGCTCACTGCTCAGCCAGCGCCGGCCGGTCGCGGAGAATGTCGGCCATCCGCTCGGCGGCGGCGATGACCGGCAGGTTGGTGTTCGCCCTCGGCACTTCGGGGAAGATCGAGGCGTCGGCCACATGCAGGGCCTCGACGCCGATCACCCGCCCGGCCGGATCGACCACGGACCGTGGATCGTCCGGCGCGCCCATTCGGCACGTGCCGCAGATGTGCGCCGCGTCACCGACCGTTTCCAGCAGCCACTCGTCGATCGCCGCGTCGTCACTCAGCTCGCCGGTCCCCCGCCCCGACGGATCGATGGCCACATGCTCGACGGCTCCCTGGAACGAGCGATGGTCGAGCAGCTCCAGCGCCCGTCGGACGCCCTCGCGCATACGGTCGAGATCGATCCGCTCGCTGAGCAGGTTGGAATCGATCACCGGCGGCGCGTCGGGATCTGACGACGCGAGCCGCAAGGAGCCGCGCGATCGCTGGTTGCTGAGCTGCACGCACAGCATCCCGCGCTCGCGCCCGCCGGCACCCGTGCCGATCCCCCAGGAACCTGTGGCCGGGCGGCCGGCGTGGCCGGCGAGCGCCTCGTCCACGGCGTGGCCGGCCTGCTGGGTCTGGTTCTGGGAGATGAGCGCGAGGTCGTTGTCGACGCCGGGCTCGAGGCCGGTGGAGAAGCGGACGACGCAGTTCGTCTGCCGCTCGTCGACGCCGGGCCACGCTGCCGGTCGCAGCACGAGCCAGAGCACCGCGAGCGGATGGTCCTGCAACCCTTGGCCGACCGGCAACGAGACGACGTCGCCTTCGGGGCCGACGCCCGACCGGAGCAGGATCGCCGGCGAGTGAATCGCGCCCGCCGACAGCACGACGTGCTCGGCGCGCACGTCCACCCACTCGTCATTCACGCGAACCCGCACACCGCACGCGCGGCCCCTCTCGATCAACACCCGATCGACCGTCGCCTGGCCGAGGATCCGTAGGTTCGATCGTGACCGGTGCGGTTCGATGTACCCATCGTTCGTGGACACCCGGCGCAAGTCACGGCCGACGTTGATCGCGAACGGTGACACCCCGCTCGACCCCGGCGCGTTGTGATCGTCGGCCCACGGGTAGCCGAGAGCGGCCGCCGCGTCGGCCAGGCCGAGGTCGACCGCACCCCAAGCAGCGGGATCCTGGCGCATCACCGGGATCGGCCCGGCATCGCCGTGATACGGACGGTCGCCGAAGTCGAGATCGTCCTCCATCCGCCGCAGGTACGGCAACATGTCGACGTACGACCACCCCGGGCACCCTCCGGCTGCCCAGCGGTCGTAGTCGTCGGGCATCGCCCGAATGGCGATCATCCCGTTGATCGCCGACGAGCCACCGGTGCCCCGACCTCGCAGGTGCGGGCGCATCGGCTGCCGAGCGGTCCGCCGCGACCGGAGTCCTTCCCACATGAGGTGCCCGCACGCGTCTGCGTCCAGGGCCCGCCAGAAGTTCACGCTCCGCAGCTCGCTCGGGGCGTCGGCTGACCGCCAGTCGGGACCGGCCTCGAGCACGAGCACGTCGCGTCCGGGGTCCTCGCTGAGCCGGCCGGCGATGACACAACCGGCCGATCCGGCGCCGACGACGAGCCACTCCGTCTCCACGGTCACCTCCCCGCGACAGGAGCAGCCGAATGTACCAGCGGCGACCACGTGTGGCCCACGACGGGCGGCCCGGCTCGGGCCGGCAGCCGCCGCCTTCTGGGCGGGATCCGTCTCGGAATCCGAGACAGGTCCCGCCCAGATACCCCGCGAGCCAGCATGCACCAAGTTCTCCTTTGAGTCGTCGGGCTCGTGTCCGTGATGCGATGACCCGGTCCTCGCGCACCCATCCGAGGGCTGCCGGAACCCGGCGAGGTCGCTCACGCCCTCTCTTTGCCGGGCGGGTCTCGAACGAGCTCGCGTCGGCAACCGCCCACTGCTACCCAAGACGGATGCGCTGGCTCACGGTCGACATCGGATGTCACGGCGCCGGCTGCAACGCCGGAGGCGGGACCAGGCCGCGGTCGACGAGATCCTGAACCTTCTCATCCCTCGTCATCGGGACGGCCGGGGTTTGCACTGCGGGCTGCTCGGTCTCGGCACGAGACCACTGGACGACCGCAGACGTCGACGCGACCGCAACCACTGTGGCGGCGCCGATCGTGATCAGTTTCTTGGCGCCCGTCCACCTCGGAATCCGGGGCTGGATCGCGTGGACGTGGACAGTGGGGTCGCTGGTGGTCATGAGTCGCTCCTGATGGCTCGTGCCGCTCGCATGTTCGAGCCGGCCGTAACCCTCAACATCGGCGACGGCACCTGAAGGCGACTGGGAGTGACTTGATTCGGCCTGAATGCCCGGTCACACGGCCGTCGAGGGATCGATCAAGTCGAGCGTTCGTGCTCGACCCAGGCGGCTTCGATCTCGTGGGCGATGTCGAGCGACAGCTGATCGAGGTTCTCCGGTGAGCCCTCGCGGAACAGCCGCATCATCCCGTCCCAGAACGCACCCGACCCGATCTCGGGGGCATCGCGTCCGAGGCGTCCACACGGAAACTCTCGGACCGGACCGTGGCTTGCAGTCCGGAGACAATCCCGGCGACCTCCGCTACCCCGGCGTAGACGCAGCGGTCCGATACCGGGCTGAGCGCCGCCCACCCGACACGTCCGTGCCGATGCAGGCGACGAGGCGGTGCTCGGCGAGGTGAGCGGCATCTCACTCGGACCAGGCCGTCGCGGTCGGTCGTCGGCCGCACCGACACGTCGGTCATCACGCCAGCGGTTTGGTGGCCCGGACGATGGCGGCATGGACACCGTCACCGACGCTGTGGGTGAAGTCGATCGACACATCGGCGAGGCCGGCGGTTTCCAGCCCGGCCCGGTACTCGGACACCGGGAGTGCGCCGGCGATGCAGCCGACGTAGCTGCCACGCTCGGCCCGCTCGGCCGCGCTGAGCCGATCCTCGGTGACGACATCGCTGATCCCGATTCGCCCGCCCGGGCGCAGCAGACGATGCATCTCGGCGAACACCGCCGGCTTGTCGACGGCCAGGTTGACCACGCAATTCGAGATGATCACGTCCACCGACCCGTCCGGCAGGGGCACGCCATCGATGCGACCCTCGAGGAACTCGACGTTGTCCGCGCCCGCCTCGGCCGCGTTGTGGCGGGCCAGGGCGAGCATCTGCGGTGTGAAGTCCACCCCGTAGGCCCGGCCGGTCGAGCCCACCCGGCGGGCCGACAGCAGCACGTCGATCCCTCCGCCCGAGCCGAGATCCAACACCACCTCGCCCGGGTGCAGGTCGGCGACGGCAACCGGGTTGCCGCAGCCGATGCTGGCCAACGCCGCCGCGTCCGGCAGGCCGGCGAGGTCGTCATATTGACCGGCGCCGAACTGGTCGGCTTGCGGGCCGCAGCACGCCGCGGCCCCGCGACCGGCGGCGACGGCCGCTCCGGCGTAGTAGTCGCGCACCGCGGCCTCGACGTCGCTCGGCTCGTTCATCGTCGCCTCCTCCGCATCCGGAACCACGACGCCAGCGGCTCGGCCAGTTCACAAGAAGCGCTCATCGATCATCGACGATAGTCGATAACATTGGCTCAGCCAACCAGGATTTTGCGCCGCAGGAAGGGTGCACGCCCTGCGGGTCGGCCACCCGACGACGCACGAAGGTGCTCCGCCGCCACCCAGGTCGCCGCGCCTCGCCTTCGGCTTGCCACCCACAGCCTCTGGCGCATATCGGTCGCCACCGGCGGCGGTCCGGCCGTCTCGCTTCGGTCACTCCCGGGGCGCCCGCGCCAGAGGTGAGTAGCGTTGCAGCCTGAACCGAGGGGGCGTTGTGGATATTCGTGGACAGCGGGTTCTGCTGACAGGGGCGTCGTACGGGATCGGGGCATCGATCGCCCGATCATTCGCACGACGCGGCGGGCATTGTGTGCTGGTCGCCCGTTCGGTCGCGGCGTTGGAGAACCTGGCAGCCGAGGTCGAGGGAGTGGCACTGCCTGCAGACCTGTCGCAACCCGGCGAAGTCGACGGACTCGTCGATCGAGCGGCGGACGCAGCGGGTGGCCCGATCGACATCCTCATCAACAACGCCGGCCATGGCGTGATCGGACCGTTCGCCACGCGCACTCCAGCCGAGATCACGAACGAAGTCCAGGTCAACCTCATCGCTGCGATCGAGCTGACCCGGCAAGCCCTGCCAGGCATGCTCGAGCGGGACCATGGACACCTTGTCTTCCTGTCGTCGCTGCAGGCCGCCGCCCCGACTCCGGCCTTCGCTGTCTACGGCGCCACGAAGGCTGCGCTGAGCCACTTCGCGGCGATCCTTCGCCTCGAGCTCGTGAACACGTCGATCAGCACGACCGTCGTTGCGCCGGGTCCCGTCGACACTCCCTTGTGGGATCGCGTTGAAGCCTCCCCCTACACAACGGCGCTGCTGAGGCGGTACTCCCGCGCCGGTCTGCTGACCAAGGACGATCCAGCCGTGCTCGCCGACCGCATCGCGTCCGCCGTCGAGCGCGATGCTCGCCACGTCCGCACGCCACGACGTGCCGTACTGCTGAACCTGCTGAGTGAAGCCCCGCGCCGCATGACCGAGCTTCTCCTCACCGGTGTGCCCTTCCGAGCGGAGCCATCGGCACCAGCCGCACCAGTTTCGTCGGCGACCCAGAGGGTGGAGACATCCACTCGCACCAACCCCTGAGCGACCCGTTTCGGGCAATGCGCCGTTGACATGCACTGACCGGCACTCCGGCGCCGACGGAGGTGGATCTCCGAGAACGGCGGGACCGCATCGGTCATCGGCCGCGCGAGTCCGGTCGTCACGACCCGCGTCGGTCCCAGCACAGCTCGTTCAGCGCAGCCGCGATCTCGCCGTCGGCGCAAGGTGGAGTTGGAGAGGCGGAGCGTCGAACGCCAGGTCGAGCTCCATCAGCGCGGGCCAGGTCTTGTCGACGACACGTTGGACCCACACGACCACATATTCGCCGGTGCGAACGGGGAGCGCCGGGAACGTGTTCTCACTCGGTTCCTCGACGAACGTCGCCAACGACGGCGGCGTCATCTCGGCGAGCGCTGGGAGCACGGTGCGCTCGAGCACGTCAGGGTCCGCCGGCTCGCTGAGCGAACAGATGGTCACGGCGAAGTGTGCCGACGGAACGTCGCTGCCCTGCTCTGGCCTCCGAGCCTGCGGCTCGAAGCTCGTCGACGGCGCCACCGGGCGCAGCAGCAGCACGTCGTCGACGTCGACCATCGTGGCGTTGGCAGTAGCGGCATGCGCCTTCCAGATCGGCCCGCCGTAGAACGCCTCGAGCGCCTCACGGCGACGCTGCATGTCTGGGAAGCCCCGCATCCACACGAAACGCTCCGGGCGATCCAGATCGCGGAACTGTCCGATCAGTTCCATTCCGACGGCTTCTTGCGACTCGATGAACTCGCGGTCGAAGAGTTCGATGAGCACGTCTCGCTGGCCTTGCCGAAGGGTGTACTGGCGAAGCTCGACGACAGGGCAGCAGAACGACATCACGCCGTCTCTAGCAGCCCCTGACCACGTCACCGAATTTGATTCCGTACGACCACGGTGTCCGAACACCGCATTGTCGGTGGCACGCGCCGCGCCCCCCACCGATCGCGGTGGACAGTTCGCCCCACCATTCCCAGGCTGCGCGCCAAGGGATCGGTGTAGCCCGCTGGGTCACAGGTCCAACCCCGTGGCGTCAGGTGTCGGTGGTCCTGATCGTTCGGGCGAGCGCGAGGGCTTCTGTGGCGGTGAGCCCCGCGGTTGCGGCGATCCAGCAGGCGATGGGAGCTGCGGTGCGCTCGGACGCGTGTGCGGCGACACCGGCGAGGTCGAGCACTTGCTCGAGGTCGTGATTCGTCGGGGCGGGCACGCCGGCGGCCTTGGCGAACGCGCGGACCCATTCGTCGGCAGTCATGGTGTTGCCTCCTCGAGCGGCGGCGGTCGATAGCCGGGCCCGGCCGTGGCGCGGATCTCGTGCACGTCGAGCGGCTCGTCGCATTCACTGCACACGACGACGGCGTGCATGTCGTGGTCGCACGTGGTGTGGTGGAGCACGAGCGGGGTGCCTTCCGGGCCGGTGAGCCAGCGCTCGCCCCAGGCGGCCATGGACGGCGAGGATCGGGTACACCTCGCGGCCCTTGTCCGTGAGGCGGTACTCGTGACGGGTCGGGGTCTCGTGATAGGGAACCCGTTGGAGGAGCTGCTCGTCGACGAGACGGTTGAGGCGCATCGTGAGGATGTTGCGGCCGATGCCCAGCTGGTGCTGGAAGTCGTCGAAGCGACGGGTGCCGAGGCAGGCCTGGCGGATGATCAGCAGGTTCCAGTGGTCGCCGAGCACGGCAGCGCTGCGAGCGATGGTGCACGGCCACGTCGAGGTGTCGGTGCGTCTCATGTCGTCCGAGCCTAGACGAGAGGGTTGCATGTTGGAACCAAGATGATCTATCCTGCCGTTCCAACATGGAACCTCAAGGCATCAATGAGCCAGCTCCGCATCCGCATGGCGAGGTGCACAGCGACGTCGTCGACACCCACATCCTGGTGATGACGGTCGACCGGGTCGCAAAGAAGAACGCCTTCACCCCCAAGATCATGAACGAGCTCGCTGACGCGCTGACCCGGCTGGACGAGGACCCGGAGCTGTTCGTCGGTGTGTTGTCATTCGCCGGGGAGCACACGACGGCCGGGTTGGAGATGCCGTTGTTCTTCACTGACGAGGCCCGCGCCGAGGCCGCGCAGCGCAAGCGTGAACAGGCGTCGGAACCGGTGGATCCATTCGGGCTGGGCCGTCGGTTGCGCAAGCCGTTGGTGACGGCGGTGCAGGGGATCACCTTCACGATCGGGATCGAGATCGCCTTGGCGGGCGACATCGTGGTGGCGTCGTCCGACGCCCGGTTCTGCCAGCTGGAACCGAAGCGTGGCCTGGCGCCGCTCGGCGGGGCGACGGTGCGCTACGTGCAGCGCGCTGGGTGGGGCAACGCGATGTACCACCTGTTGCGCGCCGACGAGTTCGACGCCGCGGAGGCGTACCGGATCGGGCTGGTCCAGGAGGTCCTGGAGCCGGGCCGGCAGGTCGACCGGGCGATCGAGCTGGCGCGCGAACTGCTGCGATGCGCGCCATTGGGATTGGTGCACACGATCGCCAATGCCCGCCTCGCGCTGGACCACGACGAGCCGACGGCGATCGCCGCGATCCCCGAGATGTCCGCTGCCGTCCTTGCGACCGAGGACTTCCAGGAAGGGATCGCGTCGTTCCTCGAGCGACGCCCAGCACAGTTCCAGGGACGCTGACGCCGTACACCAATGAAGCGTCCTCGGGTGGTGACCCATCGCGGCCCGACGACACGGCGGCCGTCACACCTGACCGTCGCGGATGACGCCGGCGACGACGCGCAACGCGAGGACGGCCGGTCGATCATTACGGTGTGTGACTTCCTCCTACCCCAGTAGGTGG
>CAVZPA010000016.1:0-25457 GCA_963776995.1 uncultured Acidimicrobiia bacterium
GTCCGCAGGCCGAGCCGGCACACGACGGGTCGCCCGGGCAGCCGTCGGCACGTCGTAGCCGTGGTGTGGCGGAGGTCGATGGTCCGCAGGTGCAGGCCGCGGCGGCCGCGAACTCCCGGCGTACTGACCGCTGACGTCGCTGTAGTCGCCGATGCCCAGCCCGATGTAGAGGCCGTGCGCGGCGTAGCCGAGCTCGATCAGCAGGTCCACACGGCGAGCGAGTCCTTGCCGCCGCTCACCGCCACGAGGACGCGCTCGCCTGGTGCGAGCATGTCGTGGTCGGCGATCGCCTTCTCGACCTGCCGGCGGCACAGCTGCTGCAGGTGCTCGGCGCAGAAGTTGGCGTTGTGGCGCGGCAGGTCGATGACCGCCGGCCCCGGCACACCCGGCACTTGCTCATGTCGCGTCAGCCTCCCGAGATGACAGGCCTGATCTCGACCGTGTCGGCGTCGCCCAGGCGGGCGTCACCGGGGACCAGTGTGCCGTTGCAGATCACCAGGTGCGCCTCGCGGTCGAGGTCGAGCTCGGCCAGGAGGGCGCCGACCGTGCGCTCGCCCTCGATCTCGATCTCCCGACGCGGGTTGCGCAGCACCACCCTCACGATCGCTTCGGCGGCCGACCCGTCACCCCTCGCATGATGAGCGTCTCGCCGGGGCGGATGCGCTCGACAGCGACCACGCGCGGCTCGGAGCCCATGATCCGCTGCAACATCCGGCGTCCGATGATGACGAAGGCGAGCACCTTCCACACCCGGCTGTCGCCGAACAGGCCGTCGACCATCGCCCGCCGCATGATCAGCATCGACGGCGACGGGAACAGCGGCGTGCGGTCGGCCATGGTCAGACCCTCCGGATCTCGACGTACGTCGTCTTCTTCTTCCCGCTGCGTCGGCCGAGCATGAAGATGATCAGCACGACCAGCAACGCGGTGATGCCGCCGGCGGTCAGGAAGGTGCTCCGGCGGTCGATGACCTCGTGCGCACCCCTTCCTGGAGCTGCCGGAAGCGACTGCTCGAGGTCGTCACGGGTGACGCGTGTCGGAGGGGGCGGGGTCGTCTGCTTGGCCATCACTTCGATTCCTTGTGCAGGGCGTCTCGGTTGATCCGGCTGAGCACGAGCACGATGAGCAGCACGCACACCACGAGGACGATGAGGTACGGCAGCCACGACAGGGAGCCAGTGGAGGAGCGATCCCACTCCGTCTGGATCACTCGGAGGAGGCCGAGCAGGAGGAGCACCAAGCCGATCCCGAGCACCACGGCGCCGGCTGCGCCCATCCCCAACCACCGTGCCGCGCCCTTCATCGGGCCGACGGTCTCCTGCTTGGCGTAGGTCGTGACGAGGTTGACGACCTCCCCGATCGACGGAGGTTCCTCGCGGCGAGGCGATGGGCTGGAGGTGGGCGCCGTCACGGGGAGACGTTCTATCACGCTGGAGTCGGCCGACCCTGGAACGCCTCGGCTCGGCTCCTCACCCCAGCCGGAAGCGCAGCATCGCCTCGACGTCGTCGAGGCTCTCCATGAGCAGATCGAGACGCTCGGCCGGTGTGCGGCGCACACAGCAGGCGGTAGCGGTCCGCCGGTCCGATCGGTGACAGGGCGGCGAGGTGGTAGGAGGCCACGAGCGGATCGTCGCTGACGGAGGAGAGGTCGGCATCGACGGGTGACTCGCCGAGCCGGCCGGCGAGCTCGAGAACGGCGGTCAGCCGGGCCGTGGCCGCGTCGACCCGGCGGTCGAGGCCCGGTGCGTCGGGATCCTCGTCGGGCCAGTCGTCGACGTCGGCCAGCGGGTACGGGTCGTCGGGGAGCCAGGCGTTGACGCGGAAGCGGCGCGTGCCGACGGCGACGAGGGCGTAGCGGCCGGCGTCGAGGGCGTCGACCTGGACCATCCGGGCGACGACGCCGACGTCGGCGCGCTGGTCCCCGCCCCCGACCTCCCAGCCCCGCTCGATCATCGTCACCCCGAACTCCGGGTCGCCGGAGCGGTCGGCGAGGCAGTCGATGACGAGCTGCCGGTACCGCGGTTCGAACACGTGCAGTGGCAGGACCGCACCCGGGAGCAGGACCGTCCCGAGCGGGAACATCGGCATCACCGCCATCACCGAAACCGTACGCCGATCCTGCTTCTGACGCTCCTCGCTCCCGCCCAGCGGGAGCGAGGCTCCGGAGAACCGGGACGTCAGCGGGGAGCCAGCTCGGCCGGTGTCGGACCGGCCGGGTACGTGGCCAGCATCGCGGCGAAGGCGTCCCAGATCGGCCGGTACACGCTCTGGTCGGTGAGCGTTCCCTGGGCGTTCAACAGCAGCGAGAACTCCTCCGCTCCGCCGCCGTCGATCGGCAGATAGCCCGACAGCGTCTTGGCGGCAGGCGGGTCGGCGTTGTACGGGGCGTTGCCGAGCGTCCCCGTCTTGGCCTGCATCCGCCCGGCGACCGGCGACTCGGTGAACACGTCGGTCAGCGTGCCGGAGACGCCGGCCACGGGGAGGCCGGCGCCGAGCGGATCGGTCGGGTCCGAGCGGGCGAGCACGTCGACGAACACCTGGCAGGTCACACGGTTGTCGTTGCTCAACCCCGAGCCGTCGGCGAACTGCACGCCCGTCATCGGGATGCCCCAGCCCGTCAGCGTGCTGGCGATCACCGCCAGCCCGGCGTCACGCGTCCCGCCGGTCCCGGCGGCCACGCCGAGCTCCTTGACGAGCAGCTCGGCGGTGTTGTTGTCGCTCGTCGCCAGCATCTCGCCGACGACCGCGGGCAGTGGCGCCGACTGCACCGACGCCAGCACGGGCGTGTCGGCCGGAGTGGCGCCGGCCGCCGGCGGGCCACCGACGACGACGCCGCGCGCCTGCAGCAGCTGGGTGAGCTCGCGCGCCGCCGCTTCCGACGGGTCCGCCGCCCGCAACGGGTCGCCGGTGACCCTGGCGTCGTTGACGAGCAAGGCGTCGTAGGGCCCGGCCTCGATCCCCCGGACGTCGTTGACCCAGCTCGGCGCGAAGAACTCGTCGTCGTAGCGGCTGGCGTCGCCGACGACCGCCCCGTCGATGCGCTGCACGCCCGCCGCCACCACGGCGTCGGCCAGGGCGTCGAGCGACGTCGGGTCGGTCACCGGGTTGGGGTCGTTCTGCACCGGATAGGTGGAGCTGGTGAGCAGCGGGTCGCCGCCGCCGACCAGGTACAGGTCGCCGGCGATCACCCCGCCGGACGGCTCCGCCGCCCGCACCTCGGTCGTGAAGCGGTGGTCGGCGCCGAGCACCTCGAGGGCGACCGCACCGACGAGCAGCTTCTGGTTGCTCGCCGGGATCAGCGGGACGTCGGCGCGCGTCGAGCCGACCGGGATCCCGTCGACGGACACGGCGACGCACGACGGGTCGGCGAGCTCCTCGCCGAACGCGGCGACCTCGCCGCGGAACTCCTCCAGGCTGATGTCGCGAGCGAGCACGCCCGGCGTGCGACGGAACGACAGCAGCGGCGTGGTCAGTGCCGGCGCCGGCGGCGGCGGCACGGTCGAGGTCGGAGGCGGTGGGTCCGCGCCCTCCGCCTCTCCCGACGCCCAGCGCCACAGGACGAACAGGATCGCCGCCGGGATCAGCGCCGCGATGGTGAGCACGACGAGCGGGTTGACCCGTCGGGTGGTCACGAGTGACGTCGGGCCCGGTGGCGGGCGTCGCGGTACAGGTGGCCGAGGGCGGTGACGGCGCGGTTGCCGCTCGGGTAGCACAGCCGGCCCGTCGCCCGCACGGCGGCAGGACCGGCGTTCCCCGGGTCGGCGATGGCCAGCTCGGTGGCGGTGAGGATCGGCTTGCCCGTCGCTCGGCTGAGCTCGTCGGCCGCCTCGGCGAAGCGGGCGTCCTGGCGCTCGTGGTAGGCGGCGATGCGATCGAGCCCGTGGCCCGGGAAGAACGGGCCGTCGCGGATCATCCGCGCCTGGTTGGACTGGATCCCGAGGCCGAGGTACACGATGGCGTGGACGTCCGGGTGCTCGGCGATCAGACGCAGGACGTCGGGGATCGTGTCCCGTGTCTCCCCGCCGGCGCAGTCGACCGGGTTGTTGCGGCTCCAGCGTGGCGGCAGCAGGCCGTCGATGGCGTCGCGCAGGTCATCGGGCAGGCCGAGCAGGCGGAGGTCCGCGTCACGCGTGATGGCGTCGGCGGTGACGACCCCCCAGCCCCCGGCCGTCGTGAGGACCACGACGTTCGGGCCGGCCGGCGCGGGCTGCGTGGCAAACGTCGCCGCCGCCTCGAAGGCTTCCTCGACGGTGGCGGCCCGGGTGATGCCGGCCGCCCGGCACTCGCCGTCGAACACCTTGTCGTCGGCCGCCAGCGCGCCGGTGTGGCTGGCCGCGGCCCTGGCGCCGCCCTCGGTGGCCCCGCCCTTGACGAGCACGAGGGGCTTGCGTGCCGCCGCCGCGGCGAGCCGGTCGAGCAGCTGCCGACCGTCGCTGATCCCCTCGACGTAGGCCAGCCCGACGGCGGTGGCGTCGTCGTCGGCGTAGTGGTCGAGGTAGTCGGCGACGGACACGGCGGCGGCGTTGCCGGCCGACACCGCCCGGCTGATCCCCACGCCGGTCATCCGGGCGTAGTTCATGAAGCTGGAGACGAAGTTGCCGCTCTGGCTCGCCACGCCGATCCGCCCGGCCGGGGGGTAGGGGGCGACGATCTGGGCGCACAGGCTCACCGGCGTGCTGACGACGCCCTGGCCGTTGGGCCCGGCGAGGAGGATGCCCAGCTCGTCGGCGAGGGCCACCAGCTCGGCCTCGGCCCGGCGGCCGTCCTCCCCTGCCTCGCCGTACCCGCCCGACGTGACGAATGCCGCCTTGATGCCCTTCGCCGCGCAGGCGCGCAACAGCGCGGCGTTGGCGGATGCCGGCGTGCACACGAAGACGAGGTCGATCTCGCCGTCCGGCAGGTCGGCGACGTCGGGGACGGTGCGGATCCCGAGCACCTCCTCGCCCTGCAGGTTGGTGCCGAAGACGGCGCCCCGGTAGCCGCTGGCGAGCAGGTTGTGGAGCGACACGAACCCGAACTTGCCGGGGTGCGAGGAGGCGCCGGCGACGAGCACACCGCGCGGCTCGAACAGGGCGCGGAACTGCTCGGCCGTCGGCGGGCGGCGGAGCGGTCCGGCGTCGGCCTCGGCCGCGTCGCGCAGCTCGACGAGGGCATCGACGGCGATCGGTGCGCCCTCCGGGGTGATGATGAGCGGGTTGACGTCGACGCTCTCGACGTCGTGGCGCTCGATGGCGATCTGCCCGAGGCTGCCGAGGACCTCGGCGAGGGCGACGCGGTCGACGGGTGCGTCACCGCGGAACGACTCCAGCAGGCGCTGGGTGGCCAGCTGGTCGATCATCTCGTGGGCCGTGACGGCGTCGATCGGCGCCGGGCGGAAGACGACGTCGGCCACGGCCTCGGCGAGGATGCCGCCGACGCCGAGCATCACCGTCGGCCCGAACTGGGCGTCGCGGAGCACACCGGCGATCAGCTCGCGGTTGCCGCGGATCATCGGGGCGACGAGCACGGCCACGTCGCCGTCCTCGGGCGTGGCCGCCGCCAGCAGCTCGGTGGCGGCCTGCCGCACGGCCGTGGCGTCGGCGAGGCCGAGCCGGACGAGACCACGCTCGGTCTTGTGGGCGATGGCGTCGCCGTTGAGCTTGGCCACCACCGGGTAACCGAGCTCGTCGCTGGCGGCGACGGCCTCGTCGGGCGTGCGGGTCAACCGCTCCTCGGCGAGCGGCACGCCGAACCCGGCCAGCAACACCTTGGACTCGGACTCGGACAACGTGCGGGACACCATCGGCGCGACAGGGTAGTGAGCGAGCCCGCCGCCGGCCGTTCTCTCTGTCCGACCCTCTATCTGGGCGGGATCCGTTCCACCCGGTGAAGTGGGCGGGGATCGTCCCGGAATCCGAGACGGATCCCGCCCCGATACGGATCCCGCCCAGATGTTGGGGAGCGGGTCAGCGCACGGCGACGGCAGCTCGGCCCGACACCTTGCGGCGAGCCCGCCACGACAGGCGGCTGGTCGCCGGGAGGTAGTCGGTCACGGCGGCCCGCTCGGCGTCGTCGAGGTGGGTGAACAGCCATCCGAGCGAGAACGGCGCCGGCCCGGCGGCCACGGCGCGCATCGTCTCGCGCTGCACGACGGCGCGCTCGGCGGGCGCGAACCAGCGGGCGATCAGCGGGGTCAGCAGGCGCTCCTCCCGGCTCAGCTGGCCCCTCAGCACGTGGTGCAGGACGGCGGCCAGATCCGACGCCTTGCCGGTCCACCACGCCTCGGCGCCGAGGCCGAACGACAGGATCCCGAGGGCGTCGCCGAGGTCGCTGAGCAGCTGATCGATCCAGGCATGATCGCCGGCGATGGTGTCCAGCGATCGCTGATCCAGGGCGCCCCGCGCGGCGAGCGCCGGCATGACCATCGAGTCGAGCAGCTCGTGATGGCGGCGCAGCTGGTCGGCGAACCCGGCGAACCAACGGTCGAGGTCCTTGTGCCGGCGGCTGGCGCCGGCGGGTTCCGCCACGGCGTCGACGAGCACGTCGGCGCTGGTCAGCAGGGCCCGGCGCACGAGCGCAGCCGCGTCGAGGCTGTCGGTGGTGGCGGTCGGGGCGGTCGGCTCGGGCATCGTGGGCTTCCTCCGGTCGGTGACGACCTCATTGTCGAGGCGCCGCCATGACGCCGACATGACGAGCGCATGAAGCGGCCCGTGATACCCCGCCCGCCCGACGCGGGCGCGGCGTCAGCGCGGTGGGCTGACGTCGTAGGTGAGCACGCTGGTCGCCACGAGCCGTCCGGTGCTCGCCGCTCGGGCCTCGGGCCGGCTCGGCTCCTCAGCCGGCGGCGGGCACGAGGGCGGCGTGGAAGAACGCCAGCACGTGGTCCCGGCGCTGCTCCAAGGCACGCGGATCGAGGGGGTCGATGTCGAGCAGGCCACCGAGGAACGGGGCGTCGGAGAAGTAGCTGAGCAGGGC
This sequence comes from uncultured Acidimicrobiia bacterium, assembly GCA_963776995.1. Classification (GTDB taxonomy): domain Bacteria; phylum Actinomycetota; class Acidimicrobiia; order Acidimicrobiales; family Ilumatobacteraceae; genus JALZMG01. Next base: position 6,955 of record CAVZPA010000016.1, read on the forward strand.
GCCGTAACCGGTGATCAACAGCTGCTCGGCGTCCTGCTGGCGGAACGTCCCGGCGGCCATCTCCCGCTGGAAGTAGTCGACGGCCAGGTCGAACATCGGCCGCAGCACCGCCGCCAGGTCGATGCCCAGGTGGGCGCCGCCATCGATCGCCTCCCGCCGCACCAGGCGCACGTAGGCCGGGCTGTCGGCGAAGTAGTCGAACCCGGCGCGCAGCACCAGCTCGACCTTGGTCCAGCCGGTCTCATCGGACGACACGGCCGCATCGAGGCGGGCGAACCAGTCCGACAGCAGGCGCTCGAAGACCTCGCCGTACAGGGCCTCCTTGGACGGGAAGTGGTGCAGCAGGCTCGGTCGCCGGATGCCGACGCCGGCGGCGATGTCGTTGAGCGACGTGCCCTCGTAGCCGGTCATGGCGAAGCACGTCACCGCTTCGTCGAGGATCGACTCCCGCGTCGTGCGCCCGACCCCTCCGCCGTGATGTACCCCGGCGGGGGGATTCCGAGCCATCTCCCCAACCTACCGGGAAGACAGCCTACCGACCAGTCGGTAGACGATGGTAGCGTCGATCCGATGCTGCAGATCGTGCTCCTCGCCTTCGCCATCGGCGCCGGCGTTTCCCTCCTGGCCAACGTCGCCACGACCGTCTACCTCCACCGTGCGCTGTCGCACCGGGCCCTGACGTTGCATCCGGCCGCGGCCCAGGTGTTCCGCTTCGTGATCTGGGTGACGACCGGCATCCGGGCCCGGCAGTGGGTGGCGGTGCACCGCAAGCACCACGCCTTCACCGACGTCGAGGGCGACCCGCACTCCCCCGTGCTCCAGGGCTGGATGAAGGTGCAGGTGATGAACGTGGCGATGTACCGCCGCGAGGCGAGCAACCCGGCGACGATCGCCCGCTACGCCCGCGACCTCCCCCCGACCACGGCTGACCGGCTGTTCTACGACCACGCCCTGTTCGGGCTGGCGATCGGCGTCGCCTCCCTGGTCGCCGTGTTCGGCTGGCAGGTCGGGCTACTGGCGGCGTTCGTCCACGTCAACCTGTACCTCGGCGGTTCCGCCGCGGTGAACGCCATCGGCCATCACTTCGGCCGGCGGCCCTACGACAACCTGGCCGGCAACCTGCAGTGGTTGGCGTTCGTCACCGCCGGCGAGGGGTTGCACAACAACCACCACGCCGCGCCCACATCGGCCAAGCTGGCCCACCGCTGGTTCGAGATCGACCCGGGCTGGTACGTCATCAAGACGCTGACCTGGCTCCGTCTGGCGCGGGTCCGCCTCGCCGATCTGCGCCTCACGGCGACGGCCCGGGCAACCCGCGCCAAGGCGGCCTGACCGCCGGCACGGGCGTCCACGCGATCAGCTGAGAGCGGCGTCGAGCAGCTTCCAGTTGATCAGGTGGTCGAGGAAGGTGTCGACGTAGTCGGGGCGACGGTTGCGGTAGTCGATGTAGTAGGCGTGCTCCCAGACGTCGCACGTGAGCACGGCGGTCTGCCCGTGCTTCATCGGCAGGTCGGCGTTGCTCGTCGACGTGACGGCGAGCTTGCCGCCGTCCAGTGTGAGCCACGCCCAGCCGGAACCGAACTGGTTGACCGCCGCGGCCTTGAACTCCTCGCGGAACTTGTCGTAGGACCCGAACGCCCCGTTGACCGCGTCACCGGCAGCGCCCGACGGCGCCCCGCCACCACCCGGCGTCATCGAGTTCCAGTACAGGGTGTGGTTCCACACCTGCGCGGCCTGGTTGAACTTCTTCCCCTCCGCCGAGAGGATGATGTCCTCCAGCGAAGCCTTCTCCTCGTCCGTGCCCTCGATCATCCCGTTGAGGGTGTCGATGTACGTCTTGTGGTGCTTGCCGTAGTGGTACTCGAACGTCTCGGCCGAGAGGTACGGCTCCAGGGCCGTCATCTCGTAGGGCAGCTCGGGCAGGGTGAAAGCCATCGGTGGGTCCTTCCACTGGACGGGTGACGGGTTACGGGGCTCCCCATGGCATAGCCGTTCCAAACCCCCCGGCGCCAACGATGACGGCGCCCTGGCTCCGACGCTCGCGCGCCTGGATACCCTCGGCGTCCATGCACATCGTGTCGGCGCTGTTCGTCGAGAACTTCGAGCTGCGGCAGGCGCCGGGACCATCGACGCGCATCGATCTCACCGGGGCGATGTTCTCGATGGCCGCCCCGTCACCCGCGCCGGTCACCGTCGCCCCGCACCTGGTCGCCCTGATCTACTGCCCGCCCGACGATGCCGGGCAGGGCGTGTTCGAGGTCCTCTTCCGCCGCACGCCGGACCCCGACATCGAGCCGACCGATGAGGACCAGGTGGCGCGCAACGTGAGCCCGTTCAGCGTCGAGCCCGGCAAGTTCACCTACCGACTCGTGCGGGGCGAGCTGGAGTTCCCCGACTACGGGCAGCTGTTCGCCCACTGCCGCGTCGACCGCGGCCCGTGGCTCGTGGTGCCCTTCACGTTGCTGCCGCCGGCCTCCTCACCTGGGTAGGGTCGGCGCCGATGCCATCCTCGCTCCCCCCCGACGTCGAGGCTCAGGCGATCTCGCTGATCCGCGGCTTCGCCATGGATGCCCCGCTGCATGCCAACAGCGGTCATCAAGGCACGGCCATGGCCCTCGCTCCCCTCGCCCACGTCATCTACAGCCGAGTCCTCAAGCACGACCCGGCCGATCCGGCGTGGCCCGACCGCGACCGTTTCGTGCTGTCCAACGGCCACGCCTCGATCCTCCAGTACTCGATGCTGTACCTCAGCGGCTACGGCCTCGAGCTGGAGGACATCAAGGCCTTCCGGCAGTTCGAGTCGCGCACACCGGGGCACCCTGAGGCGCGCCACACGCCCGGCGTCGAGGTGACCACAGGCCCACTCGGGCAGGGCTTCGGCGACGCCGTCGGGATGGCCATCGCCGAGCGCGTCCTGCGGGCGCGCTTCGGCCCCCAACTCGTCGACCATCACACCTACGTCATCGCCGGCGACGGCTGCTTCATGGAGGGCGTCAGCCACGAGGCGGGGTCGCTCGCCGGGCACCTCGGCCTCGGCCGGCTGATCTGCGTGTTCGACGACAACCGGGTCACCATCGACGGCTCCACGGCGCTCTCGAACTCCGACGACGCCGGCGAGCGCTTCGCCGCCTACGGGTGGCACGTCGAGTACCTCGGCGAGATCGCCGACGACCTCGACGCCTTGGAGCACGCGCTGCTGACGGCCAAGGCCGACGAGTCGCGCCCGACGCTGCTCATCCTGCGCTCGCACATCGGCTCACCGTCACCCGACCACACCGACGACCCGGCGGCGCACGCCAACCCGTTCACGCCGGAAGACGTCAGCCGGACCAAGGCCGTGATGGGGATCCCCGACGAGCCGTTCTGGTCGCCGCCCGACCTCGTCCAGACGTACCGCGGGGTGACGGCCGAGCGCGGTGCAGGCGAGCGGGCCCGCTGGCTCGAGGCCCTCGACTCGCTCGATGCCGAGGAGCGGGCAGCGTGGGACGCGGCATGGAGCGGCACCGGCACCAAGGGCTGGGAGGACGCCCTCCCGTCGTTCGCCCTGGGCGAGGAGCTGGCGACGCGGCAGGCGATGGTCAAGGTGCTCGGCGCCAGCTTCCCGTACTTCCCGGGCATCGTCTCCGGCGCCGCCGATCTCACCGGGAACACGGGCGTCAAGCTGCCCGACGACGCCGGCCAGCAGCGTGCGGAGAACCCCGGCGGCCGCCAGGTGTACTACGGCATCCGGGAGCACGCCATGGGGGCCGCGGGCGTGGGCATGGCGATGCACGGCGGCGTGCTGCCGCTCACCGGAACCTTCTTCGTGTTCCTCGACTACATGCGCCCGCCCGTGCGCCTGGCCACGGTGCAGTGGGCGAAGGTGATCTTCGTCTACAGCCACGACTCCGTCGGCGTCGGTGAGGACGGACCGACCCATCAACCCGTCGAGCACCTGGCGACGCTGCGGGCGATCCCGCGGCTCCAGGTGATCCGCCCGGCCGACGCCAACGAGACCGTGGCCGCGTGGCGCGCCGCCGTCGACCACACCGGCCCGACGGTGCTCGTGCTCAGCCGCCAGGCGATCCCGGTGCGCACCGACGGCTCGGCCGTCGAGCGCGGCGCCGGTATCGTCCACGAGCCCGGCAGCGAACCGCGACTCGTCATCGTGGGTACCGGGAGCGAGGTCGCGCTGGCGATCGACGCCGCCCAGCAGCTGAGCGCCGAGGGCGCGGCCACGCGGGCCGTGAGCCTGCCCAGCTGGGATCGCTTCGCCGCCCAGGACGAGGAGTACCGCCACGCGGTGCTGCCCCCCGGCGTGCCCGTGCTGTCCGTCGAGGCGGCGACGACGTTCGGCTGGGAGCGCTATGCCGACGACTCGGTGGGCATCGACCGCTTCGGCGTCAGCGCGCCCGGCGGCGAGGTGCTCGACAAGCTCGGGATCAACCTCGAACACGTGATGGAGCGGGCCAGGTCGCTCCTAGGGTGAGGCCGAGGGCCGAAGGACCGGCGAAGGAGCTGCGATGGAACGACTGATCCGCCTCTACGAGGAATTCGGCCAGAGCCCCTGGTTGGACAACCTGCAACGCGGCTACCTGTCGTCGGGCCGGCTGGTCGAGCTGCGCGACGACGGGGTACGAGGCCTGACGTCGAACCCGACCATCTTCCAGAAGGCCATCGCCAGCTCCGCCGAGTACGACGACCAGTTCCGCGCCCTGTCGCGAGACGACGGTCCGGTGGTCGACGACTACTGGACGCTGGTGATCGCCGACATCGAAGCCGCCTGCGACGTGTTCGACCCGGTGTACGACTCGAGCGGCGGGCGCGACGGGTTCGTCAGCGTCGAGGTCGCCCCGGGTCTGGCCCACGACGCGACGGGCACGACGGTCGCGGCGCGGCAGCTGCACGAGCGCATCGCCCGCCCCAACCTGATGGTCAAGATCCCCGCCACCTCGGCGGGGCTCGAACCGATCCGCCACATGCTCAGCGAGGGTCGGAACACCAACATCACGCTGATCTTCAGCCTCGAGCGCCACCAGCAGGTGATGGACACGTACCTCGATGCCCTCGAGGCCTACGCCGCCACGGACGGCGCCGATCTCGCCCGGGTGGCCAGCGTGGCCAGCTTCTTCGTGTCGCGCGTCGACACCGAGGTCGATCGCCGCCTGGAGGCCATCGGCACACCCGAAGCGCTCGAACTGCGCGGCAAGGCGGCGATCGCCCAGGCCAAGCTGGCGTATCGCCAGTTCCGGCGGACGTTCTCCGGGCCTCGCTGGCAGGCCCTCGCCGACCGCGGGGCGCAGGTTCAACGGCCGCTGTGGGCGAGCACGTCGACGAAGAACCCCGAGTACCCCGACACGATCTACGTCGACGAGCTGATCGGCCCGGACACCGTCAACACGATGCCGGAGGCGACGATCGAGGCGTTCGCCGATCACGGCACGCTCGCCCGGCGCGTCGACGCAGACGTCGACAAGGCCGATGAGGTCTGGGCCCGGCTCGCCGAGGTCGGCGTCGACATGACCGATGTCGCCGAGCAGCTCGAACGCGAGGGCGTGTCGAGCTTCCAGAAGAGCTTCGACGAGTTGCTCTCCGCCCTCGAGGCGAAGTCCGCCGAGCTCGCCGACGACTGAACCGCCCGGCGATGGACCCCAACGTCTCGGAGGACGTCCAGGCGCGCGCGCGGGGGTTGGTCGCGGCGATGGGTCCGCACGGTGACCAGCGCATCGCCACCGAACTGGTCGCCGCCGCCCTCGGCCTCATCGAGGACGATCCGGACCCGCTCGATCTGAAGATCGCCGCCGCGGCGATGACCGAGATGCGCGAGGCGTTCGGCCTGTTCGCCGCGTTCCGCGACATCCCCAAGGTGACCGTGTTCGGGTCGGCCCGGACCCAACCCCACGATCCGCTCTACGAGCAGGCGACCCGCATCGCCGCGGCGCTGGCCGCACGGGGGTGGATGGTCATCACCGGCGCCGGTCCGGGGATCATGCAGGCGGCGATGGAGGGTGCCGGTCGGGAGCGCAGCATCGGCGTCGCGATCAGGCTGCCGTTCGAGCAGGGCGCCAACCCGGTGATCGCCGGCGACGAGAAGTACGTCTCGATGAAGTACTTCTTCACGCGCAAGCTGATGCTGGTCAAGGAGAGCCGCGCCTTCGTGTGCGTTCCCGGCGGCTTCGGCACGCTGGACGAGACGTTCGAGCTGCTGACCCTGACGCAGACCGGCAAGGGCCTGCCCGTGCCGATCGTGCTGCTCGACGCGCCGGGCGACCCGTTCTGGGAACGGATCGACGAGATGATCCGCGAGCAGCTCGTCGGCCGTGGCTTCGTCTCCGCGTCCGACACCAGCCTGTACCTGGTCACGGACTCCACCGAGGCGGCGGCCGCCGAGATCGACCGCTTCTACCTCAACTACCACTCGATCCGTTACGTCGGCGACTTCCTGATCGTCCGCCTGCGCCATCCGGTCACCGACGAACAGCTCGCCGAGCTCAACGAACGCTTCGGTCATCTCGTCGCCCGTGGCCGCATCGAGCGCACCGGTCCGCTGGACATCGAACGCCGCCACGGCGACCAGGTCGAGCTGCCCCGGATCCGCTTCGCCTTCCGCCGTCACCGCCCGGGTGATCTACGCGCCCTGATCGACGCCCTCAACGGCTTCGTCGCGGCGTCGACGACCGCCGACGATCGGCCCGCCCAGGCGCTCGCCCAGGCCGACGGCGACGCCGTGCCCGAGCGGGTTCAGGACCCCAGCTGACGGAGCAGACCGGCCGCCTTCTCGACGGCCCTCCTGGCCTGAGTCAGGGCGCGGTCCGCCGGCGGGCGCTGTGTTGCGCCGTCGGCTACGGCCTGCTGGAGGATGTCGAAGGAGAGCTCGTCGAGCTCGCCGCCGATCGCCTCGAGCCGTTCGGCGAGGTCTTCGTACCGGTTCACTCCAGGGCCTGAGCGACGAGGTCGACGGGGTGGCGCACGTCGAGGCCGGCGGCCCGGAGGTGCATCGCGCAGCCAGGGTTGGCGGACGCAACGACGGTCGCCCCCGTGCGGGCGGCGGCGCGGGCGATCGCCGCCACCTTGCGCTGGCGCACGGCGGTGGCCAGCTCCGGCTGGAGCGCCGAGTACGCCCCGCCGGCGCCGCAGCACAGCCCCTCGTCGTCGAGCTCGACGATGTCGGCGACACGGGAGAGGACGGCCCGCACGGGCTCGTGGACCCGCTGGACATGGCGGAGGTGGCACGGGTCCTGGACGATCACCGGGCCGAGTCGGCGGGCCGGCTCCGGCAGCCGATCGAGCCGCTCGGCGAGCCACTGGTGCACGTCGAGCACCCGCGCCGCGAACGACGCCGCCTCGACCGTGCCGAGCAGGTGTCCGTAGTCCTTCATCGCCGCCCCGCAGCCGGCCGAGTTGACGATGATCGGTGCCTCGCCGGGCATCGCGTGCATCGTTCGCTCGGCGAGCCGTCGCGCCGCCGGACCGAGTCCGGCATGGGCGTGCAACGCCCCACAGCACGCACCGGACGCGTCGGGGACGGCGAACGTCGCGCCGGCGAGCTCGATCAGCCGCGCTGTCGAGCGATGCGTGTCGCGCATCCAGGCGTCCATCACGCAACCGGTGAACAGCCACACGTCCCCGCCGGTCGGGCGCACGGACGGACCGCGACGCAGCGGGACACGAGCGAGCCCGGCCCGCCGCGGCACGAGCCGCAACCGCTGGGCCACGGCCAGGATCGAGGATCCGACGAGCAGTGTCCGGTGGCGGCCGAGCACGTCGAGGGCCGCTCGAAGCCACCGCGGTGCGGTGCGATGCTCGTCGGCCAAGGCGATGCGGGTGCCCTCCATGAGGCGGCCGAAGGGAACCCCGCTCGGGCACGCCGGCTCGCAGCCACGGCACTGCACGCACGTCTCCATGAAGCGCACGAACTCGTCGTCGGCCTCGGCCCCGCGCCACTGCACGGCGCGCATCGCGTCGATGCGTCCGCGCGGTGAGAGCGCTTCCTCGCCCGTGACCCGGAACGTCGGGCAGTGCGGCAGGCACAGCCCGCAGGCCACGCACGACGACAACTCGTCTTCGTCGAGGTGCAGGTCGATCGCGCCGGCCACGACCGTCAACATAGGCTCGACACCATGACGATCGACGAGGCCGTGAGCGACACGGTCGGGCGCCTGCGCGTCGGTGTCGCCGACGGTGTGCTCGCCGAGCAGGCGCAGAGGATCACCCAGTTGCGCCAGTTGCGGCGTTTGCTCGTCGAACAGGAGGAGCGGCTGCTGACGGCGCTGGCGACCGATCTCGGCAAGCCACCGGTCGAGGCCTACGCCACGGAGATCGGCTTCACGATGGCTGACATCGACCACGCCATCGCCAACCTCCCGGCATGGATGGCGCCGGAGCGGGTCAAGGTGCCGCTGAAGTTCAAGCCGGGTTCGGCACGCATCGTCAGCGAGCCCCTTGGTGTCGTCCTCGTGATCGCCCCGTGGAACTACCCGGTGCAACTGACGTTGACGCCGCTCGTCGCCGCGCTGGCGGCCGGCAACGCCGCCGTGCTCAAGCCGTCGGAGCTCGCCCCGGCGACGTCGGCCGCGCTCGCCGATCTCGTGCCGGCGTACCTCGACGGTCGCGCTGTCGCCGTCGTCGAGGGCGGGGTGGTGGAGACGCAGGCGCTCCTGGCCGAGCGCTTCGACCACATCCTGTACACCGGAGGCGCCGCGGTCGGACGCATCGTGATGCACGCCGCGGCCGAGCACCTCACTCCCGTCACGCTCGAGCTCGGTGGCAAGAGCCCGGCCATCATCGCTGCCGACGCCGACGTCGACGTCGCCGCCCACCGCGTCGCCTGGGGCCGCTTCACCAACGCCGGCCAGACCTGTGTGGCGCCGGATTACGTGCTCGTGCACCGCGACGTCGAGGATCAGTTCCTGGGCGGCGTGCTCCGCGCCGTCCACGACTTCTACGGCGACGACCCGCGCTTCTCGGCGGACTACGGGCGGATCGTCGACGAGCGGCACTTCGACCGCCTGACCGGGCTGATCGCCGCCGGAGGCTACGAGGCCGTCGTCACAGGGGGCGTTGGCGACCGCCAGACGCGGTACGTCGCGCCGACCGTGCTGGCCGGGGTTCAACCAGATGCCGCGGTGATGCAGGAGGAGATCTTCGGACCGATCTTGCCGGTGATCGCGGTGACCGACGTCGACGAGGCGGTCCGGTTCGTCAACGAGCGCCCGGCGCCACTGGCGCTGTACGTCTTCACGAGCGACGACGCAGCCGCCGAGCGGGTCATCGAGCGCACGACATCGGGCGGTGTGACCGTGAACCACACGATGCTCCACGTCGCCGTGCCCGACCTGCCCTTCGGTGGTGTCGGAGCCAGTGGCCTCGGCGCGTACCACGGCAAAGCCGGCTTCGACACGTTCTCTCATCGTCGCTCGGTGCTCGCCAAGCCGGCCCGCCCCGATGTGCGGGTGCTGTACCCGCCCTACAAGCGGTGGAAGGAAGCCATCGTGCGTCGCCTGCTGTGAGACACCGACCGGCCGGTCCGGTCACAGCGCGCCGCGGCGGTAGCGGCGCTGGAGGTGCAGCGTGAGCGTGCTGGCGACGACGATGCACGCGACGTTGGTGCCCAGCACACCGAGCGCCCCGACACTGTCGCCGCTGGGAAGCCCCAGCGAGCATCCGATGTACGCCGCCGCCGGGATCGTCGTCACCGAGATGGCCACCCCGACCGCCGCCCCGCTGGCGGTCTCGTAGGCCAGCATCCCGGCCATCCCGGCGGCCAGGGCGACGAGCACGCCGCCCGGCTCGATGGTCGTCAGCGATGGCCCGAGCACCGTGTCGGCGAGCTCGAGGTCGTCGTCGACGCGTCCCAGGATTCGCAACATGACGGTGGCTGCGGCTGCCGAGAACACGGCGACGCCGAGCCCGACGAAGAGCGTCAGCGCGGCGCGGCCGGCGAGCGTCCAGCGTCGCTCGACGAGCCCGACGGCGGCGGCGGAGACCGGCAGGAGGTCGGGGCTGAGCGCCATCGCCCCGACGACCAGGATCGCCGACTCGTTGAGCACCCCGACACCGGCGACGACACCCGCCGCGGCCATGAACAGCAGGTAGACCAACGCCGGCCGGGAGTGCTCGCTGGCTCTCCCGGTGATCTCGGCCCAGACCGTCGAGTCGCGACCGGTGGCGCGATGCCGGCCGAGCCGCCCCCAACCGCGCGGCTCGATGGTTGTGGCCCGCCACAGCACCACGTCGTCGGGGGCGAGCCCGCATCCGCGGAGGACATCGAGCACGAGGTCGGCGACGTCGGCGTCGACCTCACCCGTGACCTGGACCATTCCGCCTGCCGTGCGCCCGCCGATGACGACGTGGCGGACGCCGGCGACGCCGGAGAGTTGGGAGCCGACGTTCTCGGCGTGCTCCTTCGGGGCGTAGGCGCGCAGGAGCAGCACGGCTGCGTCAGCCGTCGACGACCACGACGGCGAGTGGGGTGGTGGCGGTCATCAGCGTGGCGAGCGTACCGCTCGAGTTGGCGACGGCCGGGACATCGGTGGCCGCTCCGGCGGTCACACGGCGGTCCACAGCGGCGCCGCCGGGTCACCCCGCCAGAACGCCAGGCGTCGCTGCGCCTCGGGCATCGCCGCCGCATCGACGCGCCCGGCCCGAAGGCGCAGGAGCGTGGCGGCGACGAGGCGTAGCTCGGCGATGGCAATGGTCACCGGGTCGTCGGCCAGCGACCGGCCGTAGCCGTCGGCGAACTCGTCGTACCAGCGGGCCGGCCATCCCCACCGCGGCAGGCGCAGCAGCATGGAGTGATCCCATCCGGGTGGCGCGCTGCACAACAGGTCCCAGTCGAGCAGCACCGGTCCGCCGGCGGTCATCACGACGTTACCGGGGTGCACATCGCCGTGGCAGACGACCCGTTCGGCGCCGGTGGCCCACCCGGCGTGGCGTTCGATGCTCGCCGCCAGCGCGTCGCGCGCCTGCGGGTCGACGACGCCGGCCACGTCGGCGAGCTCGTCGTCGAGCTGCCACCACGGGAACGACTCGCCCGGCGGGAGGGGGTAGTCGGCGGGCAGGATGTCGCGGTCGATGGCGTGTACCGCGGCGATCATCGCTCCGACGGTGCGCCAGTCGGCTTCGCCATCGACGGGCGCGATGCGTTCCCAAGCCGTCACGGCGAGGCCGTCGTCGGCGACGAACGGCTCGGTTCGCGCCGGCGCTGGGACCCGGACGCCGTGATCGGCGAGCACGGTCGCCAGCTCGATCGCCGCGGCGGCCGGTGCGGTCGGCCGCCCGACGCGCAGGACCACCGGACCGGCTGCGTAGATGGCGTTCATCCCCACGCGCACGAGCGTCGGCGGATCGAGGCGCCACGTCCGGGCCGCCGCGGCAGCCGCCCTCGTCGTCGCCGCGACGGGGCCGGGCGGACCGTCGACGAATGGGCGCGCGGCCGCGTCGCCGCGGCGCTCAGTCATCGAGCACGTCGACCCCGGGGTTGAGCCGGCCGGCGGGGTCGAAGCTGTGCTTGATCCGCCCGTGCAGGGCGACGATCGGCGGCACAGGATGTCGTCGTGGCGCCGGCTCGCTGTGATGGACGATCCCGACCCCGACCTCGGCCACGAACGTGCCACGCAACGTGCTGAGCGCCGACGGCGGGATCGACCAGCGCCCACCGGTCGGGAGCGGCGGCGGCCCGCCCGTCGGCTGCAGGCCGAGCGGGCGCACCTGCGCCTCGACGTCGCGCTCGTCGCCCTCCAGCAGCACCCACGTCGTCGTGCCGTCCCACAGCACCGACGTCGGGCGGTACAGCCGGGCGAGCGCCTCGTCGGGATCGACTCGGGCGCTGAACCATTGCTCGTACCGCGCCCGGGGCCGCGTGCGCAAGATGACGTCGCCGATGAAGCCGAGCGTGCCGCGCGACCCCACGAGCAGCCGGCACACATCGAAGCCGCTCACGTTCTTCACCGTCGGGCCGCCCGCCTTGACGATCTCCCCCGCGGCCGAGACGTAGCGCGCCTGCAGCACGACATCGCGCACCGGCCCGTAGCCGAGCCGCCGCACGCCGCTGCGCCCCGACGCCAGCGCTCCGCCAACCGTGCCGCTGGGCGGGATGGCGACGCACTGGCCGTGGGCCAGGAGGGCGTCGTCGAGCTCGGCGACCATCGTTCCGGCGCCGCACGACGCCGTCATCTCCGCCGGCTGGATCCACTCGATGCCCGACGGAGCGCCGACACTGCGCACGCCGGCGACCGGCCCACCGCGCGTCCCGAGGCCGGTGATCGTGACGGGGCCCTCGGACCCGACCTCTCGAGCGAACGCCGTCAGATCCACGCGCCCTCGGCGACCGCCTTGGCGACCTGCACATCACCGCAGCCGGCGGGGCTCGGGAGCACCTTGCCCGGGTTCGCCAGTCCGCGGGGGTCGAACGCCGCCCGCAGCGCCGCCTGCGCCGCCAGATCGACCGCCGAGAACATCAGCGGCATGAGGTCGCGCTTCTCGAGGCCGATGCCGTGCTCGCCACTCAGCACACCGCCGGCGGCGACGGACACGCGCACGATCTCCTCGCCCGCGGCGTGCACCCGCTCCATGACACCGGGCTGGCGACCGTCGTAGACCAGCAGCGGGTGGAGGTTCCCGTCGCCGGCGTGGAACACGTTGAGCACGAGCAGATCGTGGCGGGCGGCGATCTCGTACACGGCCGCCAGCACGGCGGGCAGCTGGGCCCTGGGGACGACGGTGTCGTGGAGGTAGTAGTTCGGCTTGATCCGGGCGATCGCGCCGAACGCCGACTTGCGACCCTTCCACAACAACGCCCGCTCGACGTCGTCGGCGGCGATGCGGACCGTCCGGACACCGTGCTCGGCGGCGATGCGCGTGATCAGCTCCGTGTCGGCGGCGACGCCGTTGGGCATTCCGACGACCTCGACGAGGAGGGCCGCTGCCGACTCGACCGGCAGCCCGGCGTGGATGTACGCCTCGACGGCCTCCAGACACAGCTGGTCCATCATCTCCATGGCGGCCGGGACGACTCCGGCGGCGATCACCGCGCTCACCGTCGAGGCGCCGTCCTCGACCGACCCGAAGTCCATGAGCATGGTGCACACCGCCGGGGGGTCGGGGGTCAACCGCACGCAGATCTTGGTGGCGATGCCGAACATGCCCTCGCTCCCGACGAAGACGCCGCGCAGGTCGTAGCCGACCGGCTCGGGATCCTCGCCGCCGAGCACGGCGACCGAGCCGTCGGGGAGGACGACCTCGAGCGCCAGGATGTGGGCGTTGGTGACCCCCTCGGCCAGGCAGTGCGGTCCACCGGAGTTGTTGGCCACGTTGCCGCCGATCGAGCACGTCTGCTGGCTGCTCGGATCAGGGGCGAAGTGCAGCCCGTGCTCGGCAACGGCCCTCGTGAGGTCGAGGTTGAGGACCCCCGGCTCGACCCACGCCCGGCGCGTCGCCGCGTCGACGGAGAGGAGGCGGTTCATCTTCGTCGTGGAGATCACGACGGCCCCCTCCGGTGGCACGGCGCCGCCGGCGAGCCCGGTCCCCGATCCGCGAGCGACGAAGGGCACGCCACGGTCGCCGGCCAGGGACACGCACGCCTGGACCTCGCGCGTGTCCAATGGGAAGCAGACGGCGATCGCCGCGCCCTCCATCCCGGAGGCGTCGTGGCGGTACAGCGACAGTTCGGTGGCCCCGTCGCGGACGCGATCCGGCGAGAGAGCCCGGCGCAGCTCCTCGACGAGCGACGGCGTCGCACGTCTTCGCCGGCGCGTCGCCGCGGCAGTCATTCCGGCCGGCTGGCCTCGGGCCGGCGCATCAGGATGACCCGGCCGGACTCCACCGGCTCGCCGTCGACCAGCAGCTCGTCGCCGGGGTGCAGATGATCGCCGAGGCGCACCAGGCGCCCATCACGCTCGGCGCGCAGCTCGCGCTCGCGGACCTGGGCCGCGGCGCGACCCTCCCGCACGGCATCGGCGACGCGCCGGGACGAGCGCTTCACGGAACCGACGGCGCCACGGGCGACGTTCGCCGGCGCCAGCTTGCGGGCCGTCGCGGCGACCCGGCGCTTGGCGTAGCCGGCACCCACGGCGCCGGCCGCGACGCCTGTCGCGAACCACACGACGCGCCGCATCAGGCGCCTCGCCGCAATCGCTTGACGGCTCGCGACGTCCCCGTCGCCAGGCCGGCGGCCTTGATCATCGGCACCGAGAGCGTCGTCCGGGCCACACCGCCGGCTCGGGCAGCCGTCACACTGATCGCCTCCGCCGACCCGAGCACCTTGTCGAAGCGATCGAGATCGGCCTGCGCCGCCTGCACGGCGTCGCGGGCCTCCTCGGTCGATGCGCGCAGATCGGCCAGCAACGGCGCGATCTCGGTGCGGGTCGCGGCGACCTCGGCGCGCAGGGCGCCCACTGTGTCCCGCACCCGCAGCAGCGTCACCGCCAGCGCGGCAAGCGCCAGCGCGCCGAGGACGGCGCCGGCGACCAGCAGCACCTCGCCCGCCGTCATCGCTCACCCCCTTCGTGCTCGCTGCGCCGGGCGCTCATCCGCTCGGCGACCTCCTGCTCGTGACCGTGGCGGCTGGGGCGGTACCAGGTGCGGGCCCGCAACGCATCGGGCAGGTACTGCTGGTCGATCCAAGCGCCGAGTTCCTCGTGGTCGTGGTCATGAGGGTACTCGTAGCCCGTGCCATGACCGAGCACCCTGGCGCCTCGGTAGCTGCTGTCGCGCAGGTGCGCCGGCACCTCGCCGAGGGCGCCGGCCGCGACGTCCGCCCGAGCCTGCCAGATGGCCAACGCGCTGCGGTTGCTCTTCGGCGCGGTCGCCAGGTGGATCACCGCTTGCGACAGGTTGAGCTGGGCCTCCGGGAGACCGACGAGCTCGAGGGCGTGGGCGGCGGCCGAGGCCACGACGAGCGCCTGGGGGTCAGCCATGCCGATGTCCTCGCTGGCGAAGATGACGATCCGCCTGGCGATGAAGCGAGGGTCCTCGCCCGCCTCGAGCATGCGCGCCAACCAGTACACGGCGGCATCAGGGTCCGAGCCGCGCATCGACTTGATGAACGCGCTGATCACGTCGTAGTGGTCATCCCGCCCGTAGCGCACCGCGCTCGTGCCCAGCGCCGCTTCGGCATGGGCCACCTCGATCGGTCCGGGATGGGCCAGGGCCGCGGCGACCTCGAGCGACGTGAGGACCTGCCGGCCGTCGCCGCCGCTGCGCTCGACGAGCAGGTCGAGCGCGTCGTCGGCGGCGGTGGTCCCGAGGGCGTCGAGCCCACGACCGGCGAGGGTGCGCATGTCGGGCGGTTCGAGGGGGTGCAGGCGGAACAGCGTCGACCGGCTCCGCAGCGGGGGGTTGACCTCGAAGAACGGGTTCTCCGTGGTCGCCCCGATGAGCACCAGTGTGCCGTCCTCCACGGCCGGCAGCAGGGCGTCCTGCTGGGCCTTGTTGAAGCGGTGGATCTCGTCGAGGAACAGGATCGTGCCCTGTCCGCGCTCGCCGAGGCGCTGGCGGGCGCGCTCGATGACGTCGCGAACGTCCTTGACACCGGAGGTGACGGCCGACATCTGCTCGAAGGCCCTGGCCGTGGTCCCGGCGACGGCCAGGGCGAGTGTCGTCTTGCCCGTGCCAGGCGGTCCCCACAGCAGGACCGAGGACAGCCGGTCCTGCTCGACCAGCCGGCGCAGCGGGCGACCGGGCCCGAGCAGCTGCGGTTGTCCGACGACCTCGTCGATCGTGCGCGGGCGAAGTCGCGCCGCAAGCGGCGCCTGGCTGCGCAAGCGCTCCTCGGCGGCGGCGCCGAACAGGTCGTCGCGGTCCCTCATGACTTGAGCACGCGCGTGTAGCTCGACCGCCGGAACGGCACGATCTGCTCGATCAACCACTCCGGCTCGACCCACTGCCACGCGCGGAACTCACGCCCGTCCGGCGTCGGCTCGGTCGTCTCGTCGAGCATGCGGAACCGGAACCAGCGGTGCACCTGACCGAGACGGTTCCCGCCGTCGACGACCTCATCGGGCCACTCGTAGAGCACCCACTCGGGATGCTCGCCGACCAGCTCGACGTCGTCGGGCCCGAGCCCGGTCTCCTCGCTCAACTCGCGCCAGGCGGCGTCGACGGGTCCCTCGCCGCGCTCCAGCCCGCCCTGGGGGAGCTGCCACTGCCCGGGGACGTCCGCCCGCTCGAACGCCAGGATCCGGCCGTCCTCGCGCCCGACAGCGATGACGACCCCGGCGCGGAAGTGACGGCTGGCCACCCGCGGCACGCTACCGATCCGACCCGGCACGTCGCCGCACGCGCCCAGCGGACAGGTGCGGCGACGCCGTAGGATGCGCCCGGTGAAGCGGGGCGAGGCGGACGGGCAGAACGAGCGCGCCAGCGCGCTCGACATCAGGTTGCTGGGACCGATCACGGCCGAGCGGGACGGCGAGCCGGCGTCCCTCGGCGGTCCTCGGCAGCGGGCGGTGCTCGCCCGGCTGGCGCTCGCCCGCGGACAGGTCGTGACCGTCGACCGGCTGGTCGAGGACGTCTGGGCCGGCGAACCGCCGGCGACGGCCGTGAACACACTGCAGAGCTACGTCTCGCTGCTCCGCCGGGCGCTCGGCGACCCCCAGTTGCTGCGCCGGGAGGGGCCGGGATACATGCTGGCCGTCGACGGCGACGTCTTCGACGCCTCCCGTTTCGAGGACTGCGTCGCCAAGGCCCGCGCCGCGCTGCACGACGACCCGAGCACGGCGCTCCTTCACGTCGAAGCGGGTCTGGGCGAGTGGCACGGTCCGGCCCTCGCCGACGTCGTCGACGAGGAGTGGGCACGGCCGGCCGCGGTGCGCTGGGACGAGCTCCGCCTGGAAGCGCTGGAGACGCGCTTCGACGCCCTCCTCGCCCTCGGCCGTCACGGCGAGGCCGTCGGCGAGCTGGAGCGCACGACCGACGAGCACCCGCTGCGCGAGGGGCTCGCCCGCCGCCTGATGATCGCCCTGTACCGCAGCGGCCGCCAGGCCGACGCGCTGCGCGTGTACTCGCGCACGCGCGCCGTGCTCTCCGAGGAGCTCGGCCTCGATCCGACGCCCGAGCTGTCCGAGTTGCAGACGGCCATCCTCAACCACGATCCGCGCCTCGCCGCGCCCGTGCCGGTGTCGAGGGACATCGCCGCCGTGGCGTCACAGCCGACCGCGCCCCCGGACGCAGCACCGGCACCGCAGCCGGCGTCGCCCGTCGCCCTGCCTGGACCGGCCGTGCGTGCCGGCGCCGGCGAGTTCGTCGGCCGCGACGAGGAGCTGGCCCAGCTGCACGACCTGTGGTCGACCAGCCTGGCCGGCGGCAGCCGCATCGCCCTGCTCGTCGGAGAGGCCGGGGCCGGCAAGTCGAGGCTGGCGGCCCGCTTCGCCGCCGAAGTCCACGAGCTCGGCGCCATCGTCCTGTGGGGTCGGGCGACGGCCGAGGCGATCGTCCCCTTCGAGCCGATGGTCGAGGCCATGCGCACGGTGCTGCGGACGGTGTCCCCCGAGGCCAGGCGCCGGGTCGCCTCCGAGCGCGGCCTCCTGCAGCTGCTCCTCCCGGAGCTCGACCAGCTCGTGCCCGAAGCTCGGTTCGAGCGACCCGATCCCAGCGTCGAGCGCTACCTCCTGTTCGAGACGATCGCCGAGTTGCTGCGCGCCGAGTCGTCCGCTCACCCGGTCCTGATCGTCCTCGACGACCTCCAGTGGGCCGACGCCCCGTCGCTGAAGATGATCGAGCACGTCCTCCGTCACGAGCTGCCCGGTCGGGTGATGGTCGTGGGCACGGTGCGGTCACCCGCTGACGGCCCGACGCCCGATCTCGACCGGGTCGCCGCCGGGCTCGCCCGCGACGGGCTGCTCGTGCACGTGCCCGTCGGTCGCCTGCGGACCGCGAGCGTCGCCGAGCTGCTGCGGACGAGCGGGCGCGACACGGCCGGTGCGGCCGAGCTGTGTGCCGCCACTGGCGGCAACGCCTTCTTCGTCAGCGAGCTGATCCGCCACACCGACGGCGCCATCGGCAGCGATCTGCCGGAGTCGATCCGGGCGATGATCGGCCTGCGCCTCGACCGCCTCGATCCCGTCGTCGGGCGGGTCCTCAACCTGGTCGCCGTCGCCGGGCCGTCGGCCACGTTGCCCGTCCTCGGGGCGGCCAGCGGACTGGACGGCGATGAACTCCTCGACGCCACGGACGTCGCCGTCGCCGCCGGGCTGCTGGTCGAGGATGGTGCCGGCCGCCTGGCCATGCCGCACGCCCTGATCGGTCAGGCGATCCGGGCGCGCATCGGGCGGACACGTCGGCTCGATCTGCACCGCCGCATCGCGGCGGCGATCGAGTTGGCGAGCGAGCCCGGATCGTCCCCCTCGATGCTCGCCCACCACCTCCTGGAGGCCGGATCGCTGGTCGAACGCGACGTGCGGATCCGCGCCGGGTTGGCGGCGGGATGGAGCTCGCTCGACGTCGGCGCCTACGAGGACGCCGCGGCGTGGGTCGAGCGCGTCGGCGCGCTCGTCACCGACCAGGTCGACGACCGTGACCGGGCCGAG
>CAVZPA010000017.1:0-48457 GCA_963776995.1 uncultured Acidimicrobiia bacterium
AACCACACGATCTTCGAAGGCACCAGCGAGATCCAGCAGCTCGTCATCGCCCGGGCGATATCAGGCCTGCGTATCGAGTAGAAGATCCTGCCGGACATTCCGTTTGGAGCGACGGATCCCATGCGTCGTGGTCAGGACGGCAGGGGCTGCTCCCTCCGGAACTGCGCGGCCACGTCGGCCATCGTGCGGAAGCGCACGCCGTCGCGGGACCGGATGTGCTCGATCAGGCGTCGCAGCATCCGCATCCGGCTGCCCCGCCCGATGCACTGCGGGTGCATCGTCAGCACGAAGACGCCCGATCCGACCTCCTCGTCGAGGTAGTCGAACTCGGCGCTCCAGACGTCGAACACCTCGGTCGGCGACCGCAGGCCCTCGTGGTGGGCGGCCGCCTCGTAGGTGAAGTACGGCCAATCGTCGAGGATCCAATCGAACGGCAGCTCCACCAGGTCGACCGCCGTGCCGAACCCGAAGGCGGCGTCGGTGCGCACGACGTCACCGAGCCGGCAGTAGGTCGGGGCGTAGTCGTTGGGCGCCATCGACGAGTCGTAGGAGAAGCCGTGCTCGAGGAGCAGGCCGAGCCACCGCTCGCCGACGTTCCCGCCCGGCACCCGATGGCCGACGGGTGCCTGCCCGGTCAGGCGCTCGATGCACTCGATCGACTTCTCGAGGATCGCCCGTTCCTCGTCGACCGGACGCTGCGACGAGGGCGCCTCGTGGCAGTAGCCGTGGTAGCCGACCTCGTGACCGCCGGCCACGACCCGCTCGCAGACCTCGGGATAGGTGTCGATGGTGTGCCCGGGGATGAACCACGTGCTCGGCACGTCGTACTCGGCCAGCAGGTCCACCAACCGGTTGGCGCCGACCTCACCGAACTCGCCCCGGGCGATCAGGTTGGGCGACCGCGTGCGTCGCGGGCCGATCCACACCGAGATGGCATCGAAGTCGAACGTCAAGCACACCGACACCTCACTGCTCGCCATCGCGGCATCATCACAGAGCCGGCGAGCATCGCCGCGCGCCCCGATCCGGGCCGGTGGGCGCCGCCCCCCCTCCCTCCCCCGTCCGCGCGGCGGCGCCGAGGTGAAGGCCGCGCTCCTTGGGCGCGACGATCGTCGGCGCAAGGCCGAGCGACAGGACGGTCCCGGGGAGCGCCTGGCGAGCGGCCATGATGCGGCCGTGAATCGAGGCCCCCACGTCGACTCGTCGCTCGGTTGGGCGGTCGTGATCGCCAGCGCAATCGGGGCCGGTGTCTCGTTCGGGACGGTGTACACGTTCGGTGCGTTCTTCGAGGCGATGGCCGACGACCTCGGTGGAGCGGGTCGACGGCGCTGGTGTTCGGGATCACGCTGCTGTTGTTCTTCGGCACGGGCATCGTGATCGCCCCGCTCGCCGAACGTCTCGGTCCTCGCCGGCTCGTCGCCATCGGCGCCGTGCTCTTGCCGCTCGGGCTCGTGCTGACCTCGCGCGTCGACACCATCGTCGCGGGGTACGTCACGTACGGCATGGGTGTCGGACTCGGGGGCAGCCTCGTCATCGCGCCGCTGTTCACCATGGCCAGCGGGTGGATCGTGCGCCGACGGGCACTGGCGCTCGGGGTGCTGGCGACCGGCAACGGCCTGGGCACGTTGCTGCTCGTCCCGCTCGCCGAGCGCCTGATCTCGGACAACGGTTGGCGCGATGCTTACGTCTGGCTGGCCCTCATCGACCTCGTCGTGATCACCGCCGTCTGCGTCGTCGTACGGCGGCCACCAGTGCCCCCGGCGCCGCCTGCCGTCACCTGGATGAAGCGGGTCGCCACGACGGTCACGTTCGCCGGCTGTTCGCCGGACGAGACGCTCACGTTCTCCGTCGCCCTCTACGTGGCGTTCGGCTTCATCGTCGACTTCGCCACCGAGGCGGGAGTCGAGCTCTGGCGGCGCCGCCCTGTTGGTCGGGATCATCGGTGCATCCAGCATCGTCGGGCGGCTCGGGCTGACCACCGTCTCCGGTCGAGTCGGAGCGGTCCCACGTGCTGCAGGGCTGCTTGGCGGTGCAGCCCGTGGCGTTCCTGCTGTGGCTCGTCGCCGGCGGCTCCTACCCGCTGCTCGTCGTGTTCGCCGTGTTGCTCGGCGTCGGCTACGGCGGGTTCGTGGCGCTCGGCCCCGAGGTCGCGCTCGGCCACTTCGGGGTCGTCGGCCTGAGCGGGGTGATGGGGCTCGTGAGTCTAGTTCGGACTCGGCGGCCTCCTCGGGCACCCTGTCGGGGGCCTGCTCGCCGATGTGTCCGACGGGTCGGCGATACCGATCACGTTCGCGCTCGTCACCTCGGTGGCCGCGTTCGGGTGCTCGCTCACGATGCGGCCGGGCGCGGTCGACATGTCGGCGTGAACCGGCGCCGAGTCGGGGGCGCGGTCTGGATCTGGGCGCGGACCGTCGCATCGAGCCACCTGGGCGCGCTGAGTCCCAGATTCGGGACCATCCGCGCCCAGAAGCGTGAATGAGACGCTCCACGCCGGCGGCGCGGCCGGCGCCCCGTGGCGAACCCGGTCGAGAGCTGGGAGGCTCCTGTCATGGATGCCCTCGTCTCGACCTCGTGGTTGGCCTCCCGGCTGGGCCAGGCCGACCTGCGAGTCCTCGACTGCACCGTCCGGCTCGCTCCGCAGCCGACCGGCGGCTACGCCGTCGAGAGCGGACGAGCGGCGTGGGAAAGGGCCCACATCCCCGGCAGCGCCTTCGCCGACCTTGCTGGAGACCTGTCCGACCCGCACTCGCCGCTGCGCTTCACCTTGCCGACGTCGGAGCGGTTCGCCCAGGCGATGGGCGCCCTCGGGGTCGGCGACGGGAACCGAGTCGTGCTGTACGACTCCCGCGTGAACATGTGGGCGGCCCGGGTGTGGTGGATGCTGCGGGCTTTCGGCTTCGACTCCGCCGCGGTGCTCGACGGCGGGTGGCGGGCGTGGACCACGGACGGTCGGCCGACATCGACCGAGGCACCCGACTGGCCCCCGGCGACCTTCACCGCCCGCCCACGGCCCGGCCTGTTCGTGGGCAAGGACATGGTCCAAGCCGCCCTCGACAGCGGCCAGACCTGCCTGGTGAACGCCCTCGACCGAGCCCAGCATCGAGGCGAGACCCAGCACTACGCACGGCCCGGTCACATCGCCGGATCGGCCAACGTACCGGCGATGGAACTGGTCGACGAGGCCACCCACCGCTACCGGCCGCTGGACGAGCTGCGGGCCGCCTTCGCCGACGTCGCCGGCCGAGGCGAGCGCGTCATCACGTACTGCGGCGGGGGCATCGCCGCCTCCAGCGACGCCTTCGTCCTGCACCTGCTGGGCCACGACGACGTCGCCGTCTACGACAACTCCCTCAGCGAATGGGCCGCCGACCCAAGCCTGCCCATGGAAACCTGAGCAGCGCGGCGCGCCGACCGACCGAGCGCCTAATGGCCGGTAACGATAGGAACGCCGAATATCCCAAACGCCGAAGACGTCGCGCTCGTCACCCGGATCGGTCCGCGAGCCCGGCCGCCAGGCATCCCTCGTGGGCTTCGACATGTGACGACCGACGCCGAACCGGGATGCACCGGCTCGGCGTCGACTCGACTCACCGAAAGGGAGGTGAGACGCCGGCTGCACTTCCAGATGTGCGACGACCCGGAACAGGTCGCCGGCGACCTGCTCGCCTGGCTCGCCGATCGCGCCTGAGCCGCGCCGCCACCCGCCAACATCAAGGATCACCGGCTGGTCGCATCGGTCTCAGCACCGCCTCGAGGAGAACTGGAGTCGTGCGGCCATACGAGACATGTCCGGATAACCCCACCGTGGCGACGACTGCCGCCGTCCGAGATCGCAGGGCACCGGAGCCTGTATCAGGCAAGCCGGGACGGCCCCAGGAGATCCCAGCGATTCCCTGCGAGATCGAGAAACACCGCGACCCGGCCGTAGGGCTCATCGCGAGGCTCGGCCACGAACGTCACGCCGGTCGCCCTCATCCGGTCGTAACTGGCGTCGAAGTCGTCGACCCTCAGGAAGAAGCCGACCCGGCCGGCGTGTTGCTCACCGATGATCGATCGTTGGGCTTCGCCGTAGCGCGGGCCAGCAAGATCCCAGTGCTTGCGGCTGGTGGACGTACGACCACCCAACGCTTGGAGCGGCCGTCATTCGTTGTCGACGGCGAGTCCTCGACGAGCTCGAACCCCAGCTGTCCGACGAAGAAGTCGATGGCGGGGTCGTACTCGTCGACGACGATGCTGATGGGTTCGAGGTGCACATCGCAACCCTCGCAGTGGCCACGGTGATGGCCGCGCCCGTGGGGATCACGCCACGGCGTGTTGCCGATGACGAGCCCCTCGTACTGGAGCTCGCACTCGATGCGCAGGCGCTCGGCGTGACGGGCTGGACCCAGCGGCATTCCGTTCAGCCGCTCCTCGACGCCGAGGGCGCGGCAGGCTGCCACCAGCGCGTCGTCGTAGGCGAGCAGGGCGCCATGGCGCTGGGCGAGGGGCGCCTGCGCCGGCATCGTCTCGATCCCTGCGGCGATGCGCCGGATGTCGGCGGCGGTCTGCTCCAGCGGCGGGCCGGCCAACCTGAGCGGTGGCCGCGCGGCACGCAGGCGGGAGACGGCGCGCCGCCCGAGCCGCACGATCGGGCCGGCGTGCAGCACCAGCCACAGTATGAGCGGCGGGGCGATCGAGAACACGACGAACTGAGCGACCCCCGACGCGACCGGCTGGCTCCCAGCTGCCACGCCCAAGGGTACCCACCGGGCGCGACGGCTCGGCCGCGGCGCCCTCACTCACGGCTGCCGCTGGTCGACTCCCGGCACCCGCCGCGACGAGGTCGTCCCGACGTCGACACCCCTGGAAACAGCCGGACGACGCTGCGCGGACCGCCGACTGCTGACGCCTCGTGCCGCGCCAGGCAACGCTTGCCCTGTCCACGAGGGAGCACCTCGAGGTCGGCGGCCCAGGCCTCGCACGGTGGAATCGTGCTCCCGGAGAGGCCGTGGGCGACGGGTTCGGGAGCCGATCATCTCTGGAGGGCCTCGCTGCTCGTGTGGTCGAGCAGCGCGGCCTCGTAGGCGGCGCGCAGCTGATCGCTCGCGCGCGGTGCGTCCGGGTCGGGGCGCGGGATGCCGAGGTGGAGCTCGCGCAGTTCGTCGATCATTGCCGCCACGAGCTCGGGGGCCCCGTCGCGAAGCAGTTCGGCGCGGACCCGTAGGCGGCGCTCGCCGTGGCGGTGGGCGAGGCCCCAGTTGCCGAGCGCGACCATGACCGGAAGCACTTGGATGCCGGCCTCGGTGAGCGAGTACGCCGCCCGCTGCCCACGGCGGGCGTCGTCGCGGGTGAGCAGCCCGGCGGCCACGAGCTGCTTGAGGCGGCTGGCGAGGATGTTGGTGGCGATGCCCTCCTCGGAGCCGGCGATCAGCTCGCGGAAGTGGCGGCGGTTGCCGAACATGATGTCGCGCAGCACGAGCGTCGCCCACGGGTCGCCGAGCACCTCGACGGCGGCGTTGATCGGACATCCCGAGCGTGGGGCTGTGTCCATTCGCTCCTCCGCAAAGTGCTTGCAATCGACCACTGCTTGTGCCTACGTTAGCGGCAACCAGTTGCACATCGCAACCACCCTACGCTCGGGAGGCAGCCATGTCCCAGGTTCGTGTTCACAACTTCTCGATCTCCCTGGACGGGTTCGGGACCGGCGACGGCATCACCTTCGACGCCCCGTTCGGTCACGCCGGGGAACGGCTGCACGAGTGGATGTTCGCCACCCGATTCTGGCGCTCGATGGTCGGCGAGTCCGGTGGCACCGTGGGTGTCGACCACTCCTTCGCCGTCCGTCATGGCCTCGGCATCGGTGCCGAGATCATGGGCCGGGGCAAGTTCGGCGTGCAGACCGGCCCGTGGACCGATGTCGGCACCGACGACGAGTGGCGTGGCTGGTGGGGGCCGAACCCGCCGTTCCACACGCCGGTGTTCGTGCTCACCCACCACCCGCGCCCGTCGATCGAGATGGAGGGCGGCACCGTGTTCCACTTCGTCGACGCCAGCCCGCAAGAGGCGCTCGACCTCGCCCGGGAGGCAGCCGGCGACCTCGACGTGCGCATCGGCGGTGGCCCAACGGTGATCCGCGACTTCCTCGCCGCCGACCTCATCGACACGCTCCACGTCGTGCAGGTGCCGATCCTGCTCGGCCGCGGCGTCCGCCTGTGGGACGGCGTCGAGGGCGTCGAGGAGCGCTACAACATCGAGGCGGTCTCGTCCCCGAGCGGCGTCACCCACCTCACCTTCACACGTCGATAACCGATCCGGGCGTCCGGCGAGGCTGTCTGTCGCGAGCCCCATCGACGCAGGCCGCCCGCTCACCGGGTCAAGGTCGGGCGTTCGGAGCGTTGCTGCCATGCGGGCGATCTCGACCTGAGGATCGTGCAGCACCGCCGTACGGTGGAACCGTGATCCTGCCCAAGGACCGCGACCCCCGGTTCATCACCATCCGCCGCGGGGGCACACTCACGGACTCCGACCATCGGCTCCTGGCTCTGTGGGCGGCCGCGTGCGCAGAGCACGTTCTGCACCTCTTCGAGTCGGTGCAGCCGTCGGACCGCCGGCCCCGCCAGGCGATCGAACAGATTCGGGCATGGACGCGAGGCGAGATCACGATGTCCCAGTCCCGCGCTGCGGGCGGCCATGCCATGGCTGCGGCAAGAGTGCTGAGCGGAGCGGCCCGTCACGCGGCATTCGCTGCCGGCCAGGCCGCGGTGGTCGCGCATGTCGCCGCACACGAGCTCGGTGCTGCGGCCTACGCGATCAAGGCGGCGCGTGCGGCGGCTCCTGCAGGCAAGACCGACGGCGCCGGACGGCTCGAGTGCCGTTGGCAGCGCGAACAGCTCCCGGATGCGATTCGCGAACTCGTCCTGGATGACCAGCGCTTGCGCAACGAGATCTGTTGGTCGGTGTTCGAGGATGTTGACCACCGACGCGGAAGAGTCTTTTATTTCCGGGTGCGGTCGGTCGTGCGTCGGTACACCTCGACGTGCTGATGAGTGCGGAATCCCGCGGCCGAGGTAGGCCCGCTCCAGCGGCCGGTGTCGGCCCGAGAGACGAAAAGCGCGTAGCCGGCCACCGCGTCGTTGTTGGTTAGCAGCGCCAGGTCCAGTTCGGGGTTGTAGAGGGAGCGGTCGCGCAAGCGTGCTTCGACGTGGGCGCCGTTGCGTTTGATCATCGGGTGCGGGCTGTCTTGCTCTGGGCGAGCGACCAGCGTGTACCCGTCGGGCAGCGCCGCACCGCGGCTCGGTCGGCGGCGTCGAGCCAGCTCACGGCGATGGTCTCGACGCGCTCGGTGAAGCCGGCCCGGACCGCCTCGGCGCGCTCACCGGGCTTGTAGCGTCAACCTCCATCTCGATCGACGCAGTCGCGAGTTCGGCGCAGCGGCGGTGCACGAACTCCCACGCGGCGGCGAGTGTCGGGTCGCCTATGACCTCACATCGGTACCTGCCGCCGACGATCGGGTGAACACCGCCGCCGTCACGGGGACGTGGCTGTCGACGAGACGACGGCGTCGGCGTTGTCTGGGTGCGGGTCACGGGTGTACCACCACTGCAGATCGGCCGCCTCCCACAACCCGGCGACGGGGTCGGCCAGCCGTTGTCGCTGCAGCAGGTCCGTCACGAGGGCGAGGTACTCATGCCCGGTGGGGCGGACGGCGTGCAGCGTCGTGCACTTGCCTACCGGGTCGCGCGACACGATCACGATCACCCATATCGCACGCCTGGCATTGACTCAATAGAAGTTGAATGACATGCTCGGATTGTGGCCCGTGACACGTCCATCGAGGTTCGCGCCGCCCGCCATGGCGCGTTGGGCGAGCCGATCCGATTGGCGATCGTCGAGGAACTGATCGGGTCGGACCGCTCTCCGGTCGAGTTGCGACGGTTGACGGGCGTCGAGTCCAACCTGTTGGCTCATCATCTCGACGTGCTCGAGCACGTCGGGCTGATCACACGTCGGCGATCGAGCGGCGACGCCCGCCGCCGCTACGTGCACCTGCACCGCGATGCGCTCGACGGTCTCACTCCACGAGGCATCCGCCGAGCTGAATCGGCGCTGTTCGTGTGCACCCACAACTCGGCGCGATCGCCATTGGCCGCCGCCATGTGGACGCAGCTCACCGACCAGCCCGCCGACAGCGCCGGCACCTACCCGGCCCATCGCGTGCACCCAGGCGCGGTCAGCGCCGCCCGCCGGGCCGGGCTGGACCTCACCAACGTCCGCCCCAAACGGCTCGACGACGTCGTTGTTCGACCGACGTTGGTCGTCACCGTCTGCGATCGCGCCCACGAGGAGATCCAGCCCGCTCCGGCCTGGCTGCACTGGTCCCTCGCCGACCCCGTCGCCACCCCCAACCGGGCGACGTTCGACGCCACCGTCGCCGAACTGCGAGTCCGTATCACCGGCTTGACTGCGGCCGCCACATGAGCGAACTGGCCCGGGAGCCCGAGACCGGCACCGGCGGGCTACAGGTCGACCTCGCCCGGCGGCTGGTCGCTGAAGCCCTCGGCACCGGGCTGCTCGTCATCGCCGTCATCGGCTCGGGGATCATGGCCTCCCGGCTCTCACCCGACGACGTCGGCCTCCAGCTGCTCGAGAACGCCACCGCCACCGCCGGCGCCCTCATCGCCCTGATCTGGATGCTCGGCGCCGTTTCCGGCGCCCACCTCAACCCCGTCGTCACCCTCATCGACCGCAGCTTCGGCGACATCTCGACCCGCGACACCAGCCTGTACATCGCCGCCCAAGTCGTCGGCGGCTGCCTCGGTGCCATCCTCGCCAACCTCATGTTCTCCCTCCCGGCCATCGAGCTGGTCCACCAAGGACCGCTCATCAGGAGCACTGTGGCTGTCCGAAGTCGTCGCCACCGCCGGACTGCTGCTCGTGATCCACGGCTGCGTGCGCAGCGGTCGGGCCGACGTGGTCGCCGTCGCCGTCGGGGTGTGGATCGGCGGCGCCTACTTCTTCACATCCTCCACCAGCTTCGCCAACCCCGCCGTCACCATCGCCCGCACCCTGTCGGACAGCTTCGCCGGCATCGCCCCGTCGTCGGCGCCGATGTTCATCGTCATGCAGCTCATCGGAGCCGCCGTCGCCCTCGCCCTGGTCCGTTTCCTCTACCCCGCCCGACAGCGTGGACCCGAGATCGACCACCTAGCCCGTTGGGAGCCCACGATGCCCGACCTCGACAGCCTCTCCATCGACCAGCAGTACGCCCTCAAGCTGGCAGCCACGACATTGCACGAGGAGTTCGGCGACGTCTTCTCCACCGAGACCATCGAGCTGTACCTCGAAACCGGCTACGACCAGTTCGCCAACCGCGCCAAGTTCACCAACTTCCTGCCCCTGATGGCCGAACGGTTCGCCCGCCAACGCCTACGCGCCCTCGCCAAAGTCGAAGGCCACGGCGTCGACGGGACGCCCATCGTGCTCTTCCTGTGCGTGCACAACGCCGGCCGCTCCCAGATGGCCCTCGGGTGGTTCAACCACCTCGCCGGCGACCGTGCCGTCGCCTGGTCCGGCGGCTCCGAACCCGGCAGCGAGATCAACCCCGCCGCCGTCACCGCGATGGCCGAAGTCGGCATCGACATCACCGGCGAGTTCCCGAAACCATGGACCGACGAGATCATCCGCGCCGCCGACGTCGTCATCACCATGGGCTGCGGCGACGCCTGCCCCCTCGACCCCGGCAAACGCTACGAGGACTGGGAGCTCGACGACCCCGCCGGCCAAGACGTCGACGCCGTCCGCCCCATCCGCGACGAGATCCGCCGCCGCGTCGAAACCCTCCTCGAGTCACTGCAAGTCGCACCGGCCCGATAGCCGACCCGCCGGCGCACGACGCCACAGCACATCAGGCAGCCGTTGCAGCGTGCCTGCTCAGTGCAGCGCGACGCGAACGACCTGGTATGGGGTGGTCGGTGTCGGCGGCGTGGTGAATCGTCCGTTCACGGCGTAGAGCGCGTTCCCGAAGCGGGCGATGGTGGTCGGGATGTCGAGGTCGGCGTCAGTCAAGGTGTCCACGAGCTGGCCCGATTCCCATCCGGGGTCGAGTTCGACGACCGCGATCTGGTTGAGTCGGTTCTGAACGACGTAGAGGGTCCGGCCGCGGAGCAGGAGCCCGTCGCCGGCTGGAACCGGCGGCGCGTCGATCAGCTCCGCCGTTCCGGTCGTCGGATCGACGCTGAAGAGGCCGCCGGTCGTGGAGTTCACCACCAGGAGCCGGTTTCCGCTCGGGTCGGCGACGATTCCGTTGGCGTTCGTGGACCCAACTACCTGGATCCAGTCGCCGGCGAGGGCGATCGTGCTCATCGGTCCGGGCGTCGTGCAGTCCGTGAGCCCGACGCGATAGAGCACCGCCTGCTGGGAGTCGGTGAAATACGCCCCTTCGGTGGTCACGGTCACGTCGTTCACGAACGTCGGCGGAGCCGTGAACTGGAAGCTGGCGACGGATTCTCCGGTCTCGGCGTCGTACACGTAGCCCTGGCCCGTCGCTCCGCCCGCGACGAACAGCAGGCCGCACCGGGCGTCATACTCCAGCCCGACGGCGACACGTCCGTCCTGGCCCTGGATGAACACTTCGCCCTGGCCGGTCCGCACGTCACCGCGGTAGACGGCACCGTTGGCGCGGGAGCCGGAGTAGAACGTCGGCCCCGGCCCGATCGCGATGCCCTCCGGCAGCCACCCGTCAGGAAGCGAGATCACGTCAGGGAAGACGGGCGGGCTGGCGGCGGCCGGCGCGCTGACGGCGACCGCGGCAACTGCGGCGGAGATCGCGAACATCCGCATGCGGATACGTCCGGTCATGTAGCACCTCCTGGAGATGGTCCAGCGTCGAACGGCCGCCGGAGCGAAGCGATTGGTCGCTGCCTGTCCTCGTCGTTGTTCGGCGCACACACGTCCTCCTCGTGGACACCTGCGCGCTACTACGGGCCAGACGGTTCGAGAGATTGCGGCCTCGACCCGTTCGGATCAGCCTGTACCGGTCCGCCAGCGAACCCGTGGCCCGAGCCATCTCCGGCCTGCGAGTCCAGCAGCGCGCCGTCAGTCGCGTTCCTCGACGCGCTGCGCGGGGCGCCGTCCCACCAGGCGAACACCCGCGACTCGGCGTCGTCGCTCTCGAAACGGACCTCGACCTTGTCCGGACCGGTGTCCTGCAGGTCCATCGTGAAGCCGTCGTTCGGCGTGGCCCACAGGAGGCTGACGGTTTCCGTGGACCCGTCGTAGCGGACGGCCACCGATCCGCCCCTGCTGATGATCGTGGCGCTCGTCGTCGGAGCCGGCGCTGGTGGTGGCGCAGGAAGGGCTGCGACGGTGGTCGGCGCCGGTGCCCGTGGCAGCGGGGCGGCCGCGGTCCCTGCGGTGACGGGGCGCCGGGGAGCGCCGCACCAGCAGCAGGATCGGCGTCGTCGGCCGGCGGGGGCGCTTCGAGCGGGGCACCCGGGCGCGGTCGTGGTCGTGGTGGACGTGGACGTCGATGTGGACGTCGTCGCCGTCGAGCCGGGCGCGATCGCCGACTGTGGCCGGACGGCGCCCGCCTCCGCGTCGTCATGGGTCGTGGTGGTCTGGATGAGCGGCGGCAGGCTGGACTCGCGCGCCTGCCCGGAGACCATGCCGACGGTGAACCACCCCAGCGTCGTGCAGGCGATCGCCGCGGTGAGCCACAGTGCGAGGAGCGCGATCGGTCGTCGCATCGGGGACATCATGGACCCTTCGGCAGGGCCGCGCCGTTCAGGCGGGACGTGCAGCCTACGCTGTGTGGGTGAGTGTCGTCGCGCTGGTGGAGGACGACCACCGCATCAGGAGCGCCCTGGATCGCGCCCTGTGTGAGCGGGGGCACCAGGTGATCAGCGAGGAGAGCGGCCTGGAGGGGCTGCGGACGATCATCGACCGGCGTCCCGACGTGGTCCTCCTCGACCTCGGTCTGCCCGATGTCGACGGGCTCGAGGTGCTGAAGATGCTGCGCGCCGTGAGCGCCGTGCCGGTCATCGTCGTCACGGCCCGGGACGCCGAGACGGAGATCGTGCAGGCGCTCGACCTGGGCGCCGACGACTACGTCATCAAACCGTTCTCCGCCGATCAGATCGACGCCCGCGTCCGCGCCGTGATGCGTCGGACGGCCGGTGATGCCATCCAGCCCGTGGAGATCGGGGAGCTGCGGATCGATCCCCGCGGACGCGAGGCCTGGCTGGGCGAGCGCCGCTTGGAGCTCAACCGCCGCGAGTTCGACCTCCTCTGCTACCTCGCCCAGCACGCCGGGGCCGTGGTCAGCCGCGCCGAGCTGCTGGCGGAGGTGTGGCGGCAGCCCTATGGCGGTGCCGAGAAGACGGTCGACGTCCACATCTCGTGGCTCCGACGCAAGCTCGGTGAGTCGGCGGCGGCGCCCGTGTACCTGCACACCGTGCGCGGTGTCGGCGTCAAGCTCTATCTGTCGGAGGCGCCCGACGGATGAGGCGCCGCCTCGCCGTGCTTGCCGTCGCCATCACGCTCCTGGTCGTGCTCGCCTTCCTCGTGCCGCTCGGCCTGACGTTGCGCACCCTCGCCAGGGATCGGGCGTTGACCAGCGCCGAGCGCGATGCGAACGCCCTGGCGCCGGTGCTGGCGGTGACGGTCGATCCGGCGAGGCTCGAGCCGGCCATCGCCGCCACCGAAGCCGGCGCCGACGGGCGGCTCACCGTGTTCCTGGCCGACGGCCGGACGGCCGGCGCGGCCGCGGACGCCGACGCCGCGGTGGCGATGGCCCGCACGGGACGAGCGTTCTCGGCGGGCACGGACACCGGGGCCCAGATCCTCCACCCGGTCGCCGACGAGACCGGCGGGACGTCGGTGGTCCGGGTCATCGTTCCCGAGTCCGAGCTGCACCACCGCGTCTGGCCCGCCTGGGTGCTGCTCGCGCTGCTCGGGCTGGGCCTGATCGGCATCGCTGTGCTCGTCGCCGACCGGCTGGCGCGCTCGGCGACGCGACCGATGCAGGACCTCGCGGCGGCGGCGCGCGATCTCAGCAGTGGCGACATGGACGTGCGCGTCACGCCCCAGGGGCCCCCGGAGGTGGCCGAGTTCGGTCGGACGTTCAACCGCCTCGCCGACCGGATCAACGCCCTCGTGGTCGCCGAGCGGGAGGTGGTCGCCGACCTGTCCCACCGCCTCCGGACACCACTCACGGCCCTGCGGCTGGAGATCGATGCCGTGCGCGACCCCGAGAGCGCCCGGCGCCTGGAGGAGGTCGTCGGCGAGCTGGAGATCACCGTCGATCAGGTCATCCGGTCGGCCCGACGTCCCGTCAGGCACAGCGTCGTCCCCTTGGTCGACGTGCTCGCCGTGGCCAAGAGCCGGACCGCCTTCTGGGCCCCGTTGGCCGATGATCAGGGGCGTGACTGGTCGCTGGACGGCGCGGCCGACGGCCCCGTCATCGTCGCCGCGGAAGTGGACGACCTGGAGGCCGCCCTCGACGCGCTGATCGACAACGTGTTCGCCCACACCGGCGAGGGGACGGCCTTCCGGGTCCGAGTCGAGGGCACGGAGGACAACGCCGTGCGGCTGGTCGTGGAGGACGATGGCCCGGGGCTCGCCGGTCCGGATGTCGTGACGCGCGGTGCCAGCACGGTCGGCTCGACCGGCCTCGGGCTGGACATCGCCCGCCGGACGGCCGAGGCGGCGGGCGGCGCCCTGCGCCTGGGGAGCAGCGACGGCGGCGGCGCCCGCGTGGTGCTCGAACTGCCGCGTTCGCTCGACGGCTGACACGGACCCCGTTCTGTCCTTCGGGACCGGCCCGATCGGGCCGATCCCGAAGGACAGAAAGCGGTTCACGGCTGCTCAGCCGAGGGGGAGACCCTCGATGAGCCAGCCGATCGGGGCCCGGTCGACGGCGAAGCGCAACGCCACGGCGACCAATCCGGGGATCACGTCGCGCTCGTCGAAGTCGTCGATGGCCCGCTTGGCGCCGACGCGCACGGCATCCTCGGCCGTCTCCTCATCCCACGTGACGTCGTCGTAGCCGCTGTCCGGGTCGATCGACAGCACGAGGCGTTCGCGCGTCGTTCCCAGCTCGCAGGCCGCGCCGTTGAGGGCCGACAGGGCGATCCGCTGCACCGTGCCGTCGAGCCCGCCGCCCGGGAACGGGTCGGGATCCGCCGTGCAGGGGTCCTCGGCGACGTACTCGCCGACGGTGCGCGCCCCGGCGCGCACCTCGGCGCCCAGCAGGGCCAGCCCGACGAGCCCGAGGGCGCCGACGCCGACCGCCGAGAGCTCCCGACGTCGTGACGGGGTGCTCCGCTCGGCCGTCCCGAGGGCGACGAAGAGGGCCGGCAGGCCCGCCAGCGCGGCGAGGGCGGCGGCGATCCCGAACGCCGGTCGGAACGAGCGGGTCACGGCGTCGGAGACGCTGTCCATCAGCTCGTCGCGCGCCCGGGCCATGGCGTTGTCACCCTCGGCGCCACGCTCGTCGAACTCGGCGGCGAGGTCGGGCACCTGCCCGCGCGGGGCCTCCTCGATCGCCGTGCGCAACGCCCAGGTCACCGGCAGCTTGTCGCCCAGCGACAGCTCGGTCTCCATCATCGTGCGGGTCGCCGCCAGCGTCGCCCGCTCGATGCCGGCCTCCAGGCTGGACGAGAGCACCGGGGCGATGACGACGAGCCCGAGGACGAGCCCGGCGTGGCGGGCACCGACCGACACCGCACTCGCCTGCACCGCCGGGCCGTCGGCGGGGACGGCCGCCGTGTCGAGGACCTCATGGACGAGGTCGAACCCGGCGCCACACAGGGCGAAGGCGAGGGCCGCCATCGCCGGCTGCTCGCCGGGCAACAGGGCCAGCCCGACCAGCCCGACGGCCAGGAGCAAGGCGCCGCCGACGGACACCCAGGGCGCCGGGGCCGCCTTCATCAGCCGCCCGACGGCCATGCCGAGCGGCAGCGCCGAGACGAGCACGGCGCTCTGCACGGGGCTGTACCGCCACACCTCGATCGCCAGGAGCACACCGAGGAACAGCGCCCCGACGAGGGCGGCGAACACGAGCGCGAACCCGACGTTGGCCACCACCACGTCGCGCCGCCGAGTGCCGGTGCGCCCGTGCACATGGCCCTCCCGGCGCAGCGCCCGTGCCGCCGGGTCCGTCGCCACGACCAGGGCGGCGGCGACGATCGGCGCCTGGACGAAGAAGATCGCCCGCCAGTCGAACAGCTGGGTGAGCACACCGCCGAGGGCCGGGCCGATCGCCACTCCGATGGCGCCGGCCATCGCCCACCACCGCCTGGCCCGGTCGCCGGCGACGGCACCGAGGACGGGGAGCGACCCGGCCAGGAGCAGCGTGGCACCCACACCCTGGGCGCAGCGGGCGGCGAGCAGCACGGCGAGGGAGCCGGCGAACCCGGCGACCAGCGACGCCCCGGCGAACACAGCGGCGCCGGTCACGACGAGCGCGAGGGGCCGGGCGCGGCGATGCAGCAGGGCGACCGGGACGGCAATGACGGCGACGGTCAGGGCGTACGACGTCAGCACCCACGACACGCCGACGATCGACGTGTCGAACTCGGCGTACAGGTCGGGCAGGGCGAGGGCGACGACCGAGGCGTCGGCGAACGCCAGACCCACCGCACACACGACCAGCGCGGCCACGAGGCGCTGCCGCGCTTCCATCGCTTCACCGTATCGAGCGATGCTGTGCCAGGCTCGAACGCGTGACCCGCCACGGCGACGACTGGCAGCCGGAGATCGAGGAGCTGCGGCGCCTCGAGGACGCGGCTCGGCAGATGGGTGGCGCCGACAAGGTGGCCCGCCAGCACGAGCACGGCAAGCTCACCGTCCGCGAGCGGATCGACGAGCTCGTCGATCCGGGCTCGTTCCACGAGATCGGCGCCATCGCCGGCAAGCAGGTCCTCCAGTCCGACGGCAGCCGGCGCTTCCAGCCGGCCAACTTCGTGTTCGGGCGGGCGGCTGTCGACGGTCGCCCGATCGTCGTCGGCGGCGACGACTTCACGGTGCGCGGCGGCGCGGCCGACGCCTCCATCGCCGCCAAGCAGGTGATGGCCGAGCAGCTCGCCAACGAGTACCGCCTGCCGATCGTCCGCCTCGTCGACGGCACCGGTGGCGGCGGCTCGATCAAGGCCCTCGAGGACACCGGCTACACGTACATCCCCGCCAACCCCGGATGGGAGTGGGTCGTCGCCAACCTGGCGACCGTGCCGGTCGTGTCGCTGGCCCTCGGCTCGGTCGCCGGCCTCGGCGCGGCACGTGTCGTCGCCAGCCACTACTCGCTGATGGTCCAGGGCATCTCCCAGGTCTTCGTCGCCGGCCCGCCGCTCGTGGAGTACCTCGGCGAGTCGGTCACCAAGGAGGAGCTCGGCGGCGTCCACATCCACGGCCGCAACGGCACGGTGAGCGATGTCGTCGCCACCGAGCACGAGGCGTTCGAACGGACGCGGTGGTTCCTCTCCTACCTACCGTCGTCGGTGTACGAGCTCCCCGAGCGCACCGAACCGGACGACGATCCGCACCGTCGCGAGGAGTGGCTGCTCGGGGCGATCCCCCGCAACCGGCGCCAGGGCTACGCCATCCGCCCGATCATCGAGGCCCTCGTCGACCACGACACGTTCTTCGAGATCGGTCGGGGGTGGGGGCGATCCGTGGTCACCGGGCTGGCCCGCCTCGACGGCTGGCCCGTGGCCGTGCTGGCGTCGGACTCGATGTTCTTCGGCGGCGGCCTGACGGCCGACTCGTCGCAGAAGATGGAAGCCTTCGTCGAGCTCGCCGACACGTTCCACCTGCCCGTCGTGCACCTCGTCGACCAACCCGGGTTCGTGATCGGCACCGCCGCCGAACACGCCTCGACGATCCGTCACGGGGCGCGGGCGCTGGCCGCCGTGTACCAGGCGCAGGTGCCGTGGTGCTCGATCATCCTGCGGCGGGTGTTCGGCGTCGGCGGGGCGGCCCACACCGACCACACCCGGGTCAGCTTCCGTGCGGCGTGGCCGTCGGGCGACTGGGGCTCGCTGCCGCTGGAGGGTGGGATCGAGGCCGCCTACCGCGCCGAGCTCGAGGCGGCCGCCGACCCTGAGTCGCTGCGCGCCGAGATCGACGATCGGATGAACGCCATCCGCTCACCGTTCAACACGGCGGCAGCCTTCGGCGTGGAGGAGATCATCGACCCGCGGGACACCCGCCGGTTCCTGTGCGAGTTCGCCGACCTGGCCGCCCCGCTGCGCCGGCCCGGCCCGGTCAGCTGGCCCCATCGCGGATGAGACGCCGCGGTGCTGTCCTTTCGAACCGGCCCGATCGGGCCGGTTCGAAAGGACAGAAGCAGGTCAGCCGGCGGTGAGGACGACCGGGGCGCCGCTCGTCACGACGACGGTGTGCTCGAACTGTGCCGCCAGGTGGCCCGGCGTGACGAGCGTCCAGCCGTCGGCCGCCTCGTCGGCCCACGTGGCGCCGGTCGAGAGGAACGGCTCGATCGCCAGGACGAGCCCCTCCCACAGGACCGTCTGGTCGCTGCGGTCCTCGATGCCCGGGCACGCTCGGGCGCTCCCACAGGTCGCGGCCGGTGCCGTGGCCCTGGAGGTTCTCGATCACCGAGAACCCGTGGCGCCGGGCCCGGCGCTGCACGGCCCGGCCGATGTGACGCAGCGGCTCACCGGCCCGGGCCGCGGCGAGGGCGTCGCGGTTGGCCAGCCGGGTGGCGTCGAGCAGCCGGCGGGCGGTGTGTGAGACGCGGCCGACGGCGGCGCTGGCGCCGGTGTCGGCCCAGTAGCCGTCGACCTCGGCCGACACGTCGACGTTGACGAGATCACCCTCACGCAGCCAGCGCTTCGGCGACGGGATGCCGTGGGCCGCCTCGTCGTTGATGCTGACGCACGTCGCCGCGGGGAAGCCGACCGTCGGTGGTGCCGGCCGGGCGCCGTGGCGGGCGAGGACCTCGCGACCGACGGCGTCGAGCTCGGCGGTGGTGACGCCTGGGGCGGCTGCGGCGAGCATCGCGTCGCGTGCTTCGGCGACAGCCATCCCGGCCACTCGCAGGCCGGCCAGGTCGTCGTCGTGATCGGCGGTCACCCCTTCACCGTATCGCTCGTCAGCCGGCGAGCTCCTCCGGCGTGAGCGCCCGGCAGGCATCGCAAGACTGGTTGCCCTCGCAGGTGTGGATGCCCGGCTCGGTGGGCAGACACCGCGAATGCCTGACAACGATCCAGCCAAGGCCCTCGACGAGCTCGTCGACGACGGCACGGTCATGATGCTGATGACGATGATCGACACCGAGCACTCGTCGCGTCCGCTCACGGTGGCCGGGGTGTCCGGTGCCCGCCTGAGCTTCCTCGTCGACGCCACGACGGACTGGGCCACGGCCATCCGCGATGGCATGGCGGTCGTCCACGCGACGATGGCCGACGACCGCGCCAACACCTACGTTGCGGTCAACGGCACGGCCGTTGTCACGCTCGATCGGCAGGACATCGACCAGCTGTGGAACGCCGGCGCGGCAGCCTTCTTCGACGGTCCGGACGATCCGGCGCTCGGGGTGCTCCACATCGACGTCGCCGACGGCGAGTACTGGAGCGGGCCGAGCGGTCGTCTCGGCGCGGCGATCCAGATCGTGCGCGCCGCCATGTCCGGCGACGCCGACTCGGTCGGCGAGCAGGGCCCGGTGTCGACGGACTGACAAAGGATGGAGATCGATCGTCACGCCGAGGCCAGGGCGACCAGGGCGGCGTTGACGATCTGCGCGGGGAGCAGGTCGAAGACCCCGTAGAGATCGGGGATGCTGCCCGACTGGCCGAACTCGTCGACGCCGACGGGAACGACCGGCGCTCCGAACACGCTGCCGAGCCAGGCGAGGTGGTGGCTCGCCGCGTCGTGCACGGTGACGATCGGCAGCCGCCGCTCGGCCGGCAGCAGCAACGTCGCCAGGTGGTGCGTGCCGTCCGCCGGCCGGCTCTCACGTGCCGCGGCGCGCATCTGGCCGCGCCAGCCGCGGTACAGCAGGTCGGGGCTCGTCACGTCGATGACGAGCGCCGGGGCGCCTTCCTCGGCGAGCGTCTCCGCGGCGACGAGGACCTCGGGTCCGACCGCGCCGCACGTGGCGAGGACGACCGCGGCCGGCTCGGTCGGGCTCGTGCAGGCGGTAGCCGCCCGCCAGCACGTCGGCGCGCAGGGCCTCGGCACCGCGCCGCTCGATGGCCGCGGCGAACGGACGCTGGTCCAGCGGGCGAGTCGACAGCCGCAGGTACGACGACCCACCGCCGGGGCGGGCGAGGCCGGCGAGGCAGTCGCACAGCAGCCAGTCCAAGGCTCCGGCGTAGGCCGGTTCGGCGTACGTCAGGCCGGGGAGCTCGAGCCCGATCGACGGTGTGATCGTCGACTGGTGGGCGCCGCCCTCCGGGGCCAGCGTGATGCCGGCCGGCGTACCGACGACGACGAACCGCGAGCCCGAGTACAGGCCGTAGATCAGGGCGTCGAGGCCGCGGCACACGAAGGGGTCGTAGACGGTGCCGATCGGCAGCAGGTGCTCGCCATGGAGGTCGTGGCCGAGGCCCAGCGCGTGGAGCAGCAGGAACAGGTTCATCTCGCTGATGCCCAGTTCGATGTGCCGTCCCTGCGGTGACTGCCGCCAGCGCAACAGGCGGTCCTCGCCGAGGAAGTCGACCGTCTCGGCGGGAGCGAAGACACCGCACTTGTTGATCCACCCGCCGAGGTTCGTCGACACGCTGACGTCGGGCGACGTCGTGACGATCCGTTCGGCCACCCCGGCGACGTCGCCCAGCCGGGTGAGGATGCGCCCGAACGCCTCTTGCGTCGAGGTCGGTGCGGCTGTCGGCACACCGGTCGCGTCCGGGATCGGGAGCACTGGCCGGGGCGGCACCACGACGTTGTTCAGCTCGCCGCCCGTCACCGCGCAGGCGCGTCCCTCCGCCGAGTCGACCGGGAAGCGGTCCCACTCGGTCGCCGGCGTGAGGCCGACCTCGGCGCGCAGCTCGTCGATCTGCGCGGCCGTGAGGAGGGCGGCGTGGTTCAGCGGATCGCCGGCGATCGGCAAGCCCCAGCCCTTGACGGTGTAGGCGAACACCACGCTCGGGCGATCCGCCTCGGCGTCGCACGCCCGGTAGCTGTCGAGCAGCAGGCCGAGATCGTGGCCACCGAGGTTCTGTACGAGCGGGGCGAGGTTGTCGTCGGACACGTCGTCGAGGAAGATCCGCACCGTGTCGTCAGCGGTGGCCAGGAAGCGCTTGCGCAGCTCCGCGCCGGAGTAGGCGAACAGCGACTGGTACTCCTCGTTGGACATCTGATCGAGGTGGCGCCGCAAGGCGTCGCCGCCCGGGCGGGCGAACGCCGACGTGAGCAGCCGCCCGTACTTCGCCTCGACGACGTGCCAGCCGGCGCCGTCGAAGAACTCCATCAGCTTCTTGATCTTCTGGTCGGGCACGACGCGGTCGAGGCTCTGGCGGTTGGTGTCGACGACCCACATCACCGAGCCGAGACCCTGCAGCGCCGGATCGGTGATGGCCTCCCACACGTTGCCTTCGTCGAGCTCGGCGTCGCCGGCGAGGGCGACGAAACGCGGCGCCGGCGGCCTGCGTGGCCGGGGATTGCGGGCCGCGTCAGAGTCCGCGAGCGAGCGAGCGCCAGCGAGAGAGCGGCCAGCCGCGGCCTGCGTGGCCGGGGAACGCGGAAAGTGTGCGTCGAGGTAGCGGCGTGTCGCCGCGGCGAACAGCGGGGCGACGACGCCGAGGCCGACGGAACCGGTCGAGAAGTCGGCGACGTCGGGGTCCTTGGTGCGACTCGGGTAGGACTGCAACCCGCCGAGGTCGCGCAATCGCGTCAGGTACGAACGGTCGAGCTCGCCGGTGAGGTACTTGATGGCGTGGTAGACGGGCGAGGCGTGCGGTTTGACGGCGACCTTGTCGGCGCCGCCGAGGTGGCCGAACCACAGCGCCGTCATGATCCCCACCATCGATGCCGACGACGCCTGGTGCCCGCCGACCTTGATCTCCCCGGGCGGCCGTTCGCGGTTGGCGTGGTCGACGATGCGGACCGCCAGCCACAGCACGCGCTGCTGGATGGCCTCGAGCGTGGCCATCGTCGGATCAGACCGACCCGGCAGGGATGCGGGCGCCGGTGAGCGAGCGTCCCCCGCGGTGACGGCCGTGCTGGTCACCCCGGCTCGGCCTCGTGGCCGGGTTGCGTCCGGCGCAGACCGCGGTAGGCGACGGCAGCGTCCTCGGTGCCGGTGACGACCTGGTAGATCTCCTCGTGGACCGGCATGTCGAGGCCGAAGCGCTCCGCCAGGTCGTGGGCGGTGACCGCCGTCTTGAGACCCTCGGCGACCATGTTCATGTCCGCCGTGATCTCGTCCAGCCGGCGGCCCATGCCGAGCTGCTCGCCGACGCTGCGGTTGCGACTGAACGGGCTGAGGCAGGTCGTCACCAGATCCCCCATGCCGGCCAGCCCGGCGAAGGTCGGCGCTTCGCCGCCCATGGCCACGCCGAGTCGGGTCAGTTCGGCGAGACCGCGGGTCATCACCATCGCCCGCGTGTTGTCGCCGACTCCGAGGCCCTGGGCGATGCCGCAGGCGATGGCGACGACGTTCTTCAGCGCCCCTCCGAGCTCGCAGCCGATGACGTCGTGGTTGGTGTAGATGCGGAACATGCCCCGCGTCAGCACGCCCTGGATCGCCCGGGCCACGGCGAGGTCCTCGGTGGCGATGACGCTGGCCGCGGCTTGGCCGGCCATGATCTCGCGGGCGATGTTGGGCCCGGTGAGCGCCGCCGCCGGGTGTCCGGACAGCTCGTCCTGGATGACCTCGGTCATCCGCAGCAGGGACTCCTGCTCGAGTCCCTTGGCCAGGCTGACGACGGGGATCCACGGGTGGATCCACTCCCTCGCCGTGGCCAGCGTCGCCCGCATCGCCGTCGTCGGCACGCCGACGATGAGCAGTTCGGCGTGGCGCATCGCCTTCTCCAGGTCGTCGGTGGCCATCAGGCTCTCCGGCAGGGCGAACCCTGGGAGGTAGGAGTTGTTGGTGTGATCGGCATCGATCTCGGCGGCCGTCTCGCTGCTGCGAGCCCAGATCACCGTGGGGTGCCGTGGCGCCACCAACCCGGCCACCGTCGTCCCCCAGGAACCCGCCCCCAACACCGTCACCTGCATGGGCACAACGTACGCGATGCGCGCGAGGCCTCCGATCCTGGTCGTGACGTCGAGCCGTCAGCGCCGCCGGCGGGTCAGGCCGGCCATCTCGACGGCCACGGCGGCGGCCTCCTCGCCGACGTTGTGGCCGCCCGGCTCCGGCTCGCTGCGGGCCAGCGCCTGTTCGAGGTTCTCGGTGGTCAACACGCCGAACACGACGGGCCGCCCGGTATCCAGCCCGACGCGCATGATCCCTGCCGCGGCCTGGCCGGCCACGTGCTCGAAGTGCGCCGTCTCGCCGCGGATGACGCAGCCGAGGCAGATCACCGCATCGTGATCGGCGGCCAGGGTTCGGGCGGCGAGCGGGATCTCGAAGGCCCCCGGCACCCACGTCACCGCGACGTCGTCGTCGGCGACGCCGGCCGTCGCCAGTCCGCGGCGGGCACCGTCCAGCAGGCGCAGCGTGATGTGGCTGTTGAAGCGGGCGGCGACGACCGCCACGCGCAGGCCGGCGCCGTCGAGCACCGGCTCCGGGACTCCCGCCCCGCGAACGTCCTCGGCCATCAGCCGGTGGCCCCGGCGCGTGAGATGTCGAGTCCGACGCGCTCGACGATCTGCAGGCCGAACCCCTCGAGGCCGCCGTAGCGCGCCGGATTGTTGGTCATCAGGCGCATCCGCGAGATGCCGAGATCGGCGAGGATCTGGGCGCCGACGCCGTACTCCCGGCTGTCGGCCGGGACCGCGAGATCGATCGCGGGGTCGACGACCCCGGCCCCGGCCAGCGTATGGGCGACGCCGAGGCCGCGTCCCTCGTGCCCGCGGAGGTACACCAGCACGCCCGTGCCTTCGGCAGCGATGCGGCGCATCGCCGCGTCCAACGTCGGGCCGCAGTTGCAATACCCGGAGCCGAACACGTCACCGGTGAGGCACTCGCTGTGGACCCGCACCAGCGTGGCGTCGACGCCGGCGACGTCGCCGCGCACGAACGCCACGTGACGGCCGTGGTCGAGCACCGACTCGAAGGCGACGAACTCGAAGTCGCCCCACGTCGTCGCCAGCGGTGCCTCGCCGACGCGCCGGACCAACTTCTCGGTCTGCCGGCGGTAGCGGATGAGGTCGGCGATGGAGATCAGCAGCAGGCCGTGGTGGGCGCAGAACTCCTCCAGCTCCGGGCGCCGGGCCATGTCGTGCTTGCCCTCGCTGACGATCTCGCACAGCACCCCGACCGGCGCGCAGCCGGCCATCCTGGCGAGGTCGACGGCGGCCTCCGTGTGACCCGCCCGCTTGAGGACGCCGCCGTCGCGAGCTTCCAGCGGGAAGATGTGGCCCGGCCGCAAGAGGTCGGCCGGCTTGGTCACCGGATCGACCAGCGCCAGGATCGTGGCCGCCCGGTCGGCGGCGGAGATGCCCGTCGACGTGCCGTGGCGGAAGTCGACGGTGACGAGGAAAGCGGTGCGTTGGCTCTCCGTGTTCTGCTGGACCATCGGCGTGAGGGCCAACTCGCGGGCCCGCTCCGACGTGAGGGTGGCGCAGATCACGCCGGACGTGTGCTGGAGGAAGAAGGCGATCTTCTCGGGGGTGGCGGACTCGGCGGCCATGATCAGGTCACCCTCGTTCTCGCGGTCCTCGTCGTCGACGACCACGACGATCTCGCCCCGCCCGATCGCGGCGATCGCGTCCTCGATCTTCGCCAGCCCGGCCATCTAGGAATCCTTCCAGGCCAGCAGGCGCTCGACGTACTTGGCAGTGACGTCGACCTCCAGGTTGACGCGGCCTCCCGGACCCTTGTGGCCGAGCGTCGTCACGGCCGCCGTGTGGGGGATGACGGCGACCGTGAAGCCGTCGTCGAGCGGATCGACGACGGTCAGGCTGATGCCGTCGACCGTGATCGAGCCCTTCTCGACGACGTACCGGAGGAGCTCCGGCGCGCAGCGCACGCGCAGGTCGGGTGCGGGGTCGACGATCTCGCCGACGCCGTCGACGTGGCCCTGCACGAGGTGACCGCCGAGGCGATCGACCAGGCGCACCGGGCGCTCGAGGTTGACGCGGTCGCCGGGCGTCACGTCGTCGAGGCTCGTCCGCCGCCACGTCTCGTCGCTCAGCTCGGCGTCCCACCACCCGTCGGGACCGTCGTCGAAGGCGACGACCGTGAGGCAGCAGCCGTTGACGG
Organism: uncultured Acidimicrobiia bacterium; assembly: GCA_963776995.1. Taxonomy (GTDB): domain Bacteria; phylum Actinomycetota; class Acidimicrobiia; order Acidimicrobiales; family Ilumatobacteraceae; genus JALZMG01. Next base: position 24,305 of record CAVZPA010000017.1, read on the forward strand.
CGATCGACGCCCCGATGTCCACATCGTCGAGGACCGTGGAGCAGGCGATCCGCAAGCGGTTGCCATCGCGCTCGACCACCGTCCCCATCTCCTCGACGATCCCCGTGAACATCGCGCTTCACGCATTGCCGCGTTAGTGGCCTCGTCGCTCGTCGCTCCTTCCGATGTCCGTGCCCCAGATCCGGGCCGGTTCGGAAGGACAGAACGGGCTGCCGTAGGGTCGACGCCATGTCTGACGCCGTGCTCACCGAGACCAGGGGGCGGGTCCTGCTGATCACGCTCAACCGCCCCGAGGCGATGAACGCCATCAACACGGACCTGGCCCAGGGCCTGCTCTCGGCCGTCGCCCAACTCGACGGCGACGACGGGCTGACCGCCGGCGTGCTCACCGGGGCCGGCCGGGGCTTCTGCGCCGGGATGGACCTCAAGGCGTTCGCCGCCAGCGGGCCGCCGGTCGGCATGGACCAGTTCATCGAGAAGGGCGCCCAGAAGCCGCTGATCGCAGCGATCGAGGGCTTCGCCCTCGCCGGCGGCCTCGAGCTGGCGCTCGGCTGCGACCTGCTCGTCGCCGCCGAGAACGTCAAGCTCGGCATCCCCGAGGCCGGCGTCGGACTGTTCGCCGCCGGCGGCGCCGTGTTCCGCCTGCCGCGGTGGGTGCCGTACGCCGTCGCCATGGAGATGGCGCTGACCGCCGATCCGATCACGGCCCAGCAGGCCAAGGACTACGGCCTGCTGTCGCGGGTCACGGAGAAGGGCAAGGCCATCGACACCGCCCTCGAACTGGCCGAACGGATCGCCAAGAACGCCCCACTGTCGGTGGCGGCGAGCAAGACGATCGTTCGCAACACCCAGGGCATGACCGACGAGGAGGCCTGGGAGTACCAGAAGCCGTTCGTGCGCTCGGTGTTCGCATCCGAGGACGCCAAAGAGGGCCCCAAGGCGTTCGCCGAGAAGCGCGCCCCGGTCTGGAGCGGACGGTGAGAATCCCGTGACGTAGCACGGGCGCCGAGAGGTCAGCGAACGCGCCGCCTCGGTGTCACTGGGCGGCGGCCTTGGCCTTCCTCGGGGCTCGTTTGGCGGCGGTCGCCTTGGCCTTGGTGGGAGCTTGCTTGGCCGCGGCGGCCTTCGTCTTCCTCGGGGCTCGCTTGGCGGCGGAGGCCTTGACCTTCTTGTGGGCGGTCGGGGTGCGGGCCTCCGGCGGCTCCTTGGTCGCCGACGGACGGTGCGCCGCCTGCCGCCGAGCCGCCTTCTTGGCCGCCGGCTTGCTCGCTGGATGCACGTCGCCCACGCGGTGGCGCGGGGGCGCCGGTCGAGGCGGTTCGGCCCACTCGGCACCGCTGGCGTCGAACAGCCTGGCGATCTCGTCGACGTGCATGTCGACCATGTCCCACAGGTCCGGCACCAGCTCGCGGCAGCTCACCAGACCGAAGACCAGCTCGTCGAGGTAGCTGTGGACCGTGATGTTCAGTCCCATCCCCTCGCCGATCGTCGAGACGGGGATGTACTGCTGGAGCAGGGCGCCATCCATGTACAGCGGCTGACGCGGGCCGGGGACGTTGGAGATGATGACATTCAACGGCGGCGCCATCCGGTCGGCGAGCCGCAGCCGGGCGGCGAGGCGGATCGCCGACGTCGCCACGACCGGTGACGAGTACTGCTGGATGTCGACCAGCGCCGCCGCGGGGACCAGCTCGAACTGCTGCTTGGCGGCGTTCATCGCCTCGCGGCACAGAGCCACCCGCTGCAGGGGGTCGGGCTCGTTCGTCGGCAGGTCGACGGCGAGGCCGGAGACTCGGTTCGTCCACGGCTCGGCCTCGTCGCCCGTACGGATCGATACCGGCACCATCGCCCGCAGCGGCCGGTCGGGCAGCGCGTCGTGCCGCAGCAAGTACTCCCGCAAGGCCCCCGCGCAGATCGCCATGACCACGTCGTTGAGCGTGCCGCCGGTGGCGTCCTTGAGCCGCTTGAGGTTGTTCAACGACACCGAGCGCATGGCAAAGCGCCGGTGCGCGGTGACGGACTTGTTCCACGGCGTCGGCGGGGCGGCGGTGACGGGGAGCGAGAAGCGGGGCCGGTCGTCCGCACCGGGCGCGGCCAGCGCCTTGATCAGCGCGCCGGCCTGGCGGGCCGCGGCGCCGACGCCCGTGATCCCGGCCGCGTCGGCGAAGTCGCGCATGATGCGCATCTGCACCCGCGCCGCCTTGGCCGGGTTGCGCAGCAGGTTGGCGACCGTCATCCGCAACAGGTCGATGTCGCTGGGGATCGGTTCCGGCTCCCACGGCGGGCTCTCGCCGGGCGGTTCGGCGTCGGCCGAGTGGTCGTTGAGCAGATTGAGCATGAGCACACCGGACGCCCCGTCGATCGTGGCGTGGTGGTACTTGGTGAGCAATCCCCAGCGTCCGCTCTCCAGCCCCTCGATGACATAGACCTCCCACAGCGGGCGTGAGCGGTCCATCGGCCGACCGATGATGCGGGCGACCTGTTCGGCCAGCTGATCGACGCGGCCAGGAGGGGAGAGGCTGAGTTCGCGGATGTGGAAGTCGAGATCGAAGTTGGGGTCGTTGATCCAGTAGGGGTGGTCGAGATCGAAGGGCACTTCGACGACCCGCCGGCGCATCGGCTCCAGCTCGCCGACCTTCGAGGCGAAGCGGGCGTAGACCGCGGCGTAGGGGTCGAACGAGGCGCTCGGTCGCTCGTAGATGCCCAGCCCGTTGACGTGGCCGAACGTGGTCGGTGTCTCCATGTAGAGGAACGTGCCGTCGAGCCCGGTGAGCTGCTTCATGCGGTGACCCCTTCGTGCGATCGGTCGATCGGCACAGTGTCGCGGACCTGACGGGGCCGTGGTGACGAGCGCCGTGCGCGAGACTCGGCGCCCGTGGATCAGCGAGCGAGCCGGCCGCGATGGTGAGGTCTCCGCACGGCGGCATGGTGGACCAGTGAGCGACATCGAGACGCCGACCGAGACCGACGTCGGCTGGCTGTCGCCCGAGACCCTCGAGCTCGTCCGGGCGCACGTCCCCCTCGTGTACGTCGACGCCGTGCCCGTGCGCGTCGACGGCTTGGGTCGGGTCACCAAGGTCGGGATGCTGCTACGGGTCGCCGCCGACGGGACGATCAGCCGGATGGTGGTCAGTGGGCGGGTGCTGTTCGGTGAGCGCGTGCGCGACGCCTTGCTGCGGCACCTGGAGAAGGACCTCGGGCCGCTGGCCCTGCCCCGGCTGCCGGCTGATCCGACGCCGTTCACGATCGTCGAGTACTTCCCCGATCCCGACCGTTCCGGGTTCCATGACCCTCGCCACCACGCCGTCAGCCTCGCCTACGTCGTGCCGTGCGACGGGGACTGTCAGCCCACGCAGGAGGCCCTCGACCTGGCCTGGTTCACGCCTGCCGAAGCCGTCAGCGACTCGGTGCGCGGCGAGATGACCGGCGGCCATGACCGCCTGCTGCGGCTCGCCCTCGCTCACGTCGGCGAGCTGCCGTAGTCGAGGCGATCAACGGTGATTCGTGCGGAGCCGAGCACCCGCCCTGACGGAGCGAGTGACGGGACATCCCCGATCTGTCGGTGACGCCACGTACTGTTGGGGTCCGATGCCGGAGGGCGCCACCATTCACCGCACCGCTGCTGCGTTGCGCACGGCGCTCGTCGACAAGAAGATGGTCCGCTTCGACGCCCCGCGGCTGATCGGCATCACGCCCCGTGCCGGCCGCATCGTCGAGCGGGTCGAGAGCCACGGCAAGCACCTCGAGGTGCAGTGGGACGACGACGTGGTCCTGCACACCCACATGCGGATGAGTGGCAGCTGGCACCTGTACCGCCACGGCGAGCACTGGCAGCGCCCGCACCACGAGATGCGCGCCCTGATCGAGGTGCCGGGCTGGGAGGCGGTGTGCTTCAACGCGCCGGTGATCGAGACCTACCGCCTCCCCGATGCCACCCGCCACCCCGGGTTGGGCGGGCTCGGTCCGGACCTCAGTCGCGTCGACGCCGACCTCGGCCGGTGCGTCGAGTTGCTGCTGGCCTACGACGATCCGCAGGCCAGCCTGGCCGAGGTGCTGCTCGACCAGCGCGTCTTCTGCGGCGTGGGCAACGTCTACCGCTGTGAGGTGTTGTGGGCCGGTGAGTTGAGCCCCTTCGCCCACGTCGTCGACCTGCCCGAGTCGGACACCGTGCGCCTCGTCAACGTCGCCGCCAAGCTCGTGCGCACCAACCTCCAGCACACCGAGCGGATCACCGTCCCTGGCGTGCGGAGCGGCCTTGCCGTGTACGGGCGCAGCGGGCAGCGCTGCCATCGCTGCGCCGGCACGATCGGGGCCCGCCCCACGGGCGACCGGGCCCGCACCCTGTACTGGTGCCCGGACTGCCAGGTCCGCTTCGATCCTCGCATCGCGCGCGACGACAGCGCGTCGATCGATCGGCACCCGGCGGCGACCAAGTTCCTCGACGACCTGCCCTGGCGCCGCACGGGTTGACGTCCGCCGTCACTCGGTGGCGATGGCCTCGAGGACGTTCATGTTCGACGCCTTGTACGACGGGTACAGCGCCGCCACCAGGCCGGCGACCACGGCACCGATGAGGATGACGACGATGATGAGCGGGGAGAACGCCAGCTGGTTGATCACCGTGTCGGGCACGGCCAAGGAGAGGGCGACGCCGATCAACGTGCCGACGGCGATGCCGACGAGGGCCCCGAACGTGGACACGATGATCGCCTCCCAGCGCACCGTGCGGCGTGTCTGGCGCTTGTTCATCCCGACCGCCCGCATCAAACCGATCTCCCGGGTCCGCTCGAACACGCCGAGCGCCAGCGTGATCGAGATGCCCAGCACGGCGATCAGGATCGAGAATGCGAGCAGCACGGTGATGATGATCAGCAGCTGGTCGATCTGACCCTCCTGGTCCTGACGGAACTCGGCGTTGCTCTGCACCTTCGCCTGCGGGAAGGCGGCCATCGCCGCGTCGATCGCCGCGTCGCCCTCCTCGGCCGTCACCCCGTCGGCGAGTTTGGCGACGACGAAGAAGTCCCGCGGCGGGCTGCCGGTGACCCGGTCGAGGGTGTCCAGGGAGACCAACCAGTTTCCGGCCAGCGAGGCGTCCTCGTAGACGCCGGCGACCGGCAACGTCTCCTGGATACCGTTCTGGAACGTCACATCGACGGGATCGCCCACTTGCAGGTCGAGGTCCTTCGCCGGGTCCCGGTGGACCATGATGCCGCCGTTGGCCATCCCCTCGAAGCTGCCGTCGACGAGCCCGATGTCGACGAGTTGCTCGAAGGCGACGGGGTCGGCCGCGCCGATGGCCTTCTGCTCGCCGTCGATGAGCGCCACTGCCCCCCGCACGGCGGTGACCGCCGAGATCTCCGGCAGGGTGGCCAGCGTCTGGGACACGGTCGGCGGCAGACCCTGGAACGACTCGTCGGTGATGATGTAGTCGGCCTGGACGGACTCCTCGAGGATCTCCGAGAACGTGGCCCGCAGCGACGAGGCGAAGACAGCTGCGGCGCTGACGAGGGCCACGCCGATCATCAGCGCCGCGGCCGTCGCCGACGTCCGCCGCGGTGCCCGGCCGGCGTTCTCCCTGGCCAGCTTGCCGGTGGCGCCGAGGACCATGGCGACCGGCCAGCCGATCAGCTTGGTCACCGGTCGGGCCACCGTCGAGGAGACGCTGGCGACGCCGAGGAAGATCAACAGGCCGCCGCCGCCGGCCAGGGTCAGCAGGCCGATCGTTCCGCCCGGGCGGGCGAACAGACCGAGCACGAACATCACCGCCCCGACCAGCGTGACCAGGACGCCGGCAACGAGCCGCCTCCTGCTCATCGCTTCGAAACCGAGCTCGGGACGCATCGCCGCGACGGGCGGGATCTTGGCGGCGCGGCGGGCCGGGATGATGACCGAGAGGAGCGTGATGCCGACACCGACGAGGACGGCGACGACGACCGTGCGCGGCAGCAGCACCGTGTCGCTCTCGGGGAAGCCGATCCCGGCCGAGTTGAAGATGGCGATGATCGCCTTGGCGACGAGGATGCCACCGCCGATGCCGAGGATCGTGGCGACGATCGCCATCACGAACGCCTCGGTGTAGATCAACCGCCGGACCTGCCGTCCGGTGGCGCCCACCGCCCGCATCAGCGCCAGCTCGCGCAGTCGTTGGCCGATCGTGATCTGGAAGACGTTGTTGATCAGGAAGGCGCTGACGAAGGCGGTGACGAAGGCGAACGCCAGCAGGCCGTTGCCGAAGGCGCTGATGAACGTGTCGACGGCAGCCTTGCTCTCCTCGATCAGCGTGTCGCGGGTGACCACCTCGGTGCGTTCGGGGAGGATCTCCTCGATCCGCGCCGCCACCGTCGCCGGGTCGACGCCTTCCTCGACTGCGACGTCGACACCGTCGAGCTCGTCGATCGCCCCGGTGACCTGCTGCGCCGTCGGGAGGTCCCACGCGGCCAGGGTGGCGCCGGCGAACCCGTCGCTGTCACCGAGTCCGACGAGGGCCGTGATCGTGAACGGGTGCGTGCCGGTGTCGGTGATCACCTCGATCGTGTCGCCCACCGCGAAGTTCTCCCGATCGGCGCTGGCCTTGTCGATGGCCACCTCGTCGGACCCGGACGGCGGCCGGCCCTCGCCCTTGATCTCCAGCCCGGACAGCGATGCGTCGCCGCTCCAGGCCACGCCGATCGTCGGCGCGCCCTGCGTCGAGACCGGCTCGCCGTCCTGGTCGACCAGCTGGGCGTAGCGCTGCAGCAGTGGTTCGGTCGTCGCGACGCCCTCGACCTGGGCGACCTGGTCGGCGAGGCTGGCCGGGACGGGGTCGCGCTGGACGTCCGCGCTGTCGTCGCCGAACGCCAGCTGGGAACGGACCTCGAGGTCGACGTCCTGGCTGATCTGGGTGAACAGGTCGTCGAACGTGTCGCGCAGGCTGTCGGCGAGGACGAAGGACCCGACGACGAAGGAGACCCCGACGAGGATGGCGATGGAGATGGCGATGAGGCGCCCGAAGCGGGCGCGGATGCTCTTGCGGGCGATGAGCGCCGTCGACTTGAAGCTCATCGCCTACTCCCCGAGCCGCTTCATCCGGTCGAGCACCTGCTCGCCGGTGGGCGCCGCGAGTTCGTCGACGATCCGGCCGTCGTTGAGGAAGATCACCCGGTCGGCGTAGGACGCCGCGTTGGGATCGTGGGTGACCATCACGATCGTCTGCCCGTACTCGCTGACGGCCCGGCGCATGAAGTCGAGGATCTCCGCACCCGTTCGGGAGTCGAGGTTGCCGGTCGGCTCGTCGGCGAAGATGATGTCCGGCTGGCTGGCCATCGCCCGGGCGACGGCCACACGCTGTTGCTGGCCGCCGGACAGCTCGCTCGGGCGGTGCTTCAGGCGGTCCTTGAGGCCGACCGTGGTGACGACCTCGTCGATCCACGCCCGGTCGCCGTCGTCACCGCCGAGCATCAGCGGCAGGAGGATGTTCTCCTGGGCGGTGAGCGTCGGGATGAGGTTGTAGGCCTGGAAGACGAAACCGACCTTGCGCCGGCGCAGCTCGGTGAGGTCCTTGTCGTTGAGCTTGGCGAGGTAGGTCTCGCCGATGTACACGGCACCGGAGGTCAACGAGTCGAGACCGGCGAGGCAGTGCATCAGGGTGCTCTTGCCGGACCCCGACGGCCCCATGATCGCCGTGTACTTCTCGGCCTCGAAGGCCACGGTGACGCCGTCGAGGGCGCGGACCTCGCTGTCGCCGATGCCGTAGACCTTGACGGCGTCCACGGCGCCGGCTGCCGCCCGGGGGGAGGGCGCGGAGGAGATGACGGTGGCGGGCTGGCTCATGGTCCCCCGTTGTAGCGCCGTTGCGGGTGAACGCGCGCAGAACGGGCGTCGAGTCACCCGACGGCGGCCGTAGCATCGGACGCATGGCGATGGTCGCGTGCGCCTCGTGCGCCCATCCGGTGCCATCGGGGGCTCGGTTCTGTCCCTCGTGCGGGCATCCGGTGGCAGGGGCAAGTGTCGCGCTCGAGGAGCGCCGGGTCGTCACGGTCCTCTTCGCCGACGTCGTCGGCTACACCACGCTCGCCGAGCGCCGCGACCCGGAGAACGTCAAACGCCTGATCGAGTCCTGCTTCGAGCGGCTGGTCCCCGACATCGAGCTGTTCGGCGGCCGCGTCGACAAGCTGCTGGGCGACGGCATCGTCGCCCTGTTCGGCGCACCGGTCGCCCACGAAGACGACGCCGAGCGGGCCGTGCGGGCCGGGCTGCGGATGCAGGAGACGTTGTGCGCCTTCGTCGACCAGGCCGGCACCGACCCCCCGATCGAGATGCGCATCGGCATCAACACCGGCGAGGTACTCGTCGGCACGCTGGCCGGCTCCGACTACACGGCGATGGGCGACGTGGTCAACACCGCCTCGCGGCTGCAGTCGCTGGCCCCGCCGGGAGGCGTGCTGGTCGGCTCCGCCACGGCCGCCCTGTGCTCCCAGGCCATCGAGCGTGAGCCGTTCGGCATCACCCGCATCCGCGGGCGTGAGCAGGACGAGCACTCCTGGCTCGTCACCGGCGCCGCGGCGGCCGGCACCCGGCCCGTGCAGTGCGACGTGCCGTTCGTCGGGCGGGCCAACGAGCGGGCCCTGATGGACGCCGCCGTGCAGCTCGTGCGCAACGGCCACAGCGGGGTCGTGTCGATCATCGGCGAGGCCGGGTCCGGCAAGTCCAGGCTCGCCGACGAGATCATCGAGCCGCTGGAGGGTGAGGCGACCGTGGTGCGCACGGCCTGCGCGCCCTATGGCGAGTCCAACGTGTGGGCGCCGGTGATCACCGGGCTGTCGACGCTGTTCCACCTCGATCTCGACGTCAGCGCCAGCGATGTCGAGCGCATCGTCGAGTCCCGAGCCGAGGAGCTGTGGGGCCTGCAGCCAGGCGACGCCGAGCTGCGCCGCTACCTCGACGTCATCGCCCACCTGCTGGGACACCACTCGCCGCTCGACCGGCTCGACGCCGCCGGCGCTCGCGACGCCCTCGCCGTGACGGTGACGGACATGCTGCGCCGCCACGCCCAGACCCGGATGACCGTGGTGTGGGTCGACAACCTGCAATGGGCCGATCCGGCCCTCCGCGACCAACTCGCCGTGATCGTCCGCTCGCTGTCGGACCTGCCGTTCCTGCTCGTCACGGGGCAACGGCCCGATCCGGACTGCGTGTGGCCGCCGCCGGTCGAGCGTCCGCTCGTCCTCCAGGTGCCACTCGGCCCGCTCGGCGTCGACGATGCCACCGAGCTCGTGCGCGGGATCCTCGAACGCGGCGACGGTGACGAGCCGAGTGAGCGGGTCATCGCCGGGCTCGTCGATCGCGGCGGCGGCAACCCCCTGTTCCTCGTCGAGCTGGCCACCCTCGCGGCCACGTGCGGCTCGGTGTCGGACCTGCCCGGATCGCTGCGGGCCCTGATCGCGGCGCGCATCGATCAGCTGGCGGCCCCCCAGCGGGCGATCATCGACAACGCCGCCGTGCTCGGGACGGCGGATTCGATCGGCTCGCTGGCCCGGTTCGCCGAGGCGATGGGCCAGGACTTCCGTCTCGCCGACCTCGATGAGCTGTCCGCCGACGGGATGTTGGAGATCGACGGCCGGTGGTGGCGCTTCCGCAGCGCGGTCGTGCGCGAGGTCGCCTACCAGACGCTGACCAAGCGGGTGCGGGCACAGCGCCACGCCGGCGTCGCCGCGGTGATGGCCGAGCGCGGCGCGCCGATCGACGACGTCGCCCACCACGCGGCGACCGCCGCCGAGCTGCTGGCCGAGCTCGGGCCGGTCGACGGCGTGCGCCCGACGATCACCGGCCATGCGGTCACCGCCCTGCTGGAAGCGGCCACGGCGGCGGTCGAGACCGGCCGCTATGAGACGGCGATCCGTCACGCCAGCCGGGCGCTCGACCTCCACCACGCCGACCCGGGCACCGAGCGCAGCCTGCTGCTCGTGCGCTCGGAGGCCGAGCTCGAGCGGCGCAACGTCGTCCAGGCATCGGCCGACGCCGACGACGTGCTGGCCGGGGCCATCGCCGACGGCGACCGCACGCAGGAGGCCGAAGCCCGCCGGCGGCTGGGCTCGATCGCCCAGGTCCAGGGCGACCTGCCGACCGCCCAGCGCGAGATCGGGGCGGCGATCGACCTCTTCCGGGACCTGGGTGACGAGCGGCACCTGGCCGACGCCTTGCGCGCCCGGGGCTTCGCCGAGGTGTTCGGCGGGTCACTGGAGGACGCCCGCACGTTCCTCGGCGAGGCCATGGACATCTACCACCGGATCGAGGACGAGCGCGGGCACGCGTGGACGCACCAGAACCTGGCGTGGGTGGCCTTCCAGGCCGGCGACTTCGCCGACGCCGAGGTCCAGCTGATCGAGGCCAAGGAGCGCTTCGAGGAGCTCGGCGATACCAACGGGGTCAGCTGGGCCGACGGTCTGCGGGCCTACGTGTTGTACTTCCAGCGCCGCTTCGAGGAGGCTGAGCAGCTGGCCGTCGCCGTCGAGATGGAGGCCCGGCGCCGCGCTGACAGCTGGGCGGGGTTGATGATGCAGACCCTGCTCGCCAACCTGCGGCTGTGGACGGGTCGGCTCGCCGACGCCGAGCAGTTCGCCGAGCGCGCCCTCAACGGGTTCCGCGACATCAACGATCGCTACGGCGTGATGCAGGCGCTCGGCCCGCTGAACCGGGCCCGCGCCGGGCTGGGCAAGAAGGCCGATGCCAAGCGGGGCGTCGAGGAGGCGATCTCCCTCGGCGAGGCGTTCGGCGAGCTCGGCATGGCCCTCCAGGGGGCCGCCGGGGTGGCGATGCACCTCGGGGGAGGGGAGCAGGCGGTGCACCTCGCCGAGCAGGTCATCGAGCGCAACCAGGCGACGGGGACGACGCAGCACGAGGCGCTCGTGCTGCTGGCGATCGCCAACCTGCAGGTCGGCGACATCGACCAGGCCGTGACGGCGATCGAGCAGGTCGACGTCGACGACTTCCCGTTCGGGCTGGCGGCCCGGGCCCTGGTGCGCGCCGTTTCCGGGGACACGGAGTTGGCGATGGCCGATGCGGATGGTGTCGAGGCGACGCGCGGGGCGAGCTACTTCGACCTGTCGATCGGGCGCCTCGCGGCCACGCTGGCCTGCGAACGGGCCGGCGATCCGGCGGGCAGCGAGCTCTGGCGAGAACGCCTGAGCACGTTGGCCTCCACGGTCGGCGACGTGGGGTTCATCGCCATCGCCCAGGTCCTCCACGACCGCCCGTCCGAGGCCGGCGCCGACGGTGCCGAACCTCCGCCGCTGGCCCCCGGTTGGCGCCGCCTGGTCGATTCCGTCGTCGTCGGGTGATGATCGAGTCCTCCCATCCGAGTGTTTGCCGCTGACGGAGGGTCTGACGCGGGGCCTTCCCGCAGGTGGCACTCGTATCGGGAACGGCGGCTGTCCGGAGCAGGTTGGCGCCCGCACCGCGTAGGGTCCAGGGCCGTGAGCAGGGGGATGAAGGCGCCCTCGGCGCGCGCCCACGGATTCGCCTACCAGCCGGCGCTCGACGGCGTGCGGGCCGTCGCCGTGAGCATGGTGCTGCTGTTCCACCACGGCTGGCTCGGCGGCGGCTACCTCGGGGTGTCGGTCTTCTTCACGCTGTCCGGCTACCTCATCACGTCGCTGAGCCTGGCCGAGCACGAGCGCACCGGATGCCTCGACGTCGGCGCCTTCTACGGTCGACGACTTCGCCGGCTGCTCCCCGCCAGCGTGGCCTGCCTCGCCGGGATCGTCGCTCTCGCTGCCGTCGGGCTGTTCGACGGCGTCGTCGACCTGCGGAGGGACATCTGGGGCTCCCTGGCCCAGGTCTACAACTGGGTCGCCCTGTCCGGCGGGCAGAGCTACGCCGACCTCGTCAACGCGGGCGACGGGGCGGCGTCGCCGGTCGAGCACTACTGGTCACTGGCGATCGAGGAGCAGTTCTACTGGGCGTGGCCGGTCGTCCTCATCGTCGTCCTGCGTGCCGGGAGGCGCGGTCGCCTCCTCGCCATCAGCGCCATGGCCGCGTCGGCGGCCCTGGCGGCCCCGCTCATCGCCGCCGTGTGGGGCCCCGACGCCGCCTACTGGGCGACGCCGGCCCGCCTGGGAGAGATACTCGTCGGGGCCCTGCTCGCCGTCGTCCTCTCAGCCCGTCGCGCCAGCCATCTCCCCCCGGCGGCGGCCTGGCTGGCGGTCGCCGGCCTCGGGGTGATCGGCTGGGCGGCCGTCACGTGGCCGAGCGGATCCGGCCCGGCCTACGAGGGCTGGCTGCCGGTGTTCGCCCTGGCATCGTGCGCGGTGATCGTCGGCCTGCAGGCCAGCTCACCGCTGCGTCGAGCGCTCGGCGCCGCGCCGCTCGTCGCCCTCGGGGCGATCAGCTACGGCGTGTACCTCTACCACTGGCCGGTCTACGTCCTGCTCGACACCGAGCGGACCGGACTGCCCCCGCTGCCACTGTTCGCCCTGCGGATCACCGTCACGCTCACGCTCGCCGTGGTGTCGTACCGGGCCCTCGAGCGCCCGATCCGCACCCGGCGGCTGCGCTGGCGCCCGGTCATCCCGACCGCCGTGGCCGCGTGCGCCTCGATCGGCATCGTCGCCGCCATCGTGCCGGTCGACTCGACCCCGTACTGGATGGCTGGCGACCGCGAGGCGACCGCGGCGACGCTGGCCCCGGTGGACTCGGTCACCGAGCTGCGTCCGCTCGCCGCCGCGCCGACGACGTCGACGACGGCGACGCCGACGACGGCGGAGCCGACCACCTCGGCCACCGCGCCGACCACCCCGCTCGCCACCACGACGACGACCGCTACCGTGCCGCCTGTTGCGGTGCCCCCGGCCCTGCCGACCGGCCTGTCGCGGCCCGTGCGGATCATGGTCGTCGGTGACTCGACCGCCGTGGCGACCGGCAACGGGATGCTGGCGTGGGCCGCGACTCACCCCGACGTGGCCCGCGTCGCCGTGCAGGCGGCCCCCGGCTGCGGGTTCATCCGCGACGGCGTGGTCCCCACCGACCGCGATGACGGGTTCCGCCGCGACTGCACGACGCTGCGGACCGAGCGGATCCCGGCAGCGCTGTCGTCACTGCAGCCCGACGCCGTCGTCGGGATGGTGACGTTCCGCGACATCGAGGACCGCTTGTGGGACGACGCGGAGGGCCCGATCGGCCCATCCGACGACCGCTTCCTCGCCCGCCTCGTCGAGGACTACGACGCCGCGACGCAGTCGTTCCTGGCGGCCGGGGCCACAGACGTGCTGTGGGTGCTGGCACCGATGCCGGCGGTCCCGTCCAACACCGACACGGCCGCGATGCTCGAGCCGCTGCGATATGCCCACTACTCGGCGGCGATGCAAGAGGTCGCCGCTCGGCACCCTGGCCAGGCGAGTGTCGTCGATCTCGCCGCCTGGTTCGCCGGCCAGCCGGTCCCACCGGCGCGTCCGGATGGCCTGCACTGGTCACCCGAGGCGGCGGAGGTGATCGCCACCGACTTCCTCGGCCCGGTCGCCGCGGCGGCGGCCGTGTCATGACTGCCAAGCCAATCGTGCCGACGGGACTCGTCGTCGGCCGGTTCGACCCCCCGCACCTCGGTCACTCGTTCCTCATCGAGAGCGCTACCCAGCGGTGCGAGCGGCTGGCGGTGTTCGTCAACAGCAGCCGCCCCCGCGACCGCGCGCCCGGCGAGCTGCGGGCCGCCTGGCTCGCCGCCTTGCACCCGGAGGTCACCGTCATCGAGGTCGTCCACGACCTGCCCACCGACTTCGGCGACGAGCGCCTGTGGCAACGCTGGGTCGACCTGTTCCGCGAGCACTGGCCGTTCGAACACGGACCGCACGTGGTGTGCTCCAGCGACCCCTACGTCGCGGAACTGGCTCGGCGCCTGGGCGCCGAGCCAGTCGTCGTCGATGCCGATCGGACGAACGTCCCGATCAGCGCGACCATGATCCGCAACGATCCCGGCGCCCACTTGGAGATGCTCGCACCGCCGGTGCGGGCGTGGGTCGAGGCGAACTGGATGTGAGGGTTACTGCGGCTGGGGGACGATGCGGATGTACGGCCGCGGCGCCTTCCACCCATCCGGATAGATCTGCTTGGCCTCGTCGTCGGACACCGCGCCGGAGATGATGACGTCCTCGCCCTGTTTCCAGTTGACCGGCGTCGCCACACGGTGCTTGGCGGTGAGCTGCAGCGAGTCGATGACGCGCAGCACCTCGTCGAAGTTGCGGCCCGTCGTCATCGGGTAGATGAGCACGAGCTTGATCTTCTTGTCCGGGCCGACCACGTAGACGTTGCGGACGGTCTGGTTGTCGGCCGGCGTGCGCTGCAACGGATCGCCCGACGTCGAGGCCGGGAGCATGTCGTAGAGCTTGGCGACGTTGAAGTCGGCGTCGGCGATGATCGGGTAGTTGGGCTTGTGACCCTGGGTGTCCTCGATGTCGTCGACCCATGCCGCGTGGCGGTCGGTGGGGTCGACCGAGAGACCGATGATCTTGACGTTGCGCTTCTCGAACTCCGGCTGGATCTTCGCCATGTAGCCGAGCTCCGTCGTGCACACCGGGGTGAAGTCCTTCGGGTGGCTGAACAGGACGCCCCACGAGTCGCCCAGCCATTCGTGGAAGTTGATCGTGCCCTGCGTGCTCTCAGCGGTGAAGTCGGGGGCCGTGTCCCCGAGGCGGATGGCCATCTGCTCGCTCCTTGTCAGCGTGGTGTCAGGGCCCACATCGTAACGGGAATCCCGACTCCACCGGTCAACAATGTTGTCGCCGACAAACACTGCCGCGTTGACAAGTGACCAAACAGTCACCTATCATGCCGAGACATCGACACGCCGGAGACGACGCCCCGCGATGGGGACGGGAGGGAGGACGCCGTGTTCAAGGCACTGTCCGATCCCGGTCGACGCCGCCTGCTCGACGCCTTGTTCGCCGACGACGGCCAGACGCCTCGGCGCGCTCTGCTCGGCGCTGCCGTCGATGACGCGGTTCGGGGTGATGAAGCACCTCGGTGTGCTCGAGCACGCCGGCCTGGTGGTCACCCACCGGGCCGGGCGGACCAAGCTGCACTACCTCAACCCGGTACCGATCCGCGAGATCCACGACCGCTGGATCAGCAAGTACGCCCAGCCCGTCGTCGCGGCGATGGCCGGGTTGCGCGCCGAGCTCGAGCACGCCGCGAGCTGACCACGAGAGGAACGACCGTTGGCCGCACCACGTCACGTCTTCGAGACCTACATCCGAGCCACACCCGAGGCCATCTGGGCGGCGATCACCGACCCGACGTTCACGACGCGGTACTTCCACCGCACGGCGATCGAGAGCACGTTCCGGCCCGGGGAGGCCGTGCGCTACGTGCAGCCCGACGGCGATGACGCCGTGATCGGCGTCGTCGAAGAGGTCGACCCGCCCCGCCGCCTGGTGATGACGTGGCGGGTGCTGTACGACCCGACGCTCGCCGAGGAGCCGCCGAGCAGGGTGGAGTGGCTGGTGACGCCGGGTGCCGACGGCGTCACCCGCGTCACGACGATCCACCGCGACCTGGCGCTCAGCCCGGGCACCTCGACCAGCGTCGGTGAGGGCTGGCCGTGGATCCTCGACTCGCTGAAGTCGCTGCTGGAGACCGGCGAGGCGCTCGCCGGCGCGCCGCCCGGGACGGCGGCGGCGAGCGGCCCCGACGACGCCGAGGGCGAGTGGCATCGCACGCAGGCCATCGAGGCCAACAACTCGACGTGGGATCTGCTCGGCCGTGACGAGCTGTCACCCGAGGAGGCTGACGACCTCCTCGGCAGGGCCTACACGGCGATGCACCACTGGCGCCGGGCGGCGCGCCGCGGCCCCGAGAACGCGGCGCGTGCCGCGTGGCTGGTCTCCCGCGCCCACGTCGCGCTCGGTCAGGGCGATGCCGCCCTGTACCACGCCGACCGGTCGGCGGCGGTCGTGGCGAGCGCCGGGTTGGCCGACTTCGACCTGGCGTACGCCCACGAGGCGCGGGCACGGGCGCTCGCCTGCCTCGGGCGGCTCGAGGAGGCCGAGGCCGAGCTGGCGGCCGCTCGTGCCGTGCCGATCGCCGACGACGAAGACCGCCAGATCGTCGACAGCGACCTCGCCGCCGGCCCATGGTTCGGTCTCGCCGCCGCCGCCGCCGGCGCCGTCACCACCGCCGCCCCCGACCGCTTCTGACGAAGAGTCACGGCCAGAAGTGGCCGCGAACTTCACACAGAACCCATCCTCGCCGGCATCGGCGGCCGGCGTGCCGTCGCTACGGTTGAAGCATGAGCGTCGCAGTCGAGCTGGGTGAGCTGGGGGCGAAGATCGGCGAGTTCGACTTCGCCTACCTCGTCACCGTGTCCGAGGAGGGGCGAGCCCACGTGCTGTCGGTGTGGCCGGATGTGACGGACGAGGGCCTCGTCGTCGACGGCGTGGGCCGGCACTCCCAAGCCAACGCCACCGCCCAACCGACCGTGACCCTGGTGTGGCCGCCGGCCGATCCGGCGGGATACAGCCTGCTCGTCGACGGGGTGGCCACCGTCGAGGGCTCGACGATCAGGGTCGTCCCGGGCAAGGCCATCCTCCACCGGCCGGCGCCGGGACCCGATGGGCGCCGGGCGGGAAGCGACTGCGTCGACGTCACCGTCACGGAGTGACCGCCCTCCATCCGAGTGTTTCCTGCCGTCGGAGTGCCTCCGGCGGGAGGGCCCCGCAGCAAACCCTCGGATCAGGCCGGCGAACCGGCCTTGGCCCGCTTGGCTGCCCGGCCGCGTTCGGTCTGGTCGAAGACGACCTTGCGCAGGCGCACCGACCTCGGCGTGACCTCGACGCACTCGTCGTCGGTGATGAACTCCAGCGCCTGCTCCAGCGACATCGGTCGAGGCGGGATCAGCTTCTCGAACGTGTCGGCGTTGGACCGCACGTTGGTCAGCTTCTTCTCCTTGGTCGGGTTGACGTCCATGTCGTCGGCCCTGGCGTTCTCGCCGACGATCATGCCCTCGTACACCATCGTGCCGGGGCTGACGAACAGCTGGCCGCGCTCCTGCAGCGACATCAGTGAGTACCCCGTCGTCGGGCCGAGCCGGTCGGCGACCAGCGAGCCGCGTGTCCGGGCGCGGATCGTCCCGGCCCACGGCTCGTAGCACTCGAAAACGTGGTGCAGCAGGGCGGTCCCCCGCGTCTCGGTGAGCAGCTCGGTGCGGAAACCGATCAGGCCCCGGGCCGGCACGAGGTAGTCGAGACGCACCCATCCCGTGCCGTGGTTGACGATCTGCTCCATGCGTCCCTTGCGCAGGGCGAGCAGCTGGGTGACGACACCCATGAACTCGTCGGGTACATCGACGGTCACGCGGTCGACCGGCTCGTGGACGCCGCCGTCGATCTCTCGGGTCAGGACCTGGGGCTTGCCGACGGTCAGCTCGAAGCCTTCGCGGCGCATCATCTCGACGAGGACGGCGAGCTGCAGCTCGCCGCGGCCCTGCACCTCCCACGTGTCCGGCCGCTCCGTCGGTAGCACGCGAATGCTGACGTTGCCGACGAGCTCGGCGTCGAGGCGGTTCTTCACCAGGCGGGCCGTGAGCAACGTGCCCTCCTGGCCGGCGAGTCGTGAGGTGTTGATGCCGATCGTCATCGACAGGCTCGGGTCGTCGATGTGGATCACCGGCAGCGGACGGGGATCGTCGGCGTCGGCCAGCGTCTCGCCGATCGTGATCTCCGGGATCCCGGCCACGGCGGCGATCTCGCCCGGGCCCGCCTCGTCGGCGGCGACCCGCTCGAGGGCGTCGGTGATGTACAGCTCGGCGACCCTGGCCCGCTCGATCGTGCCGTCGGCGCGGCACCATGCGACCGGTCGACCCTTGCGCAGGATTCCTGACCGGACCCGGCACAGCGCCAGCCGCCCGACGTACGGCGATGCGTCGAGGTTGGTGACGAGCGCCTGTAGCGGCATGTCCGGATCGAACTCCGGTGCGGGGATGCGCTCGACCAGGAGATCCATCAACGCCTTCAGGCCGGCGCCGTCGTCGGGCAGTCCGGCGCCGTCGGCCGGACGATCGAGCGACGCCGTGCCCTCGCGCGACACGCAGTAGACGATCGGGAAGTCGAGTTGGTCGACCTCGGCATCGAGATCGAGGAACAGCTCCTCGACGTCGTGCACGACCTCGGCGATGCGGGCGTCGGGCCGGTCGACCTTGTTGATGACGAGGATCACCGGCAACTTGGCCTCGAGCGTCTTGCGCAGCACGAAGCGGGTCTGGGGGAGCGGCCCCTCGGAGGCGTCGACGAGGAGCAGGACGCCGTCGACCATCGACAGCGCCCGCTCGACCTCGCCGCCGAAGTCGGCATGGCCCGGCGTGTCGACGATGTTGATCTTCACGTCGCCGTAGCGCACGGCGGTGTTCTTGGCGAGGATCGTGATGCCCTTCTCGCGCTCCAGGTCCATCGAGTCCATGACTCGCTCGTTGACGTCCTGGTTGGCGCGGAAGGCGCCGGACTGCCAGAGCATCTGGTCGACGAGGGTGGTCTTGCCGTGGTCGACGTGGGCCACGATGGCCACGTTGCGGAGGTCGGCGCGCGTCTGCACGAAGGAGGTTCCTGACGATCGAGGAGCCGGCGGCTCCAGGCGATCCTCCAGCGTACGGCCTGGATCAGCGTCCTGCGCGAGGTCGCACGGCGGACTCCAGGAACTCCGTCACGGCGGCGTTGAAGCGGTCGTTGCGGTCGCCAGCCACCATGTGCCCGGCGCCGGCGACGTCGACCAGCTCGGCGTGGGGGACGAGGCGCAGCATGTGCGCCGCCCCCTCCTCGCTGAGCAGGTCGCTGGCCTGCCCCCGGACGAGGAGGGTCGGCACGGTGAGGTTGCGCGCCGCCGCCTCGAGCCGTTCCTGGGGGACCATGCGGGCCGACGGCACGCCGTCGATGCCGCCGTCCGGAGGTGCGTCGGGGGCCATGAACCGCGGGTCCCAGTGCCAGTACCACCGGCCGTCGTCCCGCAGGCGGAGGTTCTTGGTCAGGCCCGACAGATCTCTGGGCCGCGGGCGGTGTGGGTTGTAGGAGGCGATGGCGTCGGCCGCCGACTCGAGGTCGGGGAAGCCGTCGAGGCCCTGGCGCATGAACGCCCGGATGCGGGCCACGCCCTCGACCTCGACGCGCGGGGCGACGTCGACGAGGACGAGCGCCGAGGCGATGGGCACCTCGCTCTCGCCGATGGCGAGCAGACTGGCCATCCCGCCGAGCGAGGCACCGACGAGCGCCGGACGCTGGGGCAACGAGGCGGAGATCGCGCGGACGTCGCCGGCGAAGCGCTCGAGGCTGTAGATGCCGTCCGGGGACCAGTCGCTGTCACCGTGGCCGCGCAGGTCGACCGTCACGGCGTACCAGCCATTGGAGCCGAGCTGGTGGGCCGTGTTGCCCCACGCGTGGCGGGTCTGCCCCCCGCCGTGGAGCAGGACAACCGACGGGTCTTCCGGATCGCCGAAGGTGTCGGCGCCGAGCGTGACGTCCTCGGCGGCCGCGATGCGCATGCGGCCGACTCTCCCATCTCAGGCGCCAGAGGCGAGAACCAGGCCGTCCTCAGTCCGCACGGCGGTCCGCCGTCGCCCTCAGACGGCGGAGTCCGGGCACAGCTCGGCTTGCGCCGCGCGGCGTGCGCAGCCCGCGACCGCCGCAGCACCTCGTAGGCTCGTGCTCCCGCTCCCGTAGCTCAGGGGATAGAGCGTCGGTTTCCTAAACCGTGCGTCGCAGGTTCGAATCCTGCCGGGGGCACCGCGAAAGGCCGATCACACCCTGGCATGACTCGTCCGCGGAAATGCGCGACACTGCCGTGACCGCCGAGCAGGGCGAACCGGCGACCGGGCTCCGCCGTGGTCGGCCCCGCAAGTGGCCTTCCGAAGCGGCTCGCCGGGAGCACGAGGCAGCCAAGCGCCGGCTGCGAAAAAGACGCACTTGACGTCCGAGGCATTCGACGACGTCGTCCGTCTGACGGCCTCGCCGACGATCTGCAGCTCAGGCTCGACGGCGCGATCAAGGACCTCGAGGATCTGAGGTGGCGCGCTCAGGAACTCGAGCGTCGCCTCGCCGAGGCTTCGCGGCCTGCTGGGGAGAGCCAGCAGTTGATGGCAGCGAGGCCCGCACGGACGGCGCTCAGAAGATGAACCGGCAACAGCGCCGTGCGGCCGAGCGGGTCCAACGGAGGGCCCGTCCGTAGCCGAGATCGGCGACTACCCGACGCCATCAGACGTCTCGAGCTGCATCCTCTCGTCACGGTCTGATGGAACTGGCGCGCTCTCCCCGCCGAGTAGCTTCCCCGTTGATCGGGACGGCGCGTGGGTGCCAGCAGCTGCAGCTGTCGGCGATCGGCCAACGGCGATGTGTCAGCTTCGCGGACAGTCGTCGAGCGACGACCGAGGGGGAGTGATGGCGACGGCCACCGACCTGAGCCCGATCGAGGCAGCGAAGGCGCTGCAGGCGCTCGTGCGGGAGCACGCCGACGAGGCCGAAGCGCAGGGTTACGTCTCTGAGCTGGTGGTGCGGGCCCTGGCCGAGGCTGGCCTGTACCGGCTCTGCGCTCCCGCGGTCTTCGGGGGCGCCGAAGCCGACCCGATCACCACGATCAAGGTCATCGAGGCCATCTCGGCCGGCGACGGGGCCACCGGCTGGGCGCTGATGATCGGCATCGAGACCGTCGGCATCGGCGGCTCGCTCATGGCCCCGGAGACGGCGGCCGAGCTGTTCGCCGAGCAACCCGATCTGGTGATGTGCGGCGCCCTCAACCCCCAGGGCCGCGCCCGCCGGGTCGACGGCGGCTGGATCGTCAACGGCAAGTGGCCGTTCGCATCGGGATGCCACTACGCCCACTTCTTCTGGGGCCAGTGCATCGTCGACGGCTCGTCGCCCACGAGCTTCGTCGAGATCCTCGTCCCCCGCGCCGACTACCAGATCCTCGACACCTGGCACGTCAACGGGCTGCGGGGCTCGGGCAGCCACGACGTGGCCGTCCGCGACCTGTTCGTGCCGGACGCGATGACCACCGACACCCGGTCCCACCAGCCACAGCACGAGGGCACGCTGTTCCGGCTACCGCCGTACTCCCGCCTCGCCTACAACAAGGTGGGCGTGAGCCTCGGGATCGCCCGCACCGCGCTCGACGAGTTCACCGCCATCGCCGAGGGCAAGGTGCCCCGCCTCATGAGCCGGCCGCTGCGCGAGCGGCCCCGGGCACAGCTGGCCATCGCCCAGGCCGAGGCGATCCTGCGCAGCGCCAGGGCGTTCTGCTTCGAAGCGGTGCAGGAGGAATGGGACCTGGTGGCGGCCGGCGGGGTGGCCGACCGCAAGCATCGGGCCATGGTCCGCCTCGCCAGCTCGTGGGCCTGCCAGGAGGCGATGCGCGCCGTGCGCACAGTGTGCGACGCCGCCGGGACGACCCCCAACTTCGACGGCTCGCTGCTCGGACGGTGCCTCCGCGACGTGCAGGTCGTCCCCCAGCAGGTCATGGTGGCGCCCCACTTCATCGAGGACGCCGGCCGGGTCCTGCTCGGCCTCGACCCGATGGAGCCCATCCTCTAACGAAGTAGGCGCTTTCTGGATGCCGGACCGCCGCCGGCCGTTCGCTGAGCGTTCGAGGACGCGAGAATCAGACATCGCGTCGCCGTCCCCCACAGGGCGCCGGGTACGGCAATTCGATGGCATCCGCATCGCGGGACATGGAGGATTGTTGATCCGTCAGGTCGAGCGGTGGCCGGTGGCGTTCGTCGTGTCGGTTCGGACACCGATGCCTTGGAGGCACTGGCTGAGCGAGTGGTCGAGCAGCTGTCGCAGGTCGTCGTCGGGGTGGTTGAACCACCAGGCAGTCGCCCCGGCGAGATGGCTGACGACAAGGTACGCGGTCAGCGGCGGCGGGAGCTCGGTCGCCAGCTGGCCAGCGGCGCTTCCGGCCCGTACGACGTCGAGGACGAGCGCGAGAAGCTCGGGATGGGTACGGCTGCCGGTGGGGTCCGACAGCGTGGCGGCGTCGGCGCCGAGGCGCCGAACGCCGGGGCCCGCCGCGCTCCATGTGTCGTGCACGGCGTCGGCGATGACTTGGAGCCGGCTTCGGGCGTCGGTCGTCACGAGCGCTTCGAGGCGGTGCCGGGCGTCCGCGGTGAGCCGTCGGTTGTACTCCCGCAGCAGACCTGCCTTGGTCTCGAAGTGCCGGAAGAAGGTCGCCCGCCCGACGCCAGCGGCCTCGCAGATCTCCTCGACGGAGGTGTGCTCGTAGCCTTGCACCTCGATCAGCGCCACGGCCGCGTCGAAGATCGCCGCTTCGGTGTCGAGGCGATTCTGCATGCGACTGCTCATACCTGTGCCCTCCGTTTATGAGACGACGTCTCAGATTCCTCTTGACATGGCAAGAGGACAATATGATACTAGGTCTCAGCTCAAGTATCAATGACGGTCCGCCCATTCGAAGAATCGAGAACACAACGATGACCATCACCTCAGCCGCGCCGGCCAGCTCCACGAAGGGCATCACCTTCTACACGGCTGCGGACGCGCCGCTGCTCGACGACGACGGCATCATGACGCCACCCGAGATCGACGAGGCGGTCACCTCCACGTTGGATCTCACCCCTCTCGCTGCCGGTTCGAAGGTCACTGTGCTGTTCAAAGGACCCGACCCCGACGGGATGAGTCTCGTGCACGCCTGGTTCGGCCCCGGATACCGGCTGCCCCGCCACAGCCATTCCGCCGACTGCCTCTACTACGTGGTGGCCGGCAGGCCGTCATGGGCAACCGCACCATCAAGACGGGCGACGGCTTCTTCGTCCACGCCGGCCAGCCTTACGCCTACACGGCCGGTCCCGACGGCATCCAGATCCTCGAGTTCCGCGCCGCCACTGGATTCGACATGCAGATCTTCGACCAGACCGTCGAACGCTGGCAGCCGATCCTCGCCGCCGCCGCGGCCAACCACGACCGGTGGATCCAAGCACAGACAGCCTGACGGCACCGTCCGCCGCATGACGGCGACGAAGGTCGTATACGTTCCGTCCACGCCAAGGCCATGGGCAGTCCGCCGGGGCTGGCCCGAAGGGGGTCTCGTGATGAAGGTCGACGCAGCCGTACTGCGTGACGCCGCCGGCGCCTACGCCATCGAATCGGTCGACCTGGCGGAGCCCGGTCCGGGGCAGGTGCTGGTCCGTGTCGTCGGCGCCGGCATGTGCCACACCGATGTCGTGCCGCGTGCCGGGCTGGACCTGGTCGGCCCGCCGATCATCACCGGCCACGAGGGCGCCGGCGTCGTGGAGGCAGTCGGCGAGGGCGTCACCACGGTCGCCGTCGGCGACCACGTGTGCATGTCGTTCGACTCGTGCGGCCGGTGCGGCCCCTGCACGGCCGGCAATCCCGCCTACTGCGACGAGTTCATGGCCCGCAACCTGTCGGGCCGCAACATGGACGGCAGCGCCGGGGTCACCGACGAGAACGGCGCAGGAGGTGCTCGGCCGCTGGTTCGGCCAGTCGTCGTTCGCCACGTACGCCATCGGCACCGCGCGCAACGTCGTGGCGGTGGACAAGGACCTGCCGCTCGAGAAGCTCGGACCGCTCGGCTGCGGCGTGCAGACGGGCGCCGGATCGATCCTGGTGGCGATGGACGTGCAGCCCGGGACGAGCGTCGTCGTGTTCGGCACCGGCGCCGTCGGGCTGTCGGCGGTGATGGCGGCCAAGGTCGCCGGGGCCGAACAGATCGTCGCCGTCGACCTGCACGACCATCGCCTCCGTACCGCCACCGAGCTCGGCGCCACCCACACGGTGCGCGGTGACGCCGAGGACCTCGCCGAGCAGCTGCGGGAGATCACAGGCGGCGGCGCCAACTACACCTTCGACACGACGGGCGTGCCCGACGTCATGCGCACGGCGATGGACGTGCTGCGGATGACCGGGGTGTGCGGCTTCGTCGGCGTGCAGCTCGGCGATCTCGTCCTCGACTCGATGTCCATCGTCGGCAAGACGATGCTCGGCATCCTCGAAGGCAGCGTCGACCCGCAGCAGTTCATCCCCCGCATGATCGACCTGTGGCAGGCCGGCGACTTCCCGTTCGACCGCATGATCGAGCAGTTCCCGATGAGCCAGATCAACGAGGCCGAGCAGGCCTCGCTCTCCGGCCGTGTGATCAAGCCGGTCCTCATCCCCGGCTCGTGACGCCGCGCTG
>CAVZPA010000018.1:0-184441 GCA_963776995.1 uncultured Acidimicrobiia bacterium
ACGCCGAGGAGTTCGACGTGGACACCGGCTTCCACCTCGGCAACTTCCCCCAGGCCTTCTCCCACCTCGCCCTGATCGAGGCCGCCGGCCGCATCATCCTCTCCGAGTTCCTCCCCCAGTACTGACCGTCGCGCGCATGCGGCGAGTCAGGCCGGTCGAGGGACGGCCGTGAGCTGGTGGCTCGGGCGGGTGATGACGAACGAGAGGGCGGCCAACACGGCGGCGGCGGCGGCGCCGAGGGCGAAGATCGCTGGCAGCGACATCCCGGCGTCCTGGAGTGGGCCGGCGCCGAAGGCGGCGATGCCGTAGCCGAGCTGGTACGAGGCGATCACCAGGCCGGCCGTGGCGGCCGAGATGGCGACGAGGTCCTCCTGGGCGAAGCTGATCGTGAGCGGCAGGAGCGCCGAGCAGCCCAGCCCGGCGAGCCCGAACGCGAGCACGCCGGCGACGGAACTGCCGTCGGGCAGGGCGGCGATGGCCACGAAGGCCGCGGCGAGCACGAACGGCAGCAGCCGGTACACGCGAGAGCTGGGGAAGCTGCGCTGGATGGCGGCGAACAGGACCCGCCCGACGGTCACCATCCCCCAGAACGTGGTGAGGGCGATGGCGGCGACCGTCGTCGAGGCTCCGACCTCGGTGGTCATGTCGAGCTGCGACCAGTTCCCGTTGAGTGTCTCGCAGATGCCGTAGAGCACGGCGAACGCCGCGTACAGCGCGAACCGGCGAGGGATGGGCGCCCGGGCCGCGGTCTCGGTGGCGCGGCTGCCGGTGTGTAGCGGCAGTGGTCGGCTGGCGAGGAGGAGGCCGGCGAGCAGGACCGCCGACAACACGGGCAGTCCCCACCAGAACCCGAGGCCGACGAAGATCGCCACGAAGATCGGTGCCAAGGCCGTGCCGGCGCCGAGGAGGGCGTTGAGCACGAGGACGGACCGATCGACCGCCGCGGGATGGAAGGCCGCGGTGAACGTGTTGAGGGTCGGCACCGTCAGCCCGAACCCCACCCCGAGGCAGGCCGTGGCCACCAGCAGCAGCGCGTAGGCGATGGCTTGGTCGTCGGTGAACGGTGTACTGGCGACAAGCAGGCCCATCGAGACGAGGCTGGCCGTCAGCCCGGCGAGGTAGACGCGCTTGGATCCGTAGTGGCGCGCCAGGCGCGCGCCGAGCAGCGAGCCGGCGATCGCCGTGATCACCTGCGGGAGGAACATGGCGCCGTACTGGCTGCTCGACAGGTCGTACTCGTCGGGGTCGGTGAAGATCGTGCTGGCCGCCGGGAACGTGACCAAGACAATGCCTTGGACGAGCCCGGCGGCATAGACGATGTTGGTCTCAGTGCGGGTGGCCATCGTGCGCCGGTTGCCTCAGCTGAGGCGTTCGGTGAGGTGCTCGCCGACGCGGATGGCGTTGGCCATCGCCGTGAGGGCCGGGTTCACCGCGCCGATGCTCGGGAAGAAGCTCGTGTCGACGACGTACCCACCGGCCCCGGTCGAACGTCCCATGCCGGGCGGCGGAGCACACCCCCTCCGAAGGCCGACCCGATCAGGTCGTAGGCGAACCCGCTCTCGGACATGCGACACCTCCCGATCCCTCGATCTCCCGATGGTCGCGCCCGCTTTGGCCGGCCGGCATCAACCACAAGGGATGAACCGTCAGAGCAACGATCGGCTGAGAGTCGCCCGAAGGGGATGATGACGGGCGGGACGGAGTCGCTCATCCTGGAACGGCCGGATGTCCCGCGCACGTTCAAATTGGGAGAGGAACACGCTGATGAGCATCGGTCCAGTGCAGGCGTTCGTGATCGGCTTCGCCGACAACAAGTTGCTCGAAGGTCGGATCGCCGACGAGCTCATCCGATTGAGCGATGTCGGCCAGATCCGCATCATCGATGCCGTGTTCGTGATGCGCGAGGGCGATGACCTCTCGCTGCTGAGCGTCTCAGACCTCGATGACGACCAGCGGGCAGAGCTGCGCGCAGCAGTCGGCGCATTGGTCGGACTCGGTGTGGGCGGCGGCGAAGGCGCACTGGCTGGCGCCGCGCTCGGGGCGTCGGTCGATCCCGATGCTCCCAGCGTCGCCGAAACCGTGGCGGCCGGCCTGCTCGACGAACTGCCCGACGGCACCTCGGCACTGGTGCTCGCCATCGAACACCTCTGGGCCGTGCCGTTGCGCGACGCCGTCCGCGATGCCGGCGGCCTGGTGGTCGCGCACCGCACGCTCACGCCCGAGGACATGGTGGCCCTCGGCATGGTCCTCGGTGACGAGGCCGCGCTCGAATCTGGTGACAGCTGACGGCGAGCGGCGCAAGGCCGTTCCACGGATGTCGGGAACCGCGGGGGTCCGGTCGACGTCAGAACGGCCATGACCGAACGTCACCGTTCTCGCGCCGTGGTCGTCGCGCTGGCCGCAGCGGCGTTGCTCGCCGCCTGCGGCACCGAGGAGCCGGCGAGCTCGCCGCCGACCAGCGGTGCCGGGGCGATGCGCCCGCCCGTCGCCGTCGAGGCCCTCGACACCGCCGGTGGGTCGGCCGGTGCCGCCGCCGGCGAGGAGGCCCGCCAGATGTCGACCGACGCCGCGGCAACGGCCGACATCTCGACCATGCCGGCGTTCGGCGGGTTCACCTTCGAGGTCGGCGAGGGCCTGCCGGAGCTCCCCGCCAACGCCACCGCCTACGAGTTCCCGCCCGGTGCCGAGGCCGACGAGAGCACCGTCGCCGCGCTCGCCGAGGCGCTCGGCGTCGGTGCGCCCCCCGAGCCGGTCGACGACGAGACGACCGGCCTGCTGTGGCGCGCCGGACCCGATGACGGCACGGCCCCGTCGCTCGGCGTGAGCCGCGACCCTCAGCTCTCCTGGTACTACTCCGGCGCGTGGGCCGACCAGCCGGGGATGGTGTGCCGCGAGGTCGAGCCTGCTGTCTCCCTGCTCGACGAGCCGGCAGATCCCTCGTTGGAGTCGACCACCGCGTCGACGAGTCTCATCGGTGGCGACGCCGTCGCCGGCGACGTGGGAGCCGGTACCGATCCGTGCGTGTCACCGGAACCCCCCGCCGGCGTGCCGACGGCAGCAGAGGCCGAGGCCAGGGCCAACGACCTGCTGACATCGCTCGGTGAGGAGCCGGGTGCCTACGAGCTGGAGACGTACGCCGACGAGTGGTCGGCTTCGGTCGTCGCCTGGCCCTCCCTCGACGGCGTGCGCTCGCCGATGTCGTGGGGGTTCGGGTTCGGCGGCGAGGGTGTGCTGCAGTGGGCCAACGGGTCGCTGGCTGAACCGGTCCCGGCTGGGCCCTACCCGCTCGTCGACCTCGAGACGGCGGTCGCCCGGCTGACCGCACAGAACGCCCCGTTGGCGGCCCGTGACCTCCCGCTCGTCGACGTCGCCGAGCCGGCACCGGACGAGGCGACCGGGACCGGCAGCGCCGACGCCGCCGCCGCGTCGACCGTCGCGCCCGATGCCCCAGTCGCCATCGACCCGCCGGTCCCCGGGACCGATCCCGCCGTCACCGTCGAACCCACCGTGGCGATCCTCGTCGACGTCCGGCCCGATCTCTGGTGGACATGGGACGCCGACGGCTCGGTCTGGCTGCTGCCGGCCTACACCTTCACGGACACCGAGGATCGTCAGCACACCGTGCCCGCGGTGACCGACGAGTTCCTGCGCATCGCCGACACACCGGACGACGCGCCGACGGACACCCCGACCGAGACGGCCGTCCCGGCAGAGCCGCCGGCGACGGACGTGCCTGGGCAATCGAGCGTCGATCCGGCGGCCGTCATCGGGCTCACCGTCGACGAGGCCACCAAGGTGCTCGCTGGCGGCGGCCTCACGCTGCGCGTCGTCCGGGAGGACGGCGTCGACCTGATCGTGACCGAGGACTTCTCCGAGACCCGCGTCAACGTCGCCGTCGACGCCGGCACCGTCACCGAGGTCGTCTCGATCGGCTGAATCCAAATGCCTCGACGATGAACGCCGACCTGCCCGGCGCCGCACCGCGGCGGATCCAGCTCAGTCGCCGGCGCGGCTGGCGCAAGCCGGCTGGCGCGGTGGTCGTCGCCCGCCCGTCGAGGTGGGGCAACCCGTTCGTGATCGGCGAGGGGCGGACGCGGGCCGAGGCGGTGGACCAGTTCGAGCAGGCGCTCGTCGCCGGCGATCGCGCCGTCCTGGGGTTCACCGTCGACGACGTCCGGCGGGAGCTCGCCGGTCGAGACCTGGCGTGCTGGTGCCCACTGAACGAGCGGTGTCACGCCGACGTGTTGCTGCGCGTCGCCGCCTCCCGGCCGTCGAGCGGCTGATCTCGACGGTCCAGGGGGATCGAGCACGCCCGGGCTCGGCAAGGTGCTGGCGACGTGACGGCCGACCTGGCCAAGCTGGTGCCGTGGCTCAGCTCGCCTTCCATGCTCGTCCGGCACTCGTAGGTGAGCGCAACGAGGCGCTCGAACGACGGGTCCGCGCCGTGGAGTCGAAGCCGCCGCTCGACGTCGAGGCGGTCGACCGGGCGATCGAGCGGATCCGCCGTCCTGACGTCCTCGCCGCGCGGCTCGGGGACCCGCTGCGCTACGCCCAGCGCGTCGAGGCCGAGGTCGCCGGGCTGAGCATCGAGACCCTCCTGCCCTACGCGCCCGACGATCACGTCGGTCGGTTCCTCGCCGTCTGGGTGCCCGACGAGCTGGGCCACGGCGCCGCCTTGGAGCGACTGCTGGAGGCGCTGGCGATACCGACCTTCGTCGCCCGCCCGCCCGACACCGTGCCGTGGCACAACCGCGTGGCGGGCTGGCTCGGGCACCGGTCGCGCCACGTCTACGAGATGGTGTCGATGACGTACCACACGATCGGGGCGATCAACGAGCGCATGGCGTTCGAGGCGTACGCGCGCATGGCGACGATCGCCGCCGACCTTGGTGAGGTGGAGCTCGCCGACGCGCTGTTCCAAAGGTTGCGTCGCGACGAATCGGCGCACCTCGGCTACTACCGCACGTACGCCAGGCAGTTGCGGTTGCGCCTCTCGTCGTCGCAGCTGGCGCTGGTGCGGGCTCTGATCGCCACCACGTACGCCCCGGTCGGCGCCGGCATGCGCCAGGACAAGCCGCCGTTCGGGCGCACGACTCTGGCGCTGGAGGACGATCCGGAGAACCCGGCTGTGGCCGCTGCCGCCCAGGACATCGCCCGTGAGCTGCTCGCCCGGAGCGGTGGCTCCGTGCGCCCGTTCGTGCTCACCGCGATGCGCGAGTGCGTCCGCCTCGCCGAGGCCGAGTCCCGCCACACCCGCCGGGGAGGGACCTGACGTCAGCGGCCGTCGAGCCGGTCGAGGAGGGTGGAGGCGGTGGCGGCCAGTGTGGGCAGGCGGTCGGCGATGGTCGCCATCCGTGGGTCCGTGCTCTCGCCGCGCAGCCAGCGGTTGTGCAGCTGCTGGATCACGACGCCGGTCTTCCACTGGGCGAACGCCTCGTACCAGCCGGCCGACGACACGTCGAGGCCGGTGCGCGCCGCGTAGTGCTCCGTGATCTCCTGTCTCGTCGGCAGGCCCATGGCCAGCAGTCCGGCGTGGCTGACCCGTCCGGCGTCCGGAGGGTCAGCGGGGTCGGGCCAGTAGTTGAGCAGGGTGCCCAGATCGACGAGCGGTTCGCCGAGCGTCGTCATGTCCCAGTCGAAGATGGACTGGACCCGGTTCGGGTCAGTGGGATCGAACTGGCAGTTGTCGAGCTTGAGGTCGTTGTGCACGAACGACGCCCGTGTCGGCGCCGGCAACGCCGCCGCCAGGCGGTCGGGGAGCTCGTCCATCTGCGGCGGGCCGTCGTCGGGACGCACGAGCTCCCAGCGCGTCTTCCAGCCGGCGACCTGGCGTGCCGCGAACCCGTCGGGCCGCCCGAGGTCTCCGAGATCGGCCGCCGCCGGGTCGAGGAGGTGCAGCTCGGCCATCGCGTCGACGAGGGCGAACGCCATCCGCCGGGCAACGTCGTCGTGGTGCGCCATCGCCGCCGGCACACCGTCTCGGGCGACCACGCCGCGGCGGCGCTCCATCACCACGAAGTCGGAGCCGATGACCGAGTGGTCGTCGCAGAACAGATACGCCCGCGGCGCCCGGTCGAAGATCTGCCACAGGCGGGAGAGCACGCGGTACTCGCGCTTCATGTCGTGGGCACCGGGGGCGACGACGCCGAACGGCGGGCGGCGCAGGACGAGCTCGGTGTCGCCGAAACGCAACAGGTAGGTCAGGTTGGCGGCGCCGTTGGGGAACTGCAGCGTCTCCATCTCCCCGGTCAGATCGGGGATCCCGGCCTGCACGAAGCGCTCGAGTTCCGCCCAGTCGAGCTCCTCGCCCGGGCGTACGGCGGCCAGCTCGGGGGCTTCCACGCTGCTCACGCCTTCTGCTGGAGCGTTCACAACTGGACGACGTGCCGTTCGATGACGTCGCGGTAGCGGGCGATGGCCTCCTCGCGACGGGCCGGGATGTGGCGCGTCGGGAAGAGGCCGTCGGTCGGCTGGTACTCGCTGAGCACCTGGCGGGCGACGGTGACCTTGTGCACCTCGGTCGGGCCGTCGGCGAGCCCCATGTGGAACGACTCGATGACCATCGCCGAGAACGGCATCTCGTCGGACACGCCGAGCGAGCCGTGCAGCTGCAGGGCGCGGGCGGCGACGTCGTGGAACACGCGGGGCATCGTCGCCTTGACCGCCGCGATGTCCTTGCGCACGCGCTTGTAGTCCTTGTACTTGTCGATCCGCCACGCCGTGCGCATCACCAGCAGCCGGAAGGACTCCAGCTCCATCCACGAGTCGGCGATCATCCCCTGCACGAGCTGCTTGCGACCCAGCAGCTCGCCCTGCGTGGTGCGCGAGAGGACCCGCTCGCACATCATGTCGAAGGCCCGCTGGACCTGCCCGACGGTGCGCATGGCGTGGTGGATGCGACCGCCGCCGAGACGGGTCTGGGCGACGACGAACGCCCCGCCCCGATCGCCGAGGAGGTTCTCCTTGGGCACGCGGACGTCGGTGTAGCGGACGTAGGCATGGGTGCCCTGTCCCTCGTGCTGGTAGCCGAGGCCGACGTTGCGGATGATCTCCACGCCCGGCGTGTCCGTCGGGACGATGATCATCGACATCTGCTGGTACGGCGGGTTGTCCGGCTCGGTGATCGGCCATCACGATGAGGAACGACGAGAAGCGGGCGTGCGACGAGAACCACTTCTCACCGTTGATCACCCACTCGTCGCCGTCGAGCTCGGCCCGGGTGGTGAACACCTTGGGATCGGCGCCGCCCTGTGGTTCGGTCATCGAGAAGCAGGACACGATGCGGTTGTCGAGCAGCGGCTCGAGCCACCGTTCCTTCTGCTCGGGCGTGCCGTAGTGGGCGAGGATCTCGGCGTTGCCGGAGTCCGGCGCCTGGCACCCGAACACGATCGGCGCCCAGTGGGCAGTCCCGAGGATCTCGTTGAGCAGCGCCAACTTGACCTGGCCGTAGCCGGGTCCGCCGAGGTCGGGTCCGAGGTGGCAGGCCCACAGCCCGCGGGCCTTGACCTTCTCCTGCAGCGGCGGGATCAGCTCCTGGCGCACCGGGTCGGACAGGTCGTAGCCGTGGCGGACGACGAAGTCGAGTGGCTCGACCTCCTCGCGGACGAAGTCGGCGACCCAGTCCAGCTCCTCCTGGTACTCCGGATCCGTCTCGAAGTCCCACGCCATGTCTGCCTCCCGGGTTCCGTGGCCGGACGCGGACCTTGGCACACGGCCGCGCGTCCGGTCCACCCCAGATGTCAGCGTGGCGCGGCGAGCCGTCCCGATCGTGCGAATACGACGCGAACCACGCCGTGCCCCGGCTCCTTACAGGCACTCCGGATCGGGTTCGTCGGACCGGATGGCGTTGCGGATCCGGACGCCATCCTCGATCGCCTCGATGTCGGCGGACGGCGGGATGGCCAGCGGCTCGGTGGCAACCGGCTCGCCGTCCTCGTCGACGGAGCGCACGGCAACGAGCAGGTCGTGGCCGTCGGCTCGTACCTGGAGCGTCGTCACCTCGGCCCGCCGCACGACATCGGCCAGCAGTTCCTGGGCGGCGCGCAGGACGAGGACCGATCCGGCGGGAGTCACGCCAGTCGGGAGCTCGGCGTCCAACTCGACGATCGCCCCGACGTCCTCGCGAGCTGCGTCGAGCTCGACCTGCAGCGCCTCCAGCAGTGGGTCCGAGGCGTCGTCGAACACGGACGCCGCGTCCGGGCCGGGCGCCACGCTCTGACGCCAGGTGCGCTCGCTGCGCGCCTGCTCGAGGGTCCACAGCACGTGCGGATCGATGCCGCCATCGGCGGTGGCGGCCCGCGCCGCGGCGAACTCGCTGGCCCGCTGCTCGGCGGCCGCGGCGCGCTCCTCGGCAGCCTGCCGTGCGGCCGTCGCCTCCTCCGCCTCGCGGCGGGCCGCCGCGCCCGCGGCCTCGGCCTCCGCCGCCCGCGCTCCTGCAGCCTCCAGCTGCTCCTCGGCCGCGGCCCGCTGGCGGGCCGTCTCCTCGAGGGTGGCAGTCGTCGTGGCCAGCTCGCCCGCGTGCTGGGTCGCGCGTTCCTCGGCGGCGGCGGTCAGCCTGCGTTGCGCCACGAGCCGCGACCGGGTGACGAGGGTCGCGACCACCGCGGCCACGGCCAGCACGGCGAGGATCACCACGAGCACGGTCATCGGTTCGACGTTAGTGACACGCCGCCTCCTGCCCCGGCACCCCGGCCGCCGGTCGATGCCTCGCCGGAGGTGCTCGCATCGCAGGACCAGCGTGGCCGCAACCGGTCAGTGGAGCTGGTACTCCTGGACCCGTGACGGCACCTGGGGCGACAGCGTCAGCTCGATCGTGCCGCCGTGCCCGTCGGCCGCGCGGAACGTGATCGTCGCCGCGGCGGCGGTCCGGGCGACCACGTCCTCCACGGTCAGCGAGCCGTGGCTGCTGGTCAGGGCGGCCGCGGTCGCGGCGCGCCGCTCGTAGGACTCGTCGAGGCTGACGTTGTCGGTGAACAGGGCGTCGGCGGCGGCGTCGCTCCAGTCGTTGAGCAGGGCGACGAGGTGTGCCGCGACGCTGAGCAGCTGGCGCGGTGCGGGCGCGTCGGCGGATGGCACGAGGCCGTGGTCGTCGAGCAGTTCGAGCATCCTCCGGGTCAGCAGGCGCATCGGCGCGTACGTCGAGTTGGCCAGGGCCACTGCCCCGATCCGCCGGCCGGGCAGCCAGCGCATGTTCGAGCCGTACCCAGGGAGCCCGCCGGAGTGGCCGACGATCGTCCCGAACCGGTCGTCGTGGAGGACCTGGTGCCCGAACCCGTAGCCGCCGCCGTCGATGCGCTCGGGCACGTGATCGAGGCCCTCGCCCGTCGGCGCACTGCGCGTCACACGAGTGGCCCGGTGGACTTGTTGCAGCTCGCGCCGCGATGACCGACACAGCGGGCCGTTGTCGAACCCGTCGCGGGCCGGGAAGGCATCGTCGAGCCAGGCCATCCACACCACGAGATCGTCGATGCACGACCACAGCCCTCCCATCGGGGCGAGCGCGCCGTCGGCCAGCGGATCGTCTTCGGGATGGGCAACGCCGTCCTCGATGCGGTAGGGCCGCGCCCACTCGTCGTCCTCCGGGCGTGTCCAGGTGGTGCGGGCCAGGCCCAAGGGGCGCAGCAGCTGGCGCTCGGCGAGCGTCTGCAGGCGCTCACCCGTCCAGCGCTCGATGGAGCGTCCGAGCGCGGCGTACCCGAGGTTGGAGTACTCGAAGCGGGTCCCCGGGTCGACGGCGAAGGTGATCCCGGACGCCAGGAGGTGGTCGAGGTCGTCGGGGTCGATGTCGAGGTGACGGTCGGCCCACGGGTCATCGCCGGCGAACCCGGCGCTCATCGACAGCATGAGGCGCGGCGTGATGGGCGGCGCGTCTGACGTCGGCGCGACGATGCCGGGGATCGGTTCGTCCAGGCCCGGGAGCCCGCCACCGTCGCGCAGCGCGAGCACCGTGGCCGCCGTGAAGCTCTTGGTCATCGAGGCGATCCGGAAGGCCGTGCGCGTCGTGGGAGCCCGGCCGTCCTCGAGGGACCCCGCGCTGCCGTCGATGGCCAGCTGCCCGTCGAGCATCACGCCCCAGACGAGTGACGGACTGCCGTGCTTGGCTCGGACGTGCTGGGCGAGGGCGTCCAGCTCGGCCCGGACGTCGTCGAGGGCGATCACCGGGGGCAGCGTATTGAGCAGACAGGGCCTCCGGAGACCGGGCTTCCGCCGACTACCGTGTGGCGATGGACCAGCTGTTCGCGCCGGTGCCGGGCACGCTCCACCAGTCGTTCGGTCCGGTCGAGATCGATCTCGCCGAGGTGGGCGATGCCCGAATCAAGCGCTCCGTGTACCCACCCGGCATGCGCTGGTCGGTCGACCTGCGACCGCTCGTCGGCACCGAGCGGTGTGAGCACGCCCACGTCGGGTTCCTCGCCCACGGTGCGCTGCACTTCGAGTACGCCGACGGGTGCGTCGTCGACCTCGACGCACCTGCCGTCGTCGACATCGCCCCCGGACACGATGCCTGGGTGGTCGGCGACCTGCCGGCCGTGCTCATCGAGTTCGACTTCGAAGCGACGACGACGGTTCGCCTCGGCGTGCCCGAGCAGCACCTCCACGAGTGACCTCCTCGGAGGCCTGGCGGGAGATGCGGGCGCGCCTCGATCTCGACGAGTACGACGCCCGTTGGGAGCAGATGGCGGCACGCGGTGAGCACGTCCACGGCGAAGCGGACTTCGTCGCCGGCTACGCGCCGTCGACGGTGCTCGACGCCGGGTGCGGCACCGGGCGCGTCGGCAGCGAGCTGGCGCGGCGAGGGATCACCGTCGTCGGTGTGGACAACGACCACGAGATGCTCGAACGGGCGCGCCGGCGGGCGCCGCAGGTGACGTGGATCGAAGCCGACCTGGCCGCCGTCGAGTTGGGCCGGCGGTTCGACGTCGTCGTGATGGCTGGCAACGTCATCCCCTTCGTCGACCCGGCGGCGCGACCGGCAGCGGTCGCCGGGTGCGCCCGCCATGTCGGCGCCGGGGGACGGCTCGTCAGCGGGGCTTCGCTGCAGGCGGGATGGCCGAGCCTCGACGACTACGACGGCTGGTGCACCGACGCCGGGCTGGAGCTGGAGGCCCGCTTCGCCACATGGGAGCGCCAGCCGTGGGCGCCCGGCGGGTCGTACGCCGTGTCCGTCCACCGGGCCCGCTGACGCTAAGGGCTCGGACGCTCGCCGTAGTCGCCGAAGGGACGGTCCCGCTCGCGCACCGCCTCGCGGAAGCCGACCTCCTGCGAGCGGCGGACGAAGTCCAGGCCCTCCTGGCTGTGGCGGGCGACGCCGTCGAACAGCGTGCCCAGCCGTCGCGACGCCGGCGGGTCGTACTGGTGGTCGGCGACGGCGTTGAGGGCCCACGTGATCATCTCCAGCTGGTTCGCCGGGACCTGGGCGATGCGCTGGGCGAGGGCCATCGAGCGCGTTGCGAGCTCGTCGTCCGGGACGACGTCCAGCACGACGCCCATCGCCTGCGCCTCGGCGGCCGTGAACTCGTCGCCCGTCAGCATGTAGCGACGAGCCTGCTGCATGCCCATCCGGGCGACCCACGTCCACGGCGCCTCGGGCACGCCCCACACCCGCGACGGCGGGTAGCCGAACCGTGCCGATTCGCCGGCGACGATGAGGTGGGCGTTGAACACCAGGTTCGTACCGCCGGCGATGCACCAGCCGGACACCGCGGCGACCGTCGGCTTGCTGGAGTCGTGGAGCTTGGCCCACGTCGCGGCGAACGAGCCGATGACGTGCTGGTCGGCGGCGCTGTCCCACACCCGTTCGGCCCGGTCCGCGTCGCGGGCCTGGGCGGACGTCGACCAATCGAGCCCGTAGCCGGCGCAGAACGCCGGGCCCTCGGCGTCGAGGAGGATCACCCGGACGCCCCGGTCGCGCTGGGCGTCGTCGAGCGCCGCGCCGAGCTCGTCGCGCAGCTGTGGTGTGATCGTGTTGTACTCGGCGGGCCGGCACAGCGTCAGCCGCCGCACCGCTCCGTCGTCGCTCACCCTGACGGCTCGGTCCATGGGCGGCGAGCGTAGGAGAGGCGATGGGGGCCAAGCACCGTTCTGTCCTTCCGGATCGGCCGGTTCCGGCCGATGTCAGCGGACAGGAGCGGTTGCCGCCGCCACCCTGAGTGAGCGCTCGAGCAGCACGGGATCGCCGAGCAGGTGGCGGAGCCGGTGTTCGAGACCGGCGATCGGCGTGAGGTTCTGGGGCGCCCGGGCGTCCTTGTGCGGCCGGCTGGCGAAGCGCGGCAGGCACCCCGACACGATGTCGGCGCGGGCGACGGCGTCCGGCGCCGAGCCGGTGCCCGGGAGCTCGCAGCGCACGACGCCCGACAACGGGTGGCTGCGCGGCCCCGGCAGGCGGAGGTACCAGCTCCAGCGCGACCACGGTCCGCGGTGGCCGATCAACACCAATGGCGTGCGCTCGCCGTCACCGAGGCGCCCGAGCACGGGCAGCACCTCGTCGGGCAGGTACTGGACGTGCTGGGTCTTGACGTAGCCAACGCCGAACGGGTGACTGCGCCCGCGCAGCGGGCCGTCGAACACGACGAGATCGCACCCATCGGCGGTCGCCAGGCGCTGCTCCAGTGACGTCATGTGCCCGTGGATCGCCAGGTTCACCGTGCGCGGGTCGGCATCGAGGGTCGGCACGAGCTCGTAGGCACCGTGTCGTGTCGCCACACCGGCGGCGTTCGAGGCGGCCGGGGCGATCAGCGCCCGTTCCACTCGCCACTCGATGACCCGAGCCGTCGAGCGGTCACACTCGACGATCCCGGCGCCCACCGAGGCGCACACGCCGGCGTGGGCGCGATCACCGTCGTGGATCCACACCCGGGCGTCGACCCGGCGCACGCCGTCGACGAACATGATCCGCTCCGGGCGCCTGCCCGGCGCGGGGACGATCGGCGTCCAGTCCGCCAGCGGGCGCTCGACCGTGGCGTCGACGCGCT
Source organism: uncultured Acidimicrobiia bacterium (assembly GCA_963776995.1). Lineage (GTDB taxonomy): Bacteria > Actinomycetota > Acidimicrobiia > Acidimicrobiales > Ilumatobacteraceae > JALZMG01. The sequence continues at coordinate 12,972 of CAVZPA010000018.1, forward strand.
CGGACACGTCCTCGAGGTCCTCGGCGTCGATCGACGCCCCGTACTCCGGGGCCCACGATTCGACGCTGAAGCGCATCACGTCTCGATCCGGGCGACGGACGAGGACGACCCCGCTTTGGTCACCTCGAAGCGCACCGGCATGCGGTCGGCGAGCTCCCGGATGTGGGTGACGACGGCGACCATCCGCCCCGTCGAACCGAGCTCCTCGATGGCCGCGGCGACGACGTCCAGCGTGGCCGGGTCGAGGGAGCCGAAGCCCTCGTCGAGGAAGATCGATTCGATCGCCCTCGACCCCTCCGACGACAGCTCGGCGGTGGCGTCGGCCAAGGCCAGGGCCAGCGACAGCGAGGCCAGGAACGTCTCGCCGCCCGACAGCGTGCGGGCGCTGCGCAACTCGTCGGCGTTGGCGTGGTCGCGGACCATGAACTCGCGCTCGACGAGCTCGAGCGAGAACTGCCCGCTCGACAGCTCGCGCAGGCGGACGGTCGCCGCCTCGACGAGCTCCTCCAGGGCCGCCTGCATCAGCCAGGCCTCGAAGCCGTCGGCACGCAGCAGGTGACCGAGCTGCTCGGCGACCGCCGCATCGGCGACGAGCCCGTCGACGCGCTCGCGCAGACCCTCGAGGCGGACCCGGCGGTCGTCGAACGTGGCGATGGCCGCCGCCGCCGACGTCTCGGCCTCGGTGAGGCGGTCCCGCAACGCGGGCAGTTGATCCGTGGCGGCAGCGCTGCCGACGACGGCCGAGCAGCCTTCCCTGGCGGCGCGTTCGGCGCCGTCGCGATCCGCGGCCACGGTGCCGCACGCGGCAGCGGTGGTGGCGCGAGCCGACGTCAGCTCGGCGTGGCGCTGCGTGGCCCACGCCGTGAGCACCGACCAGTCGGCCGCCGGTCGCTCGCCGGTCAACGGCGGGGGATCGAGCACCGCCACTCGATCGCGGACGGCGAGCAGGTCGCCCGCCGCCTGGCGGAGCTCGGCCGCCACCTCCGATCGGCCAGTGATCGCGGCGTCGTGGGCCGCCTCCGCGGCGTGGTGCTCGGCCGCGGCGGCATGGCACTCGTCGGTGGCCCGCTGAGCCTCCTCGATCGCCGCGGCGAGCGTTGCCTCGTCCGGCACGTCGGCGAGCTCGGCCACCAGGACGTCCCGGCGGGCGGCGTGGCTCTCGGCGAGGACGCGGAGTCGAGCGACGTCGGCTGCTGCCCGTTCGGCGACGGCGAGGCGCTCGACGTTTGCTGGGTCGGTGCGATGAGCGGCCGAGGCGGCCTCGGCCGCCTCGAGCTCGGTCGCCGCGACCTCGGCCGCGCGATGGAGGTCGACGGCCCCGGCGAGCTGGGCCCTCAACGTGGCGTCGTCGGGCACGCCCTCGAGATCGGCGTCGATGGCGGCGAGCTCCCGGCGGTCGGCATCGGCCCGAGCCCGCAGCTCGTCGGCGGTGCGCTGGGCCCGCTGCAACGCCTCGCGCGCCGCAGTCACCGCACCGGTCGCCGCGACGAGCGCCAGACCGGCCCGCTCGAGGTCGTCGGAGACGTGGTGCTCGGGCAGGGCCTCGACGTCGTGGAGGCACAGCGGACACGGCGCGCCCACCTCGAGCAGGCTGGCGAACCCGGCGGCGCCGGCCCGCTGCTGCACGTCGTCGCGCCGCCGCCGGGCCTCGGTCTCGGCCGCCTCGGCGTCGGCGGCGGCCGCCGTGAGCGGGACGACGGCGCGCTGCGCGTCGGCCGAAGCCGTCGCGCTCGCCTCGGCGCCGGCGTTCCGTTCTGCTCGACGCGTCCGCAGGCTCAGCCAGTGTTCGACGCGAACGGGGTTCGGACCAGCCTCCCGGGCCCGCCGCGCATCGTGGTCGGCGGCGCGCCGGGACGTGGTCTCTGCGTCGAGGGCCGCCTGCGTCGTGGTGACGGCGTCGGCCGCCCGTCGGGCCACCTCGCATTGCGCCTCGGCGGCGGCGAGGTCAGCCCTCGTGACGTCGTGCTCGGCGACGGCTGCCGCAGCGTCCCGGCGACGCTGCAACTGAGCGCTGCACCGCGCCAGGTCGGGCGCCGCGGCGACGGCCGCGTCGGCAGCGCGATGGCGCGCCCGGGCCGCAGCCAGCGCGGCCAGTGTCTCCTGGACCTCGTCGTCGGACGCCGCCGCCCGCCGTTCCAGCTCCGCCACGCCTCGCGGTGGCCGCACCGCGGCGACGACGGCGAGCTGAGCGTCGACCTCGGACAGCCGCCGCTCGAGGGTGGCCAGCTCGGCGTCCATCGGCGCCAGCCGGCCGAGGGTCTCGATGAACGCCAGGCGGACGTCCTGCACGACGTGGAGGTGGGCCACCAGCCCGGCACGGTGCTCGTCGGTCAGCTCGCGCTCTCCCGCCTCCAGGTCGGGACGGAGGGCGTCGACCTGGTGGCGCACGGTGGCGGCCCGCTGGCGTGCCGCGCTCCCGATGCGCTGGTACATCTCCAGGCCGAGCAGCTGGCGCAACGTCTTCTGACGGTCCCGCGGCTGGTCGTGCAGGAAGTCGGCGAAGCGACCCTGGGGGAGCACCACGGTGCGGTTGAACTGGTCCACGTCGAGGCCGAGCAGGCGGCCGACCTCGGTCGACATCGAGCGGGCGTCGGCGGCGAGGATCTCGTCGCCGCGTTCGAGCCGGGCCTCCTTCGTCGTCGCCCCTCTCGCCGTGCGCTGGACCAGCCGCACGGCGGTGAACTGCTCGTCACCGACCTCGAAGTCGAGCCGCACCCGCGCCCGGGTACTCGTCTGGTTGATCACCGGCGCAACGACACCCTTGTCGTCGTACCGGGCCACGCTGCCGTAGAGGGCGAACGTGATGGCGTCGATGATCGTCGACTTGCCCGACCCCGTGGCACCGACCAGCGCCACGAGCTCGATGTCGGAGAAGTCGACGGTGCACGGGTCACGAAAGGCGCCGAAGCCCTCCAGCTCCAACCGCTGCGGCCTCACTGGTGCACCGTCGCCTCGTCGAGCAGGTCGGCGAAGAGCTGGCCGAGCCGGGGGTCGACGACGCCCTCGCCGGCGAGGAACTCGGCGAAGAGCTCCTGCGGGCTGCGGCCGTGGTGGTGGTCGCCGCGCCGGGCGGCCGGCGAGGGCATCGGGGCATCGATGCGCACGTCGACGACACGCGGCCCCAGCAGCTGTCGGACGTCGTCGGCCAGCCCGGCCCGGCGTGGCCCGCGCACGACGACGCGCAGCCACGGATCACCGTCGATGGCGATCTCGGCGAGCTCGTCCAGCGTGCCGATGACCGTTTGCAGCGGGCGGCCCGATGTGAGGCGAACCGGCCGGACGTCGGCGGGAACGCCCGGCTCGACCGTGACGACGTTGACCTGCTTGGGTTGGTCGCCCTCGCCGAAGTCCAGCTGGAGCGGCGACCCGCAGTAGTGCAACGCCGGTCCCGCCGGGATGCGCTGCGCCCGGTGCAGGTGGCCGAGGGCGCCGTAGCCGATGGTGGCGGGGAACGACGGCGCCGTGACGGCGTACTCGTCGACGAGGTGCGCCGGTCGCTCGCCGCCGCCGGCGACGGCGCCCAGCACGAAGGCGTGGGCCACGAGGATGTTGGCCGTGTCCTGGTGGAAGCCCGCGCACAGTGCCCCGATCAGCAGGCGCAATCGATCGGTGTAGCGCTGGGCGTTCTCGAACGCCTCGGCGTCCATCACGTCGGCCGCACGCACGATGCCGCGCTTGGACACGAACGGCAGCATGGCGATGCGGACATCGGTGCGGTCGCCTGTCGTCAACGCCAGCACGCCGCCGTCGTCGGGGCGAGTGGGCTCGGTGACGAGGTGGACGTTGCCCAGCTCGAGCAGGGGGGCGACGGCGCGCAGGCGCCGGGCGTTGTCGTGGTTGCCGGCAATGACGGCGACGGCGGCCCCCGTGCCGGCGAGGGCGAGCAAGGCGCGGTAGACGATCTCCTCGGACTCTGGTGACGGCGTCGAGGTGTCGAACAGGTCGCCGGCGACGACCACCACGTCGACGTCGTCGGCGGCGGCGATGGCCGCCACCTCGTCGAGCACCGCCCGGTGCTCGTCGGAGCGTGACGCACCGCGGATCGCCTTGCCGACGTGCCAGTCGGACGTGTGCAGGAGCTTCACGGACGGACCTCGCGCACACCGAGCACCGGCCGGACCCTACCGAGGCCCGGCCGGTGTGGGCGGGACCGTCAGCCCGCCGCGACGACGTCGAACTCGTTCCCCTCGGGGTCCGCGAGGGTGGTCCAGCGGAACCCGAACTCCTCGAACTCGCCGACCTTCGTGGCGCCGAGGGCGACGAGGCGGTCGACCGTCACGGCGAGGTCGGCGACGTCGAGGTCGACATGGACCCGGTTCTTGACCGTCTTCGGCTCCGGCACGGCGTAGAAGCTCCAGGCCGGCTCGCCGGCGAGTTGCGTGTAGTCGCTCGTGGCGTCGGCGGGCACCGGCCGGTCGAGGACGACCGACCAGAACCGGGCCGTCGCGAGGGCGTCCGTGCAGTCGAAGGTGATCGAGGCGAGGTGGGGGGTGGCGGTGGTCATGATGGGTCTCCTGACGTGACGGGCCAGCACACCTCGGTGCTGGTCGCGGTGAGGTAGTGCTCGCGGATCGGGCCCGGTCCGCCGATGCCGCGTTGGGCGACGATCGTCCCCAGCGTCCCGTACGCCTGGTCGAGGTCGGCGAGCGGGCCATCGTGGACGAGCACGGCGACCGTGGTGGCCGGGAGGTCGACGGCGTCGAGCGTGCCGTCGGCATCGCCGGCGACCGGGACGAAGGCCGTCACCTCGGCGGTACCGGCTTCGAAGAACTCGTCGGGGTACAGCGCCCCGTCGGGGCCGGCCGTGTCGAGCCCGGCCGTGTCGAGCGCCGCGTGCAGGTCGACGAACGCCGGCTCCATCCACGCCGGGCAGTCGTCGAAGGCCACGGTCGCCCGGGCGACCGCCACACGGGTCGCCGGGATGCGCCTGATCTCCACCCGCCGTCCCGCCGGGGGGTCACCGGTGAGCAGTCCCTGCAGCGACGCGACCGTCGCCTGGGTCTGCTCGAGCTGCTGGTGCATGCGCTCGAGGTGGACGAGGATCGAGCGGTTGCGCGCCGCCAGATCGGGCGCCTCGAGCACCTGGCGGACCTCCTCGATGGGCATGTCGAGGTCGCGGAACCGGCGGATGGCCTGGGCGGTGCCGACCTGGGTCGAGGCATAGCGCCGGTACCCCGTGTCGGGATCGACGAGGGCGGGTGCGAGCAACCCGACGTCGTGGTAGTGCCGGAGCGCCTTGACGCTCAGGTACGTCATCTTGGAGAACTCGCCGATGGTCAACAGCACGGTCATGGCGACCAGCCTCGTCTCAGCCGGCCATGGCCCGAGCGATCGCCGCCGCGCCCTGCTCCATCAGGCCGCCGACGACCGGGGCGATCTCGTCCGGCAGCACGTCGGACGTCCACGCCAGCCGGCACCCGGGAGCACCGTCGCCGTCGAGCACCTCGACCGACGCTTGGTGGTGCAGCAGACCGAGCTGGCTCTCGACGACGGTGTAGACCAGCCGCCGTCGGGCGTCGTCGACGGAGACGAGCCGCTCTCGCGCCTCGGCGCCGGTGAAGAACGTCACCACGCGGTCGTCGCCGTCGAGGCGGGTGGCGGTCACGAAGCCCGGCGCCACCCGTTGATGGACGGCGCCGAAGTCCCGCAACGCGTCCCACGCCTGCTCTGGCGGCACGCCGACCTGGATGTCCTGATGGATCGAAGCCATGTGCCCATCGTCGACCCTCCCGCGGCGGGAGAGTCAAGCTCGTCAGCTCAGGCCGGCGAACGGGTCGTCCCCGGCCACGCCGACCGGCGCCCGCCCGAGGTCCGCCTCGGCGGCTCGCGTCGCCCACGCCGGGAACGGGAACTCGAGCAGCAGCGGCACCGGAAGGCGAGGCTGGGACACGAACATCGAGCCCGGCTTGAGGATCATCGCCCGCTGCCGCTGCACGGCGGGCAGGAAGCCGTACTGCTCGCGTCCGGCCTCGGCGGAGTCGAGGCGGCCGACCACCCGCACCGCGGAGTTGGCGACGACCCGCCGCTCGACCTCGCTCGCCGTCTGCTGGGCGCCGATGAGGATCATCCCGAGGCTGCGGCCGCGCTCGGCGACGTCGAGGAGGATCTCCTTGATCGGGCTCGAGGAGTCCCGCGGAGCGTATTTGTTGAGCTCGTCGAGGACGACGAACTGCAGCGGTAACGCCGTACCGGTGGCCTCCTTGTGCTCGAAGGCCTGGCGCAGCACGACGCCGACCACGAAGCGCTTGGCCCGGTCGTGGAGCATGTGCAGGTCGACGACGGTGACCTGGGCGGCATCGAGGTCGACGGCATGCGACGCGGCGTCGGCGAGATCCGCGCGGATCAGGTGCTCGACGTGCCGTTCGGCCGACGCCAGCCGCCGCACGAAGGCGCTGATCGTTCCTCGGCCCACAGCTCGCCCGCTCCAGCGCGGGTCGGCGTCGCCGTCGTCGTCGGGCAGCAGCTTGGCTTCGACCACGGCGACGAGGTCGCGGAACGTGCGCACGGTCGTGCCGTCGATGCGCACCGCCCCGTCGAGGGCAGGGCCGGCGTGCTGGCGGAGCTGGGCGGTGACGGCCTGGACGACGATCGTGTACTGCTGGCGCTCGTCCTCGGCGTCGGCGAAGAGGAACGGCAGCAGACCCTGGCTGCAGAACTCGGCGATCGTCCAGTACAGCGGCCGCACCCCCGTGGTCCTGGCCCCCGTGGCCGGCGTGCCGTTCGGGTCGCCGCGCCGCGGCGGTGCCAGGACGCGGACCGAGCGGAACGCCGCGGCCTCCAAGCCGAGCAGGGCGTAGCGAGCACGCTGCTCGTCGTCCAGGCGGACGTTGGCATGGTCGAGGAACAGCAGGTCCTCGCCCTTGACGTTGAAGATCAGTCCCTTGGTGTTCGTCGCCGCAGCGCCGAGGACGCCCGAGTTGAACAGCGAGTAGAGCAGGAACGTGGCGTAGCTCGTCTTCGTCGCGACGCCGGAGATGCCGGAGATGTTGACGTGGGCACCCTTCGTGCCGTCGATGAAGTCGAGGTCGAGGACGACCGGCTCACCGTCGCGCGTGAGGCCGGCGGGTAGCCGGCGCTCGACGGCGGTGAGATCCAGCGCCTCGTCGCGCTCGGCGTCGACGGCCCGCCGGACCTCCGTCCCTGGCAGCGGCGGCACGAACGTCTCTGGCACGACGCGAGTGACCTGGACCTGGGCGGCCTCGGTGACCTCGGCGGGGAGGATGCCGTCGGCGATCAGGAAGACGTCGCTGTCGAAGCGGGCCCCTTCGTGGCGCGCCCGCACCTGGCCGACGATGCCGTAGATCGAGACCTTCTCGCCGTTCGGCAGGATGCGGTCGGCGGCGACGACGTCGTCGAGCTGCAGGTGCCGGCCGGGCGCCACGGCCACCCAGAACTCGAGCGGGGTCGCCTCGTCGGTGCCGAGCACCAGGCCGACGGCGTCTGCGGTCACGGCGGCCGATGATGGCACGCCGATCGACGAGTCACCGCTTGGCCCACTTGGCGATCGCTTGACGCACGGCGGGGACGACGTGGTCGCCGTACGTGGCCCGCCAGTCCGGATCCGTCCAGTCGACGCCGGTCACCGTGCCGCGGCAGCGCGGGCTGCCACAGCGGCAGGCCAGCTCGAAGTCCGGGTGGACGGTCTGGGTGGCGTAGTCGATGGTCAGCTCCTCGCCGGCGGTGACGTCTCGGCGCGTTGCGAGCGTTGTCGCATCGAGGTGCCAGAGGGTCGGGTCGCAGCTGTGGTTGCCGTAGTGGATGAGCTGGTCCGGGGCCAGGACGAGGTTGACGTCGTCGTCGATCATGATCGTGTCGACGTACCCGCCGACCTCGTCGGCGGCGGCGAACAGCTTCGCCAGTTCCACGTCGTCGACCAGCCGCCCGCGCAGCCGGGCGACGACCGTGCCCGCCGGGAGATCCGCCGTCGTGAACAACCCCTCGCCCTCGATCGCCGACGAGCGCTGCTGCACGGCGGGGTGGGTCCAGGACTCGGTCGTCGTGTCGTCCATCACCACCACTCTGCCTCCTCGTCGACCGTCGCCCACGCGGGCTTGCTGGATACCGTCGACGCCATGACCCTCACGCGCGCTCCCGGACCGCTCGCCACGGCGCCGCCGGCCGAGGCCAACTACACCATCGACGGCCCGGCCCACCGGCTCCTGCTCACACCGTTCCCGCGCCGGGTGCGGGCCGAGCTCGCCGGTGTCACGGTGTTCGACACCATCGACGGTGGGCTGGTGCACGAGAGCAACCTGCTGCCGGTGCTGTACGTCCCGGAGGCCGACGTCGACATCGGTCTCCTCGAGCCGACGGACCACCGCACGCACTGCCCGTTCAAGGGCGACGCGTCGTACTGGTCGGTGCGGGTCGATGACCGGGTGGCGGAGAACGCGGTGTGGTCGTACCCCGATCCGATCGCCTCGGCGCGGTGGCTGCGCGGTCGGATGGCGTTCTACTGGAATCGGCTGGATCACTGGTTCGACGAGGACGAGGAGGTCTTCGGCCACCTCCGCGACCCCTTCACGCGCGTCGACGTGCGCCCGTCGAGCCGTGCCGTCACGGTACGGGTCGGTGACGTCGTCGTCGCCGAGTCGACGCGGGCGATGGTGCTGTCGGAGACCGGCCTGCCGAACCGCTGGTACCTGCCAGCGGACGACACTCGCATGCTCGTCCCGTCGGAGACGAGGACGCATTGCCCCTACAAGGGCGATGCGTCGTACTGGACGTTCCGCGGCGACGGGTCGGACGTCGCCGACGTCGCCTGGAGCTACGAGCAGCCGTTCGAGGGTGTGCAGCGCATCGCCGGCTACCGCTCGTTCCTCGGCGAGGAGGTGACGGTCGAGGTCGCCGACCCGGCACACCCGTGACGTCGATGCCGCGCCGCCCGCTCGGCGGGTCGGGGATCGAGGTCTCGATCCTGTCCCTCGGCTCGTGGCGCACGTTCGAGCGGATCCCCCGCGAGGACGGCGTCGCCGTCATGCGTGCCGCTCGCGAGGCGGGCGTCGACTTCCTCGATGATGCTCGGTACGACGACGAGACGGGTTCCGCGCCGATTCCCACCGGGTACTCCGAGGTCGTGTTCGGGGAGTTGTTCCGCGCCGCCGGCTGGCGGCGCGACGACGTGACCGTCGCCAACAAGCTGTGGTGGGAGCACTGGCCCGAGCAGGACGCGGGGGCCGAGCTGGACGGCTCGCTGGGGCGGATGGGCCTCGACCACGTCGATCTGATCTACGCCATCGCCCCGCCGCCGCAGCTTCCCGTCGCCGACGTCGTCGGCCAGGTGGCTGGCCTCATCGCGTCGGGTCGGGCGCGGACGTGGGGCACGGGGATGTGGTCGGCGGCGCAGCTCGCCGAGGCGATCGACGTCTGCGACCGGTCGGGCGTTCCCCGCCCGTCGGCGGCGCAGATGGCCTGCAGCCTGGCCCAGCACGACCAGGCCGACGACCCCGCGATGCTCGCCGCACTGACCCGGGGCGACGTCGGGCTCGTGGCGGCCTACGTGCTGGCCGGTGGCACGCTGACGGGCAAGTACCTCGACGGCGGCACAGGCCGGGCGACCGATGACGACTCGCCGGTCATCCGGCGCGGCAAGCAGATCGCCGAGCGACTCGCCCAGCTCGCCGAGACGTGGGGCGTCACACCGACCGACCTGGCCTTCAGCTACGCGCTCGGGCACGCCTGCGTGGCGAGCGTCGTGTTCGGCGCGACCAGCGCCCAACAGGTCGACGCCAACGTGGGAGCCCTCGACGTGTACGACTCGCTCGACCCCCAGCAGCGCGCCGCCGTGGAGGCGTTGGCGTGGCCCTGAGACCCGCCGAGGGGCGGTGGTTCGAGCCGTTCGCCGCGCCGCCCGACCTGCAGGTCCGGCTGGCCTGCAGGTACGCCGCGACGGCCGACGGCCGCCACGATCTGATCCCTGACGGGTGCATGGACCTGTTGTGGATCGAGGAGCGCGGCGTCGTCCTCTGCGGGCCTGACACCCGCTCGTGGTCGTTCGAGCTGCCGCCGGGCACGCCGGTCGTCGGCGTCCGTTTCCGTCCCGGGGCGGGTCCGGGGGTCTTCCACGTCGACGCCATCGAGCTGCGCGACGAGCGGGTCGCCCTCGACGACCTGCTCGGTCATCGGCTGGCACGGGTCCTCGACCAGCGCCTCGGCGACGCCGCCGACCCCATCGCCCGCCTGGGTGTCCTCGAGCAGCTCGTCCGACAGCGCACGGCCGCCGAGCCGCCCGACGACACCGTCGAGCTGGCCGGCCTCGTGGCGTCGGACCCGGGCTACGGGGTCGACGGGTTGGCCACCGCCACCGGGGTCTCGACCCGCCAGCTCCGTCGCCGCTTCGATCGCGCGCTCGGGTACGGACCGGCGTTCTTCGCCCGCATCGCCCGTGTGCAGCGCTTCGCCTGCCGTGCGGCGCGGGCGCCACACCTCGGGATCGCCGAGGTCGCCGCCGGTTCGGGGTACGCCGATCAGGCCCACGCGGCCAAGGACTGCCGGGCGATCGCCGGGATGACCCCGCGCCAGCTGATCGCCGCCCTGCCCCGGACGTCCGTGGCCGTCACCCTCGGCGACGCTGCGGTCGTGTGCCCGCCGCGCCGCGGCGTGACAGGCAGGGATGGCCGATCGGTACAAGACGTCGGCCGGTGAGCGCCGTCACGATGGAGCCATGACCGAGATCGCCGACCGCTACCGCACGCTCGCCGACGCCTTCGAGGCCAAGATCGACGGCGTCGGTCCCGACAGCTGGACGAACCCGTCGCCGTGCGAGGAGTGGGACGCTCGCGACCTGGTCGCCCACGTCGTCGACGTCCACGGCATGATGCTGCGCCCGCTCGACCGTCAGCTCGGCGGGGAACCGTCGGTCGCCGAAGACCCGCGCGGGGCGTTCAAGGCGGCCCGGACCGAGGTCGAGGCGGTGCTCGACGACCCGGCGCTCGCCGGCTACGAGTACGACGGGCTGCTCGGGCGGACCACCGTGGGGACCACGATCGACCGCTTCCTCGGGTTCGACCTCGTCGTCCACGGGTGGGACCTCGCCCGGTCGACCGGGCAGGACGAGACGATGGACCCCGCCGAGGTCGAGCGGATCTGGGGCATGGCCGAGAGCCTCGGCGACAACCTTCGCCGATCGGGCGTGTGCGGGCCGGAGGTCCCGGTGTCGGCCGACGCCCCATTGCAGGACCGGCTGCTCGGCCTGCTTGGTCGCGACCCCCGCTGAAACGGGCGGGAGGCGCGGCTGACCTCCGTAGCATCGGACCATGGCGTCCTACCTCCACGAGTCCGTCGACGACCTGCCGTTCGCCACCGAGGCCAAGTCCCGCCGCTACGCCACCGAGCGCTATGTCGGTGCCGTCGGCCGCAACTGGTACACGTGCGATCCCACGCTGCAGCTGGTGCTCCGGCGGCATCTCGGCGCGGACGGGCTGGCGTGGGCGACGCCGCGTCTCGAGCAGCTCGGCGCGTTGATGGGTGGCCCGATCGCGGCGCGCGCCGAAGAGACCGATCGCCAGGGACCCCGCCTGGAGAAGTACGACCGTTGGGGTCGCGACGTCAGCGAGGTCGTGATGCCGCCGACGTTCGAGGCGTCGCGGCGCGACCTCATCGAGCACAACTTCAGCTCCCCGGCGTTCCGCGAGGAGGCCGGACAGGCCGGCGTCGATCCGGCCCCGCTGTCGGCGGCGTGGGCCTACCTCCTCGACCAGGCGGAGATCGGCATGATGTGCGCGCTCGGCACCGGCGGCGACATGGTCGTGCGGCTGGCCGAGGAGTTCGCCCCGCCCGAGGTCCGGGACCGCGTGCGCGCCCTGTTCGCGGCCGGCGAATACGCCGGCGAGGCGGCCCAGATGCTCACCGAGCGCACCGGCGGCTCGGACCTGGCCGCCCTGGAGACGACGGCGACGCCCGACGGCGACTGCTGGCGTCTGTCGGGCTTCAAGTGGTTCGCCTCCAACGCCAACGGCTCGGCGTTCGTCGTGCTCGCCAAGCCGGTCGGTGCGCCCGACGGCATCCGTGGCATCGCCCCGTTCCTCGTGCTGCGCGAACGCCGCGACGGCACCCGCAACGGGGTCCGCATCCGTCGCCTCAAGGACAAGCTGGGCACGAAGGCCGTCGCCTCGGCGGAGGTCGAGTTCGACGGGGCCGAGGCGTTCCTCCTGGCGCCGCCGGCGGCGGCGGGCACGCCGAGCAGGGCCGCGCCGGCGATGGGCGGGGGCTGGCCCGGATGATGCAGCTGACCAACGGCGCCCGCCTGGGCATCGCCATGATGGGGCTGGGCTGCGCCCGCCGGGCCCTCGTCGAGTCGCTCTGCTACGCCCAGGCCCGGGAGGCGTTCGGCAGCGAGCTCGTCCACCACCCGCTGATGCAGCGCAAGCTGGCCGAGCTGATCGTCGAGGTGGAGGCCGCCCAGGCGCTGGTGTTCGACGGCTACCTCGGGCCGCGGTTGCGCATCGCCGCCCCGCTGATCAAGCTGCGGGCAGCCCGCCTCGGGATCACCGCGGCCAGCGATGCCATCGAGATCCACGGCGGCAACGGCTACATCGAGCAGTGGCCGGTGGCCCGCTTGCTGCGCGATGCCCAGGTGAACACGGTGTGGGAGGGTCCGGACAACATCCTCTGCCTGGACGTGCGCCGGGCGATGGAGCGCGACGGTGCCGAGCAGCCGTTCCTCGACCGCCTCCGCGAGGCCGTCGGCCGGGCGCCGAGCGGTGACCCGGCGACGAGGGACCTCGTCGAGCGCCGTGTCGACGAGCTCGCCGGGGCCATCGAGGCGTGGCGGGGCCTCGACCGCACGACGGGTGAGGCTCGCCTGTACCCACTGGCGCAGTTCATGGTCGACGTGTACGCCGCGGCGCTGCTGCTCGAACAGGCCGGATGGGAGCAGGAGGAGCTCGGCAGCGATCGCAAGGCGCTGGTCGCCCGCCTGTACGTCCGGGAGCACCTCGCCGACCGGGGCCCGTTGCGGGGCATCGATGCCCCGGCCGAGGAGTTGTCGCGGTTCAAGGACCTCGTGGACGGCGCGTTCGTCGACGGGCGGTGAGTGAGGGCCGGCGGACGGTCAGGCGGAGCGGGTTGGCGCCGGACCGGGAGGGGATGCCCGGCGGCGGAGGTCGGTGACGCGACTGGTGAGGCGGCGCACCGCCGCCTCGTCGCGGATCTCGCCGGCGTTGGCCTCGATGAAGTCCCCGGCCAACTCGCAGAAGTGCAGCACGTCGGACCGCCGCCGGCTGGCGAGCAGCTCCTCGACGGCGTCGAGCACCTCGTGGGCATCGTGCTCCCACGCCTCGCCGTCGTCGAGGTCGACCGACCCGGCGGCCAGGGCGACGGCCACGAGGTGCTTGCAGAACCCGCCGTCGCTGCCGATCGGGCACGTGCAGTGGTGCTCCACGCCGTGGCGTCCGATGGCCAGGCGCACGACGTAGGACGTCGTGCCGTCGACCGTCGCCGTGACGGCGGCGCCCGACCGGTCGGCGAGGCGGACCCGGCCCCGCCACAGGTACTGGACACCCCGGGCATAGGTCCGCGAGTCGGTGAACAGGGCGACGTCGATGCTGGCGAGCGAGAGCGCCGTGGGCAGGTGCAGCACGGTGGCGTTCATGGTGCGCATCCTGACCAAGGGGTGTCACAACGAGCCTGGCGGGCCATCCGAGGGTGTGCTGCGGGGCGTCCCCGCAGCACACCCTCGGTCGGCGGGAAACACTCGGATCGGTCAGTGCGGGCGGCGCCGGGGCGGCACCGCCCGCGTCATTGCACGATGCGCGACTGCGTGTCGCCCCAGTACCGGTCGCGGAGGGTCTTCTTGTACAGCTTGCCGGTCGGCAGCCGGGGGAGCTCGGCCTCGAAGTCGATCGACCGGGGGCACTTCTGCCGCGACAGGTGCTGCTGGCAGAAGGCCATCAGCTCGGCCTCCAGTTCCGGACCCGGCTCGACGCCCGGGATCGCCTGGACGACGGCCTTGACCTCCTCGCCGAGATCGGCGTTGGGCACGCCGAACACCGCCGCATCGGCCACCTTGGGATGGGTGACCAGGAGGTTCTCGGTCTCCTGGGGGTAGATGTTGACTCCGCCGGAGATGATCATGAACGTCTTGCGGTCGGTGAGGAACAGCCACCCGTCATCGTCGACGTAGCCGACGTCGCCGGTCGTGTGCATCCGCCCGTCCGGCGTCGTCGCCTCCCGCGTCTTGTCCGGGTCCTTCCAGTAGTCGAGCCCGACCGGGGCCTCGAACCAGATCGTCCCGGGTGTGCCGTTGGGGACCTCGTCGAAGTCGTCGTCGAGGATGTGCAGCACGCCGAGCTTGGTGCGCCCGACGGTGCCCTTGTGGGCCAGCCACTCCTCGGACGTGCAGGAGGTGAAGCCGATCGCCTCGGTGGCCGCGTAGTACTCGATGATCACCGGTCCCCACCACTCGATCATCTGCTCCTTGACCGGGATCGGGCACGGTGCGGCGGCGTGGACGACGGCTTCCAACGAGGACAGGTCGTAGCGGTCGCGCACCTCCGCAGGCAGCTTGAGCATGCGGTTGAACATCGTCGGCACGAGCTGGCTGTGGGTGACGCCGTAGCGCTCGACGAGCTGGAGGTACTGCTCGGGATCGAAGCGCTCCATGATGATCGCCGTGCCGCCGCTGCGGATCGTCAGGCCGACGGCGCCCTGGGGCGCCGAGTGGTACAGCGGGGCGGGGGAGAGGTAGATCATCCCCTCCCGGTACTGCCACTGACCGAGCAGGAACCCCATCAGGGCCAGTGCCTCGCCCGGCGTGACGTCCGGGAGCTGGCGGACGATGCCCTTCGGCCGGCCTGTCGTCCCCGACGAGTAGAGCATCGCCGCCCCGTTGCGCTCGTCGGCGATCGGCGTGTCCGGGAAGGTCGAGACAGCGGTGAGGTAGTCCTCGAACGGGGCGTCCTCCGGCGTCGCATCGACCATCAGGAAGCGCTCCAGCTTCGGGCACAGCGGCGCCGCAGCCAGGGCCACCTCGCGCATGGCCCGCGAGGTGATCAACACGCGGGAGTCGCTGTTGTCGACGATGTACGCCACCTCCTCCGCCGTGAGGTGGGAGTTGATCGGCGTGTAGTGGAGCCCGGCCCGCTCTCCAGCCCCGCACATCTCCAGGTATCGGGCGTTGTTCTCCATGAAGATCGAGTAGTGGTCGAGTCGCTGCAGACCCTGGGCGCGAAGGAGGTGGGCGAGGCGGTTGGTCCGTGCCTCGTACTCGGCGTAGGTCACCACCTCGCCCGAGCTGGCCATGATGAAGCACGGCTCGTCGGCGCGCTGGGCGGCGTATTTTCCCGGATACATCGTTCATCTCCTCGGTTGCGGAGCCCCGGCGCGATGTTGACATGCGTCGCCGGGCGCTCGGCAAGCCGAGGGCGAACGGTGCCGGGTCGGCTCGGCCGATAACCCACCCGGCTCCCCGGCGCCGACCGCCGTAGCGTCGCGGCGGTGAGCCTCGAGATCCGCGCCATCACTCCCGACGAGGCAGTGCCCTACCGCCGGGCCGTCCGGGCGGGCTTCGCGTCACCCGACACCGTCGACGACGAGGAGTTCGCCAGAGGCATCACCGAGCCGTTCGACCGGGCACTGGCGGCGTTCGACCGCGGCGGCATCGTCGCCACGCTGCGCTCCTTTCCGACCGAGCTCACCGTGCCCGGCGAGACGACCGTCGCGGCCGGCGGGCTCACCGCGGTCACCTGCCGGGCGACGCACCGCCGCCAGGGCGTGCTGACCCGGATGATGGACATCGACCTCCGGGCGTGCCGGGACCGCGGCGAGAGCGTGGAAGTCCTCATCGCCGCCGAGTACCCGATCTACGGCCGCTTCGGCTACGGGCCGGCGACGAGCTCGTCGCGGTGGGAGCTCGACGCCGCCGCGGCGGTGTTCACCAATCGCGGCTCCGGCACGGTCGAGTTCGTCGACAACGCCACGTTCCGCAAGGAAGCGCCGGCGATCTTCGAGCGGGTCCGCGCCAGCCGGCCGGGAATGATCACCCGCGGCGATTTCGACTGGGACGTCTTGGCGGACATCCGCCGCCGCCCGGAGGACAAGCCGTGGAGCGGGTTCCGCCTCCTGGTGCGCGACGACGACGGCGTGGCCCAGGGCTGGGCCAACTACGTGCACAAGGAGCAGTGGACGGACATGCGGCCGCATTCGGTCGCCGAGGTCAACGATCTGTGCGCCGCGACACCATCCGCCGAGGCTCGGCTGTGGCGCTTCCTGGCCGAGCTCGACCACGTCACCACCGTCACCGCCCGGGATCGCCCGGCCGACGAACTGCTCCCGTGGCTGCTGCACGACGCCCGGGTGGCTCGACAGATGGCCATCTTCGATTTCGTGTGGGTGCGCCCGCTCGACGTGCCCGCCCTGCTGACGGCGCGCCGCTACACGGCGAGCGGGCGCGTGGTCATCGACGTCGTCGACGACCAGGGGCTGGCAGGGGGCCGCTTCGTGCTCGACGCCTCACCGGAGGGGGCGACCTGCCGGGCGAGCGACGAGCCGGCTGACCTGACCATGCCGGTGCGGACGCTCGGGGCGGTGTCGCTCGGCGGCATGCGTTTGCGGGCGCTGCACGCCGCCGGGTGGTGCGACGAGCTCACCGCCGGCGCCGTGACCAGCGCCGATGCCGTGTTCACCGGCCCGACCGTCCCGTGGTGCAACACCTGGTTCTGAGTCAGTCGTCGTCCGCGCCATCGTCTTCGTGGTCGGCGGAGCTGGACACCACTGCGAACTGCCGATCGAGCTGGACATCGACCTGGCTGCCGTCGTCGAGCGTCACCTCGACCTCGTAGTAGCTCTCCTCGTCGCCGACTTCGGTCTCCGTCACCCTGCCCCCGCCCGTGGCGGCGAGCGCGGCGGCACTCGCCCGCTCCAGCTCGGCACCGGTGATCGACCGCTGCGTGCCGTCGTCGTCGTCGCTCTGGGCGACGGCGTAGGAGACGCCGCCGGCCGCCAGCAGGGCAGCCAACCCGGCTCCGACGATGATCGTGGTCGTCCGTGTCATGGTGCCATTCTCCACCTCGCCACCTGTCAGGACCCTGACCGCCCCGTTCAGCGTCCGTTCAGCTGCCAGAGTGAACACTCCGGACGGCCAGAGGTATCACGTGAAGCTGCTCGTCGTCGAGGACGACCACAAGATCGCCTCCGCCGTGAAGCGCGGCCTGGAGGGCGAGGGCTTCACCGTCGACGTGGCCGGCGACGGCGACGACGGCTGGTGGATGGCGACGGAGGGCGCCTACGACCTGATCGTGCTCGACCTGATGTTGCCCAAGCGCAACGGGTACGTGCTGTGCGCCGACCTGCGCAACGCCGGCGACTGGACGCCGATCCTCATGCTCACCGCCAAGGACGGCGACCTGGACGAGGCCGAGGCGCTCGACACGGGCGCCGACGACTACCTGACCAAGCCGTTCTCCTTCCCGGTGCTGATCGCCCGGGTGCGCGCCCTGCTGCGCCGCGCCGGAGGACGTGACCCGCTGCCCGAGACCGTCGGAGCGCTGCGCGTCGACACGGCAGCCCGGCGGGTGTGGTCGAGCGGCACGGAGGTGGACCTGACCCGACGGGAGTTCGACGTGCTGGCGTTCCTCGTGCGCCGCGCCGGGCAGGTCGTCTCCAAGGATCAGGTCCTGACCGGTGTGTGGGAGTTCGATTTCATCGGCGACCCGAACATCGTCGAGGTGTACGTCGGACGGCTCCGGCGCAAGGTCGACGAGCCGTTCGGGACCAGCCACATCACGACGGTGAGGGGAGCCGGCTACCGCTTGGACGGTGATGGCGGCTGACCGCAGCGCCAGGTGGTGGACGACCGTGCGCGTGCGGATCACCGCACTGGCGACGCTCGCCGTCGCCCTCGTGCTCGTCGCCTCGAGTGTGCTGCTGCTCGCCCGCCAGCGGGCCGCGCTCGTCGAGGCCCTCGACGAGAGCGCCGTCGCCGACGCCGCTCACGTGGCCGCCGCACTCGAGGCCGGCGACGCGGTGCCGAGGTTCGACGCCGACGAACGGGTCGTCGTGGTGGTCGGCCCGGACGGCGCGGTGATCGCCGGCTCCGCCGATGTCGACGTCGACGCCCTGGTGTCTGGCGAGGGCGCGCTCGCGGGAGACGACGATGCCACCCGCGCGATGGAGATCGGCGGCCGGTCGTACCGAGTGGCCGCGGCACCGTACAGCGGAGGCGTGGTGTACGTCGGGGCCGCACTGGAGGACGTCGACGAGAGCATCACCGAGCTGCGGACCTCGCTGTTGCTCATCGTCCCGGCCGCGACGGCCGTTCTGGCCGCGCTGGTCTGGACCGTCGTCGGACGGACGTTGCGCCCGGTGGAGCGGATCCGCGCCGAGGTCGCCTCGATCGGGCTCGGCGATCTCGACCGTCGGGTGCCCGAACCCACCGGCGACGACGAGATCGCCCGCTTGGCCGTGACGATGAACGAGATGCTGGCCCGCCTGGAGCGCGCCGTGCGGCGCCAGCAGCAGTTCGTCGCCGATGCGTCGCACGAGCTGCGCACCCCGCTGACCCGCATGCGCACCGAGCTGGAGGTCGACGACCGGCAGGCGGCCCGGGCCGATGCGGCGGCCACCCGGCGCAGCCTGCTGGAGGAGATCGCCGCCCTGCAGCGGTTGATCGATGACCTCCTCGTGCTCGCCCGCACTGACGCCGGCGCGACCCGCCTCACCGAGCCGGTCGACCTCGACGACCTCGTGTTGGAGGAGATCCGGGCGACCGCCGGCGGCTCGGCGGTCATCGACGGGCACGCCGTCTCGGCGGCCCAGGTCGTCGGTGACCGCGACGAGCTCCGGCGCGTCGTGCGCAACCTCCTCGACAACGCCCGTCGCTACGCCACGGCGACCGTCTCCGTCGAGTTGCGTGAGCACGATGGGTGGGCCGTGCTGGTCGTCGCCGACGACGGCCCCGGCATCCCCGCCGATCGCCGCGACGACGTCTTCGAGCGCTTCGCCCGCCTGGACGAGGCCCGCTCCGGACGGACGGGCCGCGCCGGGCTCGGGTTGGCGATCGTCCACGACATCGTCGAGCGCCACGGCGGCACGGTCACCGTCGACGACGCCCCGGGCGGCGGCGCCCGGTTCGTCGTCGTCCTGCCGTCGTGAGGGTCGATCGAGCCCCGTCACGGCGAGACGTACGATCGGCGGCGATGGAGCACGAACTGCGTCGCATCGCCATCGTCAATCGCGGCGAGGCCGCGATGCGCCTGGTCAACGCCGTGCGCGAGCTGCGCTTCGAGCACGGCACGGAGATGCGGACCATCGCCCTGCACACGAGCGCGGAGCGGGCGGCGATGTTCGTGCGCGAGTCCGACGAGGCGGTGTGCATCGACGAGGGTCGAGCGCCAGGCTCCGGGAGCCCGTACCTCGACCTGGCCGCCCTCGAGCGGGCGCTGCTCGCGGCCCGGGCCGACGCGGCGTGGGTCGGGTGGGGCTTCGTCGCCGAACGCCCGGAGTTCGCCGAGCTCTGCGAACGCCTCGGCATCGTGTTCGTCGGGCCGGGGCCGGCCGTCATGCGTCGCCTCGGGGACAAGATCGGCGCCAAGCTCCTGGCCGAGCAGGCCGATGTGCCGGTCGCCCCGTGGAGCGGCGGCCCGGTCGACGATCTCGAGGCCGCGCGGCGTCACGCCGAGGCGATCGGTTACCCGTTGATGGTCAAGGCGACGGCGGGCGGCGGCGGTCGGGGCATCCGCCGGGTCGATGACGCGGCCGGCCTGGCCGAGGCCTTCGAGAGCGCCCGCTCCGAGGGCCTCAAGGCGTTCGGTGATGCGACGGTGTTCATGGAGCGAGTCGTCACCGGAGCGCGCCACGTCGAGGTGCAGTTGATCGCCGACGCCCACGGGACGGCATGGGCGGTCGGCGTGCGCGACTGCAGCATGCAGCGCCGCAACCAGAAGGTGATCGAGGAGTCGCAGTGCATCGCCCTGACGGCCGAACAGGATCGTGACCTGCGCGCCGCTGCGGTCCGCCTGGCCACGGCGGCCGGGTATCACAACGCCGGGACGGTCGAGTTCCTCTACCAACCCGCCCAGCAGTCGTTCGCCTTCCTCGAGGTCAACACCCGCCTCCAGGTCGAGCACCCCGTCACGGAACTGACGACCGGACTCGACCTCGTCAAGCTGCAGCTCCACGTCGCCGCCGGCGGGCGCCTCCAGGGCGAGCCGCCGCCGACCGAGGGCTACGCCATCGAGGCCCGGCTCAACGCCGAGGATCCGCAGCGGGCGTTCGCCCCGGCGCCAGGCACCATCGAGACGTTGTCCCTGCCCGTCGGGCCGGGAGTCCGGGTCGACACCGGGGTCGCCGAGGGTGACGTCATCCCCCCGGAGTACGACTCGATGATCGCCAAGGTCATCGCCTACGGCCGCGATCGCGACGAAGCCCTGGCCCGGCTGCACCGGGCGCTGGCGCAGATGAGCGTCGTGGTGCGCGGTGGCACGACGAACAAGTCCTTCCTCCTCGACCTCCTCGACCGCCCGCAGGTTCGAGCCGGGGAGATCGACACGACGTGGCTCGACAGGCTCACCGCAGCCGACGAGCACCTGCCGACCCGCTTCGCCGACGTGGCCTTCATCGCCGCGGTGCTCGACGCAGGTGACCTGCTCGGTGCGCTGGACCGGGCGTCGTTCCTCGGCTGGGCGAACCGGGGCCGACCACAGGCCGACGACACGGTGGGTCGCGAGATCGAGTTGCGTCACGGCGGGCAGGCCTACCGGGCCCAGCTCCGGCGCACCGGCCGGTCGCGCGTCGAGGTCGAGCTCGATGGGCAGCTCGCCGTCGTCGACGTCGAGCGCCTCGGTCGCGGCCGCAGCCGGCTGATCATCGGCGGGCGCAGCTACCCCGTCGTGTCATCGGTCCAAGCCAGTGACCACCTCGTCGAGGTCGAGGGGGTCGCCCACCGCTTCTCCCGTGACGACGCTGGCATCGTGCGTGCGCCGGCCGCGGCGCTGGTCGTCGGCGTCGACGTGAGCCCAGACGACGTCGTCGAGGCCGGCGCCCGCCTCGGCGTCGTCGAGGCGATGAAGATGGAGATCGCCATCCCGGCCCCCGTCGCCGGCCGGGTGCGCGACGTCTTCGTCACGCGCAACGTGCAGGTCGATGCCGGCACCCCGCTGTTCCGGATCGAGCCGGTCGGTGACGAAGCCGCTGACGCGCCGGCCGTGTCGCGCGTCGAGCTGACGGCGCTGGCCAGCGGCGACGAGCCCGACCCGTCGGCCGCCACGGACGAGCGGCTGCGGACCGTGGAAGCGTTCATGCTCGGCTTCGACGTTCTTCCGGCGACGGCCCGCCGGCTCCTCGCCGAGGCGTGCCGCGACCTCACTGCCCGTCATCCCCGTGTACTGGCGATCCTCGACGCCTTCGCCGATCTCGTCGCCGTGGCTCCCGAGCGTCGGGATCCGGAAGCCGACGGCGGCGAAGGGCGGGCACCGCGTGAGCTGTTCAACACCTACCTCCGCTCGCTGGACATCGAGGGGGAGGGCCTGCCGACCTGGTTCCGCGAGCGGCTGCTGCGGGCGCTCGCCCACTACGGCGTGACCGATCTCGATCACGGCGACGAGCTCGAGGACGCCCTGCTGCGCATCTTCCTCGCCCAGCAACGTCGTGATGAGCAGCTCCCGATCGTCACGGCCGTGCTCGACGACCTGGCGACGAGCACCGGCGCCGAGGACGATCCGGCCCTGCGGGAGACCATCGACCGGCTGATCGAAGCCACCCGCCGGCGTTACCCGGCGGTGGCCAGCATGTCCCGCGCCGTGCGCCATCGGCGCTTCGATCGGCCGCACGTCGAGAGGGTGCGGGCCGAGGTCTCGGCGACGATGCGTGCCCTGGCGGCCGGCCTCGGCGGTCGGGACGTCGATCAGCGCCAGATGGACGAGCTCGTCGCTGGCCCGCTGCAGCTGCAGCCGATCCTCGCCGAGGACGATCTGCTGGCCGCCACCGCGACGCCCGGTCCGCTGCTCGAGGTCCTCACCCGCCGGTACTACAAGATCCGCCAGCTGGGTGACGTGACCATCGGCGACGACGACGTCGTGCGGTCGGCCTACGTGCACCGCAGTCGCCGCATCCACGTGCTGGCGGCGCGGGCTCGGGCGGGTGCGCTGGACGAGGCACTGGCGACGATCGGTGCGGCCGCCGGCGACATCCAGGCGCCGGAGACGGCCGTGATCGACCTGTACCTGCCCCTCCCCGCGAACAGCCCCCCGGCCGTCGAGTCGCTCTCAGCGGAGCTGGCCGCAGCCCTCCGTTCCGCGGAGCTGCCCGCGGCGGTACGGCGGGTCGCGCTGATCGTCTCGCACGTCGAAGCGGGCACGGACGTGCTGACGTTCCGACGGCCCGATGACGACGGCATGCGGCCCTACTGGATGGCGCCCGGCCCTCCGATCCTGGCCGGCGACCCGGCCCGCTTCGAGGAGGACGTCAAGTTCCGCGGCCTGCACCCGATGATCGCCCGGCGCTTGCAGATGTGGCGCCTGGCCAACTTCGAGATCACCCGGCTACCGGCGGCCGGCGACATCCACTTCTTCCACTGCGTGGGCCGGGAGAACCGTTCCGACGAGCGGCTCGTCGCCGTCGCCGAGGTCCGCGACGTCACGCCCGTGCGCGACGAGGCCGGGCGAGCAGTGGCCATCCCCGAGGTCGAGAGCCACCTCGTCGCCGCCCTCGACGCCATCCGTCGGGCTCGCGTCGACCGTCCGGGCGCCGACAAGCTGGAGTGGAACCGGATCATGCTCTACATCTGGCCGCCGATCGACCTGCCCTTGGACGAGCTGACCGAGGTGGCACGGCGTCTGGTGCCGCTCACCGAGGGCCTCGGGTTGGAGCAGATCGTCGTCAGCGGACGCTTCGCCGCGCTCGATGCCGACGAGCCGGTGGAGACCGTGATGCGCCTCGGCTACGAGGCCGGTCGGGGGTTGACGGTGCGGCTGACACCGCCGCCGACGGCCCCGATGCAGCCGCTCGACGAGTACATGCGCAAGCTCATCCAGACCCGCCGGCGCGGGCTCGTCTACCCGTACGAGCTGGTCCCGATGCTCGGCGGCGAGCGCGGCACGTTCGTCGAGCACGACCTCGACGGCGACCGGCTGATGCCCGTCGAGCGGCCGCCCGGTGAGAACCGCGCCGGCGTCGTCGTCGGCGTCGTCACCACGCCGACGGAGCGCTACCCGGAGGGGATCACGAGGGTCGCCGTGCTCGGCGACCCGACGCGGGCGATGGGTTCGATCACCGAGGGCGAGTGCCGGCGTGTGCTGGCGGCGATCGACCTGGCGGCGCGCATGGACGTGCCGATCGAGTGGTTCGCCCTCTCCGCCGGGGCCAAGATCGCCATGGATTCGGGGAGCGAGAACCTCGATTGGGTGGCGCGTGTGCTGCGCCGGCTCGTCGAGCACACCCAGGCCGGCGGCGAGGTCAACGTCGTCGTCGCCGGCATCAACGTCGGCGCCCAGCCGTACTGGAACGCCGAGGCGACGATGCTGATGCACACCCGAGGCATCCTCGTGATGACGCCGGACAGCGCGATGGTGTTGACGGGCAAGCAGGCCATCGACTACTCCGGCGGGGTGTCGGCCGAGGACAACTTCGGCATCGGTGGCTACGGGCGGGTCATGGGCCCCAACGGCGAGGCCCAGTACTGGGCGCCGAGCCTCGCCGCGGCGTGTGAGGTGCTCTTCGAGCACTACGAGCTGACCTACCGCGCACCCGGTGAGCGGTGGCCGCGGCGGGCACCGACCAAGGATCCCTTCGACCGCGACGTGCGCGACGAGCCGCACATGGTCGAGGGCGTGGAGTTCACGTCCGTCGGGGAGATCTTCTCCGATGCCACCAACCCGGACCGCAAGAAGCCGTTCGACATCCGCACCGTGATGGGTGCGACGATCGACCAGGACCACGAACCACTGGAGCGGTGGCCGGAGATGGCCGAGGCCGAGATGGCCGTGGTGTACGACGCCCGGCTCGGTGGTCATGCGGTGACGATGATCGGGATGGAGTCACGGCCGCTGCCACGCCACGGCGTCACGCCGGCCGACGGTCCGGCCCAATGGTCGGCGGGCACGCTCTTCCCGCTGTCGTCGAAGAAGGTGGCCAGGGCGATCAACGCGGCGAGCGGCTGCCGCCCGGTGGTGATGCTCGCCAACCTGTCCGGCTTCGACGGCTCGCCCGAGTCACTGCGACGTCTGCAGCTGGAGTACGGCGCCGAGATCGGGCGGGCGATCGTCAACTTCGACGGGCCGTTCGTGCTGTGCGTCGTGTCCCGCTACCACGGCGGGGCCTTCGTCGTGTTCTCGGCGACCCTCAATGACGACATGGAGGTGATCGCCGTCGAGGGCTCCTTCGCCTCGGTGATCGGCGGCGCGCCCGCCGCCGCGGTGGTCTTCACCCGCGAGGTCGACGAGCGGACACGGGCCGACGAGCGGGTACGGGCGCTGGAGACCGCCCTGGCCGAGGCCGCCGAGGACGAGGTCGGCTTCCGCCAAGCCGAGCTCGGGCGGGTGCGTCAGGCGGTGCGCACGGAGAAGCTCGGCGAGGTGGCTGCCGAGTTCGACGCCGTGCACAGCGTGCAGCGAGCCCTCGACGTCGGCTCGGTGCACCGCATCATCGCCGCCGCCGACCTGCGGCCCGAGTTGATCGCCGCCGTCGAACGGGGCATGGCCCGCATCCAGACGGGCGCGACCGGCCAGGGCTGAGGACGTGTGCGGGGGCCGGAGGGAATAGCGACGGCGGGTGTAGCGTTGAAGCTTGCGTTCGCAACTATTGAGCGACGAGCTCGAGGAGGCTGCCGTGCCCGCCATCACCGCTGACACCACCACCCTGGCGAAGCTGCCGACCCGCAGCGTGACCGAGCGCGATCGTCCGGTGGTCTCCGTGACCACCGCGCCACAGGGCTTCGAGGGGGAGGGGTTCCCCGTCCGCAGGGCGTTCGCCGGGGTCGACCTCGCCCTGCTCGATCCGTTCGTCCACATGGACCAGATGGGCGAGGTCGACTACGCGCCGTACGAGCCGAAGGGCACCGACTGGCACCCCCACCGGGGGTTCGAGACGGTGACCTACATCATCGACGGCACGTTCCAGCACCAGGACTCCCATGGCGGCGGTGGCGTGATCACCAACGGTGCGACGCAGTGGATGACCGCCGGCTCGGGGATCCTGCACATCGAGACACCGCCCGAGCAACTGGTCGTCAGTGGCGGTCTGTTCCACGGCATCCAGCTGTGGGTCAACCTGCCGAGCACGGACAAGATGACGGCCCCGCGCTACCAGAACCTGGAGGGTGACCAGTCGGCCCTGGTGTCGTCGCCCGACGGCGGCGTGCTGGTGCGGGTCATCGCCGGCGACGTCGCCGGTCACGTCGGCCCGGGCAGCACGCACACGCCGATCACGCTGGCCCATGCGACGGTGTCGCCGGGTGCCCGGCTGGAGTTGCCGTGGCGGGAGGACTTCAACGCCCTCGCCTATGTCCTCGCCGGGTCCGGCACCGTCGGCGCCGAGCGCCGGCCGGTGACGACCGGTCAGCTGACGGTGTTCGGTGCGGGCGACACGATGACGATCGATGGCACTGGGGACACGCCCCTGGAGGTGCTGCTGCTCGGCGGGCGCCCGATCCGCGAGACCGTTGCCGCCTACGGCCCCTTCGTCATGAACACCCGGGCCGAGCTGGTCCAGGCGGTCGACGACTTCAACGCCGGCCGCCTCGGCACGATCCCCGCCGACGGCCTCCGCCCGTACCGTCGCTGACGCTCGGCCGCGGTGCTCCTCAGGCCGACCGCGTCAGCACGGCCGCGAGGTGGTGCTGCATCGGCTGGCCGACGGCGGCCATCCGCACCTCGTAGGTCAGCTCGTCACCATCGACGCGGATCGACCGCTCGACGGCGTCGACCTCCTTGGCTGTCGCGGTGCGGGCGACGGTCGACGTCGCCAGCTCGATGCACAGCACCCCGCCGTCGTCAGCCACGGTGCCCGCCGAGACCTCCGTGATCCCGGTCGGATGGGCCAGCACCAGCTCGATCCGCCCAGCGGCCGGGATCCGCAGGTACCCGGCCTCGGCGTGCAACGGACGGCCGTCGTCGGCCGCCGTCGTCCGTTGGCCATAGGCGAGGAACGGCTTGCCGACGTGACCGAAGGAGATCTCCTCGTGGTAGGCAAAGGCGTCGATCGTGGGGTACTCGCCACGGCCGTCGCCCGTCCAGGCGCCCAGGAGGGGCTGCAGGACGGCGACGTCGGCGTGCAACCCGGTGCCGTGTCGATCGTTCGCTCGCACTTCGTGCTCGCTCATGCCAGGCACCGCAACGGGCGGCCACCGTTGTAGGTGATCATGTCGATGATCGCCGCGACGAGGTCGATCCGTCCCCCGCGTTCGCCGCCGCGCCGCTCGAACAGGGCCCGATGCAGGTTGCCGACGAGTCGTTCGGCATCGGTCAGGTCGGCGAACTCGCCCAGGTCGGTGTCGCGGGCGGCGTCGAGCGGCGTGACCTCGGCGGCATCGATCTCGGCGGCCAGGTCGAGGACGAAGCGGAAGTACCGCTCGAGGACATCGAGAGCCTCCACGCCGCACACCGGGCCGTGGCCGGGAACGATCACGTCCGGCTCGAAGCGGCGCAGCCGGGCCAGCGCCTCGAGCGAGCCCTCGACCGATCCCATCACGACGAACGGGGTCCCCCCGTTGAACACCAGGTCGCCGGCGAACAGGACCTTGCGCTGAGGGAGCCAGGCGACGACGTCGTTCGTCGTGTGCGCCGGGGTGCCGATGTAGTGCAACTCGAGCTTGGTGTCGTCGGCCCACACATCGATGTGCTCGTCGAACGTGAGCATCGGCGGCGCCAGCTCGAGGTGACCCCAGTCGGGCGAGTCGAAGACACCGTCATAGTGACCGATCCCGGTCTCGATGACCATCTCCCGGCACCGCGTGTGGCCGACGATCGTCGCCGGGTGGGTCAGGTAGTTGCCGTGCGTGTGGTCGCCGTGGTGGTGGGTGTTGACGAGGACGCGGATCGGTTGCGACGAGACGCCGGCGACGGCGTCGAGGAACGCCCGGGTGCGACGCTCCGTGGCGCAGCTGTCGACGGCGATGACGCCGTCGGTGCCCGTGACGAACCCGGTGTTGTTGATCCACCACGTGCCGTCGGGCTGGATGTAGGCGAACACGCCCCGATCGATCTCCTCGAGCCGCGGCGGACCGAGCTTGTCGATCGCCTGGACCCGCTCCTCGCCGAGATGCGGCACTCATGGCGACACCCCCTTCTGTCGTCGATGGCGCCCATCATGCCGTGCTCGCCGAGGCGCCGGCGGCGTGCGCCAAGATGGCAGCCGGGGGAACCGATCGGGAGGGTCAATGGAGGATCGCCGGCCGAACGTCGACGCGCTCGAACCGATCGAGCAGGCGTCGATCGACGAGCTGCGGGCGCTGCAGCTGGCGCGGCTGCAGTGGTCCCTGCGCCACGCCTACGAGCGCGTCGAGCACACCCGCCGTGCGTTCGACGCCGCCGGCGTCCACCCCGACGACTGCCGCCAGCTCGCCGACCTTGCCCGGTTCCCGTTCACGACCAAGGCCGACCTTCGCGAGCAGTACCCGTTCGGGATGTTCGCCGTGCCCCGCGGGGAGATCGTCCGGATCCACGCCTCGTCGGGCACGACCGGCCGGCCCACCGTCGTCGGCTCGACGGTTGACGACGTCGACACCTGGGCGCGGCTCGTCGCCCGCTCGATGCGCGCAGCCGGCGTCCGCCCGGGTGACCGCGTCCACAACGCCAACGGCTACGGCCTGTTCACCGGTGGCCTCGGGTTCCATGCCGGCGCCGAGCGGCTCGGGTGCATGGTCATCCCCGTCTCCGGCGGGATGACCGAACGGCAGGTCCTGCTGATCCGCGACCTCGAGCCCGAGGTGATCACGGTCACCCCGTCGTACATGCTGGTGATCGTCGACGAGATCGAGCGCCAGGGGATCGACCCCCGTTCGACGTCGTTGCAGGTCGGCATCTTCGGGGCCGAACCGTGGACCAACGAGATGCGGGTGGAGCTGGAGGAGCGGCTCGACATGCATGCCATCGACATGTACGGGCTGTCGGAGGTGATGGGCCCCGGTGTGGCGTGCGAGTGCATCGAGACCAAGGACGGACCGCACCTCTGGGAGGACCACTTCTGGCCGGAGATCATCGACCCGGTCACCGACGAGGTGCTCGCCGACGGCGAGGCAGGAGAGCTGGTCCTGACCACGCTCACCCGACGCGGCATGCCGATGATCCGCTACCGGACTCGCGACCTCACCCGACTGCTTCCCGGGACGGCCCGGACGATGCGGCGGATCGGCAAGGTCATGGGGCGCTCCGACGACATGATGATCGTGCGCGGCGTGAACGTCTTCCCGACCCAGATCGAGGAGCTGATCCTCGCCACTCCGGGGCTCTCGCCGCACTTCCAGTGCGTGCTGACGCGGCCCGATCGGCTGGACGAGCTGACGGTGCGGGTGGAGCGGCGGCCGGGCGTCGACGGCGACGTCGCGGCGACCGCCGGTCCGGCGCTCGAGGCGCTGGTGAAGAACCGCATCGGGGTCACGATCACGGTGCACGTCACCGAGCCGGACGGCATCGAACGCTCGCAGGGCAAGATGCGCCGCATCATCGACGAACGCTGACGCCGGAGTCAGGTCGGGTCGGGGCGGTCGCGCCAGGCGCGAGGATGCCACAGGTTGACCAGCTTGGACACGGCGATGACGAGGAAGAACTGACCGAGCAAGGCCTCGAGCACGGCGATGGTCTGGCCCGGGTTGCCCTCCGGCACGAGGTTGCCGTAACCGGTCGTCGTCAACGTGATGAAGCTGAAGAAGAGGTCGTCGGCGATCGTGCCGTCGCCCTGGGAGCCGAAGAACGGTCCGTTCTGCACCTCCGCGAGGAAGCGGTAGGCGAAGGCGAAGGCCATGCCGATCAGGAGGTACGCGGCGAGGGCGCCGAGCATCGTCTCCCGGTCGACCTCCCGGCGGAAGGCGACGTGGCGGATGATCGCGAACGGCGCGAACACGTACAGCAGTCCGCTGGCGAGGAACACGAAGCCGAGCGAGCTCCTCGTCCGTGCGCACGAACAGGTTGAGGATCGCGCACAGGCCGGCGAGGACGAACAACACGTCGGCCACGCGGCGCATCGGGCGCCGTGCCTGGGAGGTGTGCAGCGCGAGGCGCACCGTGGCGATCTGCACGAAGACGACGATGGTGGCTCCCCAGATGTGGTTCAACGAGACGGCCAGCACGTAGGTGACGGCGATCATCACGACGACGAGGCCGTAGCTGTCCACCGAGCCGAACGAGTGGAGCAGCCGGCTGACGGCCCGCTCGGCGTCGGGATCGATGGGGTCGGTCATCGGACCGGGATCGTAGGCGTCCACGGACGCGGTCCGATCGGTACCTGCGCCTCCGCGAGGTAAGACAGGTCAGCGGCGGGTGAGCTGGGCGACGGCCAGCTCGCGCAGGCGCTTGTAGTCGACCTTGCCGTTGGCGGCGCGCTTGATCGAGTCGACGACGACCACGTTCCTGGGAGCCTTGTAGGCGGCGAGCTGCGAGGTGACGTGGGCCTTCAGCTCGGCGGCGTCGACGTCGCTCTCGTCGGCGGGCTCGATGACCCCGCAGATGGTCTCCCCGAAGCGATCGTCCGGGATCCCGACGACGACGGCGTCGCGCACGCTGGGGTGCGTCTTCAGCGCCTCCTCGACCTCCTCCGGGAAGACCTTCTCACCACCGGTGTTGATGCACACCGAGCCGCGGCCGAGGAGGTGGATCGTGCCGTCGGCGTTGACCGTGGCGAAGTCGCCCGGGATGCTCCAGCGCCGGCCCTCGACGACGCGGAACGTGGCCGCCGACTTGGCCTCGTCCTTGTAGTAGCCGACGGGGATGAAGCCGCCGACGGCGACCATGCCCATCTCGCCGGACCCGGGCTCGATGCGCCGGCCGTCGTCCGTGAACACGGCGTTGTTCTCGGTGATGGCGAACTTGGCGGTCTGCTCGGCCGCTCCCGCCGCGGAGACCGACGCGCCCAAGCCGACCGCCTCCGACGAGCCGAAGGAGTCGAACAGGAGGGCCTGCGGCATGTGCCGCAGGAGGCCCTGCTTGTTGTCGTGGCTCCACATCACACCGGAGGACGACACGACGGTGACGCTCGAGAGGTCGTGGCGGCCGGGGTGAGCGTCGAGGTGTTCGAGCATCGGCCCGGCGAACGCCTGGCCGACGATCACCACGTTGGTGGCTCGGCGCCGTTCGATCGTTTCGAACAGCTGCTCGACGTCGAAGTGGCGGTCGGCGAGGGACACCACGGCGCCGCCGCCGGTCATCGCGATCAGCGCCGAGAACTGCCCCGTGCCGTGCATCAAGGGGCAGGCCACGATCATCATCGGCGGCGCGTCGCTGCTCGCGGCGCGCTCGGCGACCTCCTCGACGTCCGCCGCCGGGCCTGTGCCGAGCAGCGGGTTGCCGCCGCCGCCGAGCACGTTGAACAGGTCGTCCTGGCGCCACATCACGCCCTTCGGCATGCCGGTCGTGCCACCGGTGTAGAGCAGCAGCAGGTCGTCGCCGTCGCGGGACCACTCGGTGAGCCGGAGCGTCGCGCCCGAGGTCACGACATCCTCGTACGGCGTGGCCCACGCCGGGCCGGACCCGGAGTCGTCGGCGACGACGTACCAGCGCTTGACGGACGGGAGCCGGTCACGGATGCCCTCGAGGAGGTCGGTGAACGTGGCGTGGAAGACGACGGCCTCGGCATCGGCGTTGTCGAACAGGTAGAAGATCTCCTCCGGCCCGTAGCGGTAGTTGGTGTTGACCGGGACCATCGCCGCCTTGAACGTGGCGACCATCGCCTCCATGTACTCGACGCCGTTGTACAGGTAGCACGCCACCTTGGACTGGTGGCCGAGCCCGCCGGCGACGAGGTCGGCGGCGAGCGCCTCCGCCCGCCTGTCGAACTCGGCCCAGCTGATCACGCGGTCGCCGTGGATCTGGCACGGGCGCTCGGGGACGCGGGCCGCGATGGCCGTGAAGACGTCGGCGATGTTCCAGTTCGTGGTCACGGCGCCGATCGTTCCAGATCGCGCCGCCGCGCCTACGGTCGGGTGCCATGCTTATCGCTCGCTGGCGCTCGCTCGCTCGCACTCTGTTACATGGTGCACCGATGAGTTACATGCTGAGTGGTCTCACCGACAAGGTCGCCGTCGTCACGGGAGCCGGCCGGATGCGCTCGATCGGCCGGCCGATCGCCGTGCAGCTGGCCGAAGCCGGGTGCGACGTCGTGCTCACGGGCACGGGACGGTCCCCGGATCGCTATCCCGACGACGAGAAGGCGGCGGGGTGGCGGGACATCGAGTCCGTCGCCGACGAGGTGCGAGGGACCGGCCGGCGGGCTCTCACGGCGGTGTCCGACGTGTCCGATCTCGACGCCGTGGAGGCGCTGGCGCGCCAGGTGATGGATGCGTTCGGTCGCGTCGACATCGTCGTCAACAACGCCGGGGCGAGCAAGGGCGAGGACCGCAAGCCGGTCGTCGACCTCGACCCGAGCCTCTGGCGGACGATCATCGACGTCAACCTGACCGGCTCGTTCCTGATGTCCAAGGTGTTCGGCCGATTGCTCGTCGACGGCGGAAGCGGCGGCTCGATCGTCAACATCTCCTCGATCGCCGGAAAGATCATGAGCCCCAACACGGCGGCGTACGCCGCGTCGAAGGCGGGGCTGCAGGCGCTCACGGCGTGCATGGCGAGGGAGGTCGGTCGCCACGGAGTGCGGGTCAACGCCATCTGCCCGGGCATCATCGACACGTCGCGGATGGACGACATCGGCCGGGGCGACGCCTGGCACCAGCTCGTCGACACGCTCGTCCCGCTGGGCCGGGCGGGCACGGGCGACGACATCGCCCATGCCGTCGTCTACCTGTGCTCCGACGAGGGAGCGTGGGTGACGGGCCAGTCGTGGAACGTCGACGGCGGGACCGTCGTCCAGCACTGAACGGTGCCGACCGGGCGGCGTAGGTTGCGCCCATGACGCTCGTGCCGTTCGACACCCCGATCACGCTCACCGGGCCGCTGCGCGCTCCGGCGCAGATGCTCGACGACCAGTCCTACGACGGCCACGCCAGCGTCCACGACGGCGCGACGGCGGCGTCGCTCGGGCTGACCGGGGCGCCGATCGAAGGACCCACCCACTTCAGCCAGTTCGACCCGCTGGCGGTGGCCCGGTGGGGCGTTGCCTGGTTCGAGCACGGCTGCCTCAGCTGCCACTTCCAGACGATGGTCGTCGAGGGCGAGCAGGTGCAGGCCTCGATGACGACGGCGAGCGCCGACGCTTCCCTCATCGAAGCCCACAAGGCCGACGGTACCCCCGTGCTCGTCGGCACGGCCTCGGTCGGACCGGACCACCCCGAGTCGGAACTGGCGGCACGGCGAGGGCGCCAAGGCGACCCCGGCGAGCTGTTCATCATCGACCAGCTGCAGGTCGGGATGCGGCGTGCCGACGACGACGTCTCGTCGATCACGTTCGACGACTCGAACGGGCCGCTGTACCCGTTCTCGCTGGCCCAGAAGGTCGCCAAGATCACCGAGCCGCACCCGTGGTACACGCCGGAGGGGGCGGCGTCGTCTCCGTGGGGGCGGCCGATCGTGCCGTTCGAGATGCTCAGCGTGCTGACCAACAAGTCGGGCCGTGGGTTCCCGGTGCGCGGCCCGTCGCTCGGGCTGTTCCTCGACCTCGAGGTGCGCCTGCTCGAGGGCCCGGTGTTCGTCGACGAGCCCTACGAGATCCACCGCGAGGTCGTCGGCCTCAGCCAGAGCCGCCGCACCGAGTCGTACTGGACGGAGGCGACGATCACCGAGCAACGGTCGGGGAAGGCGGTGGCGATCGTCCTGCTGCACCAGGGCGTGTTCAAGGAGTCCTACGCCGGCTATCCGCGCGAGCGCCTCGCTTCGTAGCGTGCCGGCCATGGACGGGGAGATCATCGCCTCGGGTCTGGAGTTCCCGGAGGGCCCGGTGTGGGTCGACGGGACGTTGTACTTCACCGAGATCGTCGGCGGGGCGGTCTCGCGGTGGACAGCCGACGGCGGCGTCGAGCGCGTCGCCGAGACGGGTGGCGGGCCGAACGGCGCGGCCGTCAGCGGCGACGGCGTGCTGTACGTGACGCAGAACGGCGGCATGACGCCGGACGCGCGGATCACGGCCGGCATCCAACGCGTCACGCTGGACGGTGACGTCACGATGGTCGCCACGGAGGTGGGCGGCCTGACGCTCGACGGCCCGAACGATCTGGCGTTCGGCCCGGACGGGCGGTTGTGGTTCACCGATCCGCGTGGCGCGCCCGACCCGGCCGACAACGACCGTCCGGGACGCCTGTTCGCCCTCGACCCGTCGACGGGGGATGGTGAGCTGGTCGCCGAGGTCGGTCCGGCCTTCCCCAACGGCATCGCCTTCCTCGCCGACGACACGTTGGTGTGGACCGAGTCGTTCACGCGCCGCGTGATGCGACTCGTCGACGGCCGCCCGGAGGTCATCATCGAGTTACCCGAGCGGCACGCTCCCGACGGGCTCTGCGTCGGCGCCGACGGCACGTTGTACGTCGCCACGACGTACGCCCACTGCGTCAGCGTCGTCGCCGGCGGCGAGATCGTCGATCGCTACGTCTGCGGCGACGGGATGGCCACCAACTGCTGCTTCGGCGGCACCGATCTCTACGTCACCGAGTCCCGCCGCGGCACGCTGTGGCGCTACCCGCTCGGCGTCGAGGGGCTGCCGCTGCGGACCTGATGCGTCGACCTCGTTCGTTCGCTCGCTTCGCTCGCTCTCTCCACGGCAGACGTTGCCTCAGTGACGCGCCACTAGCTTGCGAACGTGGTCGATGGCTTCGTCGATGCCCTCCTCGCCGCGCCGCTCGGCGCGGCCCTGCTGGCGCTGGTCGAGGGCGCGTCTCGCCCCGACGTCCATGAGTGGGAGCTCCCCTCCGACAGCGATGGCGACGCCGTCCTGGAGGCCGCCGAGGCGGTACGCACGTGGTCGTTCGGGTCGTTGGTGGCGCGCGCCGTGTACGCCTCCTACATGCAGGTCGGCCCGTGGTCGGCGACGGCAGTCACCGCGACCGCCGCGGCGTGCCGTCACGCCGAGCGCCGTCTACCGATCGCCGAGGCCATCGACGTCGAGTTCGGCGAGGCGTTGCACCAGCCGCTCGACGCCGACGCCCAGCAGTGGTGGCACAGCGCTGCTGAAGGGTTCATGACCCGGCCCCGGTTCCGCTCGTTCGACTCGGTGTACGGCGCCGGGCAGTTCACGTGGGACGGCCTGTGGACGGTCACGGCGCCGCCGACGGAGGCGCACGGCGAGCTGGTGGCGGCGTGGGAGCTCGATCCGCACCCGGTGAGTCGCTGGTCGCTGCCGGTGCAAGCGCACGCCCGAGTCGTGGAGATCCACCGCCCGGAGGACTGGATGGCGCTGGTCGCCGAACACCCGGCGGTCGCCCGCGCCGGGGACGACTCGTGGGAGCTTCCGGGGCCCAACCAGCATGTCGGCGAGCTGACGGCGTTGCTCGCCCTGCCGGACCAGCGCGCCGCGTGCCCGGCGATCCGCCGGCACCTCGAGCCCGACTGGAAGCTCGTCGCCGCTGACGTCGACGGCGTCCACCTCTCGTGGGCCGGGTTCCTGACCGCGGAGGGGTTCATCAGCGATCTCGGCGACGGTGACGTCACCATGCTCCGCTACTGGTTCAGCGAGCGCGCCCACTGGTTGGCCGACGTGTTCGGGGAGCCGGAGCCACTCGCCGCGCCCGACGTCGACACCGACGGGTCGGGCCTCGACGCCGTCGACGCGCGAACGGACCTCCACCGGCGCGGGCGCGACCATCGCATCCTGATGGCCCAACTCGGGCGTTGATGCGGCGCGTGCGCGGCGATCCATAGCATCGATCCATGCCGGCCGCCCTGCACCACGTCGAGAGCGGGCCCAGCGGACGCCCCCGTCGTCGTGCTGTCCTCCTCGCTGGGCACCACCGGCGCGATGTGGCAGCCACAGCTCCCGGTCCTCGCCGAGCACGTCCGTGTCCTCGCCGTGGACCACCGCGGCCACGGGGGTTCGGAGGTCGTGCCCGGCGCGGCGACCATCGGGGATCTCGGTGCCGACGTCGTCGCGCTCCTCGACCGACTCGGTGTCGAACGGTTCTCTTGGGCCGGACTGTCGCTCGGCGGGATGGTCGGCATGTGGGTCGCCTCCCACCTGGCCGACCGCGTCGACCGGCTGGCCCTGTTGTGCACCGCCGCCGCGCTGCCGCCGGCCGACGCGTGGCGCGAGCGAGCGACGCTCGTCCGCGCCGGCGGGACCGCCGCCGTCGCCGACGCCGTGCTGGCGCGGTGGTTCACGCCGGCGTTCGCCGATCGCCACCCCGACGTCGTCGGCACCTACCGCTCGATGCTGCTGGCGACTCCGGCCGCGGGGTACGCGGCGTGCTGCGATGCCATCGCCGGCATGGACCTGCGCGGCGATCTGCCGGCGATCACGGCATCGACGCTCGTCGTCGCGGCGACCGATGATCCGGCCACGCCGCCACCGTTGGGGGAGGAGATCGCCACCCTCGTCCCGGACGGCCGGTTGGAGATCGTGGTCGACGCCGCTCACCTGGCCAACGTGCAGCAGCCCGACGTCGTCACGACCATGCTCCTCGATCACCTGGTCCCGAGCCGCTGAGGGCTCGCGGCTGCAGTACGGTCCCGGACGCTGTGGACGAGGACCTCCGGCGCCAGCTGTACGCCACCCCGCCGCCCGAGTTCGTCGCCGCCCGCAACACTGCGGTCAAGGGGTTGCGGGCCGAGAAGCGGCGCGACGAGGCGGCGGCCGTCGCCGCGCTGCGCCGCCCGGGCTGGGACGACTGGGCACTGAACGTGGTCGCCGCGGAGCACGCCGGCACCGTCGGCGCGTTCGCCGACGCGGCTACCGCGGTGCGCGACGCCCAGGCCGCGGCCATCGAAGGCCGCGAGGGCCCCGACGTGCGATCGTCGCTGCGCGAGCTGCGCGACTCCAGTGGTGAGCTGGTCCGTCTCGCCGGCGAAGCACTCGCCCGCGTCGGCCGCCAGCCGGGCAGTGGGGAGATCAACGCCCGGCTGTCGGAGGTCGCCACCAACCGGGTCGCGGTCGAGGCCCTGCGCACAGGAGTCCTCGGATCCGAGGGCGACGGCGGCGATGAGCTGTTCTCGGGGCTCCAGCCGGCCGCCCGCTCGGCCAGGCGGCGGGCGGCGCCATCGGCGAAGGCCACGGCACCGGCCGACGAGCGACCGGCCGCGGTACGACCGTCGGAGACGGCCGCTGACCGGGCCGCCGAGCGGGCGGAGAGCCAGCGCCGCCGGGAGGCACTGACCGCGGCCAGGCGCGAGCAACGCACCGCGGCGAAGGCGCTGGCGAAGGCCGAGGCTGCCGTCGAGTCCGCCGCCGGCGCTGCCGAGCGGGCCCAGCGGGCCCTCTCCGAGGCGCAGCGCGAGCGCGACGACGCGGCCGCCGCTCTCGCCGCCGCCGACGCTGCCGTGGAGCACGCCGAAGCCGACGCCGACAGCTGACCCGACCCGTCCGCGAAGCGCTGACGTCAGAGCGTGTGGTGCACGGCCTCGACGTTGTTGCCGTCGGGATCGCGCACGAACGCACCGAAATAGCCGGCGTGATACTCCGGCCACACGCGCGGTTCGTGCAGGACCTCGGCGCCCTCAGCGACCGCGGCGTCGAAGAACGCCTGCACAGCGTCGCGGTCGGGCGCGCCGAAGGCGAGGTGCGACTCGCGGAACCCCTCACCGGTGGTCTGGCGTCCGAGCCAGAACACGGGGCGGTCCGTGCCGTACCCGATCGCCTCGCCGAAGTCGAGGACGCGCCGGCCACCGAGCGGCGCCAGGACCGTGTCATAGAAGCGGGCGCTGACCGTCAGGTCGGTGCACTGGATGGACACGTGGTCGATCATCACCCCAGTCTCGCCCCTCGTGTCAGGCCGGTCGGCGCACCGCCGAGAGGATCGAACTGACCCGCTTCGCCTGGGCGCTGGAGAGCACGGCCAGCCCGTAGCGGGTCACGGTCATGCCGTCGTTGGACGACTCGATGGCGCGCCGTCCCTTGGCGGTGATCCGAGCGAGCGTGGCGCGCCGGTCTGTCGGATGGGCGACGCGCTTGACGAGGCCCAGCCGCTCGAGGGTGTCGACCGTGCTGGTGACGCTGGTCGGGTGGACGAGCAGCCGCTCGCCGAGCTTGCCCATGGGCATCTCGCCGTCCCGCGAGAAGTACAAGAGGGCGAGTGCCTCGTGGCGAGCGTGGGTCAGCTTGTGCGGCCGGAGGGCCGAGTCGTTGGACTGTCGGATCAGCTCGGCGGTCCGGTAGATGGACAGCGAGGTCCGGAAGTACGGACCGGATGCCCAACCGTGGGCGGCCCAGTTGCGCTCGGCGGTCAGCACGGGGTCCTCGACGTGGGGTGCGTGCCCATCATCCGACGCGTCGACCGGCTTGATGTCGCCGGCGTCGGCGCGCACCTTCTCGAGGAGCGTGAAGAGGCGCGTCGCCGCGCCCTCGTCGAGCGCCGACAGGCCGCACTTGCCCGCAGCCATGATCCCGCACGTCTGCTCCATGGCCCGCCGGCCCTTCGGCGTGATCCGCGCCAGGGTCGCCCGGCGGTCGGTCGGGTGGCTGACCCGCTTGACGAGGCCGAGCCGTTCGAGCGCATCGACAGTGCTGGTCACGCTCGTCGGGTGGACGAGCAGTCGGGCGCTGAGCGCGCCGAGCGGCATCTCCCCGTGGCGGGAGAAGTACAGCACCGCCAGCGCCTCGTGCCGTGAGCGGGTCAGGCGGTGGGAGCGCAGGGCGACGTCGTCGAAGACGCGGATCAGCTCGTCCGCGCGGTAGATCGACAGCGCCGCGATGAGGTGCTCCCCGGTCTCCCAGCCGTGAGCGCGCCAGTTGGTGTCCGCCACACGGATCGGATCGTCGATCACCACCAGCTCACCGGCACCTCGCATCAGCTCGTCACCGACGACGAGCGTCAGGTATTCGGACAGGTCTAATGTCGGAGGCACATAGTAACTGCGAGGTGCCATGCTGACGGGTTCCGACTACATCGCGTCGCTCGACGACGGCCGTTCGACCTACTTCGACGGCCGGGCCGTACCCGACCTGCTCGCCGAGCCGGCGTTCGAGACGCCGATCCGAGCGATCGCCGCCGGGTACGACCGCCACTATTCACCGGCGGCCGGGGCGACCAACCCGCTCGTCGTGGCGCCGCGCTCACCCGACGAGCTCCGTGAACGGGCGACCGTCGTGCACACGATGGATCTCGCCCTCGCCGTCACCTACGGCTCGCTGATGACCCTCCTCACGGCGGCGCCGCGAATGAGCGGTGTCGATCCGGTCTACAAGGAGCGGCTGGAGGCCTACGTCGACGATGCCACGCAGCGCGACATCCGCATCGCCGAGTGCATCACCGACGCCAAGGGCAATCGCACCCTGCCGCCGTCGCAGCAGGACGACCCGGACGTCTACGTGCGGGTCGTCGCCCGCCGCTCCGACGGCGTCGTGATCCGCGGCGCCAAGCTGCACATCAGCGCGGCGTCGCTCGTCCACGACCTGATGGTGATGCCGACGAAGGCGATGAAACCTGGGGAGGAGGACTACTCGGTCGCCTGCGCCGTGCCCGTCAACTCGCCCGGGGTGCACGTCGTCAACACCACGTACCACCCCCGCCTGCCCGACACCCGGCACTACCCGGTGAGCAGCGTGCACAGCATGCCCGACGGCTTCGTCGTGTTCGACGACGTCTTCGTGCCGGACGAGCGGGTGTTCCTGGACGGCGAAACAGCCAACGCCACGGTGTTCGCCCATGCCCTGGGACTCTGGGAGCGACTCGGCGGGGTCACGGCGATGGTCACCCAGGCCGACCAGCTCGTCGGGCTGGCCCAGCTCATCGCCGAGGCCAACGGCCTCGCCCGGGTGTCGCACGTCAGGGACAAGATCGACGAGATGCTGATCCACGCCACCCTGCTGCGGGCCGGTCTGGAAGCGGCGTTGTCGAATGCCCACGCCACGCCGGAGGGCTACTACTACCCCGACGAGCTGTTCACCAACGCCGCCAAGTACCAGGGCGCGGCGCAGTTCCACCTGATGGTCCGCCACCTCCACGACATCGCCGGCGGTGCCGTCCTGACGGCGCCGTCGCTGGGCGATCTCGAGCATCCGGAGATCGGGCCGTACGTCGACAAGTACATGCGCACGATGGATGGCGTGTCCGCCGAGGACCGCCTGCGACTCTTCCACGCCATCCGCGACCTCACCGCCGACGCCTACGGCGGCTGGCACCTGGTGACCAACCTGCAATCGGGTGGTGGCCTGTTCGCCCAGCGCATCGTCACCCGCAAGCACTACGACATGCAGCGGGCGAAAGACCTCGCCCGGGAGGCGGCGGGACTCGCTCCGGTACACGGATGATCGGACAGCCCGAGTACCTTGCCGGCCGGGGATCATCGGCGGGCGCGGCCGCGCAACCGATGCACGAACGGAAGGGGAATCATGCCGTTGAACGATGCACTCACCGCCTTTCTCACCGAGATGGCGGCGTCGGGGGTCAAGCCGATCCACGAGAGCACTCCCGAAGAGGTCCGGGGGTTGACGGCCGGGCTCGCCGAGCTCTACGGCGCCGGTCCGGAGATGGCGCGCGTCGAAGACCACCGCATTCCGGTGGGGGATGGCGAGACGATCGCCGCCCGCGTGCTCGTGCCTGAGGGCACGGTGCGTGGGGCTTTCATCTACTACCACGGCGGCGGGTGGGTGATCGGCGGCAACATCGACGAGTTCGACACCCTCGGGCGCAAGCTGGCCGCCGCGACGAGGTGCGCGGTCGTGCTCGTGGACTACCGCCTGGCGCCCGAGCACCGCTACCCGGTCGCCGTCGACGACTCCTACGCCGCCCTCGAGTGGGTCGCCGAGCGGGTCACCGACATCGCCGGCGCCGAGGTCCCGATCATCGTCGGCGGCGACTCAGCCGGCGGGAACCTGGCCGCCATCATGACCCAGCGCAGCCGCGACCGGGGTGGCCCACCGATCGCCTTCCAGGCGCTCGTCTACCCAGTCACCGATGCCGACTTCACCACACCGTCGTACAAGAGCGACGAGAACCAGCTGATGCTGACGACCGAGAGCATGGTGTGGTTCTGGGACCACTACCTGCCGGACGCCAAGCGGCGGACGGAGACAGATGCCTCGCCGTTGCAGGCGGCCGATCTCTCCGGCCTGCCGCCGGCGATCGTCATCACGGCCGAGTACGACGTCCTCCGTGACGAGGGAGAGGCCTACGCCGACCGCCTGGAGAAGGCCGGTGCCGCCGTCGATCGCCACCGCCATCCCGGGCAGATGCACGGCTTCTTCACCCTGCTCATGGTCCCCGGGCACGAGGAGGCCATCGAGCAGATCGCGACATCGATCGACACCCACCTTCCCGCTACCGCCGCCAGCTGAGGAGACCACGATGACCGACCTCCGTGACGCCCCCGTCCCCGCCGGCGAGGGCCCGACCGTCGACACCGTCGACGCCGTCATCGTCGGCGCCGGCTTCTCCGGGTTGTACATGCTGCACAAGCTGCGCGGCCTGGGGTTCTCGGCCATCGTCTTCGAGGCCGGCGCCGACCTCGGTGGCACGTGGTACTGGAACCGCTATCCCGGCGCGCGGTGCGACGTCGAGAGCATCAACTACTCGTACTCGTTCGATCCCGATCTCGAGCAGGAGTGGGACTGGTCCGAGCGCTACGCCACCCAGCCCGAGATCCTGCGCTACATCAACCACGTCGCCGACCGCTTCGACTTGCGCCGCGACATGAAGTTCTCGACCCGCGTCACCGGGGCCAGCTTCGACGAGTCGTCGCAGCGTTGGACGATCACCACCGATCAGGGCGATGACGTCTCGGCCCAGCACTTCATCATGGCGGTCGGTTGCCTGTCGGCATCGAAGACGCCGGAGCTCCCGGGCATCGAGACGTTCCACGGCGACTGGTACCACACCGGCCACTGGCCCCACGAGGGCGTCGACTTCACCGGTCAGCGCCTCGGTGTCATCGGCACCGGATCGTCGGCGATCCAGTCGATCCCGATCTTCGCCGAGCAGGCGGCTCACCTGACGGTGTTCCAGCGGACGCCGAACTACAGCTTGCCGGCGAAGAACGCCCCGCTCGACACGGAGGAGTGGCAGGCGCTGAAGGCGCGCTACCCGGAGCACCGCGAGGCGGCCCGGACGTCGGGCTTCGGGGTGCCCTGCGACCTGCCCGACAAGTCGGCACTCGAGGTGGGCGACGACGAGCGCGAGGAGACCTACCGCCAGGGCTTCGAGCAAGGCAACCTCGTGGGGATGCTGCTCGCCTACAACGACCTGATCGTCGACAAGGCGGCCAACGACACCGCTGCCGAGTACGTGCGCAAACGGATTCGCGAGACCGTCGCCGACCCCGAGGTCGCGGAGACGCTGGCGCCGAAGGACTATCCGATCGGCACCAAGCGGCTCTGCCTCGACACCGAGTACTACGCCACGTACAACCGCCCCAACGTCGAGTTGATCGACCTCCGCAAGACTCCGCTGATCGAGGTCACGGAGCGGGGCGTCCGCACGT
Source organism: uncultured Acidimicrobiia bacterium (assembly GCA_963776995.1). Lineage (GTDB taxonomy): Bacteria > Actinomycetota > Acidimicrobiia > Acidimicrobiales > Ilumatobacteraceae > JALZMG01. The sequence goes on from CAVZPA010000018.1 coordinate 54,560, forward strand.
CGGAGCGGGAGTTCGAGTTCGACAGCATCGTCTTCGCCACCGGGTTCGACGCCATGACGGGCTCGCTGGTGGCGTTCGACATCAAGGGCCGCGACGGCGTGCTGCTGAAGGAGAAGTGGACGGCGGGGCCGCGCACCTACCTGGGCGTGGCGACAGCCGGGTTCCCGAACCTGTGGATGATCACCGGCCCGGGCAGCCCGTCCGTGCTCAGCAACATGATGGTCTCCATCGAGCAGCACGTCGACTGGATCGCCGATGCGATGGCCTACGTGCGCCAGCACGACGTCCAGGCCATCGACCCGACCGTGACCGCCGAGGACGAGTGGACCGAGCACGTCACCGAGGTCGGCAACACGACCCTGTTCCCGTTGGCGAACTCCTGGTACATGGGCTCCAACGTGCCCGGCAAGCCGCGGGTGTTCCTGCCCTACATCGGCGGCGTCGGCGTCTACCGCGAGCACTGCGACCAGATCGCCGCCGACGGCTACACCGGCTTCGACCCTGACGTGACGTCGCGCGCACGTCTCGGCTCACGCTGAGCGGGGAGCGCCGTCATGAGGGCGACCGACGGCCTCCGGTGGAATCTCGACCTGCTCGTAGGTCGAACTGGAGCGGCTTGAACGCGGGGATGACGCGGGCTTGAGCCGACGCGCGTCCGGCGAATCTGCGGCGTCGATCTGTTGGAAGCTGGTAGCCGAGCAGTTCGACCACCGCCGGCGTGCCGGGAAGCGGCAGTCATCCGGAGGAGTCGGGGTCGCACGCTGCCATCGGCAGCATCTGGGCTGGGATCCGTCTCGGAATCCGGGACGATTCCCGCCGAGGGCAACGAGTCGGAGGAACTCCCGCTCAGCCAGCTGTGGCCGCCGCGGGTGATCTCGCGTCCGCCGAGCACGTCGAGCAGCGTCGGCACTCCGAAGCGGCCCTTCGGCACGGAGCGCGGCGATCCGCCGATGCAGGAGGTCCTCACTCGTCAACCCATCACGCAGGGCGGAGTCGACGGCGGCGGACAACCTGGCCGGCGGCTCGGTCCTGGCGAGGTCGATGATCGTCCTCGTCGGGCTGGTGACCGGAAGGCCGTCGCGGGACTCACGGTCGATCGCCGGCAAGTGGGCGGTGGTGTGCACGATCGCTCCGATGCGGCGCACGTTGCGGTCGCGCAGCACGGTGACGTGGAGCGGTCGGCGCATCACGAAGCCGTCGAACCCGTGCAGAGCGGCTGCGGTCGGGCCGGACACCCAGCAGGGTTCACCGATGTCGAGCACCAGTGCCCGCAGGTCCGCCGCCGGGCCGGTCGCTGCACCCGGAAGGCGGAAAGAGTGGGGTCCCGTCTGTTCGAGGAAGCCGCTCTGGACTCGGCGACGAAGTTGATGGTCGGACATCCCGGCGGCCCTCGCCTGCGCCCGGGAGAACGATCCCAACTGACCTGTCGCGTCCGCCGCCAGGCGGCGGTACTCGTCGGTCATGGGCGCAGTGAACCACGCGGGTGTCACAGCGGCGGCTCGTCGTTCTACGCGAGGGAACAGGACCGAATCGGTCCTGTTCCCTCACACTGAAAGGGGCCTGGCGCGGGATGTCAGGAGGCGTGGTCGTAGATGACCATGCCGCGGATGTTGTTGCCGTCGCGCATGTCCTGGTAGCCCTCGTTGATCTGTTCGATCGGGTAGGTGCGGGTGACCAGCTCGTCGAGCTTGAGCTTGCCCTCCTGGTACAGGCGCAGGAGGCGGGGGATGTCCCGGCGGGGGTTGGCGGAGCCGAAGATCGCCCCGACGAGCTGCTTCTCGTACATCGTCAGCTCGAACAGGTTCATGCTCACGCTGTCCACGGAGAACGGGGCGACGGCGGTCTGGACGACGCGGCCGCCCTTGGAGGTCATCGCCAGCGCCGGCTGGATGTACTCGCCCTGGGCGACCCCCATCGTCAGGATCACCTTGTTGGCCAGCGCCCCCCACGTCAGCTCGTTGACCAGCTCGGTGGCCTCGGCGATGTCCTTCGCCGAATGCGTCGCCCCGAAGATCTCGGCCTGCTCGCGCTTGAACTCGACGGGGTCGACGGCGACCACATGGCGGGCGCCGGCCATCGCCGCCCCTTGGACGGCGTTCATGCCGACGCCGCCGCACCCGACGACGACGACGGTCTCGCCGGGCTGCACGTCAGCGGCATACACCGCAGACCCCCATCCCGTCGTCACGCCGCACCCGACGAGCGCCGCCTTGTCGAGCGGGATGTCGTTCTCGATCTTGATGCAGCTGGCCTCCGACGCCACCGTGTACTCGCCGAACGTGCCGATGCAGCACATCAGGCCGAGGTCCTGCCCTCGGGCGTGGTGGCGGGCGGTGAAGTCGGTCACCTGCCTTCCGGCGAACAGGAACGCCCCGAGGTCGCAGAGGTTCTGGTGGCCGGTCGAGCAGCTCGGGCACCGCCCGCACGACGGGATGAAGCCGAACACGACGTGATCGCCGGGTTGCAGGTTGGTGACACCGGCGCCGACCTCGACCACCTCGCCCGCACCCTCGTGCCCGCCGATCACGGGGAACTGCTGGATGCCCATCTCCTTCTGGGCCTCATCGGGCAACGCCAAGTCACCGGTCAGCAGGTGTTCGTCGGAGTGGCACAAACCTGAGCCGACGAGCTTGACGAGAACCTCGCCAGCCTTCGGTGGATCGAGCTCGACCTCCTCGACGCTCCAGTCGGTCTTCGGCTCCCACAGGACAGCAGCCTTCATCTTCATGATCGGACGACCTTTCGACATCATGCGCCGCGCTCGTCCCGCGACGATCCCCGGCGATCCCCAATGACTTCGATCACCGTAGCGCGCTGCTGGCCGGCCCCCGAACGGTGATCGGTCCCAGTTCAGGCGGGCTTGGCGGTTGTGGCGGCGGTCAAGTAGCGGTCCTCGATCTCGCCGAGGCGGCCCCGGAGCTCGGTCGCCGAGCCGGAGAGCTCGATGCGGCCGCGGTGCATGACGTAGGCCCGGTCGCAGTGCTCGAGCGCCTTGCGCACGTGCTGCTCGACGAGCAGGACCGCCGTGTCCTGCTGCCTGGCGACGCGCACGACCGCCTCGAGCAGTCGCTTGACGATGATCGGCGCCAAGCCCATCGACAGCTCGTCGGCCAGGAGCACGCGCGGCTTGCGGCTCAGCGCCCGGGCCAGCGTGAGCATCTGCTGCTCGCCACCCGACAGCAGCCCCGCCCGAACGCCGAGGAGCCGTCCCAGCTCCGGGAACAGCTCGAGGGCCGTCGCGTCGTCGACACCGGCGACCCGGAGGTTGTCGTGCGCCGTGAGGCCCATGAAGACCGACTTCTCCTCGGTCACGAACGTGAGGCCCTGCCGAGCGCGTCGGTGGAGCGGTGCCGTGGTGGCGGCGCCGTCGAGCAGCACCTCCCCGGACAGCAGCGGCAGCTCGCCGGCGAGCGAGTAGAGGGTCGTCGTCTTCCCGGCCCCATTGGCGCCGAGCAGACCCACGATCTCACCGGGTTGCACGACGAGATCGACGTCGTGGATGACCGGTCGCGTTCCGTAGCCCGCTGAGACGCGCCGAGCTTCCAACACGGGGGCCGACGCCGCGGCGCCCGTCGGAGCGTCATTCCCAGTCGTCTCGGGCGCGCTCACTGGTGCACCATCCCATTGTGGAAGAAGTCATTTGCCGCATGTGCCTGGTGCACCAGTGACCCTTCGGCGCCGTAACGCTGATTCGCTCGCTCGAAGACTCGCTCGCTCATGATTCGCCGCCCGCGACCGGCGCCAGCTCTGATGCCACATCTTCCTCCGACTCGCCGAGGTAGGCCGCGATCACGGCAGGATCACGGCGAATCTCCTGCGGCGTCCCCGCACTGATCTGCATGCCGAAGTCGAGCACCACGATGTCGTCGCACACGCTCATCACGAAGCTCATGTCGTGCTCCACGAGCAGGATGGCGATGCCCCAGTCGTCTGCCAGGCGGCGAACGAGGTGGGCCAGTTCGGCGGTCTCCACGTCGCTCAGCCCGGCGGCCGGTTCGTCGAGCAGCAGGACGCTCGGCCGGGTGGCGACGGCTCGAACGATGGCGAGGAGACGACGTTGCCCGTAGGGCAGGTCCTGGACCTGTCGCAGCAGGTCGTCCTCGAGGCGGAACTCGCGGATCGCGGCGACGACCTCGCCAGGAAGGGTCGGAGCGACCGGGTGGACGAGGTCGCGCAGGTACGACAGGCGATCGCGGGGGTCGGAGGCAGCCCGCAGGTTGTCGAGCACGGTGGCGTCCTCGAACAGCTCGAGCGACTGGAACGAACGGCTGAGTCCGGCCCGGGCCCGCTTCGTGGCACTCAGGCCGACCAGCTCCTCACCGTCCAAGAGCACCGAGCCGCGCGCCGTCCGGGTGAAGCCGGTGACGGCGTCGATCAATGACGTCTTGCCGGCCCCGTTGGGTCCGATCAGACCGGTGATGCGACCCGGGTGCACGGTGAACGACACGTCGCGCACGGCGACGACGCCGCCGTATCGGACGTCCAGATCACGCACCTCGAGCGTGCGGGCCACGACCGGCTCGCGCTCCTCGGGCGGCAGCTCGAACGTCACCGGCCGCGGCTTCGGGAGGCGGGGGATCTTGTCGCGCACCTTCCCGACCACCCACAGGAACTGGTTGATGGACTCCTTGGCGATGCCGTCCTGGTTCTGCAGCACCAGGAGGACGACGAGCACGCCGCCGATGAGCTGGATGTACCGGGTGACGCTGTCGAGGATGGTGTTCGTGAGCTGGGCGCCGAGCGAGCCGGGAGCAAGCGTGGCGCCGAAGATCGGCCCGAGCAGGTAGCCGATGCCCCCGATGAACGACCACGCCACCGCGAGGATCGACGTGAAGTTCGTGAACTCCGAGTTGTAGAGGATCACGTCCTTGCGGAAGGCGAGCAGCACACCGCCGATCGCGGCGATGCCCGCCGACACGGCGAAGGCATAGATCTTGGCGCCTGGGACGCTGATACCGAGCGCCGCCGCGGCCCGCTCGTTGGTACGCACGGCAAGCAGCCGCCGCCCTGATCGTCCGCGCCGCATGCTGGCGACCATCAGGGACACGAGGGCGAGCACGACCATGCACACGATGGCGTAGCGGCCGGGGTGGCTGGTCGCGTTGATGTCCCAGCCGAACAGCGACGGCCTGCCAACCTGCGTTCCGGCGAAGCCACCCACGAGATCGCCGTTGTTGAAGATCATCAGCTCCATGGCCGTCCCCATGCCGAGCGTGACGATGGCCAGGTTGATGCCCCGGGCGCGCACAGCGGGGATGGCGAACAGGACGCCGACGGGGACCGTGGCGACCACGCCGGCCACCAAGGCCAGCCAGAACGGCCATCCGCCGGCATCGACAAGTCGACCGGCGACCCACGCCCCGAAGCCGGCCAGCGCGAACTGACCGAGTGAGAGCTGGCCGGCGTAGCCGGTGATGACGACCACCGAGAGGAGGACGAAGCCCATGGCGAACGTCGTGACGAAGGCGTCCTGCCACCGGGTCGGGACGGCAAGGATGACGAGCGCGGTGACCGCACCGACCACGGCGATGGCGATCGGGTGGGCCCGCCCGCTGCCGACGGCAGGCAGGCGCTGGAGGAAGTAGTCGCGCAGCGGGAGCGCCTGGCCGCGCAGGAGCATCCAGAGGATGATCACGGCGAACGGGAGCGAGTTGGCCACGCCGGGGGTCTTGACGTAGCGCGTCAGCTCGGTCTGGCCGATGCCGATGAGCATGCCGGCGGCGAAGGCGATCGGGAACGAGCGGAAGCTCGCCACCAGCGCGGTTGCCAGGGCCGCGAGCACGAGGTTCGTCATCGTCGCCACCTGGAGCTGCACGATCGGGGCGATCAGGATCGCCGCGGCGCCGGCTAGGGCCGACCCGAGCGCCCAGTTCACCGTGGCGATCCAGTCGGGCGACAGGCCGACGGCAGACGCGGCGCGCTGGTTCTCCGCCACGGCGGTCGTGGCGATGCCGAAGTGCGTGTAGCGGTACAGCGCCCACAGCGCGGCGCTGAGCACCGCGGCGATGCCGACGAGGATGAACCGGTCGATGGAGATCGTGATGTCGAACGGGTGCAGGACCTTGACCGGCAGCTCCGACGTCACGAAGGTGATCGTCGAGCCGTAGCGGAGCACGGCTCCGGCCTGCAGCACGATGAGGACACCCAGGGTGGCAACGATGCGGGCGAGGGGCGAGGCGCGGCGCAACCGCCTCATGATGAGGAGGTGGGTCAGGGCCCCGATCGCCGCGCACACGAGGAGACCGGCCGCCCAGGCGACCGCCACGGAATTGCCGTTGCTCTTGACCTCCCACTGGACGTACGCCCCGACCATGCCGATGGCGCCGTGGGCGAAGTTGAGCACGCCGGAGCCCCGATAGATGACCATCAGGCCCTGGGAGGCCAGTGAGTAGAGCGAACCGAGGCCGAGACCCAAGAGCGCAAACCGGATGACTTCTTGCACGGGCCGGGATCACCTCCGAGTCAAAGGCCGCGGGTGCGGCGCTGGCTGGCGCTCCTACCGAACGCCAGCCAGCGCACCGTCGTATGGCCGGTTCGTCAGTCCATCGGCTGGCCGTCGATCGGGCCGGTCATGTCGTAGGCATTCTCGTCGACCGGCACGAGCTTGCCGTCCGCGACCGTGTCGAAGTACACGGTGCGGTTGAAGATGCGCGGGAAGTCCCCACCGAAGCCGGTGTACGGCGTCGTGAGGTCGAGCACGCCGATCATGTTGCCGGTGTCGAGCTCGGAGGTGGCGTTGGCGGCCTCGATGAACGTGTTGTTGTCGATCTCACCGGACATCCCCCCGACGATCTCGGTGAACGCCGTGAGCGCGGCCCAGGTTCCCAGCCCAGCGAGGCTGTTCCAGTCGAGGTCTGGGGCGTCGTACTCCTCGAGCGCGGCGCGGTAGTCGTCCCACATCGAGCCCTCGATGTTCGGGTACGACCCGGAGATGATGGCGCCCTCGGTCAGCTCGGGGAACTGCTCGGCGATCTTGCTGTTGAGGTTGCCCTGCAGGCCGTAGAGGCGTTGGTCGGCGCCGGCAGCGGCCATCGCCGGGAGCCAGGCGGCCCAGTTCGAGTCGGAGATGCCGCCGGCGATGCAGTCGGAGCCCTCGGTCGCCTCGGCGACCTGGGCGCTGTAGTCCTGCGGCACGGCGGGGATCTTGACCTGCCGCCAGGCGGCAGGGTCGCCTCCGCCGACCTCGTAGGAGTTCAACAGGGCCGGATACGCGACGTCGCCGGCCGGGATGTCGATCACGACGTTGACGGGGTTCACGCAGCCGTCCTGGGCCATCTTCCACCCGAGGCCGGCGCCCATGCCGGGCAGCAACGACCCGAGGACGTACGAGATCGAGCTCGTGAACTCCTGGGCGACGAGCGGGCAGCACGCGCCGAACCAGGCGATGTTGGCCTCCTCGAGCACCGGGATGATGCGGCTGGCGTCGAACGTGAACGATCCGACGACGGCGACGACCCCCTCCTCGACGGCCTGGCGAGCGCAGTTCGCCCCCTCGTTGGGCTCGCCCTTGTTGTCGCACGTGATGATCTCGAGCGGTCGGCCGGCGACGCCACCCTTGGCGTTGATGTACTGCTCGTAGACCTCCGCGGCCCCCGGGATGTTCGGGTACGGCGGGAGTTGCGTGTCGACCGGCGCCGACACCATCACCTTGATGGGATCGCCCGAGGCAGCTCCCGCGCTGCCGGGTGTGGTCGCGTCTCCCCCTGACGATGCCGTGCTGTCCGGGGTGGTCGCCCCGCCAGCCGTCGTCGCCGCGCCCCCCTCGGTGGTTGCGGCGGCTGCCCCGCCCGCGGTGACCTCCGTCGACGTCGCGTCGTCGTCATCGTCACCGCCGCACGCTGAAGCAATCAATGCCAGCACGGCCAGTGCTCCGAGCGCGGTGCGCGCCCTACCTCGACCGGATGCGGCCATCGTGGACCTCGACATGGAAATTCCCCCCGTTTTTCTGTGGATCCCAGCGGACCCCGCGTGTTGGCCCGAACGGACGCAATCGCGCTGCGGCGATGTCTAGTCCCCGTTCGGGGTACGGCGCAACGCGGAGGATGCTGGGCGAGGTTGTGCGCAGGGGTCGCATCGAGCCGTCCGGCAGTGCTACTGAACTGGGTGGCCGTCTCTCGAGATCGAGGACAGCTACTCACCAGTGCGCCGAACGGCGACGAGCACCAAGGGACACCACCGCACATGTCACTCGCCCGGCCCATCGAACCGATCACGGCATCCGACGACGAGCTGCGCGAAGCGCTGGCCGTCTCCGACCTCCCGGCGCTGCTGTCGGCCCTCGCCCACATCACGGGCGACCTGTCGCTGCTGCGGCCCGAGCTGCGCATCGATCCGCTGCTGATGGGGGAGGACCAGGGCGGCTTGACACCCGAGCAGCAGGAAGGGATCCGGGCCCTCGCCCTCGACACGCTGATCACCTTCCGCGACGGTGGCAGCATCGCCGAGCCGATGCCGACCGGGCCGGATCTCAAGCACATCCTCGAGTTCATGGCCGGCGGTCTGGAGATCGACGACTACCTGCCGATGATGCGCGAGGAGCTGGCGTTGACCGCCGACCTGCGGGCGCCGCGCTGGCACAAGGACGACGTCAACCCGGACAAGCCGTTCAAGGTCGTGATCATCGGCGCCGGGATGTCGGGGATCGTCGCCGCCTACCGGCTCGCCGAGGCCGACGTCCCGTACGTCGTGATCGACAAGAACGCCGACGTCGGGGGCACCTGGCTGGAGAACAGCTACCCGGGGTGCCGGGTCGACATCCCGAACCACTACTACAGCTACTCCTTCGCCCAGCGCGACGACTGGCCGCTCTACTACAGCCCTCGCGCCGAGCTGTACAAGTACTTCCGGGAGTGTGTCGACGAGTTCGGCATCCGCCCGAACATCCACTTCAACACCGAGGTGACCTCCGTCGAGTACGACGACGAGTCGGCGACCTGGACGGTGTGCACCGTGGACACCGACGGCAGGGAGGCGAACATCACGGCCAACGCGGTGATCAGCGCCGTGGGCCAGCTGAACCGTCCCCAGTTGCCGAAGATCGAGGGGCGCGAGTCGTTCGCCGGGCCGGCGTTCCACTCGGCCCGCTGGGACCACTCGGTCGATCTCGCCGGCAAGCGGGTCGGCGTGATCGGCACCGGCTGCAGCGCCGCCCAGTTCGGACCGATCGTCGCCGAGCAGGCGGCCCACCTGGAGATCTTCCAGCGCACCCCGAACTGGCAGTTCCCGGTCCCGCACTACCGGCACGACGTCCCCCAGGGCTTCCAATACCTGTTGCGCCACGTGCCGTACTACCGCCAGTGGTACCGCTTCTGGCTGTTCTGGAAGAGCGCCGAGCTGCTGCGGCCGATGGCCGAGGTCGATCCGGACTGGCCGGACAAGTCGCGCTCGGTCGGCGAGGGCAATGACATGCTCCGTGAGCTGCTGACCGAAGCGCTCGTCGCCCAGTACGCCGACCGGCCCGACCTCCTGGAGAAGGCCCTGCCGCAGTATCCGCCGGCATCCAAGCGGATCATCGTCGACGACGGCGCGTGGGCCCAGATGCTGCACCGGGACAACGTCACGCTGACGACGACGGGGATCGAGCGGATCGTGCCCGAGGGCGTGGTCACGGTCGATGGCGAGCTGCACGAGTTCGACGTCCTGCTGTACGGCACCGGCTTCCAGCCGTCGAAGTTCCTGACCCCGATGAAGGTCGTCGGACGCCACGGCGTCGACCTCCACGATCGCTGGAACGGTGACGCCCGGGCGTACCTCGGCGTCACGGTGCCCGGCTTCCCGAACTTCTTCATGCTCTACGGGCCGAACACGAACATCGTCGTCAACGGCAGCATCATCTGGTTCACGGAGTGCGAGGTGCGCTACGTGATGGATGCCATCAAGAACATCCTCGAGGGCGACCACCACGCGCTCGAGGTGCGGGCCGACGTGCACGACGCCTACAACGAGGCCATCGACGCCGAGAACCTGCGCATGGCGTGGGGCGTCTCGACCGTGAACTCGTGGTACAAGAGCGAGAGCGGGCGAGTGGCCCAGAACTGGCCGTTCCCGCTGCTGGAGTTCTGGAAGCGAACGCGCGAGGTCGATCCGGCCGACTACGAGCTGATCTGAGGAGCCGATCGTGCGCACGGAGATCTGCGAGCGCCTCGGGATCGAGTTCCCGATCTTCGCCTTCAGTCACTGCCGCGACGTCGTCGCCGCCGTCACCAGGGCCGGCGGCTTCGGGGTGCTCGGCGCGGTGGCCTTCTCGCCCGAGCAGCTGGAGACGGAGCTCGACTGGATCGACGACCACGTGGGCGACCGTCCCTACGGCGTCGACATCATCGTGCCGGCGAAGTACATCGGCATCGAGGAGGGCGGGCTCACCCGGGGTCAGGTCAACGAGCTGATCCCCGACGAGCACCGCCGGTTCCTCGAGGACCTCCTCGGGCGGTACGGCGTCGAGCCGTTGCCCGAGAGTGACGGGTGGAGCCGGGAGCGGCGACGAGCTGATGGGGTTCTCGCACCAGAGCGGGCGGGCCCTGCTCGACGTCGTCTGGGCCCACGACAAGGTCAAGCTCGTCGCCAACGCCCTTGGCCCGGCCCCGGACTACCTCGTCACCGAGGCCCACGGCCGCGGCATCCTGGTCGCCGGACTCTGCGGGACGGTTGTCCACGCCGAGCGCCAGCAGGCCGCCGGGGTCGACCTGATCATCGCCCAGGGCGCCGAGGCCGGTGGTCACACGGGGGAGATCGGCACGATGGTCCTGGTCCCGCAGATCGTCGACGCCGTGGCGCCCACGCCGGTGCTGGCCGCCGGTGGCATCGCCGATGGTCGCCAGGTCGCCGCGGCCTTGGCGCTCGGCGCCCAGGGCGTGTGGTGCGGCTCGGTGTGGCTGACGACGGAGGAGGCCGAGACGCACCCGGTCGTCAAGCAGAAGTTCCTCGCCGCGACGTCCGCCGACACGCTGCGCTCGCGAGCGAAGACGGGCAAGCCGGCCCGCCAGCTGCGCTCGTCGTGGACCGACGAGTGGGCGGACCCCGCCAACCCCGAGCCGTTGGCGATGCCGCTGCAGATGATCCTCGTCGGCGAGGCCGAGGCGCGCATCGCCCGCAGCGCGGCGTCGAGCGACGGCGCCCGCCGGTTGATCAACTACTTCGTCGGGCAGGCCGTCGGGCAGATGAACGAGACGAAGTCGGCCACCCAGGTCGTGTTCGACCTGGTCGAGGGCTACGTCGACGCCGCCAGTCGTCTCGCCGCGACCATCACCGACGCGACCTGACGCCGTCTCGCTCTCCGACTACTCGACGACCTCGCTGATCTGGATCTGCGGCTGGACGTTGGTGAAGTTGGGGATGTCCGTCATCGACTCGCCGGCGTCGGGGCTGCCCATGCCGGCCTGCATCGCCTCCATCGAGTCGAAGTAGAGGTGCCCGATGGCCATGAACGGCTGCCCGTCGAGGCCCTTCTCGATGTCGAACCGCGTCGGCTTGAGCGTGCGGTTGACGATCTCGACGTGCTTGTCCTTGTAGTAGTCGACGTCGAACGTGCTCCCCTCGCCGGCCGGATACAAGACGGTGACCTTGATCATCGTGACCCCTTCTCAGATCGTCCACGGCCCCTACCGTGCGCCGGCGAACCTACTCTGCGCAGCGGAGCAACTCCGAGTGCAACGCTGAGAAACGGGAACGACACGGTGAAGCCCACCATCACACCGGCCATTCGCCAGGCGCGGCCCGACGACCTCGACGACATCCTGGACATGATCCGCGGGCTTGCCGAGTTCGAGCGGATGACCGTGTCGTTCGATCCAGTGGCGATGCGTGAGCACCTGTTCGGACCCGACCCGGCGGCGTCCGTGTCCATCGCCACGGTTGGCGACGCGATCGCCGGGATGGCTCTGTGGTTCCGCACGTTCTCGACGTTCCTCGGTGAACCTGGCATCTGGCTGGAGGATCTCTTCGTCCGCCCGGAATACCGGGGGCACGGTGTCGGCGCGACCCTGCTGCACCACCTGCGCTCGCTCACCGCCGGACGCGTCGAGTGGAGCGTGCTGACGTGGAACCGCGGGGCCATCGAGCTCTACGAGCGGCTCGGCGCCCGTCCCGACGACGGCGACTGGATCATGTATCGCTGGTCACCGTCGTGACGGCGGAGCGACCGTCCGGCGCCAACCCGCCGGACGGCGCGAACCCGCCGGACGGTGCTGCGGTCGACGAGGCCTCGGGCCTGCGGTTGCTGGTCGCCCGCTCGAAGGAGCGCGTGTCCGCCGGCCAGGTGCGCGCCGCGGCGTTGCTGGAAAAGTACGGCGACCGCCCGCTGCTCGACGTCGGACTGCGCATCTACCAGCGCGACCGGGAGTCCGCCGGCACCATCGTCGGCAGCGCCCTGGCGTTCCGGCTGTTCCTGTTCTTCGTGCCGTTGCTGCTGTTCGTCGTCGGCGTGCTCGGGTTCGTCGCCGAGTTCGTCTCCGATGTGGACCCCGACGACGTCGGCATCACCGGCGGCCTCGCCGCTCAGATCAACTCGGCGCTGACGCAGCCCAACAGCACGCGGTGGATCGCCGTGTTGGTCGGGCTCGTCGGCATGGCGACGACGGGCCGTTCGCTGAGCAAGGGGATGGTCTCGGCGAGCTGCCTCGCGTGGCGCCTGCCGGTCCGGACGAAGGCATCCGCCCGGGTGATCGGCGCGATCGTCGGCCTGTTGTTCGGCATCGGTCTGGTGTCGACGATCATCAACCGGCTGCGCACCGAGCTCGGTCTCGCCGTCGCCGGGATGTCGTTCCTCCTCGCCTTCGCCATCTACGCCGTGGCCTGGCTGTTGCTGTCGATGCTCTTGCCCCGCGCCACCAACGATCCCGGAGCCCTCCTTCCGGGCGCCGTGCTCGTCGGCGCCACGCTCGTCGGGATGCAGGCGATCAGCCAGCTCTACCTGCCCGATCGCCTCGACCGGGCCTCGCAGCTGTACGGGGCCATCGGTACGACGATCGTCACGCTGGGCTGGTTCTTCTTCCTCGGCCGGGCCATCGTCCTGGGAATGGCCGTCGACGCCGTGATCTACGAGCGTTTCGGCAGCATCTCGCAGTTCGTGTTCTCCTTGCCGCTGGTGCGGGTCCTGCCGCGACGGTGGCCGTGGATCGCGCGCTTCTTCGGTCTCGACGCGTGATCCGGCGCGCGAAGGTATGTCCATGACGATGAACCGCCCGGTCGACCCGACGGTCGAGCAGTACGAAAAGCGCGCCGAAGCGGCGGAGCGTTCGCCCGTCCCGACGTTCCTGAAGATCGGGCGAGCGATCGTGTGGGTCATCTACGCCATCGCGCTGGTCACGGCGATCGTGCTCACGCTGGCGTTCTTCCTGCAGCCTCGCCGGAGCCAACCCCGAAGCCGACTTCGTGGAGTGGGTGTACCGGAGCGCCGAGCGCGCCATGGGCCCGTTCCGCGGGATCTTCCCCACCCAGCCGATCGGTGACGCCTCGGTGCTCGACACCTCGTTGTTGTTCGCCGCCGTCTTCTACTTCATCGTCGCCCTGCTCGTCGACATCCTGCTGCGCTGGCTGACCCAACGCCTGCATCGTGAGGAGCGCGACATCGCCCAGGCCCGCTCCCAGGCCGACCTCGTGGCCCAACAGGTCGCCGCCCAGCAGTACGCCGCCGACCAGGCGGCCCACCAGGCTGCGGCCCGCGAGTACGCCGCCCAGCAGGCGGCGGCGCAGCAGTACGCCATCGCCCAGGCCGCGGCACGAGACGTGATGTCCGAGCAGGGTCGCCAGCCCACGTTCCCGCAGCCGAACCAACCGACCGGCCCGGCGTCCACGAGTGGCGAGAACGTCGACCCGCCACCGATGTCGCCGCCGGCCGGCCCCTGAGCACACCCGCCGTGAACGGCGAGCTCACGGCTGTGTCGGATGGTGCCGGACGGCCCACGTCTCGGCGTCGTGCAGTGCCGCCCTCGTCGACGCTCCGATCACCGGGGTGGCCTCGTAGAGGTGCGCTGATCCTGCAACGGCACGCGGCCGCCATCACGCAGACGCGCGGCGAGAGCCGGGTCCAGCCGTCCGGTCGGTCAGCCGAGCAGCTTGGCCTTGGCGGCGGTGAACTCCTCGTCGCTGAGGAGGCCCTGGGCCTTCAGCTGGGCGAGCTCGTTGAGCTTGGCGACGACGTCGTCGCCGGCCGGCGCGGCAGCCGGCGCCGGTGGCGGCGGAGGTGCTGCCTGCGGCGGGGCCGCCTGCTGGGCGGCCGCGGCGTCAGCGGACTCCTGGGCCTTCTCCTCCTGGTGGCGGCGCACGCCCCCGCTCACCGCCGTCGCGGTGCCGGCCACGACAGCGGTCGTGGCCGCGGCCCCGAGGAGCCCGCGACGTCCCACACGCCTGCCCGGTCGCATCATCATCACGGTCTCCTTCGAAGCGGGTGAACCGCGCCACGGTACCTGCTCGGTCGAAGGTCGAGCGCGGTACCGGAAGGCTGCTCACCGGTCGGCCGCGACTCGGAACCCGAGGTTGCCCGTCGAGCTGTCGGGCGTGTTCCCGCTGCGCGCCGAGACCCGGTAGCGCCGGCAGTACGACGCGTGGCAGAGGTAGGAGCCGCCCCGCATGACACGGTGCGTCCCGCTCGTCGGCCCGGTGGGATCGCGCCGCGGGCTGTGCTGGTAGTAGCCGGCGTCGAACCAGTCGGCGCACCACTCCCAGACATTGCCGGTCATGTTGTGCAACCCGAAGCCGTTGGGCGGGAAGGCGTCCACGGGCGCCGTGCCGGCGAACCCGTCGGCCACGGTGTTGTCCCGAGGGAACGTGCCCTGGAAGACGTTCATCAGATGGCGGCCTTCGGGTTCGAGGTCGTCGCCCCAGGGGAAGGCCGTGCCCCGGCGGCCACCCCGGGCCGCGTACTCCCACTCCGCCTCCGTCGGCAGGCGCGTGCCGCTCCACGCGCAGAACGCCTGGGCATCGTTCCACGAGATGTGGACGACCGGGTGATCGTCGCGCCCGGCGAGGTCGGACTGCGGACCGTCGGGATGGCGCCAGTCGGCGCCGTGGACCTGCCGCCACCACGGGGCGTCGGCGACGGCGCGGGTGTCCGGGAAGTCGGCGGGGAGGAAGCCGGCGAAGACGAACGACCAGCCGAAGCGCTCCGCTTCCGTGACGTGACCGGTGGCGTCGACGAAGGCGGCGAAACGGCGGTTGTCGACGGCGAGGCGGTCCAGCCGGAACGGGCGCAGCTCGACGACGTGGATGGGGCCCTCTCCGTCGGCCGGGTACGCCCGGTCATCGACCGAGCCCATGCGGAACGAACCGCCGTCGAGGTCGACCATCGTCGAGCCGGTGTCATGACCGGTGTCCGCCGTTGGCGGCGAGCCGGTGCTCACTCGCTGCTGCCGCGCCGGATGAAGGAGATGCGCCCGGACGGTTCCAAGACGGCCAGCTTGACGCTGTCCAGGGACTCGATGCCTTCCTGGCGCGCCGCCTCGAGGAGCTCGTCGAGCGGCAGCCGCTCGATGGCCATGGTCCGCTCGACCGGCCGGCCGTCCTGGACGATGACGAGCGGCACCCCGTCGACGATCGCCGCGACCCGCCGCGAGCGCCACGTCAGGTACGAGAGCACGGTGATCCAGAAGGCGAACGTCGACACGGCGAGGACCGCCCCCGTCACCGAGAAGTCCTCCTGGGTGATGCCCTGCTGCACGATGTCGCCGAGGGTGACCAGCAACAGCAGCTCGAACGGAGCCATGTCGGCGAGCGTGCGCCGCTTCATCCCCCGCGTGAGGAGCAGGAGAACGAGGAAGATGATGGAGGCGCGGGCGACGATCTCCACTACGGCAGCACCCTGGTCTCGAACCGCACCTCGGCGACGGCTCGGTCGTCCTCGAGGACAGCGACGCGGCCGGCCCGCCCCGACTGCGCCGCCGGCTCGATGCGGGCGTCGTAGAACACCGCGAGCGTGTCACCGCTCGGGGCGTCGAACTCCCATTCCACCCACTCGTCGTCGGACACCTCCGCCGAGGGCGCGGGCACGAGGCCGTTCTCGTCCCACATCGCCAGGTAGGCGCGGTCGACGGCGATCGTGATCGGTCCGTCGAACCCGCCGTCGTGCGTCACGACGATCTCGAACGGCGTGGCCAGCGCCGGTCGGGTGACCGTGCCGTACCGCACGGCGAGGTCGTACCCGCCGCCGCTGGCCTCGGCGGTGGCCGTGTCGACGCCGTAGACGTCGGCCACGTCGAGGCCGTCGAGGACGGCCAGCCCGATGATGATCGTGAGCACGGCGGTGGTCACGGCGTGGAGGAGGCCACGAGTGACGGGCGAGCGCCCGCCTTCCGGAGCGAGATCGCCGACCGTCGAGATCGGTTCGGACTCGTCCGCTCGGCGCGCTCATCAGCAGTTCTCGTTGGAGGATGGACAGGTGCTTCCCGTCGATGGAGGCGGCGAAACGCCCCCGACCCGGACCGAAGGGCTCACAGGTACCGCTTGCTGATCAGCCAGCGGTAGCAGAACCAGCCCCAGATCGGGGGGAGGTAGAAGCTGGCGAAGCGGTAGGACAGGGCGACGGCGAAGGCGACTTCCGACGACAGGCCGGCCGCCGTGAGGCCCAGCGTCAACCCCGCCTCGGTGACCCCGATGCCGCCGGGCACAGGGAGCAGCCCGGCGAACAGCGACACGACGGTGTTGATCAACACCAGCTCGGTGAGCGACACGGACACGCCGAACGCCTCGACGCATGCCGCCAGGGCGACGGCGAACAGGATCTGGGAGGCGAGGTTGCCGCCGAACAGCTGCAGCAGCTTGCGGGGCGAGCGCAGCACGGTCAATGCCGCCTTCACCTCCCGGTAGATGGCGAGCACCCGCCGGCGCACGCGCGCCACGAAGGCGATGATGATGCCGGCCACGACGAGCACGACGATCACGATCAGGGCGATCGTCGCCAGACCGCTCAACTCTTCGGTGTCCGTCGACAGCCCGAGATCGACGTCGGAGGCGAAGAACACCAGCACGAACAGGACGAACTGGACGATGAAGCCCGACACGGAGTCGATCACGCCGGCGGAGATCGCCGTCGACGGGCCGACGCCGCAGCGTTGGAAGAAGCGCACGTTGATCGCCACGCGCGCCGCCGTGCTGGGGATCGCCAGGTTGACGTAGCAGATGGCGAACTGCAGGGCGAACAACGGCCCGAGGGGCAACGGCTGCTGCACCGAGCCCATCGTGCTCACCGCCGACGGGAGGCGTGGGAGCTGGGCGAGGAGGAGGGCGAACACCAGCCACGCCCAGCTGGCGTCGCGCAGCTCGTCGAGGAACGACGCCATGTCGATGTCGCTGAACACGGCGATCAGCGCGTACGCGGCGATGGCCAACAGCGCCAGGTTGAACACCGAGCCCCACGTCACCCGGCGCAGGCGGATCAGCGACTGCTCCGGCGCCCCGAGCAGCGCCCGCAACCGGCCGCGCACGTCGTCGAGCTCGACGTCCTGGTCGGCCAGCGCGGCGCGCGCCCGCCCCGGCATCGCCGCCTCCTGCACGTACGGCAGCACGGGCAGCAGCCCGTCATCGCCGAGCGCCCGCCGCGCCGCCGCGGCGGCTCGGTCCTCGCCGACGAGCAGCAGCGATACGCACAGGACCTGGGCCCGGTCCTGCAGCATGTCGGACAATTCTGCGGCGACCGTGGCCGACGAGAGATCGGCGAAGCCGATCGTCCCGTCGTCGCGGGCGACGAGTCGGTCGAGGTCGACTCGGCCGTGGGCGATGCCGGCGTCGTGGAGGCGGCGGAGGTCGTACCACAGCGCGTCGATCGCCGCGTCGCCGGCCGTTCCCGTCCAGGCCGGGAGCGGCACGCCATCGGGCCGGACGACGACGAGGGCATCGCCCTGCCCGGCGCTGCCGGCGGTGATCAGCCGGGGCACGCGCACGCCGGCGCGGTCGGCGAGGAGGGTCACGAACCCTTCGTGCTCGACGAGCTCGAGGCGGCTCAGGCGCACGGTGCGCTGGGTGTCGCGGTACCAGGCCAACCGCCACACGTTGGCGAGCAGCTGGCCGTCCCAGGCGTCACGCCCGTACACCTTCACCGACAGCGGCCCGTCCTCGTCGGTGGCGTCGAACTGCAGCGTCCCCTCGGGGTGCATCGACGCCGGGGCCAGCTCGTCGACGCTGATCCCGAGGCCTTCCAGCGCCATCCGGATGCGCGACGTCGTCGGACGGCCACCCGGCGAACCGACCGCCAAGTGGACGCTGGCCGCGGCGAGCAGGCCGACGGCGACGGCGGCGATGCCACCGGTCGCGGTCGTGGCCCCGAGCAACATCGAGCCGAGCAGCTGCAACCCGATGAGCCACCGCCCGAAGTGGCGGAACGGCTGCGTCACGTGAGGTGACGCGGTCGAGATGGCCGCCGTGGCCACCGTCAGCGCGCCGGGCGGGAAGCCGGGCGGACCGTTGACGGCGGCGAACTGCCGCACGACAGCCCACGGGTCGTCGTTCACGAGCTGGCCGAGCAGCGCGGCGATGCCCACCGCGACGGCGACCGCGGCGACCAGGTCGCGAGGCAGCCCGCGCCGGCGCCGGACGACCGCCGCGACGAGCAGCACGAGTGCCCACCCGACCGGGGTCCAGAACAGGACCAGCCACACCGGATCGAAGAACCCGGGGAACGTCGCCAGCAGCTCGGCGAGCGCGACGTCGAGGTCGGCGCCGATCGTGGCGACGACCGACCCCACGATCACCGTGCCGAGACTGACCAGCGCCAGGGCGATGTCCGTCGGCCGCCGGACGCGGGCTTCGTCCTGCGCCGAGGCGAACAGCAGCAGCCCCGCCGACCCACGGCGCAGCGCAGGTGCGCGACGCCTCAAGCTCGGCATGAGCCGGATGGTAGGGCGGCCGTGCTCGCGGGAGGCGGATGAACACCGTGGCCTGCCGCCGGTCGGCAAGAATGCTCCGATGGTCACGCCATCGAACCCGGAGGGTGGCGACGACGACGTCACCCTCGACCCCGACGACACGATCGATCGCGGACCGGCGGAGACCGACGCTGGCGGCGGACGGGTGCGCGGCGTGATCGCCGCGGTGCTCGGGGTACTGGCGATCCTCGTCCTCGCCATCACCGCCGTCGGCGTGTGGGCCAAGAGAACCGTCCTCGACAGCGACAAGGTGGCCGACATCGTCGGCGACGCGTTGGACCAGCCAGAGGTCGAGGCGGCTCTCGCCGACTACATCACGACACAGGTCTTCACCTCCGTCGATGTCGACGCCGCGCTGCAGGAGGTCCTTCCCGATCAGCTGCAGCGTTTCGAACCGGTGCTCGCGGCCGGCGCCCGGACAGCCGTCGAGCGGGGGCTCACCCGCGTCCTCGCCAATCCGGACGTGCAGGCGCTGGTCGAGGAGGTGGTCAAGCGGGCGCACGCCCGGGCCGTCGACCTCCTCGAGGGTGACGGGCTGGCCGACGGGATCGATGTCACCGATGGCGTCGTCACGCTCAACACGTTGCCGTTGATCGGTCGGGCCTTCGAGCAGGTGCAGCAGCTCGGTGTGCTGACGAACGTGGAGCTCCCCGAGCTCACCGCGGAAGGTGACCCCACCGAACAGATCGCCGCCCTCGAGGAGGCGACGGGGCGCGACCTCCCGGACGACTTCGGCCAGCTCGTCGTGTACCGCAGCGAACGGTTGGCCGATGCCCAGGCGACGTTGGCGAACGCCCAGCGCTTGTTCGCCCTCGTGCAGCGGGCGATCGCGGTGCTCGTCGTCCTCTCGATCGTCCTCGTCGCGGCCACGATCCTCGTCGCCCGGCGGCGCTGGCGGGCCACGTTCCTGCTCGCCCTCGGCGGCGCGGCGGCGATGGTCATCGTCCGCTCGGCGGCCCGCCGGGTCGTCGAGGACGCCCCGGAGCTGGCGGCCCGGCCCGGCGGGCAGGCGGCCATCGAGTCGATCGTCAGTGGTGCCTCGACCGGGCCTCCTGCGTCTCGCCGGGATCCTGTTGATCGTCGCCGTGACAGCCGCGGTCGTGGCGATGTTCCGGCGTGGTTGGCGCCGCGACGACCTCGTCCTCGCCGCGGCCGTCGTGCTCTTCGCCGCTGTCGTCGCCATCGCCGACGTCAGCCTCGCGTCGCTCGCCGTCGGGATCCTCGCCGGGGTGGCCGTGGTGATCGCCGGCCGGCGGATGTTCGCCAGCGCGCCCGTCCAACCGGCGCCGAGCACGGCGTGACGTTCGGCCAGGGCCGCCGGCCGCCCAGATCGTCAGTCCGCCGCCGGCGGTCGTCGCTGGACGTCGGCGAGCTCGTCGACGGCGTCGACGCGGTTGGGGATCCCCCGCGCCAGGTAGGTCGCCCGGCCGATCAGTGAGGCGCTGATCGGCAGTGTCAGGATCTGCAGCAGGGCGGCGGCCAGCGCGGAGGTGATGTCGTTGGCCGTCGGGAGGACGAACGCCGACCCCACGGCGACGAGCACGACACCGACCGTCGAGGCCTTGGTCAGCGCATGCATGCGGGCCAAGCGCGTCGGGGAAGCGGATCACCCCCACGGCCGACAGGAGCACGAGCACGGCGCCGGCCAGGGCGACGACCTCGCCGATCACTCGCCCCGCCCCTCGATGTAGCGAGCGATCACCGAGGTGCTGATGAACGACACGAGGGCCAGCACCACGGCCGTCGGGAGGAACGCCCCGCGGCCGGTGTCCATGGCTTGCACGATGATCAGGCTCATGCCCGTGACGATGATCCCGTCGATGCCGATCACCCGGTCGGCCAGCGACGGCCCCCGCAGGAGCCGGAAGAGGAACAGCGCGGTGGCGAGCCCGAGGGCGGCGTAGGCGGCGACGATCACGGCAGTCCCCCGGTGCGTCGGAGGTACTCGTCCTGGGCGGCAACCGTTCCCGCCGAACCGAACGCCCGCACCGTCAGGTCGGTGAGGTGGAGGACGTCGCGGCGGACCTGCTCGACGTCGCGGAAGTGCAGCACGTGGACGTACAGCACCACCGGGTCGAGTGTCAGCTCCAGTGGCATCGTGCCCGGGGCGAGGGCGACGAGGTTGCTGATCAGCGTCAGCAGCTCGTCGGAGCACCCGGGGAGGGGCACGCCGACGACGGCGGTGTTGATGTTCACGCCGCGGGTGACGATCTCGCGCGTCAGCACGACGTTGGACTCGATGATGGTCCGCAGCACGTGGCCGACGAGGCGGGCGATCGCCACGGGGCGCAACGCCACCCGTGGAGCCGGACCGCGCCGGCGCAGGCCGGGCACGGCGAGGATGAGCGCGGCCCCGGCGGCGAGCCCACCGAGGATGTTGGCCGGCGATGCCGAACCCCACAGCAGGACCCACATCACGGCCATGCCGGCAGCGATCGTCGCCGACCTCATGGCTGCAGCACCGCCTCGAGGTAGTGCGTCGGGTCGAGCAGATCGACCGCTGCCCGGTCGCTCAGATCGAACAGCGGTCCGGCACCCACGCCGATGGCAAGCGTCAGCGCGACCAGCACAGCGGTCGGGACGAGCATCAGCAGCGGCGCCGGGCGGCGGCGGATGACGACATCGGTGGCGTCGACTCGAGTCGTGTCGTCGTCGCCGGGTGGGCTCCAGAACACGGCGATCCACACCTTGACCAGCGAGAAGAGGGTGAGCAGGCTGACCGTCACGCCGACGGCGAGGATCGCCCACTGGCGCGATCTGGCTGTGGCGTCGAACAAGCCGAACTTGGCCGGGAAACCGGAGAACGGCGGGATGCCCGCCAGGCTGAGCGCCGGCAACAGGTACAGCACAGCGATCACGGGCGCGGTGCGGACCATGTTGCCGAGGCGCCGGAGGCGGCTCGAGCCGTCCGTGTGCTCGATCAGGCCACCCACGAGGAACAGGCTCGTCTTGACGACGATGTGGTGGACGATGGCGTACACCGCGCCGGCCAGTCCGGCCACCGTGAACAGCCCGAGTCCCATGATGATGTAGCCGATCTGGGAGATGATGTAGAAGGAGAAGACCCGCCTGATGTCCTCCTGGGCGATGGCCCCCAGCGCGCCGACGACCATCGTCGCCGCGGCGATGATCAGGATCAGTGTCGCCGGGCGGGAGTCGGGGGGGAACAGCAACGTCTGGGTGCGGATGATGGCGTAGACGCCGACCTTCGTCAGCAGGCCGGCGAAGATCGCCGTCACCGCTGACGGCGCCGTCGGGTAGCTGTCGGGCAGCCAGAAGTACAGCGGGAACAGGGCCGCTTTGATCCCGAACACGACGAGCAGCAGGCCGGCGAGCGCGGCGCGCACCCCGCTCGGCAGTTCGGGGATGTGCTCGGCGAGATCGGCCATGTTGACCGTGCCGGTGGCGGCGTAGGTGAAGGCGAGCGCGACGAGGAACAGCACGGAGGCGACCAGGCTGATGACGACGTAGGTCATCCCCGAGCGCACCTGCTCCAACCGGCCGCCCAGCGTCATCAGCACGTAGCTCGCCGTCAGCATCATCTCGATGGCGACGAACAGGTTGAACAGGTCGCCGGTGAGGAACGCGGCCGAGACGCCGGCGGCGAGGATCATGTACATCGACTGGAACCCGACGTGGTTGCGCTCGGCACCGGGCTGGCCGATGGCGTACACGAGGACGGCGAACAGCACCACCGTGGCCGTGACGAGCATGATCGCCGAGAGCCGGTCGGCGACGAGCGTGATGCCGACCGGCGCCGGCCAGTCACCGGCCTGCACGACCGCCACGCCGTCGGCGTCGACGCGCACGAGGATGACGACGGCGATCGGGATGAGCGCGCCGAGCGTGCTCAGCCCGATCACCCGCTGGATCAGGCGCGACCGGCCACTGAGCACGCACAGCGCGGCGGCCAGCAGCGGCAGCACGATGGGGAGCGGTAGGAGCACGTTCAATCGGCTAGCCACCTCATCGGCCGTGCTGTCGAAGGCGCCGGCGTCCTCGACCTCGGTGTCTGCCACTCCGTCGCGGCCGATGATGCGGTCGTCGACATCGTCGGCGACTTCGTCGTCGGCGGTGAGCAGCCAGCTGCGGTAGGCGAGCGCGAGCAGGAGCGCCGTCGTGCCGAAGCTGATGACGATGGCCGTCAGCACCAGGGACTGCGGGAGCGGGTCGGCGAACTCGGCCGGGTCACCGGTCCCGGTCAGCGGCGGCTCGCCGCGGCGCGCCGCGGTGACGAAGACCACGTTGGCGCCGTGGCCGATCAGGCCGAGACCGATGATCAGCCGGGACAGCTTGCGCTGCAGCATCATGTAGGTGCCGATGCCGAACAGCACCGCCGCCGTGAACGCCATCAGCACACTCACTGGTTCACCACACCCGCGGTCACGCCCTCCTCGGCATCGGCCGGGCGGCGCGCCGGCACCACGCTCGTGTCGTCGCCGAAGGACTCGAAGACCATCATCGCCAGTCCGATCACGACGAGGTACACACCGATGTCGAACACCAGCGCCGACGTCAGCTTGACCGTGCCGAGCAGCGGCGGGTGCAGCGTGACCGATCCGGTCTCCAGCACGGCGCCGCCGAACGCCATCGGCACGATCGCCGTCATCACGGCGATCAGCAGACCGGCTCCGACCACCATCCACGGCTGGCCGCGCGACAGGCGGCGGACCTCGGCGAGCCCGCCGGCGACGTAGCGGAGGGACACCGCGGCGCCGGCGACGATGCCGCCGACGAACCCGCCGCCGGGTTGGTTGTGCCCGGCGAAGAGCAGCCACAGCGAACCGACCATCACGGCGGCGAAGACGATGCGCACCGACACGTCGATCGTCACGAGGCGGGTGAGCGGCACCGGCGGTGGCCGGCGCTCGACGGTCCCGTCTTCGCCAACGGCGGGGCGACCCGGCCGCCGGCCCGCCCTGGCCAGGGCGACGGTGCCGATGGCAGCCGCCGTCAGCACAGAGATCTCGCCGAGCGTGTCCAGGCCGCGGATGTCGACGAGGATCACGTTGACGACGTTGCGCCCATCGCCCTCGGGCAGCGCCAGGTCGATCATCGCGTCGGAGACCGTCGTCGCCGGCTCGATCGAGCCGGCCGCGAGGGTGAAGAGGAACACCATCCCGCCGACGGTGGCCGCGATGCCGACCCGGACGGCTCGCCGGGCGGCGTCAGGGGAGGTCTCGAAGCGGTCGGGGAGGCGACGGAGGACGAGGACGAAGAGGACGGTGGTCAGGGTCTCGATGGCGACCTGGGTGAGTGCCAGGTCGGGTGCGCCCTGGACGATGAACAGCCCGGCCATCGTGTAGCCGACCATCCCGAGGAAGAGGGCGCCGGAGAGCCGCCGCCGGACGATCGATGCGGCCAGCGCCAGCCCGATGAGCATCGCCGCGATCGGCACGTGGACCGGCATGTCGACGAACTGCGGCCAGCCGGGCCACCACGCGCCGCCGAGCAGCAGCACGCCGGGCACGAGCGATGCCGTGAGCAGGATCACGCCGAGGTAGATCGGTAGCGATCCCGGTTGGGCGATGGCCGTGACCCGGTTGGCGCCGGCGTTGAGGCCGCGCAGTGCGGCGACGTAGGTGTCATCGGCCGACGGCAGGCGAGGCGCGGACGAGGTGAGCCGGGCCACGCGGGCCTGGCCGACATAGAGCGCGACACCGCCGGCCAGGGCCACGGCGGAGAGCAGCAGCTCGACGATTGAGGCCGTGCCACACGGCGAGGTGGACCGTGCCGACGGCGTCGTCGAGGGCGTCGGCCGCGGCGCCGACGAGGCCGTCGACCAGGGCGGGCGCCACGCCGAGGACGACGCTGACGGCGGCGAGCACGGCGGCCGGGGCGAGGAACGCCGGCCCCGGCGGTCCGTGGTCGACGGGCGCGGGCGCCCGACCGTCGGCGAGCCGGCCGGCGAGGCCGGCGAGGTACCGGATGCTGTAGGCCGCGGTGAACATCGACCCGACGACGAGCCCGACGAGGGCGAGCGTCCCGCCGGTGCCCTGGTCGATGAAGGCCTCGAAGTCGGCCTCCTTGGCGATGAAGCCGAACAGCAGCGGGATGCCCGCCATCGACCCGGCGGCGATGGCGGCGACGGCCAGCACCCCGCCCCAACCCGGGCCCGGCCGGGGCAGCCGGCGGACGTCACGGGTGCCGCGTTGGTGGTCGACGATCCCGGCGACCATGAAGGCGGCGGCCTTGAACGCGCCGTGCGCCAGCAGCATCACACAGCCGGCGGTGTCGGCCGCCGGGGTGCCCCAGCCGAACACGGCGATCATCAGCCCGAGCTGGCTGATCGTGCCGTAGGCGAGGAGCAGCTTGAGGTCGTGCTGGCGCATCGCCCGCAGGCCGCCGCCGATCATCGTCACGACGCCGACCGTGACGACCACCGGGCGCCACAGGTCGAGGTCGACGAACGCCGGGGCGAGGCGGGCGACGAGGTACACCCCGGCCTTGACCATCGTCGCCGAGTGCAGGTAGGCGCTCACCGGCGTGGGGGCGACCATCGCCCCGGGCAGCCAGGCGTGGAACGGCATCTGCGCCGACTTGGTGAAGGCGCCGAGCAGGATCAGCACGATGGCGACCGTCGCCGCGTCGCCGCCCGGCGGGTCGGCGAGGATGGCGCTGAGCTGGTACGTCCCGGCGGTCTGGCCGAGGACGATGAAGCCGGCGAGCATCGCCAGCGCACCCGCACCGGTGACCAGGAGGGCCTGCAGGGCGGCGGCCCTGGCCTTGGGATCCTCGTGATCGTGGCCGATGAGGAGGAACGACGTGACCGAGGTGAGCTCCCAGAACCCGTACAGCACGAGCAGGTTGTCGGCGACGACGAGGCCCGCCATCGCCCCGCCGAAGAGCACGAGCAATCCCAGCAGGCGCCCCGTGTGCGGCGTCGGGCGGGCGAAGTACCGCGCCGCGTAGGCGACGACGAGCACGCCGATGCCCGCCACGAGCACGAGCATCAGAGCGGCGAAGCCATCGAGGCGGAGGTCGACGTCGAGGCCCAGCTGCGGGACCCACTCGACGTTGGCGGTGCGCACCTCGCCGTCGACGATGCTCGGGAGCAGGATCGCCAGCCATGCCGTCGTCGCGGCGAACGGGATGGCGGCGACGGCGAAGAGCGCTCGCCCGGAGCCGGCGGTGAGCGGCCGGGCGCCGGCCAGCACGGCGATGCCGACCACCAGGTACAGGGCGAGGAGGGCGATCACCGACTGCTGGCGCGTGACGGGCGCCCGGAGTCGAGGTCCATGTCCCGTCGGACTGTAGCCAGCTTCTGTCCTTCGGTTTCGGCCCGGTCGGGCCGATCGCGAAGGACAGAACGGGGTGCCGCCCTTGTCAAGATGACGGCGTGACGACCGACCTGACCCAGTGCACGGCCACGGAACTGCTGGCGCTGTACCGCAGCGGCGCAGCCTCGCCAGTGGAGGCGACGCAGGCGGTGCTCGACCGCATCGCCGCCGTCGATCCCACGATCAACGCCTTCTGCCTCGTCGCCGGCGAGGAGGCGCTGGCGTCGGCGACGGCCAGCGAGGTGCGCTGGCAGCGCGGCGAGCCCGTCGGTCCACTCGACGGCGTGCCGACGTCGATCAAGGACCTCATCCTCACCCGCGGCTGGCCGACCCGGCGCGGTAGTCGCACCGTGGACCCCGACCAGCCGTGGGACGTCGACGCCCCGGCAACGGCCCGTCTGCGCGAGGCGGGGGCCGTGCTCATCGGCAAGACGACGACGCCGGAGTTCGGGTGCAAGGGCGAGACGAACTCCGAGCTGACCGGCATCACGCGCAACCCGTGGGACCCGAGCCGCACGCCCGGTGGCTCGTCGGGCGGCACGGCAGCGGCCGTGGCCGCCGGGCTCGGACCGCTGAGCGTCGGCACCGACGGCGCCGGATCGGTCCGCATCCCGGCCGCCTTCTGCGGCAACGTCGGCCACAAGCCGAGCTTCGGTCGGGTGCCCGCCTACCCGCTGTCACCGTTCGGCACCGTGGCCCACCTCGGCCCGCACACGATGAGCGTCACCGACGCCGCGCTGATGCTCGACGTGCTGAAGCAGCCAGACGCCCGTGACTGGACGTCGCTCCCACCCGACGACGGCGACGTCCTCGACGGGCTCGACGACGGCATCGCCGGGCTGCGCATCGCGTACTCGCCGACGCTGGGCTACGCCGACGGCGTCGACCCCGAGGTCGCCGCTGCCGTGGCCGCGGCTGCTGCCGATCTGGCCGCGGCCGGGGCGATCGTCGAGGCCGTCGACCCGGGGTTCGACGATCCGCTGGAGATCACGACGGGCCTCTGGTTCACGGGCGCCTGGACGCTGTGGAACACGTTGACGCCCGAGCAGCATGCGGTGACCGATCCCGACTTCGCCGCCGAGGCCGAGCTCGGGTCGCGGCTGAGCAACCTGGACGTGCAACGGCTGAACCTCCGGCGCGGCGACCTGGGGTCGTACATGCGGCAGTTCATGGAGCGCTTCGACCTCCTCGTGACGCCGTCGGTGGCCGTGCCGGCGTTCGAGGCCCGCCCGGCCGGACACACCGCGCTGACGCCCGAGGCGATGCTCGGGTGGACGCCGTTCTCGTATCCCTTCAACCTCACCCAGCAGCCGGCCTGCACGATCCCGTGCGGCCTGACGAGCGATGGTCTGCCCATCGGGCTGCAGCTGGTCGGGCCGATGTTCGCCGATGCCCTCGTGCTGCGGGCGGCGCGCGCCTACGAGCGGCAGCACCCCCTGCCGCGCCCGTCGATCTGACCGTCGCTGGTGCTACATCGTCCGCAACGGCGGGAATCGACTGCGCAACCCCTTGGCCGTGACCTGGTAGAGGGGCACGACATCCGGGAGGCCGCGGAGGCGGTGTGACCCGAGTGCGGTGAAGCGGATGCCGTCGGGCGCCGATGCCTTGACGGCCTCGCGGGTGCTCGCCGAGAGGACGATCTGGCCGCCGTGGCCACTGGCGCAGATCCGCGACGCCAGGTTGACGTCGGTGCCCACGTAGTTGTCCGCGGTCGACGTGGGATAGCCGCTGTGAAGACCGATCCGGACGCGCACCTCGGTGCGCTCCGGCCAGGCGTGGGTGGCGACGGTGTGCTGCGCGGCGATCGCCGCGTCGACGGCAGCCCGGGGCGCCTCGAAGACGGCGAAGAACTCGTCGGCCCGAGCCTCGACCTCGTGACCGCCGGCGTCGGTCACGCATGACCGCAGCAGGCGCCAGAGATCGTCGATCAGCTCGCGGTAACGCGGCCCGAGCACGTGGACGATCGAAGTCGAGCCCTCGATGTCGGTCATCAGCATGGTGACGAATCCGCTCGGCAGCTCGTGCTGCGGGCTGCGGCCGCGCTCGGAGCGCAGCTGGCCGGCGATGAACCCGACGGGCACGATCTTGAACCGCTTGGCGGCGTTGAGCAGGCGGAGGCGGGCAGTCTCCCGTGACTGCTCGTCCTCGAAGGCGACCTGGCTGAAACGGGCCAGGGCGTTGCGCACGTGGGCGGCATCGTGGATCGGCAGCCGGCGCTGCCCGCGCGAATCGACGTAGGCGAACGCCCGGTCGGGGAGGCCGGCCCGATCCTTCGGGTCGAGACGCACCATGACCGCGACGGTACCAAGGGGGTGTCACAGCGAGCCCAGGGTTACCGCCCGGCGGCCCCGGCGGTCGGTCAGCTCAGCGTCGGGCCCATCGGAGTCGCCGCCGGGATGTCGCCGCTGGCGACGACGGCCTTGGCGAGCGGGTGGAGCGCTTCGACGAGCCGCTCGATCTCGGCGTCGTCGAGGGCCGCGTAGGCACTGAGGGCGAGGGCGTCGGTGCGGTCCTCGATGTCCTGCTTGAGGGCCCGACCAGCCAGGGTCAGCGCGCCGGCCGGAGTCAGCAGCCCGCGCTCCACCAGCCGCGCTGTGACGGCTGACCACTCGGCGTCGTCGTAGTCCCGGGCTCGCTCGAGCATGGCCCGCGGCACGTGGCCGGCGGCGGCCTGGAAGACGTTGCACTCGCGCCCGCTCAGACGCGCCGCGGTCAGCAGGGCGACGTGCCCGTCGCCACGGTGCTCGCGCAGGAGGGTGGCGGCGTGCCACAGCACTGCGAGCGGGTCGGCCGGCCAGTCGAGGGCCGCGTTGGCGGCGAACAGGGCGCGGCCGTCGGGCGGCGCCGCCTGCGCCGCTCGCGATGCGAGGGCCGCGGCCTCCTCCACGGCGGCGCCGTCGGCGTCGGGCCCGAGCGCCCGGCGCAGGGCGGCCACGGACCCGGTCCGGCGGGCGTCGAGGGCTGCCGCCGGCGGGGCGATGGCCCACGCGTCGGGCAACGCCCTGGCGACGCGGGACGGGGCGAAGTTGTAGAACAGCGCCCCCACGACGTCGGGTCCGACGGGCCCCAGCGGTGCGGCGCGTCCGGCGAAGTAGCCCATCCAGAAGCCGCGGTACCCGAGATCGGCGAGGGCGGCCAAGGGCTCGGCGGCGAAGTACGTCACGGCGTGCAGCGGCTCGAGCCGGCGCCACACGTTGCGGGCGACGGAGGGGTGGCGATCCATCGACCAATTGTGTCCCGGCGGTGCCGGCCGGCCGCAGCTCAGGTGGCGGGCAGGTCGGCGTCGTCGGGCTCGCGGCCGTGGACGTACCACGCCGCGAGCACGCCACCGACCGCCCCGAAGACGTGGCCCGTCCACGAGACGCCGGGGCGGGGGAGGAGCCCCCAGAGGATCCCGCCGTAGAAGAGCAGCACGATCACGCCGCCGGCGATCCACAGGATCCGGCCGGCGAAGAAGCCGCGGACGACGAGGTACGTGAGGTAGCCGAAGACCAGCCCGCTGGCGCCGATGTGGATCGTGCCCGGCGAGGCGAACAGCCAGGTGCCGAGTCCGCTGGTCAGGGCGATGATCGCGCTGACCTGCAGGAACCGCTTGAGGTTCCCGATGGCGATGGCCGCCCCGAGCACCAGGAAGGGCAGCATGTTGGCGAACAGGTGGGGGAAGCCGGAGTGCAGGAACGGGGCCAGCGGGATGCCCGCCAGGCCCCGGACGGACCGCGGCCGGATCCCCCAGCTGTCGAACGGGGTGCCTGGGACGAGGTCGACGATCTCGACGGCCCACATCAGCCCGAGCAGCACGGCGACGACCAGGATCGGCCGGAGCGGCTCGGATGCCGACGGCTTCTCGACCGCTCGTGGCCCTCTCGGCGACAGCTCACTCACCTCGTCCATGCTCGCAGCCCCGAGCCCGAATCGGCATCGTTTCTCCGTGGGTTTCGCGGCCATTTCTGGCCGCATCAGTGGCGGCGTGCCGCCGGCCGGCGACTCCGATTCAAAACTGGAGTCGGCAGGCCGGCGAGTTCGGTTCAGAACCGGTCGTCAGCGCTGATAGCGGTCGCGGCGGACGGTGGGGCGTTGGCCCTTGATCGTCGTCTGTTTGATCGCCGCGATCACGGCGTCGGCCGCCGCGGCGGGCACGTCGACGGTGGAGAAGTTGTCGGCGATGTTGATCGGACCGATGTCCTGGCCGGTCAGGTCGGCCTCGTTGGCGATGGCCCCGACGAGATCGCCGGGCCGCAGCCGGTCCTTGCGACCGAGGCCGATGAACAGGCGGGTCTTGGCGCCGCCTCGGAAGCGCCCACCGGGGTGACCGGGCGCCTGGCGTCGCCGCGGGCGCTCGGCGCGGGGGACGAACTCGGGGATCTCGACCTCGTCGAGGCCGGGTTCCCGGGCCTCGTGGACGAGCTTGATCGCCGCCCGCGCGACGTCGCGGACGTCGGCCTCCTCGCCGAGCTCGTCGACGATGGCGCTGAAGCGGTGCAGGTCGTCGGCGCCCAGCGCCTCGCGCAGGGCGCCGGTGGTCGCCTCCAGCCGGCGGGCTCGCATGTCGGCGACGGACGGGACCTTCTCGATCGGGATCGGCCGTCCGGTCGTGCGCTCGATGTTGCCGAGCAGACGCAGCTCGCGTGGCTCGGCGAGGGTCACCGCGACGCCCTCGCGCCCGGCCCGACCGACCCGGCCGATGCGGTGGACGTAGGCGTCGGGCGCCGACGGCACGTCGTAGTTGATGACGTGGGTCAGCTGATCGACGTCGAGACCGCGTGCGGCGACGTCCGTGGCGATGAGCAGATCGGCGGTGCCGTTGCGCAGGCGCCCCATCACCCGGTCCCGGCCCTCCTGGTTCATCCCGCCGTGCAGCGCTTCGGCCCGGTAGCCGCGTCCGTTGAGGGTCTCGGTGAGCTGGTCGACCTCGGTGCGCGTGCGGCAGAAGACGATCGCCGCGGTCGGCGCCTCGACGTCGAGGATCCGTCCGAGCGCGGCCGGCTTGTGGGCTCGCGTCACGACGTAGGCACGCTGGGCGACCAGGGGCACGGTGTCGACGGCGGCCCGCTCGATCTCGATGCGCACCGGGTCGCGCAGGTGGCGCCGCACGATGGCGTCGATGCGCGGCGGCAGGGTCGCCGAGAACAGCACGGTCTGGCGATCGGTGGGCGTGGCGCCGAGGATCGACTCGATGTCGTCGGCGAAGCCCATGTCGAGCATCTCGTCGGCCTCGTCGAGCACGACGATGCGGACACCGTCGAGGCGCAGCGTGCCGCGATCGATGTGGTCGATCGCCCGGCCGGGCGTGGCGACGACGACGTGCACGCCGTCGCGCAGGGCGCCGAGCTGGCGGCCGATCGGCTGGCCGCCGTAGATCGGCAGGACCCGCACGCCGAGCTCCCGGCCGTAGCGGTACATCGCCTCGGACACCTGCACGGCGAGCTCACGCGTCGGGACCAGCACGAGGGCGACGGGCTGCGGCCGGTGGACGGTCGGATCGACCAGTTGCAGTGCCGGCAGGGCGAAGGCGGCGGTCTTCCCGGTGCCCGTGGCAGCCTGCCCGAGCAGGTCGTGGCCGGCGAGGATCGGCGGGATCGCGTCGCGCTGGATCGGCGTCGGCTCCTCGTAGCCCAGCCCCGTGAGGGCGGTCAGCAGCTCCGGGCGCAGCTCGAGGTCGCCGAACCCGCTCGCTGGAGCTCGCTTCGCTCGCTCACTCGCACGGCACCCGCTGGAAGCGGCCGGGCTCGACCTCGGCGACCTCGCCCCGGCGCAGCATGCGGGCGACGTGCAGCTCGGCGCTGCGCCGCTCGACGTTGTCGACGAAGGACATCTCGACGTGCGGCCGGTAGATGAAGCGGTGGGCGGCCATCTCGTCGAGGGAGTGCGGCTCGACGAGGTACTCGAGCATCGCTCGATGGCGGATGTCGATCACCGCCGTGAAGGCGTCGAGCAGGCGGACGAACTCCTCACGTCCCTCGATGACGCCCTTGTGGTGGAACGTCACGTAGTAGTCGGCGTCCTCCTCGCGCACCTTGCTCAGGCTGGCCTCGAAGTCCTCGAGGTCGCTCCAGACGTCGCCGTAGTAGGGGCCGAAGCCGGTGAGGTCGATGTCGGAGAGGAAGAACACCCGGTCGGACACGCGGAACCCGCTGTGGCCGCGGGTGTGCCCCGGCAGGTGTACCGCCTCGACGGTGGTTCCGCCGAGGTCGAAGACGTGCCCGTCGACGAAGCCCTTGGCGTCGGGGCGGGGCGCATAGTGGAAGCGCTCGACGATGTCGGTGGCGAACTCGTGGTCGAGCGGCAGGCCGTAGACGTCCATCAGGCCGGGCAGGCTGCGGATGCCGGGGAGGTCCTCGGCGTGCACGTGCACCCGGGCGTCGGCGAACAGCCCGTTGCCGGCGACATGGTCCTCGTGGCTGTGGCTGTTGATCACGGCATCGACGGGCACCGGGGCACCGCCCCGCTCGACGACCGTCACCGACGGGTCGATGATCACCGTCTCGGCGCGGCCCCGCACGAGCAGCGAGTTGCCCGACGGATAGGCCCCGTTGGCGTCGCCGACGAGCACGCTCACGGAGTCGGTGAGCCGCCGCTCGTCGTCACCCCAGTCGATCGGCACCCGCTCGACGGTACCGCCCATCCGCCCCGACACACCGATTCTGACGCTCCTCGCTCCCGCTGCGCGGGAGCGAGGCTCCGGAGAACGGGAGGCGGCCGGCGCGCCGGCACGCGCAACCGGATTCCTGGTGGCGGCGATCGGGGTTTACGGTGCCGATCGATGCACCGTCGACCTCACCCGACGCTCCTCGTGACGTTCGGGCTGGTCCTCGCCCTGCTGGCGATGGGCTACGGCGCCCTGTTCAGCATGCTCGACGACATCCGCGACGAGTACGGCATCGGCGAGTCGGCCCTCGGCGCGGTGATCGGCATCGGCTTCTTCGCCGGGTTCCTCTCGCAGATCCTCATCGCCCCGCTCGCCGATCGCGGCCACGCCCGGCAGCTCGTGCTCGGCGGCATGGTGCTCGGCATCACCGGGCTCCTGCTGATGGCCGTGGCCCGGGACGTCGTGCCGCTGCTCGTCGGCCGCTTCGTGATGGGCATCGGCGTCGGCATGGCCGTGCCGGCGATCCGTCGCATCGTCATCGTCGCCGAGCCCGAGCGCATCGGCCACAACCTCGGTCGGCTGCTCGCCGTCGACGTCGCCGGATTCGCCGCCGGCCCGGCGGTCTCGGCACTGCTCGTCGGACCGTTCGGCATCCCGGCGCCGTTCCTCGTGATCGCCGGCGCCACGGCGGTCGCCCTGCCCTTCGTCGCCCGCAACTCGCGCGTCGACGAGACCGCCGAGCCGCCCCAGCAGCGGCTGGCGTTCGATCTCCTGCGGATCCGGCCGTTCACCGGCGCCGTCGCCCTCGGCTGCGCGGTGTGGCTGATGATCGGAGCCTTCGACGCCCTGTGGGCGGTCGTGCTCGACGACCTCGAGACGAGCGACTGGATCGCCAACCTCGGCATCACCCTGTTCGCCCTGCCGCTCGTGATCTTCGGCTCGATCGGCGGGCGCCTCGCCCAACGGGTCGGACCGTTCCGAGTCGGCACGGTCGGCCTGCTGCTCGGGGCGACGTTCATGATGCTCTACGGGCTGGTGCCGTCGGGCGGGGCGATGTTCGCCGTGGCGATGGTCCACTCCGTCACCGACGGCCTGACGATCTCCAGCACCGGCGTGGCCGTCGGACTCGTCGTGGCGCCCGAGCGGCAAGCCGGCGCCCAGGGCGTGCTCGGTGGCTTCCAGACGCTGGTCGCCGGCATCACCGCAGTGGTGACCGGGACGCTGTACGAGCACGCCGGCCGGGCGGTCGCCTACGGCGTGAGCGCCGGGCTGATGGTGCTGCTCGTCGCCGCCGGCGTGATCCTTGCCGGCCCGGCCTGGCGTCTCCGTGGCGCCCCTGTGCCGGCCGAGAGCGTGCCGGCCATCACCTGAGCCCCGCCCGGATGTCGGGTCAGTCCCGCGGGATGGCGGTGAAGACGCCCTCGGCACGGAGGCGCTCCATGAACTCCGGTTCGTAGGCGTCGGTCGGGGTGGCCCGCACGGCCTCGTCGAGGAGGTGGGCGTCCTGACCGACGAGGATCCGCCACTCGCCGGCGCGGACGCCGTCGAGGATGATCGTCGCCGCTTCCGCCGCCGTCGTCGGGGCGTTGTCGCGGAAGCCCTCGGCCATCGCCAGGATCACCGTGCGCACGTCCTCGTCCGACGCCGCCGCCACGTCGAGGCCCTGGGCGGCGAGTCGCTCGCGGAGGTCGGCGACCTGGGCGTCGCTGAGCTCCTTCGGGTCACGGCCGAAGTAGGCGCCGGAGTTGAAGACGATCGACGTCCCGATGTGCCCGGGCATGACGACCGCCGCCCGCAGGTGCGGGGCGTTGACGCGGAAGTCGCTGATCAGCGCCTCGGTGAACCCCTTGACGGCGAACTTGGCGGCGCTGTAGGCGGTGTGCGCCGAGCCGCCGAGCGTGGCCCAGAAGCCGTTGACACTGCTCGTGTTGACGACACGGCCGGCTTCGCTGGCCAGCAGCATCGGCAAGAACGTGCGGGTCCCCAGGTAGACACCGCCCCAGCAAACGGCGAACACCTTCTCCCACTCGTCGCGGTCGTCGCGAACCAGGCTCCCGCCGCCGCCGATGCCGGCGTTGTTGAACAGCAGGTCGATGTGCTCGGTGTGGTGGGCGGAGGCCACGTGCTCGCGGAAGGCCACCAGTTGGGACTCGTCGGAGACGTCGGCGACGAACGTCGAGACGACGGTGCCCGCCGGCATCGTCTCCTCGCACCGCGCCTGGGTGTCGGCCATCGCCGTCGCCGAGACGTCGCACATGGCGACGTGACAGCCCTCCGCCGACAGCTGCCGGGCGAGCTCGCGCCCCATGCCCGTGCCGCCACCCGTGATGACGGCGAGCTTGCCTGCGAAGTCCTGCATCGGTGATCCCCCTTCGAGTCGGTCGGCAGTCTCACCGACCGTCACCTGCACGGGCAACGTGGACGACGGCGTACCGTGGCGGTCCGTGCGTCGTCGACGAGGTCGCCAGGGCGGCGGCCGTCCTCGGCGGCCCGGCGGCGTGGCCAGCGGAGGACGGGGAGCCGGTGTTCGCCGAACCGTGGGAGGGCCGGGCCTTCGCCATGGCCGTCGACGTCGTGACCCGGGGCGGGTGGGACTGGGAGGACTTCCGCTCCCGCCTGGTGGCCGCGATCGACGATGATCCTCGGCGGCCGTACTACGAGTCGTGGGTCGTCGCCCTCGAGCGGCTCGTGCTCGACACGGCAGCGGTCACCATCGCGGATCTCGCTCGGGCGCGTCAGTCGCGTCGCGTCGTACCGCTACGACGAAGCGGGGCTCGGGGACGTGGAGGCGTTCCCGATCGAGCCGGCGGAGGACGCCCTGCGGTCGCTGCTGGCCCTGGTCTTCCAGGGCCCGTGGTGGGCACAGATCCGCTTCGGGCCACTGATCCAGGGCGCGGCCTACGAGCTGCGCCTGCGCCGGCCAGCCGAGCTGTCGATGCTCGACGGGTACCTCACGATCGACGACGGCGGCGGACACCTCCACGTGTGCATCGGCCCGCACGCCGGCTCGGCGCAGCACCCCGTGTCGCCCGAGCTCGCCCGGCGACGACGCTGCCGTCACGCCGAGCTGTACCGCACCTGGCTCGAGGGCGCGCCGACGTCATGGGGGTTCCGCATGTTCAACGGTGACGACCACCAGCAGCTCAACGTGTTGCTGCCGAACCCGTTCCTGGACGACGACGACCGTCCGCTGCCGTCGCCCGACTGGTCGCGCCTGGCGTGCTGGGACGAGCTACGTCATCGCTTCCTGACCCTCGACCCCGATCCGGCCGACCGCCTCGGCTCGGCGTTCCACCACGCCTGACGCTCGCTGCGGCACTTCCGCGACGGGCTACAGCCGGGTGACGCCGATCATCGCGTCGCGCGTGACGAGGCCGGCCAACTCGTCCTCGGTCAGCGCCTCCGTGCCCGGCGGCCGTTGCGGGAGCACGAGGTAGCGGACGGCTGCGCTGGAGTCCCACACGCGGATCTCCACGTCGTCAGCGACCTCGCAACCGAACTCGCGCAGCACGGCGCGCGGCTCGGAGACGGCGCGAGCTCGGTAGGCGAAGCTCTTGTACCAGATGGGTGGCACACCGAGCAGGGGCCACGGGTAGCACGAGCAGAGGGTGCACACGACGAGGTTGTGGACCTCGTCGGTGTTCTCGACGACGCGCACGTTGTCGCCCTCGGCGCCGGCGATGCCCAGCTCCCCGGCTGCCGTCGTCCCGTCGGCGAGCAGCCGCTCCTTGAACGCCGGGTCGACCCACGCCCGGGCCACGACCCGCGCTCCGTGGTGCGGGCCCATGCGGTGCTCGAGGTGCTCGACGAAGGCGTCGACGGCGTCGGTGCTCGTCCGTCCGGCCTCCCCGAGGGCCGCTTCGAGGGCCATCGTCCGCAGCTCGAACTCGGAGCGAGCCCGCCGCGACCCCGGCGTCTCGTGGTGGGCGTGGTCGTGGCCGTGGCCGTGCTCGTCAGACAACGCCGGCCTCCTCGGCCGGTGCGTCGAGGTACTCCTCGCACAGGTCGACGAACACGACGAACGGCGGCTCGGGGGTCGATCCCCACAGGTCGACGGAGGAGAAGGCGACCGTGTACAGCGGCGCCACGTCATCCTCCCGGCCGGGGACGGGATCGTCGCCGCACACCGACTCGACGCGCCCGGCGACGCCGCGCACGTAGCGCGGGCAGCGGTGGTGGTGCTCGGTGTCCCGCCAGCGGCGTACGACGACGGAGTCCCCGACGGCGAAGCGCGGAGCCGTCACCGGCCGCAGCCGGTCGACGCTCGTCATCACCTGATCGACGAGGCGACGCTTGTCGTCGTCGATGACGACCGATGGCGTGGCGGCGGGGTCGGCAGCGAACACGTCGTACCACCGCTGCAGGTCGTCAGCCGTGACGACCTCCTTGGTGACCACGCCGTGCTCAGCGGCCAGCAGCCAGCGGGCGTAGTACGGCAGGCCGAGGTAGGTGGCCGGGTCGAGCCGTTCGATCCACGCCCGCATGCCGCCGCGCACACCGAACAGGGCCAGGGCCTGGGCCCGGAGCTCCCATGGCTCGTGATGCGTGGCGTCACCATCGGCCGTGACGACCGGACCGAACCCGCCCAGCCCGCCGAGGTCGTGCGCCCCCTCCATGCCCGCACGGTACCCCGTTCCTCCCATCCGAGTGTTTGCTGCTGTCGGAGTGTCTGCTGCGGGGCATCCCCGCAGCAGACACTCGGATCAAGGGCCGTACGTGCGCAACTCGATGACGTTGCCGTCAGGATCGCGGACGTACAACCCACGACCGACGCCGCGCGCGCCGAAGACCTCCAGTGGGCCGCGCACGACGTCGAAGCGGTCATCGGCGGCGAGCTCGTCGAGGTCGGCGTCGTCGACGCGCAGGGCGACGTGATCGACGTTCTCCCCGCTGCGCTCGAGCTGGAACAGATCGAGGATCGTGTCGGTCGACACGCGCACCGACACGAACGGCACCTCGCCACGACGCCACTCGTCGAGGCGGACGGGCTCCAGGCCGAGCAGGTCGCGCCACCAGGCCAGCGCCCGCTCGACGTCGCTGACGTTGAACACGACATGGTCGATGCCGGTGATCCGCATGTCGCGACGGTAGACGCGAGCCGGCGGACGGTACCGTCCGCCCGGGAACCATCGGAAAGGCGGAGCGACGACCATGAAGGCGATGAGGGCGACCGGGACGATGATCGGCTTGGCCGTCGCCTTCCTGGTGGCGGGCTCACCGGCGGCGGCACACACCGACAGCGACGTGGTGGCTGTTCCGGCGGGCGGCGCGGCGACGGTCACGCTGCAGCCGACCCACGGGTGCGGCGAGTCGCCCACCGTCGCCGTGCGCATCCGTGCGCCGTTCCCCGACGCCGTCGCCGAGCCCGTCGACGGGTGGACGGCGACGGCCACGCCGGACGGCACCGGCAACACGGTGCTGGAGTGGAGCGGCGGCGTGCTCCCGGCGGATCAGACGGGCGCCTTCCCGGTGGCGTTCACGGCGCCCGACACTCCCGGCACGCTGTTGACGTTCCCCGCCATCCAGATCTGTGAGAGCGGCGAGCAGCTGGCCTGGATCAGCGGTGATCCGGCCGACGAGTTCCCGGCGCCCCGGATCCTCGTCCTGCCGGCCGGGACGGAGCCGGCGGCGACGATCGACGACGTCCCGCTCGACGCGCCCGGACGGGAGCAGCTCGTCGCCATCGTCGACGTCGACAACCCGCAGGGCACTCCGACCACGACCGCCGCGCCCACCACGACCGCCGCGTCGACGACGATCGCCGTCCCGACCACGACGGCCGCGCCGACGATCACCGAGGCGCCGGCGACCTCCGTCGAGGCCAGCACACCGACCGGCACAGAGGCACCGGTGAGCACGGCGCCCGTTCCGGCCACGACGGAGGCGGACGACAGCGACGGGTCGCCGGCGGTGCCGATCGTCGTCGGCGTCATCGTCGCACTGGCGGTGGCGGCCGGCGCCGTGATCCTCGTGCGCCGCCGCGCGGCCTGAGCGATGCGGCTGAGGCTGAGACTCAGCCGGCGTCGGCGCTGGCGACGACGGCGAGCAGGTCGGCGCGGGCCCGGGCGACCCGGGAGCGGATCGTGCCGATCGGACAGCCGACCACGCCGGCCGCTTCCTCGTAGCTGAGACCGACGATCTGGGTCAGCACGAACGCCTCGCGGCGGTCAGGGTCGAGCCCCTCGAGGAGATCGTCGACGATCTCCGGCGGGGGCACGGCGGTCGAGCCGACATGCCGCGCCAGGCGGTCGGTGAGCCGGCGCCGGCGTTGACGACGCCGCACGTGATCGGCGCACACCCGCCGGGCGATCGACAGCAGCCAGACGCGCACCGGGGCGTCACCGCGGTAGGCCGGGAGGGCGGACAGGGCCCGCAGGTACGTCTCCTGGACGAGGTCCTCCTCCTCGCCGGGCGAGCCGAGCGCCCGACACACCTGCCACACCGCCGGCTGGGTCAGCCGGACGAGCGCGCCGATCGCGACGCCATCGCCTTCGCCCGCCGCCTCGAGGTACGGCAGCAGCGGATCGTCGCTCGCCATGGCCGACAGGATGGCGGACCGCGGACTCGCGAGCAAGGCGGGAACTCGGGGCGGCGGTCGAGCGACCATGTCCTCGTGACCGGGTGCGAGCGCTGGCGCGAGGCAATCTCTGCCGAGCTCGACGGTGAGGACCCGGGGATCGATCGCCGCCTGCTGGACGCGCACCTCGCCCGTTGCCCGGCGTGCCGGGCGTTCGCATCGGCCGTCACGTCGACGCCCGGTCGAGCGAGCGACCCGCCCGATGCCGCCGATCTGTCGCGGCGGGTCAGGAAGCTCTCCGCGCTGGCGGATCGGGCCGGGCGCTGGAGCGTCGTGCGGGTGCTGCTGATCGTCGTCGCCGCGCAGATCGTGGCGATGTCCCTGCCGGGCCTGATCCTGGGCGACGAACAGGACACGGCGACGCATGCGGCCCGGCACCTCGGTGCCTTCGCCGCCGCCTACGGCGTCGGGTTGCTCGTCGTCGCCGTGCGACCCGCGCGGGCCCGCACGATGCTCCCCGTGGCCGCCGTTCTCGCCGGGGCGATCCTGATCACCGCCGTCGCCGACCTCGTGCAGGGCCGGGTCCCCCTCGTGGGCGAAGCGTGGCACCTCCCCGAGATCATCAGCGTCGTCCTCGTGTGGTTGCTGGCTGTCCCCGCTCCACGCCGCCCGGCGCTCTCGCGGGCCGAGGCCGACCACGCCCTTGCGCATCGTCGGTCCCCGGCGCGACGCCGGCTGACCGTCACCCGGCGATCGTCAGCTGCGTCGTCGCCGTGGCCGCCTCGAACTCGCTGACGCGCACGCGGATCGTCATGTCCCACGTGCCGGCGAGCGGGACCTCGGCGATGACGTGGTACTGACCGACGTCGAGGGGGTGCACGAGAGGGCGCAGCGGGCCGAGCTCCAGCACCGGCTCGGTGAGCTCGACCGTCGGCGCCTCCACCGGATCGAGTGGTTGCCCGGCCGGGTCGGTGAACGCCAGCCGCAGCTCGTTGGTGCCTGCCCGGCCAGGCGCGATCGTGTAGGCGACCGTCCCGACGCCGCCCGACAGCGGCAGCTCGATGGCGTCGGCCGGCAGCGTCACGGGCGGCGGAGAGGCCGACGCCGACGACACGGGCGAGCGGGCGACGAGCACGGCGGTGACGCCAACCACCGCCAGCAACACGGCGAGTTCCAGGCGCACGATCCTGGCAAGGTGACGGCGTTGATCGGATGCCGCGGCCCCGGCGCTGATCGCCGGCACCAGCCGGCGGTTGTTGAACGCGCCGAGGACGACCACGACGGCGACGAGGGCCACCTTCGTCAGCAGCGCCAGTCCGTAGCCCGTCGAGAAGAGGTCGTCCCACGACGGCAGGACGATCCAGGCCATCGCCACACCGGCACCGGCCAGGACGAGCACGGAGACGACGGCGCCGGCGCTGAACCGGGCGACCATCCGCGCGACCCGCTCCGGCCCGGCTCCCGACCGGAAGGCGACGGCGAGTCCGGCGAGGCCGCCGAGCCAGAACGCGGCCGCGGCGACATGGATGATGTCGAGCGCGACCATCGGGGCGGCCGGCTCCTGGGCGCGGGTGTGGCCCTCGATGGCGAACCCCGCCAGGGCGACGACCCCCGTGGCCGAGGCCATCCACGCCGTGGCGGGGCGTCGACAGGACGCGGCGAG
Source organism: uncultured Acidimicrobiia bacterium (assembly GCA_963776995.1). Taxonomy (GTDB): domain Bacteria; phylum Actinomycetota; class Acidimicrobiia; order Acidimicrobiales; family Ilumatobacteraceae; genus JALZMG01. Next base: position 95,457 of record CAVZPA010000018.1, read on the forward strand.
CAGCGCCATGACGGTCAGTCCGACGGCGGTCACGGCGGCAGCCACACCGACCGGCCCGCGCAACGACTCGGCGAGGAAGTCGTCGTCCCGCAGGGCGTCGAGCCCTCCGCCGATGCGCGCGATGCGGAGCGGCAGGGCGGCGACGACGGCCACCGCCCCCAGCACCATGGCCCGGACGAGCAGCGACCGCCACCGGCCGGCGGCCGGGGTGCCGGTGAGCACCAGTGCCGCCCACCAGCCACCGACCCCGATCAGGGCCCCGGCGTAGGCGATCGCGCTCAGTGCCGAGGCGGCGAAGCGGAGCGCCCATCCGGCCTCGTCGCCCCCCTCGTCGATCACCACCCCGCCACCCGCGGACGGGGCGCCGACATGGAACACGGAGGCGCCGGAGATGCGGTGCGAGTCGGCCGAGATCACCTGCCACGTGACCGTGTACGTGCCGTCGCCGAGGCCCGGAGGCAGCGCGATCACGACGGACTCGTCGACGACGCGGGCCTCGCCAGAGACGACGGCGGCTTGGTCGTCGAGCACCGCCGCCGAGCCCCCGGTGAGGGACACCTGCTCGCTGAAGCGCAGGACGACCTCGGGCGGTGAGGTCTCGACGACCTGCCCGTCGGCGGGGATCGTCTCCAGCAACTCGGCGTGGGCAGCGGCGCGCCCGGACGGCCCGGCCGCAGCCAGCACGACGATCGCCAACGCGGCGAGCAGGAACCGGACCGTCACCCTCCCTGGTCTCGTTGCTGTCGTCGGTCTCGTCTGCATCATCTCCGCCCGCCGGCGCCTCCCCGACGACGATGCTCGGGGCAACGGTCGCCAGCTCCTCCCCATCCTGACCGTCGGTCGGGACCTCGATCCAGGCAGCCGCGTCGGGCGCTCGCCGTGGCGACCCGGTGGGCGCTGAAAGACATGTGACGCTCCCTCGACTGCGGCGCCGCCGATCCGGCCCGGTCACCACTCGGTCGTCCATCGCCCGTGGAAAGTTCCCGACCCCGGTGGCTACGGTGAGCCGATCGTCCGGTTGCAGAAGGTCGCCGTGGTCGGGGCGGGCAGCGTCGGTGCCGCCGTCGCCTACGCCACCATGATCGATGGCGTCGCGGGAGAGATCGCCCTGTACGACGTCAACGCGGCACGGGCACGAGCCGAGGTGCTCGACCTGCGCCACGGCCTGCAGTTCGTCGGTGGCGGTCGCGTCAACGGCGGCGGCGACGTCGCCGTGTGTGCCGACGCCGACCTCATCGTCGTCACCGCCGGCGCCAAGCAGGATCCCGGCCAGACCCGGCTGGCGCTGGCCGAGGCCAACGTGGCGCTGATCCGCAGGGCCCTGCCGCCGCTCCTCGACGTGGCACCCGACGCTGTCGTCCTGCTCGTCACCAACCCCGTCGACGTGATCACGTACGTCGCCCAGGAGATCAGCGGTCTGGGTCACGACCGGGTGATCGGCAGTGGCACCGTCCTCGACACGTCGCGGCTGCGCCATCTGCTCGCCGAGCGCCTCGGTGTGGCCGTCACCAGCGTCCACGCCGTGGTCGTCGGCGAGCACGGCGACAGCGAGATCGTGCTCTGGTCGTCGGCCACCGTCGGGGGAACACCCCTGCTCGACGTCGTCGGCCCCGACGGTGAACGGGTGGATCCGGACGAGCGCGACGGCCTCCTCCACGAGGTGCGCACGGCGGCCTACGAGATCATCGCCGGCAAGGGGGCGACGAACCTGGCGATCGGTCTGGCCACGGCGCGCATCGTGCGCAGCGTCGGCCGCGACGAGCGGGCCGTGCTGCCCGTCAGCATCCGCACCGCGGTCGACGGCATCGGCGACGTGTGCCTGTCGCTGCCGAGCGTCGTCGGCCGGGCAGGCGTGCTGTCCCGCCTGGCGGTCCCGATGGACGAGACCGAGCAAGCCGGCCTGCGGGCAAGTGCGGCCGCCATCCGGGCCGTCATCGACTCCGTCTGCTGACGCCCGCCGGCCGTCAGGGCGCAGACGAGCGAGCCGCCTTCAGCGGTCGGCGGACGCCGCGATGGCGTGGTCGGTCACGAGGTCGACCCAGCGCTCCCAGAGCTGCGGTGGGTAGTCGTGGCCCATTCCCTCGATCAGCTCGAACCGCGCGCCGGGCACGAGCTCGGCGGTGCGCCGCCCGCCGCTCGGATCGATGAGCGTGTCGGCCGAGCCGTGGATGACGAGCGTCGGCACCCGCACGGACCGCAGCCCCTCGGCCCGTGAGCCGGATGCCCCGACGGCGAAGTACTGGCGGGTCGTGCCGTCCGGCGTGAACGAGCGGTCGAACGCCCGCCCGGCACTCTCCCGCCAGCGGGCCTCGTCGGCGAAGGCCGGGCTGCCCCACACGCGCATCCCGGCGACGTGGTTGGCGATGTACGACGCTCGGTCGGTGGCCGGTGGGCCGGTCAGCAGGGCGGCGGCCTCCGGACTGGAGCCCATGTACTCGGGCTCGCCCGTCGTCGACATCACCGACGTCATCGACAGCAGCCGGTCGGGGTGCTCGATGGCCAGGGTCTGGGCGATCATCCCGCCCATCGACAGGCCCATCACGTGCGCCCGGTCGACGCCACAGGCGTCGAGCACGGCGAGCGCGTCACGGGCCATGTCCGACAGGCGGTACACGGCGCCGTGCTCGTCGGTCGGGGCGCCGGCGAAGGACGTCGAGAGCCCGACGTCGCGGTTGTCGAAGCGGATCACGTGGAACCCGCGCCCGGCGAACATCTCGCACCACTCGTCGGCGTAGTTGATGCACTGGCTGCCGAGACCGTTGATCATCAGCAGGGCCGGATCAGCAGGATCGCCGAAGGCGTCGTAGTGGAGCTCGCACATGCCGTTCCTCGCGCGTCCCGATTGGATATGTCATGGCCGGTGATTCTGGCCGCTGAGGGATCGCCGCTCCGATCCGCGCGTCGTACGCTCCGGTGGCGTAGCGTCGTGCCGCTGTCCGCACATTGGAGGAAATTTCCGTATGTCAGTCGTGCTTGCCGAATTTGGAACCGGTCAGGTGTTCTGGTCGTTCCTGTGGTTCTTCCTGTTCTTCATCTGGATCTGGCTGTTGATCATGGTCTTCAGCGACATCTTCCGCAGCCCGGACCTCTCCGGCTGGGGCAAGGCGCTGTGGAGCATCTTCATCATCTTCGTGCCGTATCTCGGCGTGTTCGTCTACCTGATCGCCCGTGGGCACAAGATGAGTGAGCACGCCCAGGCCCAGGCCCAGGCGCAGGACGCGCAGTTCCGCCAGTACGTGCAGCAGGCTGCCGGCACCACCGGAGGCGCGAGCACTGCCGAGGAGCTCGAGAAGCTGTCGAACCTGCACAAGCAGGGCATCCTGAGCGACGAGGAGTACGCCGCGGCGAAGTCCAAGGCGCTCGCTTCCTGACCGACCGCGGGGCGTGAGGGTACGGCGCCGGCCGTACCCTCGGGCGACGTGAGGATCCTGCCGTTCGGGTCGTGGCCCACGCCCATCACCAGTGAGCTCGTCGTCCGGGCGGCTCGCGTTCCCACCGCTGTGGCCGTCGACGGCGACGACCTCTGGTGGTCCGAGAGTCGGCCGGAGGAAGGCGGTCGCGGCGCGATCCTGCGCCGGGCCGCGGACGGGACGGTGACCGAGGTGCTCGCCGCGCCGTGGAACGCCCGCAGCGCGGTGCACGAGTACGGCGGCGGCGAGTGGTGGGTCGACCGCGGCGTGCTGTGGTTCGTCGACTGGGCGACACAGCGCCTGCACCGCGTCGCCCCCGGCGGCTCACCCGCCGCGCTGACCCCCGAGCCGGCGTCACCGCGATCCCTGCGCCATGCCGACGGCGACGTCTCGCCGGACGGCTCGATGCTGCTGTGCGTTCAAGAGGAGCACCGGCGCGATGGCGAGGTGGTGAACACGATCGTTCGTCTCGACGCCGCGCGACCATCGGCACCGGAGGTGGTGGTGCGCGGCCCGGACTTCGTCGCCGGGCCGCGCTGGAGCCCTGACGGCGGGGCCTTCTGCTGGCTCGAGTGGGACCACCCGGACATGCCGTGGGATGCCACCCGGTTGGTCGTCGACCGCGGCGGGCGGCGCACGGTCGTGGCCGGCTCGGAGTCACGGGAGGCGATCTGCCAGGCGGCGTGGGCACCCGACGGTTCGCTCTGGTTCAGCGGCGACCGGACCGGGTTCTGGAGCCTGTACCGCTGGACGGAGGCGACCGGGACCGAAGCGATGGTCGAGCTGGGGCGGGACATCGGGTTCCCCCCGTGGGTGTTCGGGCAGTCGTGCCTGGCCTTCCTCGACGGTGGCCGGGTGGCCTTCACCTCGGTGGAAGACGGCGTCGACCGGCTCGCTCTCCGACTGCCCGACGGCCGGGTCGAACGGCTCGATGTGCCGTTCACCACCATCTCCGGCCTGCGTGCCGCAGGGTCGCGTCTGGCCTTCGTCGGCGCCACTCCGACCACCGAGGCGCACGTCGTGACGATCGACGCCGGCGGGGTCCCGATCGGGGCGCCGATCGTCGTCGTCCCGCCGCGCGAGCTCGACGTCGACGCGGCGTGGTTCTCGGTGCCCGAGGCGATCGACTTCCCGACCGCCGGCGGGGCTGTCGCCCACGCCTTCTACTACCCGCCCCGCCACCCCGATGTCCGTGGGCCCGACAACGAGCGCCCGCCGCTGCTCGTGGTCATCCACGGCGGACCGACGTCGGCGGCCCGGGTCATGCTGCGGCTGGCGTACCAGTACTGGACGACGCGTGGCTTCGCCGTGGTCGATGTCAACTACCGCGGCTCGACGGGCTATGGGCGCGACTACCGCAACCAACTGCGCGGGCAATGGGGCGTCGCCGACGTCGAGGACTGCGCGGCGGTGTGCCGGTACCTCGTCGAGCGCGGCGATGTCGACCCCGCCCGGCTGTGCATCCGGGGCGGGTCGGCCGGTGGGTTCACGACGCTCGCCGCGCTGGTCTCGCAGGATGTCTTCTCGGCCGGCGCCAGCCACTACGGCATCGCCGACCTCGGCGCCCTCGCTCGCGACACGCACAAGTTCGAGAGCCGCTACCTCGATGGCCTCGTCGGCCCGTGGCCCGCCGCCCGCGACGTGTACGAGGCACGGTCGCCGATCTTCCACGTCGACGAGCTCGATCGCCCGCTGGCGGTGTTCCAGGGGCTCGACGACGAGGTCGTCCCGCCGAACCAGTCGGAGATGATCGTCGATGCCGTGCGGGCCAAGGGCGTGCCAGTGGCCTACGTGGCGTTCGAGGGAGAGCAGCACGGGTTCCGCCAGGCCGCCAACATCCGCGCCGCCCTCGACGGCGAGCTGTCCTTCTACAGCCAGGTCCTGCGCTTCGAGCTCCCCGCCGCCGAGGGCATCGAGCCGATCCCCGTCGACAACCTCTGATCAATGCCGCTTCTGTCCTTCGGGACCGGCCGGATCCGGCCGATCTGGAAGGACAGAAGCGGGGGCTAGGCCACGTCGGCCGCCGGGGCGGCGAACTGGGCGTGGTACAGCGCGGCGTAGGTGCCGCCTCGCGCCAGCAGCTCGGCGTGGTTGCCCTGCTCGACGATCTGTCCGGCGTCCATGACGAGGATCGTGTGGGCGTCGCGGATCGTCGAGAGGCGATGGGCGATCACGAAGCTGGTGCGATCGGTGCGCAGGGCGGCCATGGCCCGCTGGATCAGCACCTCGGTGCGCGTGTCCACCGAGCTCGTCGCCTCGTCGAGGATGAGGATCGTGCGGTCGGCGAGGAATGCCCGGGCGATCGTCACCAGCTGCTTCTCGCCGGCGCTCAGCGTCGTGCCTTCATCGTCGACGATCGTGTCGTAGCCGTGCGGCAGCGAGTGGACGAACCGGTCGACGTACGTGGCCCTGGCCGCGGCGCGGATCTGCTCCTCGGTGGCATCAGGGTTGCCGAACGCGATGTTGTCGCGGATCGAGCCCCCGAACAGCCACGTGTCCTGCAGCACCATGCCCATCATCGAGCGCATCGCGGCGCGGCTCATCTGGGCGATGTCTGCGTCCGTCGAGGCGGATGACCCCGCTGTCGATCTCGTAGAAGCGCATCAGCAGGTTGACGAGCGTCGTCTTGCCGGCCCCGGTCTGGCCGACGATGGCCACGGTGCGTCCCGGCTCGGCGACCAGCGAGAGGTCCTGGATCAACGGTGTGCGCGAGTCGTAGGAGAACGACACGTGGTCGAACTCGACACGGCCGTGCGGACCGCCGACCTGCCCGTCGGGATGCGCCGCGTCGAGGATCGGGACGTCGGGGCTCTGCTCCTCGGCGTCGAGCAGCTCGAAGATCCGTTCGGCCGAGGCGATGCCCGACTGCAGGATGTTGGCCATCGAGGCGACCTGGGTCAGCGGTTGGGTGAACTGGCGCGAGTACTGGATGAAGGCCTGGATGTCGCCGATCGTCATCGCCCCGGCCGACACCCGCAGCCCGCCGATCACGGCGATGGCGACGAAGTTCAGGTTGCCCAGGAACATCATCGTCGGCTGGATGATGCCGGACACGAACTGCGCCCCGAACCCGGCCTGGAACAGCTCCTCGTTGGTCTCGGCGAACCGCGCCTCGACGTCGCGCTGCCGCCCGAACGCTTTGACGAGGGCATGGCCGGTGAACGCCTCCTCGACCTGCGCGTTGAGCATTCCGGTGTGTCGCCACTGGGCCACGAAGCGGGGTTGGGAGCGCCTGGCGATGGTCTTCGTCAACACCACCGACAGGGGGATCGTCACCAGGGCGACGAGCGCCAGCAGCGGCGAGATGAGGAGCATCGCCGTCAGCACGCCGACGACCGTCAGCAGCGACGTCAGCAGCTGGCTCAGCGTCTGTTGGAGGCTCTGGGCGACGTTGTCGATGTCGTTGGTGACGCGGCTCAGGAGGTCGCCACGGGGCTGGTGGTCGACATAGCTCAGCGGCAGGACGTTGAGCTTGTCCTCGACGTCGGCGCGCAGGCGGTACATCGTCCGCTGCACGACACCGGCCAGGAGGTACGACTGGAGGTAGGACAACACGGCGGACCCGGCGTACAGGCCGAGAGCGAGGAGGAGGACGCGGTGGAGCTCGCCGAAATCGATGCCGCTCGGCTGGCCGATGCCCGTCACGATCAGATCGGTGGCGTGGCCGAGGACCGACGGCCCGAGGACGACCAGCGTCACGCTGGTGATGCCGAGGGCGACGACGAGCACAGCGTCCCGACGCTCGGGGCGCATCCGGGCGAGCAGTCGCTTCGTCGACCCGGCGAAGTCCATCGACTTCTCCGCCGGCATCCCCGCCGCGCCCATGCGTCCGCCGAAGCCCCGCGTTTCCGCCGCCGGCGGGCGCTGGACCGGCTCGTCGCCGTCGCTCGCCGGGCGCTCCGCTCGCTCATGCCGTGTCTCCGTGGGGGCTGCGCTCGCTCACGCCGCATCCTCGGCGCTGAACTGGGAGTCGACGATCTCGGCGTAGGTGGGGCAGGTGGTGAGAAGCTGCTCGTGGGTGCCGAGGCCCACGGCGTGGCCGTCTTCGAGCACGAGGATCTGATCGGCGGTGGCGATCGTCGACACCCGCTGGGCGACGACGAGGACCGTGGCGTCGGCCGTGCGCGGTGCCAGCGCGGCGCGCAGCCGGGCGTCGGTGGCCAGGTCGAGGGCCGAGAAGGAGTCGTCGAAGAGGTAGATCTCCGGCCGGCGCACCAGCGCCCTGGCGATCGCCAGGCGCTGGCGCTGGCCGCCCGAGAGGTTCGTGCCGCCCTGGGCGACGCGGGACCGCAGGCCCTCGGGCATGGCGGCCACGAAGTCGGCGGCCTGGGCGACCGTCAAGGCGTCCCACAGCTCGTCCTCGGTGGCGTCGGGCTTGCCGTAGCGGAGGTTGGACGCCACCGTGCCGGAGAACAGGTAGGGGCGTTGCGGCACCAGCCCGATGCGGCTGCGCAGGACGTCAGGGTCGAGCCGGCGGGCGTCGACACCGTCGACCAGCACCTGCCCGGACGTGACGTCGAACAGCCTGGGTACCAGGTTGAGCAGCGTCGTCTTGCCCGATCCCGTGCTGCCGATGATGGCCGTCGTCATGCCCGGGAGGGAGCGCAGCGTGATGTCGGTGAGCACCGGCTCGTCGGCGCCGGGGTAGTGGAAGACCACGTCGCGCAGCTCGACCTCGGCGCGGCGGCTGACCGTCGTCACGGGATCAGAGGGCGGCACGACCGACGGCTCGGTGTCGAGCACCTCCTGGATGCGGTCGGCCGACACCGCGGCGCGAGGCACGAGGAGGGCCATGAAGGTGGCCATCATCACGGCCATCAGGATCTGTGTCAGGTAGCTGAGGAAGGCGATCAGCGAACCGACGGACAGCGAGCCGTCGGCGACGCGCTCGGCGCCGAACCACAGCACGGCGACGCTCGAACCGTTGAGCACGAGCACGACGGTCGGGAACATCAGCGCCATCAGCCGCCCGGCCCGCAGCGACGTGTCCGTGAGCTCGGCGTTGACGGCGCCGAAGCGGCGGGCCTCGTGGCGTTCGCGCACGAAGGCCCGCACGACACGGAGGCCGGTGATCTGCTCGCGTAGCACCTTGTTGATGCCGTCGATGCGGTCCTGCATCAGGCGGAACTGCGGCACCATCCGGGACACGATGAGACCGACGGAGATGATCAGCACCGGGATGCTGACCAGCAGCAGCCTCGACAGCCCGGGGTCCTCGCGCAGCGCAAAGAAGACGCCGCCCACCGCGGCGATCGGCGCGGCGACGAGCAGCGTGCACGACAGCAGCACGAGCATCTGGACCTGCTGGACGTCATTGGTGATGCGGGTGATCAGGGTGGGTGCGCCGAACATCCCGACCTCCTGCGCCGAGAAGGCCGTCACGTGGTGGAACAGGTCGTTGCGCACGTCTCGCCCGAACCCCATCGCCGTGCGCGAGCCGTAGTACACCGCGCCGATGGAGAAGCCGACCTGGACGAGCGTGACGGCGAGCATCACGACGCCGACCCGCCAGATGTACGCCGTGTCACCAGTGGCGATGCCCTTGTCGATGATGCTGGCGTTGAGCGTCGGCAGGTACAGCGTGGCCATCGTCTGCACGAGCTGCAGCAGGACGACGGCAGTCAACGCACCGCGGTACCGGTCGAGGTACGTCCTGAGCACGCGCAACAGCACGGCTCATCGATACCACGGCGTCGTTCGATTCCGAGGGCTGGATGGAGGAGGGCTCAGGAGCCTCCCGTCGGGCGCCGAAACCAGGCGTCATGCCGCCGTAATGTGACGCCGATGATCACTGCTGTGCACACGCTGGTCTACGCGGCCGACCCCGAACGGACGCGGGCGTTCTTTCGCGACGTCCTCGGATGGCCACACATCGACGCAGGCGGCGGCTGGCTGATCTTCCGTACGGGCCCGAGCGAGCTCGGTGTCCACCCGATCGACACGTCGGACGCCGAGCACCACCAGATCGCCGTGATGTGCGACGACATCCACGCCACCGTCGCCGAGCTCGAAGCGAAGGGTGTCGAGTTCACGAGGCCGGTCCGCGACGACGGCTTCGGGCTGACGACGGACCTCATCGTGCCGGGCGGCGGCGAGATGCTTCTGTACGAGCCGCGGCACCCCAAGGCGTACGACATCAGCTCGTGAGCGACGACGAACCGGAGAGCAGCGGCTCCGACAAGGACACCGCCGAGCTCGACGACATCCGCGACCGCGACGAGTTGCGGCAGCGCTACTACGGACTGCTGCAGGAGCTGCGGGTGATCCTGCCGGGCGTGCAGGTGCTGCTGGCCTTCCTGCTCACCGTGCCGTTCGCCCAGCGCTTCGAGGAGCTCGACGACTGGGGCCGGTGGTCGTTCGGGCTGGCGCTGACCAGCTCGATGTTCTCGGTGGTGTGCCTGCTCGGACCGACGTTCCTCCACCGCATCGGCGAGCGCACGGCCCGGGCGGCCCGGCTCCTGTGGAGCATCCGCCTGATGACGGTCGGACTGGTGTTGCTGGGCATCTCCCTCGTCACGGCGATGTGGTCGGTGGCTCGGCTGGTGTTCGGCACGACGACGGCGTGGCGGCTGGTGACGCCCGTGATCGTCACGATGCTCGTCCTGTGGGTCGTCCTGCCGCTGACGTTGAAGCATCGCCCAGGGCGCGAGGCGCGCCCGACGGAGTCGTGACTGTTCAGCCGCCGGAGACGGCCGGGATGATCGTCAGCTCCTCACCGGCGGCGATCGGGGTCCGCGGCCCGTCGCGGTCGCGCACGTTGTCGGCGCCGACGAACAGGTTGACGTGCGTCCTGCCCTCACCGCGCTCGTCGCGGATGCGTCGCTCGAGCGCCGGGTGGCACGCGCCGAGGACATCGAGGACATCCCCGACGGTGACCTGGCCGTCGTCGGTCGCCGGCACGTCGACGGTGACGATGGCCACGCCGGCGACGAGCTCGCGCAGCTGGGCCGGGACGCGCACGCGGACCTCCATCGACGCTCAGCCGATCGGCGCGGCGCGAACCGACATGACCGGCGGCAGGTGCTCGGCGAGGAGTCGCCAGGAGTCACCGTCGTCGACAGAGGCATACACCTCGCCGGTCCGTGTACCGGCGTACAGCCCGGCAGGATCCTGGCCATCGGACGTGAAGCCGTCGCGCAGCACCGTGAGGTGGGCATCGCGTTGCGGCAGCCCCTCCGTCAGTGGGGTCCAGGATGTACCGGCGTCCTTCGTCCGCCAGACGGTGCAGCGACCGTCCGGCGTGCAGCGGAACTCGTCGCTCTCCAGCGGCAGCAAGTAGGCGATGTCAGAGCGCGTCGGGTGGGCGACCACCGGAAAGCCGAAGTCCATCCCGGCGATCCCGGTCATCGGGACCCACGACCCGCCGCCGTCGTCGCTGCGGTAGATGCCGCCGTGGTGCTGCAGGTAGAGGCGCTCCGGATCACCGGCGTCGCGGGCCACCTTGTGCACGCACTGACCGAACTCCAAGTCGGCGCCCTCCGGAAGGAATCCCGGCACGATGCCGCGGTTGCTGGCCTGCCATGACTGTCCGCCGTCGTCGGAGCGGTACACGCCGGCCGCGGAGATGGCGATCAGCAGCCGCTGGGGATCGTCGGGATGCACGAGGATGGTGTGCAGGCACAGCCCACCGCCGCCCGGTTGCCACTGCGGCCGGTGCGGGTGGTCCCAGAGGCCACGCACGAGCGAGAAGGTCTGGCCGCCGTCGTCGCTGCGGAAGAGGGCGGCCGGTTCCACCCCGGCGTACAGCACGTCGGGCTCGTCGGCAGGGCCCGGCGCCAGTTGCCAGATCCGTGCCACAGCGGCATCGGTGTCGCTGGGGAACCGCAGCGCGGTCTGCTCGTGTTCCGTCCACGTCGCCCCGAGGTCGTCCGAGCGCCGCAGCACCGGGCCCCAGTGGTTGCTCACCGAGCCGGAGAACAACCGGGGGTTCCCACTGCGCGTGTCGATGCACGTGGCATAGACCTCCTCGCCCGGGAAGGTCGGCCCGGACAGTTCGACCTGCTCACCACGGCCGTCGGCGCGGAGTGTGAACAAGCCCTTCGTCGTGCCGACGAGGACGAGTGAGGGCGCGGCAGAGGATGTCATGGCTGCAATGACTCGCTCGGGTCCGGGAACTCATCGGTGGCGGCCGACATCGAGCCATGTTCCCTCGCGGCCGATCTCGATGTCGAACGGGTGCCGGGTCGCGCCGAGATCGCTGGCGATGGCGGCGATCTCCGCGTCCGTGCGCCGTGGCGCGTGGTGGATGAGCACCAACCGGCCCACCCCGCCGGCGGTCGCCAGGTCGATCGCATCTCCGGTGGTGGCGTGGCCGTAGCCGTCGGCGATGTCTCGCTCGGCGTCGACGTACCCGCCGCCGTGCAAGAGCACGTCGACGCCCTCGATCAACGCCGCAGCCGTCGCCCGTCGCTCGGCCGTCGCCAGCCGCGGGCTGTGGTCGGGCAGGTAGGCCAGGCTGCCCGTATCGTCGACGACCCGGTAGCCGAACGTGCGCCCGCCGGCGTGCTGGATCTCGCCCGCTGTGACCTCGAAGCCCTCGATCTCCCACCGTCCTGGTTGCAACGATCGGTAGCGCCACGTGCCGTGCAACTCGTCGGGCTCGACGGGGAAGTGCGGCGGGGACATCGCCCGGGCCATCGTTTCCAACGCTGTCGCGCCGTTCGCCGGGGCAGGTAGCAACACATCGATCTCGGCGCACTCGTTGTCGGCGTTGGGAAGGAACGGCAACCCGTGGGTGTGGTCCCAGTGGAGGTGGGTCAGCAGCACCGACGCCCGCAGCGGCGCATCGTCGAGCACGCCGGCGAGGCGAACCATGCCGGTGCCGGCGTCGAGGAGCAACCAGCGGCCGTTGTGCGCCGGGAAGGCGACACAGGACGTGTTGCCGCCGACGGCCGAGAACTCGACGCCCGGCGCCGGGGTCGAGCCGCGCACTCCGCACAGCAGTGCTCTCATCTCGGGCCCGCTGGTCCGCTCATCCCCGCAACGTACCGGTGAGGTCCGGGCAGCGTCCGTGCCCGGCGACACGTTGACAACCGATGTCGGCCGAGACTCACAGTGGCACCCTGAGTTTCTGGAGGGCGCATGGCTGACGTGATCGTGGTCGGAGGGGGCGTGGCCGGGCTGTGCGGCGCCATGCTGCTGGCGCGCGACGGCCATCAGGTCCAGCTCCTCGAGCGTGACCCCGACCCGCCCCCGCCTCCCGACGAGGCCTGGGATCGCTGGACCCGCCGGGGTGTGAACCAGTTCAGCATGCTGCACTTCTTCCTGCCGCGGTTCCGCGAGCTCGTCGAGACCGAGTTGCCCGAGCTGGCGGCGGCGCTCGTGGCCAACGGAGCGCTGCGCACCAATCCGCTGACTGGCATCCCCGCCGAGATCACCGGCGGCGCACGGCCCGACGACGACCGCTTCACCGCGCTGACCGGGCGGCGACCGTTCGTCGAGGCGATCGTCGCCGCCGCAGCAGCCGCCGAGCCGCGGCTCGACGTCGAGCGCGGTGTGGCCGTGACCGGCCTGCTCTCCGGGCCGTCGACGATCCCCGGCGTGCCGCACGTGGTGGGCGTCGTGACGGCGGCTGGTGACGAGCTGCGCGCCGACCTCGTCGTGGACGCCAGCGGCCGGCGCTCGGCGCTCCCGCAGTGGCTGGCAGCGCTCGGTGGGCGCCCTCCGCACGAGGAGCTGGAGGACTGCGGCTTCATCTACTACGGCCGCCACTTCAGCTCGACCGACGGCTCGCTGCCGGCGGCGCTCGGCCCGCCCCTGCAGGCGTACGACTCGGTGTCGCTGCTGCTGCTGCCGGCCGACAACGGCACCTGGGGCATCGGCATCGTCGCCAGCGCGTCCGATCCGGCGATGCGGGCGGTTCGCCACCTCGACGTGTGGGAGCGGGTCGTCGCCAGCTACCCCCTGGCCGCCCACTGGTTGGACGGCAAGCCGATCTCCGACGTCGCCGTGATGGCCAAGATCGAGGACCGCCTCCGGCGCTACGTCGACGGCGACGGACCCGTCGTGACCGGCGTCGCCGCGCTGGGCGACTCGTGGGCGTGCACGAACCCGTCGGTCGGCCGCGGCGCGTCGATCGGGATGCTCCACGCCGTGTGCCTGCGCGACACGCTGCGCGGGGTCGCGCCCGACGATCCGGCGTTCGCCGCGCGGTGGGACGAGATCACCGGTGCGGTCGTCGAGCCGTTGTACCGCGACACGTTGGCCTTCGACCGCCACCGGCTGGCGGAGATCGACGCCCAGATCGCCGGCGTGCCGTACGAGACCGACGATCCGGGGTGGCGCTTCGGCCAGGCGCTCGGTCGCAGCGCGACCAGTGACCCCGATCTGCTGCGGGCCTCGATATCCATCGCCTCGCTCCTCGAGCGGGGTGTCGACGTGCTGGCCCGGCCGGGCATCGTCGACAGGGTCCTCGCCCTCGATCCCGGTCCCGGTGAGCTGCCGCCCGGACCTGACCGCGCCACGCTGCTGTCGATCGTCTCGGCCTGACGACGCGAACTGGGCGGGGATCGTCCCGGATTCCGGGACGATCCCCGCCCAGAGCGGATCCCGCCCAGATGGGCGGACGGCGGTCAGTTGATGACCAGCTCGTTGACCTGGGTCAGGCGGAAGTGGTTGCCAAACGGGTCACGGAACCCGGCGTCGATGCCGTAGGGCCGGGCCTCTGGCGGCTCGACGAACTCGACGCCCCGCGAGCGCAGCTCGTCGTACGACGCCTGGCAGTCGTCGGTGGTCAGGAAGATCGTGCCGGCGAAGCCTTTGGCCAGCAGGGCACGCACCTGCTCGGCCGACTCGGTGTCCATGATCGGCGGGTCGGGGATCGGCATCAGCACGATGGAGATCTCGTCCTGACCGGCCGGCCCGACCGTCAGCCAGCGGAAGTTGCCCATCTCGGGCAGGGTCACATCGGAACGCACCTCCATGCCGAGCTTGTCGGTGTAGAACGCCAGGGCCTCGTCCTGGTCGGTCACCCACAGCTGGGCGTTGGCGATCGTGATCATCGGGTCCTCCTCGGGGGGTTTGAACGGATGATGACGAACCTACGGATCAGGGCGTTCGCTGTCTTCTCGAAACGTGCGCAGTCGCGGCCGGCCGTACACGCGCACCACGCAGGCCGGCACCAGGGCGAAGGAGGCGGCCGCGGGGTACCGGGTCCGATAGACCGTCGGCGAGACCCCGAACATGCGGCCGAAGCTGGTCGTGAAGGATCCGACGCTCTGCAAGCCGACGGCGAAGCAGATCCGGGCCACCGACCAGTCCGTCGTGCGCAGCAAAGCGGCGGCGCGTTCGAGGCGGCGCGTCAGCAGGTACTGGTGCGGCGACTCGCCGAAGACGCGGTGGAACTCACGACTGAAGTAGGCCGGCGACAGCTTGGCGGCCCGTGCCAGATCGGCGACGGTGAGCGCCTCGGCGAAGCGGGCGTCGGCGAGGTCCTTGGCTCGCAGCAGGTGACGGGCGGCGGGCACGGTGGCGGTCGGCATGCTCCGTCAGTCTGACGTCCGCCGCTCGCCGTCGCATGCACAGGCCAGAGAGTTGCGGTCGTCAAGGGACGACAGGGTGGCCGCGTCGGTGCCGGAAGCGGGCGGGTGTCTCCCACACACCGGCTCGCTCGGCTGTGCCGGGCAGGGCGGCGAGGAGGCGCTCGAGCTTCGGGGGGCTGGTGACGGCGCGGATCGCCGTGACCTGCTCGCCGCTGACCTCGACGACGAGCGCCACCCACGAGCCACCGGCATGGATCACGAACCCCGGAGCGCCGTTCAGCTCGTGGGCGACGACGAACGTGTCGTCGTTGAACCGGCTGGCGAGGTTGCCGAGGAACCGGGTCACCCGGTGCACACCGACGACCGGACGCATCGCGGCGTGGACGAGGCCGCCGCCATCGCTCGTCAGCACGATGTCCGGCGCCAGGGCGGCGACGAAGGCCTCGACGTCGCCGCCGAGCCCGGCGGCGAGGAAGCGCTGGGCGACGAGCGCGGCGTGGGCCCGGTCGGCGGGCTTCCGGCGGGACGGGAACGGTGACGTGGTGACGCGCCCGGTGCAGCGCCTGCCGGCAGGCCGGCTCGGCGCGGCCGACGGCGTCGGCGATCTCGCGGTACGGGTAGTCGAGCACGTCGTGGAGCACGAACACGGCGCGTTCGAGGGGGGTGAGCCGTTCGAGCAGCAGCAGGAACCCCATCGTCAACGTCTCGCTGCGCTCGATGCCGTCGTCCGGACCATCACCCGTGGCGACCGGTTCCGGCAGCCAGACACCGGGGTAGCTCTCGCGCTGCAAGCGGGCGGAGCGCAGGACGTCGAGGGCGCGGCGCGTCGTCGTTGTGACGAGCCACGCCTCGGGCACCCGCACAGCTTCCCGGTCCGCCACGGCCCAGCGCTCGGCGACGTCGCCGATGACGTCCTCGGCCTCGGCGACACTGCCGAGCATGCGGTAGGCGATGGCCATCAACTTCGGGCGGGCCGCCTCGAAGGCGGCTCCACCGTCGTCGAGCGCCGTCATGCGGGGATGGCTGTCGGGGTCATCGCGGCGTCCATGATCGCCGATGCCGCGGCTCGACCGGACAGGATCGCCGCGTCGGCCAGCGTGCCGGCAGGGCCGACCCAGTCACCGGCGATGGCCAGGCCGGCCACGCCGGCGACATCGACGCCGGGCCGATCAAGGGTGCCGCGCGTCGCGGTGCGCGGATGGTCGCCACAGACCATCGAACGGGGCGCATAGCGGGCGTCGATCACGTGGTCCTGCCAACCCGGCTGGACCACGTCGAGGAAGTGCTCGATGGCTCCGCGGTGGTCGCCCTCCTCCTCACCGGGTCGCAGATAGCGCCCGACGTGGAGCGTCGCGCCACCCGGTGGAGCCACGTCAGCGACGTCGCTCTGCACGCTCAGGTAGATCGGCACGTCGATGCCGAGCACGTTGGCCAGCCGCCGCTCGGGCAGCGGGCGCAGGGCGACGTCGAGGTGGGCCATGCGCACGGGCAGGGCTGCGGACGTGGCTCGCTCGACGGCCGACGCGCCGGGTCCATCGAGCAGCGACGGGACGCGGTGCGGGTTGTTGACGGCGAGCACGACGGCGTCGGCGGCGATCGTCGTGCCATCGGTGAGGCGGACCGACCGCACTCGGGTGTCGTGCTCGACGGCGTCCACGGTGGCCCGCGTGCGGATCTGCCCACCTCCGGCGCGCACCACGTCGGTCAGGCCCTCGACCAGCGAGGACCACCCGCCGTGGAGGTACAGCACCCCGTGGGTGGCGAGGCGCAGCTGGCGGGTCGCCGCGCCGGCGTCGAGCACGGCGTGGTCGGCGGTGTACGTCGCCGTGCGCAGGATCGAGGCAAGGACCGCGCGGTCGGCCGGATCAGCGACGGCGCTGTCGATCCACTCCTCGGCGGGGCGTCCTGCCCACCGCTCGGCCTCGGCACCAGCGAGCCCGGTGAGCGCCCGCAGCAGCCGGCCCCGCTCGCCGACGCCACGACGCAGGTGGGACAGGCCCGACACGATGCCGTCGCCGGTCATGAACGCGGCGCGGTGCAACTTCGGCATGCGACCGGCGGTGCGCACGCCGAGCTCGGCGAGCACCTTCCGTCCGCCCGCTGTCCGGTACAGGGCGTGCGGACCGAGGTTGAGATCGAAGCCGTCACGCCGGCGGGTCCGGGCCCGGCCGCCGAGGTGCTCGGCGCCCTCCAGCAGGACGACCGGGCGGCCGGCCTTGGCGAGCGTGGCGGCCGCCGTCAGCCCGGCGAGGCCGCCACCGATGACGATGGTGTGCGGTGCGTGCATGCCATCGAGACGATCGACGGGCGTCCGTTGTGACGTCCCGGCGGGGCGGGGAGGGCGTCAGGTCGATGCTGCAGGGCGATCGACCATCGCCACCAACGCCGACGGCGCCAGGACGCAGTAGCTCTCGGTGAGCAGCTCGGCCACCTCCTCCCAGTCGGACTCGTCGTCGAGGACCATGCCGACGATGTCCGGGAACCACACCGGCTTGAAGAAGGGGTGGCCGGAGGCGCTGAGCGCCTCCAACTCGGGTCCCGACGACCGGAACGTCAAGGCGAGCATCGGCCCGTCGGATCCGGCGGCCCGGGCGTATGCCGGCGGCCACCCGTTCGTCGACGGCGAGCACGTGGGCGAACGTCTTCCTCCGCACGCGCCACCGCGTACCGACCCAGGCGTCCTCCTGCTGGGCATCGGGCAGGGCGAGGCAGATCGACCGCAGTCGGGCGATGATCGGGGCGGGGACCTCGGCCGTCACCGGTCAGCGGTACCCGGTCGTGTCGGCGGGCAGGCCGGCGTCCTGGACCTCCCGGACGTAGCGCCACGCATCCGGCCGGCTGCCGTCGAGATCGGTGAAGCCGTAGACCTGGGCCAGCTGCCCGCTGGACAGCGACTGGCCGTTCCATCGAGCCACGTCGGGATCGGCGGCCAGTGCGGCGATCGCCCGACCGACGTACGACGGGCTCTCCGAGATGGCGAAGTGTGGCTGGATCCGCGTGGCGTCGCGCCAGCGCTCCTCCGTCACGCCGTAGGCCTCGAGCATCGCCTCCGATCGCAGCCAGCCCGGCGTGACGGCCACCGCCGTTGCCCCGTACGGCGCCACCTCGTGCGCCAGGGCGAAGGCCGTCCGTAGGTTGGCCGCCTTGGCCAGGTCGTAGAAGAACGAGACGCGGTAGTGCTCGGCGTTGTATTCGGCGGTGCCGTCGGTGACCTCGACCACGAGTCCACCGGGCTGCCGGATCAGCAGCGGGAGGGCGAAGTGGCTGGTGATGGCGTGGGTCTCGACGGCCAGCCGCAACGTGTGCAGGCCCAGCTCCAGCGACGACTCCCACACCGTCTTGTCCCACTCCATCGCCGTCGCTCCCCAGATGTTGTTGACGAGCACGTGGAGGGCGCCCTGCTCGGCGTCGATGCGCTCGACCAGCCGGCGGACGGCGTCGGGTACGAGGTGGTCGACCGGCACGGCGATCGCCCGACCGCCGGCCGTCTCGACGAGGGCGGCGGTCTCCTCGATCGTCTCCGGCCGCTTCATCTCCGACGGTTCCGACCGGGTCGTCCGCCCCGTGCAGTAGACAGTTGCGCCGGCCGCGCCGAGCTGCACGGCGATCCCCCGCCCGGCACCACGCGTGGCGCCGGTGACCAGCGCGACCTTGCCTGCCAGTGACGGCTCCATGCCCCTCCTCGTGACTGGACGTGGTGACTGGTGTACAGTCCTTCGCCAGTGACGACTGTACGGGCGGAAGGGTGACTCGTCAAGTGGAGTTAGACAGTTACGCAGATGCGGGCGTCCTCGTCGCCGTCGAGCTCGTCAACGCGCTGGCCGTCGAGCACGCCCACGGCAGGGCGAGCGTGGCGACCGCGCCGCGCCCGGCGATCGAGCGCATCCTCGCCGTCGACCCCTCGTCGTGGGCCCGTCTCGACGATCGTGACGTGCCCGGCTTCATCGCCCTCGCCCGGCAGCTGCGGGCCGTCTTCGACGAGCTGTCCGACGGTCGCGTCGATGCCGCGGCGACGACGATCAACGCGATGCTCGCCAATCACCCGGCCCACCCGCATCTGGCCAAGGACGCCGGGCGGTGGCGGCTGCACCACCATCCGGTCGACGCCGACCTCGTGCCGATGTGCACGTCGATCTGCGCCGAGGCCCTGGCGCGGATGATCGGCGCCGGCCACGACGACCGGCTCGGCACGTGCCAGAGCCCCGAGTGCGATCGGGCCTTCGTCGACCTGTCGAAGAACGCCAGCCGGCGGTTCTGCTCGACGACGTGTCAGAACCGGGTCAAGGCGGCGGCGTTCCGGCGGCGCCGGCTCGACAGCGCTCTCAACGCGCCGTTGGAGCGCTCGATGGTCGAGGCCCAGCGAAGGTGAGGGATCCAGGCCGCTGATCTGGGCGACGCCGCGCCACGCCGGAGCCGGGTGACGAGTACGCTCTCTCGACGTTGTCGGCCGGGGCGGTCGCGTGTCGACGGGAGGGAGCGGGATGGATGTCGTCGATCGACCGAGCGCGGTGCTCCCGGGGGCCGTGGAGCTGACGGTCGAGCCGGGCGAGATCCTCCTCCGCGAGGGAGAGACGGACGACAGCATCTTCGAAGTCGTCGACGGGACGTTCGAGATCCTGCGCGGCGACGACCTGGAGCGGATCGCCACCGTCGGCCCCGGCGAGACGCTGGGCGAGATCGCCGCCCTCGCCCAGTGCCCGCGCACGGCCACCGTCCGGGCAGTCGCGCCATCCGTCGTTCGGCGCGTCGATCGACAGACCTATGGCGAGTGGCTCGCCGCCCACGGCGACCGGCTGACGCAGCTCACCGAGCTCGTCCGCAGTCGCATCGACCGCCAACGCGCCATCGCCCTCACCAGCGAGCTGCTCGCCGTCGACGGCAGCGTCGCCGCCGACGTCGTCGAGCTGGCCGACTGGGTGCACCTCGAGCCGGGCGAGTCGCTGTTCGCCGAGGGCGACGAGTCCGACGCCGGCTACCTCGTCGTCAGTGGTCGCCTCACCGTCACGCGGCACGGGCACCACGTCGGGGAGGTCGGTCGCGGCGAGGTCGTCGGCGAGATCGGCCTGATCGAGCGGACCGCCCGATCGGCGACCGTGGTCGCCCTGCGCGAGACCACCCTCGCCAGCTTCAGCGTCGATGCCTTCCGCAGCCTCGCCGCCGAACACCCGGCGCTGATGCTGCAGCTGTCGCGCACGATCCTGGCGCGCATCGGACGACCGGCCAACCTCACGGATCGGGCCCGGTCGATCGCCGTGGCCATCACCGCGCCAGTCGACACTCGGCTGACGACCACCGTGCTCGCCCAGGAGCTCGCCCGGCACGGCACGACGCGCCACCTGTGGGCGGCCCGCATCGACGCCGCGCTGGGGCGCCCGGGACTCGTCGAGTCAGGTCAAGACGCCGCGGTGCCGGCGCTGTCCGAGTTCATCCAGGACGCCGAGACCGGACACGACTACCTCCTGCTGGAGACCGACGGCGACGATTCCCGCTGGACCCGCCGGGCGCTGTGCCTCGCCGACCGGATCGTCGTGGTGATGTCGGCGAACCCGCATGACGACGAGCTCCGGCGGGTCGGCGCAATCCTCGCCGCGGCACCCTCGCACATCCGGGTCGAGCGCTGGCTGGCGGTGGTCCACCCGACGGAGGCCAAGCGGCCGAGCGGCGCCGCAGCCCTCGCCGACCGCTTCGACTTCGACCGGGTCGCCAACCTGCGGAGCGGTTCGGTCGCCGATCTCCGCCGACTCGCCCGGTTGGTATCCGGCAACGCCACGGGGCTCGTCCTCGGTGGCGGTGGCGCCCGGGGCTTCGCCCACCTCGGTGTGTGGCGGGCCCTCATGGAGCTCGGTGTCGACGTCGACGCCATTGGTGGGGCGTCGATCGGCGCACCGCTCGGCGCCGGCATGGCGCTGCAGATCGCCACCGACGACCTCGTCCCCATGGCCACCGAGCTGTTCCACGACCTGCTCGACTACACGGTGCCGGTCGTCTCGCTGATCAAGGGCGAGCGCATCACGGCCAGCATCACCAAGCTGTTCGCCGTCGACCTGCGCGAGCTGTGGCTCTCGTACTTCTGCGTCTCGACCAATCTGACCCGGTCCGAGGTCGAGATCCACGATCGGTTCGACGCGGCCACGGCGATCCGGGCCAGCGTGGCGATCCCCGGCGTGCTGCCGCCGGTGCCGTTCAACGGGGACCTCCTCGTCGACGGCGGGGTCCTCAACAACCTGCCGTGCGACGTGATGCGGGCCTCGGGCATGGTCCGGCGGATGATCGCCGTCGACCTGTCACCGCCGGTCGGACCGAGCGCCAAGGACGACTTCGGGCTGTCCGTCTCCGGGTGGAAGGCGCTGCGCGCCCAGTTCGGGTCGGGGCAGGTTCGCTACCCGGGTCTGGTGGCCATCCTGATGCGGGCGATGGTGGCCGGGTCGGTCCGCGACCGTGACCGGATGCTCGTCGAGAGCACGGTCGACTGCTACCTCAACCTCGACCTACGGGGCGTCCAGCTGCTCGACTTCGAGCGCGTCAAGGAGGTCGCCGATCGGGGCTACGAGACGGCTCGCCCGCGGCTCGAGGCGTGGCTGGCCGGACAGGAGTCGTGACATGTGGCTGCTGACCCTCCGTGACCTGCAGTACCGCCGCGTCCGCGTGCTCGTCGTCATCGCCCTGGCGAGCGTCGTCATGGCCCTGCTGTTCCTCATGACCGGGCTCGTCAACCAGTTCAACCACGAGCCCTTCGACGCCACACGAGCGGTCGGCGCCGAGCACTGGGTCCTCGCCGAGGGCACGAGTGGGCCGTTCACGTCGGCCGGCACGCTGCCGTCCGCGCTCGTCGGCGAGCTCGGCGGCGACGCCCACGGCGTCGTCGTCGCCCGGGGCACGATCGCCGAGGTCGGAGCCGACGAGGAGAGCACGGAAGCGGTCGTCGTCGGCGGCGAGCCGGAGCGCCTGCGCACGACGATGGCCGCCGGCGCCATCGTCGACGGTCGGCCGGTGGACGGACCGGACGAGATCGTCCTCGACGAGTCCGCCGGCTTCGACGTCGGCGACCAACTGCAGCTCGGTCCGCAGCGCGTCGAGGTCGTCGGGCTGACGTCGGGCACGACCGTGCTCGCCGGGCTGCCCCTCGTCTTCACCGAGATCGGCACGGCGCAGGACCTCACGTTCCAGAGCCGCGACGTGATCTCCGGCGTGCTCCTCGACCGCCCGCCCGAGCGAACGCCGGCCGGGGCGGTCGTTCGCACCGCCGACGCTGTCGCCGAGGATGCTCTCGGCCCGCTGACCGACGCCATCGCCTCGGTCGACCTCGTGCGAGCGCTGCTGTGGCTCGTCACCGCCGTCATCATTGGCGCTGTCGTGTTCCTCAACGCCCTCGAGCGCCAGCGCGACTTCGCCATCCTGCGGGCGATGGGGACCCCGAAGCGGGCCCTCGTCCTCGCCGTTGCCGCGCAGGCCGCCCTCATCGCCCTGCTGGCTGCCATCGTGGCCATCGGACTGCAGCGCCTGATCCTGCCGTTGTTCCCGCTGCACGTGCGCGTGCCGGCCAGCGCACTGTGGCAGATCCCGCTCGGTGCGGTCGTCGCCGCGCTCCTCGCCGGAGCGGTCGGCCTCCGGCGCATCGCCTCGACGGACCCGGCCGCTGCCTTCGCCGGACCGGGGGCCTGAGGTGCCGACCCTCGACGTGTCCAACCTGGTGGTGGAGTACGTCAGCTCCGGGTACACCGTCCGCCCGATCGATCAGCTCCAGCTGCAGGCCGAGCCCGGCGAGCTGGTCGTCCTGCTCGGACCGTCCGGCTCCGGCAAGACGACGCTGCTGTCGTGCCTCGGCGGCATCCTGCAGCCCACCTCCGGCCGCATCGTCGTCGACGGCGTCGACGTCACGGCGCTGCGCGGGTCCGCGCTCGAGCGGTACCGGCGGACGACCGTCGGCTTCGTCTTCCAGGCGTTCAACCTCGTTCCCTCCCTGTCGGCGCGGGAGAACGTGGCCGTGCCCCTGCTGCTCAACGGGGTGGCCCGCCGGAGGGCCTTGGCGACGGCCGACGCGCTGTTGGAACGCGTCGGTCTGGGGGACCGGGGCGGCCACAAGCCGGCGCAACTGTCCGGCGGACAGCAGCAACGTGTGGCGGTCGCCCGCGGCCTGATCCGCGACCCGCGGCTCCTCCTCGCCGACGAGCCGACCGCCAACCTCGACTACATCTCCGCCGAGGCGGTGATCTCGCTGCTCCGCGAGCTGCGCGACGACGACCGCGTCATCGTCGTGTCGACCCACGACGCCCGGCTCGTGCCGATCGCCGACCGCGTCGTGCGGATGGCCGAGGATGCCGCCCCGAGCGACGCCGAGCCGATCGCCCTCAGCTACGCCCCCGGCGAGACATTGTTCCGGCAGGGCGATCGCAGCGAGCTCGTGTACATGATCGATGCCGGTGAGGTCGAGATCCTGCGTGTCCTCGCCGACGGCAGCGAGCAGCTCATCGCCACGGTCGGCGCAGGCAACTACGTCGGCGAGCTGGGACCGATGCTCGGCTTCCCGCGCTCGGCGACGGTGCGCGCCCGCACGGAGGTGGCGTTGACCGCCTACGGCGTGCGCCAGTTCCGGCGAATGCTCGTCGAGCGCAACGGTGACTCGGTCAGCGGGCGCGCGCCGTGAGGGCGTCGGTGCTCAACACGTGGACCTGACCGCGACGGAGGGCGATGATGGCGTCCCGCTCGAGCTGGCGCAGCACGCGGTTGGCGGTCGGCCGGGTCGTGCCGGCCATCGTCGCCAGGTCGTCCTGGCGCAGCGGGATCACGATCGGGGAAGCTCCGACGTCGTACAGATCGGCAAGGTCGCGCAACCGGCGCACGACCCGCTGCTCGACGGGGAGGTAGAGAGCATCGAGCAGGTGCGCAGACAGCCGGCGCACCTGAGCGGCGAGCAGTTCGACCAGCAGCCGGTTGACGGAGGGGTACGTCTCCCGCAGCTCATCGAACTGGCGCCGGTGCAGGCTGCGCACCTCGACCGTCTCCAGGGCCACGGCGCTCGCCGTCCGGACCGCCGACGCGTCGATGAGCGCTTGCTCACCGAAGCTGTCGCCGCGACCGAGGATGTTGAGGGTGGCGACGTCGCCCAGCGGGGTCGACGTGCGGATGGCCACACGGCCGCGCTCGACGATGAGCAGCGACTCGCCGGGATCGCCCTCGTGGAACAGTGTCTCGTCCTTGCGGTAGCTGCGTCGAACCATCGACGCGACGACCGCCCGTTGCTCCTCGGCCGAGAGACCGCCGAGCAAGCCGCTCTCCATGAGCGCACCATAGGTGTGCTCGTCGAACCCTCGGGACGCTGAGCCGGAACCCGCGGAGCGGTCGCCGTCTTCGACCGGCTCCGCGGGTGGCCTCAGCTCGCTCCAGGTGACCGCCATGCGGTCCTCTCAGCAGCGTCCGAACCGGGCTGCGAAGGCCGTGCGGCCTCCAGCGGGCGGAAATTGACACGGCCTGCTGACTGCATTGGATCCCCTCCTGCTCCCTCATCCACCCGGTCCAGGCTGACTTCGACATCGTGAGCCCATCCCGCTCGCCGCACCGTGTCCGCCCGCACACAATGAGCGTGCCCGTGGTGACACAGGCCGAGCCCGGAGACGCTGACTCGGCCCGGCGACCGCGTGGAGTCAGGAGCGGATGCGGATGTAGAGGTCTCCGCCGTCGCCGGAGAGGCACATCCACATCGCCCCGTCGTGGAGGCCGGCGCGGATCTCGACGATGTCCGCCTCGACCGCCCACTCGGCGAGGGCGCGCGCCATCGAGGCCGTGTCGAAGGGATCCTCGTCCTGGCTGATCGCAATCGTGAACGGCGTGCCGGCGACGCGTGCGATGTCCGGCACGGGGGAGTCGTCGAGGGCGACGAGATCGAGGAGGAAGAAGGTCTCCGTCGATTCGACATGCATCACCTGGCAGGACCACGGCGCGCCGGCCTCGTCGAAGACCGGCCCTCCCCGACCTGTCGGGAACCTCCAGATCCGCCGCATCACACCGCTCCTGATCTCACGCCCGACGCAACCGCCGGCGGAGGATGATCGTCGCCAGACCGCCGTAGACGACGACGAGCGCGGCCAGGCCGGCGAGATCGATGGCCGCCGGGTCGGTCCCCCGGAACATGATGTCGTGCAAGGCGCGGATCCCGTAGGTGACCGGCAGGAGCCAGGCCAAGGCGCGGACGGGGTAGCCGAGGTCTTCGAGGGGGAGCATGAAGCCGCTGAAGAACAGTCCGCACAGCAACGTCAGCATGGCGAACTGCACCGCTTGGGTCTCCGTGCGGGCGAACAGCGAGATCAACAGGCCGAGCCCGAGTGACGCCAACAGCACGAGACCCAGGGCCACCACGCCCGGCAGCACCGCTCCTTCGTACGGCACGCCGAGGCCGAACACGGCCGCGGCCATCAAGATCCCGCCGAGCGCGAGCCCGACGACCATGTAGGCGATGGTCTTGCCGAGAAGGATCTCGAACGAGGACAGGGGTCCGGCCCGGAGGAGCTCGAACAGGCCGAGGCTGCGGTCCCGCACGAGTGACAGCGCGGCGAACGTCAACGCCAGGTGCTGCAGGAGCAGGGCCACGGCGGCAGGGGTGAAGAAGTCGACCGTCTCGAGGTCCGGGGCGACGATGTTCTCGGTCGCCGCGGCGAACGGGCGAACGAGGACCTCCGGATCGAGGGCGGCGATGGCCGGCACGGCGGCGGCGACCTCATTGATCGTCGCGGCCAGCGTCTGCGCACGGTCCTGCACCTCGGCGGGGTCGGCGGTGCTCAGCGCCCGGGCTTCCTGGCGCACCGTGTCGAGCTGGGTGAGCACCTGGTCGCGTTGGTCCTCGGGGTCGGCCCCGAGGCGCTCGAGGACCACGCTCGATCCGCTGAGGAGGACATACAGGCGGTCGGCCGTGTCGGCGATCGTCTCGGCGACGGCCGGGACCGTGGACGGTTCGGAGGCCGCCGCGGTGACGAGGTCTTCGGCCGACGCGAGGAGGGTGGCGACGAGGTCGTCGACGGGCGCCAGCGCCGTCTGGGCGCTGGCAACGACGGCGCTGAGCACGGCGGAGTTGACCCGCTGAACCGCCAGCTCTGCGGACACGACGACGCCGATCTCCTGGATCGGGTCGAGCTTGTCGTGGAGGACCTCGATCTCGGCTCGTTCGCCGGCGAGCACGGTGTCCAGCGGATCCGGCGGGAAGATCACCACGATGTCGATCTCGCCGTCGTCGAGCGCTCGTCGAGCCGCCTCCTCGTCGGTGGTGAACCCCTCGGAGTCGACGAACCCTTCGAGCACCTCCTCGTACTCGCGGACGGCGTCCTCGTAGAACGAGGCCGGCGGTCCGACGAACAAGGTGCGCAGCTCGAGCTGCTGGCTGCCGTAGCCGATGCCGAACAGCAGCAGCACGAGGAACGGCCCGAGGACGAGGAGAACGACGAGCCGCGGCTGGCGGCTGATCTCCACGAGCTCCTTGCGCACGAACGCCAAGCACTGGATGACGCTCGCCCAGGCGCGGTTGACCGGAAGGCGCCGTGCCGACCTCATGAGCCGGCCATCACGCCGTCGCCGGCCGCTCGGCGGTGGCGTTCGATCACCTGCACGAACGCTTCGTCGTGATCCACCTCGTGGCGGGCCACCTCGACGACGGGCACACCGCTGCGGCGCAGCGCCTCGTCGACCGGGGCGACCGCCGCGTCGGCGTCATCGACGACGATCCGCCACATCCGTGGCGCCACCTCCCACGGCGTCGCAAGGACGCCGTCGAGCGCGGCCACGTCGGCCAGCGCATCGGGCTCGATGCGCTGGGCCACCTCGACGTCGATGACCTCGCCGCCGAATGCGGCTCGCCGCAACTCCTCGGGCGGGGCGAGCATGAGCAGCTCGCCGTCACTGAGCACACCGACGAAATCGCAGTAGGCGGCTTCGCCGACGTACTGCGTCGTGACGATGATGGTCCGCCCCTGGTCGCGCAGCTCGTGGAAGTGGTCCCAGAACTTGGCCCGCAGGATCGGGTCGATGCCAGCGGTGGGCTCATCGAGGAAGACGATCACCGGGTCGTGGACGAAGGCCGCGGCGAGCGCCAGGCGGCGTTGCATGCCGCCGGAGATCTCGTGGACCCGCTTGTCACGGTGCTCGTCGAGCTCCACCCACTCGAGCAGCTGGTGCAGCCAGCGTCGCCGGCGCAGGCGGACGCCGTACATCGAGGCGTGGAAGTTGAGGTTCTCCCACACCGACAGGTCGGGGAAGAGGGCCGAGAGTTGCGGCAGGTACCCGAGCTGTTGTCGTTGCCAGGCGGAGAGGTTCGTGCTGGGGACACCGCGGATCGTGGCCGTTCCCGTGGTCGGCTCGTAGATCCCGGTGAGCAGGCGGACGGTCGTCGTCTTGCCACTTCCGCTCGGACCGATCAGCCCGACGATCGTTCCCTCACCGATGGCCAGATCGAGCCCCCGGACCACCTCGACGTCGTCGAACGACTTGCCGAGATCGCGTCCGGCGACGACCGCCCCATCGAGCTCCCCCACGTGTGCCGCGCCGGGTCAGACGCTTCGGCGTCGGAAGATGCTGTACCCGCCGGGGCCCACCAGGCAGCCGAGGACGATGAGCACGATCCCGATGAGGATGTCTCCGGTGATCAGCTGGAAGATGCCGACGATGACGAGGATGGCGGCGATGATCCACAGGACGGTCGCGCTCATGATTTTCTCCTTTGTGGTGACCGGAGCCGTCAGTGCCCGACCAGGGCTCGCTTGAGCTCGTCCTTGGTCATGTGCGAGCGACCCTCGATGCCCGCGTCGCGGGCAAGCTCGAGCAGCTCCTCCTTGGATGCCGTGTCCGGATCGAACGGCGGCAGTCCGGCGTCGGCCTTCATCCGGGTGAGGGTCTCGGCGAGGGACTCGATCGTGGCGCTGTCGCACGCCTCCCGCAGCCGCGGGAACATCTCGTTCTCCTCCTCCTCGACGTGGTGTCCGATGCCTCCGGTGAGCATGTCGACCGCTGCGCCGAACCCGGGCAGCGAGGCGAGATCGGCGAGCTTGGCCAGCGCTTCCCGCGCCAGGCCGTGCTCGATGGAGGCTTCCTCGGCCATCTCGGAGTCGACCTCGATGACGAACGGATACAGCTCCTTCTCCTCGAACTGCATGTGCAGCGTGAGGGAGTTGGTCAGGGCGAGGATCATGGCGTCGCGCTCCGCACCCTGCTCACTCTCACCGAGCCGGCCGAGGAGGCCCTCGACCTGGCGGTGGTCGTTGCGCAGCATCGTGAAGACGTCACTCATGGTCTCAAGCTCCTCCTGGGCCATCTCGGCCTGCCCGGCCCTTCGGCACCCGCCATACCCGCTCGCCGACGGAACAAACCCGGTGTCACGGCGTTGTGTCGAGGCGCAGCCAGCGGTGGTCATGGGCCGCGACGGTGAGCGTGGCCCGGCCGTCGAGCACCGGGACGGGTTCGTCGCGGCGCAACAGATCGCGCAGTTCGCCGCTTTCGCTGCGGTGCAGATCCAACTCGACTCGTCGCCCCCGGCGGCCGAGGTTGTGCAGCGTGAGGAGTGTGCGACCTCCCCAGTCGTGACGGAGCGCGAGGACGGAGGCGGCGGTCGGGAGCACCGAGCACGTGCCCCAACCGATCTCCGGCGCCTCCTTGCGCAAGCGGATGAGGCGCTCGAACCAGTTGAGGAGGGAGTCCGGATCAGTGCGCTGATCGCGCACGTTGACCGCCGATGGGGCGAACCGCTCGTCGTCGGGCAGCGGTCGGACGAGCCCGTCGGCCGGTGCGGAAGAGAACCCGGCGGCCGCGTCGCCGGTCCACTGCATCGGTGTGCGCACCGCGAGACGGTCCTCGACGGCGAGGTTCTCGGCCATCCCGATCTCCTCCCCGTAGAACAGCGTCGGCGCGCCCGGCAGGGCGAACATCAAGCTGTAGGCCATGCGGATCCAGCGCTGGTCACCGCCGAGCATCGACGGCACCCGCCGCCGCAGACCCCTCCCGTACAGCTGCATGTCGGGATCCGGGCCGAAGGCGGCGAACACCTCGTCGCGCTGTGCCGGCGTCAGCTTGTCCAGCGTCAGCTCGTCGTGGTTGCGCAGGAAGGAGGCCCACGCCCCCTCGTGGGGGATCGGTGGGCGACGGCGGAGGGCGCCGATCAGCGGCCGGGCGTCCCCTCTGGCGAGGGAGAGCCATGTGGCCTGCATGCCGTGGAAGTCGAACAGCATCTGCAGCTCGTCGCCATCCTCGTCGCCGAAGAAGCGGCGTTGCTCGTCGGTCGGGAGGTTGACCTCGCCGAGCAGCACCGCCTCCCCGACCCGCCGGGAGAGGAACGCCCGCAGGTCACGCAGGTACTCGTGAGGGTCGAGCTCCATGGCGTCCAGCGAGCCCTCCGTCTCGAGGAGGAACGGGACGGCGTCGACGCGGAAGCCGGACAAGCCCTGGGCCAGCCAGAACCCGAGCATCTTGCGGATCTCCTCGCGCACGGCCGCCGAGGCGACGTCGAGGTCCGGCTGGTGGCGGTAGAAGCGATGCAGGTAGTACTGGCCGGCGTCGGCGTCGTAGGACCACACGCCCTCCTGGCGGCCGGGAAAGACGACGCCGCTCGGGCCGTCGGTGGGCACCTCGTCGCGCCAGACGTAGAACTCACGGAACCGCGAGTCGCGCGAGCGCCGCGAGGCCTGGAACCATGGGTGCTGGTCGGAGGTGTGGTTGACGACGAGATCGGCGATGACGCGCATGCCGCGATCGCGGGCGGTGCGGACGAACTCGGTGAAGTCCCCGAACGACCCCAGCCGAGGGTCGATGGCGTAGTGCTCGGTGATGTCGTAGCCGTCGTCCTTGTCGGCCGTCGGGAAGAAGGGCATCAGCCAGATGCACGTGACGCCGAGCCCGGCGAGGTAGTCGACCTTCGAGGTCAGGCCGGCGAAGTCACCGATGCCGTCGCCGTCGGAGTCGGCGAAGGTCTGCACGTCGAGGCAGTAGAAGACGGCGTTCTTCCACCACAGGTCGGCCGTGGCGGCCAGGTCCACCGCCGCCGTCATGCGCACCGCCTGAGGTCGGACACGACGTGCTCGCCGAAGACGTCGAGGAAGGGCTGCTGCTGCTGGCCGACGTGGTGGATCCAGACGCCATCGAAGCCGAGGCCGACGAGCTCGGCCAGGCGGTCCCGGTGCCACGACGGGTCCGCCGACACGAGCACCGCTCGGCGCACGTCGTCGGGACGGACGAAGCGGGCCGCCTCGTCGAAGTGCTCGGGCAGCTCGAGGTCCCAGCACACTGGTGGGGAGAACACGTTGCTGCGCCATTGCTCGAAGGCGATGGCCAAGGCCTCCTCCTCGGTGGGTGCCCAGCTCACGTGCGCCTGGAGGTAGGCCGGCTTGCCGTCGCCGCCGCCGGCTCGGAACTCCTCGAGCAGCGCCCGCAGCGAGGGAAGGTCCTGGTTCACGGTGATCAGCCCATCTGCCCAGCCGCCGACCCAGCGGGCCGTTGGCGAGGAGACGGCGGCGCCGATGAGCACCGGCGCGGTGGGCGGCCGCGTCCACAGGCGCGCCCGGTCGACCTCGACGAGCCCGTGGTGGGTGACCTCCTCGCCGGCGAACAGGGCCCGCATGACCTCCACGCACTCCGACAGGCGGGCGTTGCGCATCGCCTTGTCCGGCCAGCGATCACCGGTGATGTGCTCGTTCGACGCTTCACCCGTGCCGAGGGCGACCCACAGCCGGCCGGGGTACATCTCCAACAGCGACGCCACGGCCTGGGCGATGATCGCCGGGTGGTAGCGCTGGCCGGGCGCGTTGACGACGCCGAACGGCAGGTTCGTCGCCGTCAGTGCGGCTCCCAGCCACGACCAGGCGAACCCGGAGTGGCCCTGACGGCAGCTCCACGGAGCGAAGTGATCCGAAGACATGCCGGCGTCGAAACCGACGTCCTCGGCGGCGCGGGCGGCAACGAGCAGCTCGCTCGGGGCGATCTGCTCGTGCGATGCGTGCCAACCGACGATCGTCATCAGCATGGGGTTCACCACTCGGCGGGCAAGCAAACCCGTCCTGGATACGGATCCCGCCCAGGTGGTGGTGGGGTGGTGGTGAGCGTGCTCAGAAGCGCGGGGTGATGCGCAGGTCGGGGTCGGGCTTGGGCGCCTTGGACAGGAAGTCCGGTGTGCTCGCCGATGTGGAGGCAAACGACAGCAGCGAGCCCGTGCGGGCCACGGCCGCCGTCCGCCACGTGTCGCCACGAGGGAACAGCTGCGGACCGTCGCGGCCGAGGACGAAGTCGCGGTAGCCGGCAGCACCGCCGGGAAGGTCATGGGCCCATCGGGAGTCCATCAGGTCGACGGCGTGCTGCATGCGTCCGATCATCGTCAGGTAGCGGATCCAGCGATGATCGTCGAAGTCGAAGCGCCGGCGCAGCAGCTCGGCGGCCTGACGACCCTTCTCCGCAGCGCGGCGAACGACCGCGTCCGGCATCTGCAGGTTCATCCCACCCTCGTCAGCGCGCAGGCGAACCTGGACGATCCGGTCGCGGTAGCCGGGGAGCGTGGACTGGGCGTTGTCGGCCCAGTACTGCATCGTGTCGAGGAGCCCGGCGGCGAAGCCCTGGACCGACGTGATCGTCCGGAACCGCGGGTACAGGCCGCTCTGCCCGGGTCCGGGGTAGAAGACGTCCTGGTCCGGGTAGCGGTCGGGGTAGCTCTGCAGGTCGATGGCGAACGTCGGCCGCGATGGCAGCGGGGCGTCGAAGAAGTGCACCGGGAAGTTCGCCGTCAGGCCGCCGTCGGTCATCCAGCACCGCTTCGCCCGGTAGCGCGGGTGCTCGCGCGTGCCGACGTCGTCCGAGAAGTCGACCGCCCACAGGGGCACCGCGCTGATCAACGCCGGAAAGCTGAGGCTCAGTCGGGCCGCCAGGATGACCGGGAGCTCATCGGCCGGTGGCAGCCAGTACAGCGGGTGCGGTTGCTCGCCGGCGCCCGGACCGGGCGGGCGGGTGGCGACCTGCCATCCGACGAGCCGCAGCACGGCTCCGCCGATCCGGGACGGGCCGCTCCGTGGTCGAGCGGCCGACGTGTCGGCTGGCCGAACGGGCTCCTCCTCGGCGACGAGAGGTGTCCCGTCCCGCGCCGTCGCCGGGCGCTGGCCGGCGAGCAGCCGGGCGATCACCTTCGGCGGGAAGTACGACTGCAGCTCGAGCGGATCGAAGAGGTACGTCCGATCCCGGAACGGGAAGGTCTGCGGCCGCCCCATCGTGAGGTTGGTCGTCATCACCTGCAGCTCGACGTCGGGGTGCTCCGCATCGTCACCGCGGAGGTCGCCGATCGTCAACGGGCCTTCCACGCCGGCGATGCGGTCGATCTCTGCTGTCATCCAGTCGGTGAACGGCCCAGGCTCGGCGGTGCTGCTGACGTGGGCGTCGGGACCGTCGGAGCCGACGCAGATCCCGAAGCCTTGAGTGGCCAGGTTGGCCCGGCTGGACTGGATCTCGGCGATGGTGGCGACGACCAACGCCACGCCGATCGCCACCGGCAGCGCCAGGAGGACCGTCACCAGTGCCAGGCGCACCCAGTCGCCGCCGTCGTGCGGGAGGCCGGCTGCTACCAGCGCGCCGCCGATGCCGACCGCCAGGACGCCGGCGAGCGCGACCAGGAACGGACGGCGCTGAGCGCCGACGAGGGTGCGCAGCACGTGGCCGATCCGCTGGCGCGTCGGCCGCTCCGGCTGCAACCACCCCTTGAGCACGGCGAGTGCGGTCTCCGTGCTCGGGCCCGCCGTGAACAGGTCGCCGAGGTGCGGGCCGAGCTTGGTCGGGATCTCGGCGAGGCGGCGGAAGCCGCCGGTGTCGCGGCCGTGCTCGGCGGCGGCGACGAGGACGGCGCCGATGGCGCCCGCTGAGGACCCACCGATCGACCGGAAGCGGTACTGCCGGGCGAGCTCGCACGCGGCCAGCGGGTAGACGATGCCGCTGGTGATCCCGCCCTTCATCACCAGGTCGCAGTCGCTGCCGGCGAGGTCGGCGTGGGTCGGGTAGTCGAGCTGGGTCATCTCTTCGATCCGCGTCGAGATCCGGTGATCTCGCGCCGCGCTGTCGATCACACCGTGTGACCCGTTGCTGCTCCCCGCCATCGGCTCCCCCTTGTGCGTCTGGGCTGATGCGCCGTGCCCATCATCCACCGATGAGGCGGTGGGGCGCGGCGTTTCCGCCGGGCCCGCGCGGATCACGACTCGGCGAGCTGCTTGATGCCCTGCAGCGTCGCCTCCATGTTCGCCTTGTGCTCGTCCAACCGGCGCCGCAGGATGCGGTCCTCCTTGTCGGGCATGGCGTCGATGGCCGCGTTGATCCCACTGCGCGCCGGCCCCATGCGCATCCACTGGATGACCCTCGTGGCGGCACCCTCCGGACGCAGCGTGAACCGCCACGTCGACGATGGCTCGTCCGGATCGCCGACCGACCACTCGAAGAGTCGCCCCGGCTCGAACGCCGAGATCGTCGACACCGTGTCCCACTGACCGGCCGCCGGGTGGGCGTTGTGGCCCACGAACCGCGCCCCGAGCGACGGCCCGGTCGCTCCCTCCAGCCACTCGGCCCCGGCGAACTCGCTGCTGAACCTCGCCGGCAGGTGGATGTCGGAGACCAGCAGCCAGAGCGCCTCGGGCGCGGCGGCGACGACCACCTCTGCTTCGACGGTTGGGCAGTCGCCGTAGCGCAGTTCGGACACGCCGTCCATCTTTGCCAGCATGGCACCCATGCGCATCGCCATCGGAGGTGGCATCACGGTGCCGCGGGACGTCACCTACATCCAGGAGGCCGAGCGCCTCGGAGCCTCGTCGGTGTGGGTGCCCGAGCTGTGGGGCGCCGATGCACTGACGCCGCTCGCCTACCTCGCCGCGACCACGTCGTCGATCGGGCTGGCCTCGGGCATCGTCCAGATCGGCTCCCGCAGCCCGGCGCTGCTGGCGATGACTGCGATGACGTTGCAGGGCCTCTCCGGCGGGCGCTTCCTGCTCGGTCTCGGCACGAGCGGCCCGCAAGTGATGGAGGGTTGGCACGGCGTCCGCTTCACCTCCCCGATCGGGGCGACGCGAGAGACGATCGAGATCGTCCGCACCGTCGCCCGCGGCGACCGGCTGAGCCACGACGGAGCGGTGTACCGGCTGCCGCTCCCTGACGGACCCGGCCGGGCGATCCGGTCGATGCTCGAGCCGGTCGAGGTCCCGATCTACGTCGCCGCGCTCGGTCCGCGCAACCTCGAGTTGACCGGTGAGCTCGCCGACGGGTGGATCGGCAACGCCTTCCTCCCCGACCACGCCGATGTCTTCCTCGACCCGCTGCGCGTCGGAGCGGCCCGGGCGGGTCGGTCGTTGGCCGAGCTCGACTTGTTGATGCCCGTCGCCGTCGAGTTCACCGACGACGTCGAGGAGGCGGCCAGGCGGCACGCCCGCGGCTACGCCTTCACGATCGGGGCGATGGGCTCGCGCGACAAGAACTTCTACAACGACGCGTTCGCCCGCCAGGGGTTCGCCGACGACATCGCCGCGGTGCAGGCGCTGTGGTTCGAAGGCAAGCGCGAGCAGGCCGCCGATCGGGTGCCTCTCGAGCTGGGTTGGAAGACGAACCTCCTCGGGACGCCGGCGATGGTCAAGGACCGGCTGCGTCTGTACCGCGACGCCGGGATCACCACGATCCAGGCCAAGCTCGAAGGGCGCGATCGCCTGGACACGTTGGCCCAGCTCCTCGAGCTGAGTGCCGAGGTCGCCGCCGAATGACCGTCACCGGGTGATTCTCGACTAGCTTTGTCGGGATTCGCCACGAGCCCGCTGCGGCGGCCGACGATCACCCTGAGGAGGACCGATGTCCGTGACCGATGAGCTCCTCGGCAACAACGCCGCCTACGTGGCGGCGTTCGACAAGGGTGACCTGCCACTGCCGCCTGGGAAGAAGGTGGCCGTCGTCGCCTGCATGGACGCCCGGCTGAACGTCTACGGCGCGCTCGGCCTGCAGGAGGGCGACGCCCACGTCATCCGCAACGCAGGAGGTGTCGTCACAGACGACGAGATCCGCTCCTTGGCGATCTCGCAGCGCCTGCTCGGCACGGAGGAGATCATCCTCATCCACCACACCGACTGCGGGATGCTCACCTTCACCGACGACCAGTTCAAGCGCGCCGTGCACGACGAGCTCGGCGTCACGCCGGAGTGGGCGACGGAGGCGTTCGCCGACGTCGACGAGGACGTCCGCACGTCGATGGCCCGCATCTCGGCCAGCCCGTTCATCCCTCGCAAGGACAGCCTCCGCGGCTTCGTCTACGACGTCACCACGGGCGCCCTGCGCGAAGTCGTCTGAGCGCTGTCGACCTCATTCGCTCGGGTTTCGACACGTTGTTTTGACACATCGTGTTGAAACTGCCAGTATGGCTCCGTGGCGAGGCCGAGAGTGCGGACGGTGGAGGTGCGAGAGCAGGTGCTCGACCGCGCCATCGAGCTCCTCGAGCGCGACGGTCCGCCGGCGGTCACCGCCCGCCGGGTGGCCGAGCTGGCCGGTACGTCGACGGCTGCCCTGTACGAGTTCTTCGGGGACAAGGCCGGCCTGCTCCGGGCCGTCGCCCTCGAAGGCTTCGCCGCCCTCCGCGGCACGCTCGAGGCGGTCGAAGCCGGCTCTGACGCCCACCGCTACCTCGTCGACCTGCTGGCGGCGGCGCGCCGGTTCGCCGTCGGCCGGCCGATGCTGTTCGAGGTGATGTATTCGCGACCGTTGGCCGAGTTCGGCCCGGGCGAGCAGGATGCCGAGGCCGGGGCGGCGGTCTACCGCCTGGTCGTGCGGGCCGTGCGGGACTGGCTGCGCCAGGCCGGGAGCTCCGCCGACGCCCGCGAGGCGGCGCACATCATCGTCGCCGCCCATCGCGGGTTCGTGATGTCCGAGTTGCACGGCCTGGCCGGGAGCTCGCCGCGCACGGTCGAGGCCCGCTACGGACGGGGTGTCGAGGCCGTGCTCGCTGGGCTCCTGTGCCCTCGGGGAAAGAGGTGATCAGCATGGAACGTGCGGGCGAGGAGCATGACGCAACCGCCGAGTCCTTCGGGCCGTGGCGGTGGCCGAGCCCGATGGTCGATCGGATCGGCGATCTGCGGTGCCATCGCGAGGACCCGGCCCGCTTCGGGTTCGTTGTCGACGAACCCAAGCTGAACGGCCGCGGGTACCTGCACGCCGGCGCCCTGTCGACGATCGCTGACGTCGTCATCGGCCACTCGCTGGCGTCGATGGCGATCGGCGACGTCCGGTTCGTGACCACGGCGTTGGAGATCCACTTCCTCGGTACCGGCCGGCGGGGCGAGTGGATCGACGTCTCGGTGACCGCCGTCCGGATCGGTGGACGGCAGGCCGTCGGGACCGCCCTGTTCACCAACGGTGACCGGCCCATCGGGTTCGCCACGGCGACGTTCATGCCGCCGTGACCCCTACCGCGGAGCCGCAGGCTAATTCGGACGATTCGGAGCCGGCGATCGGGCACGATGTCACCACCGTCGAGGTCGCGGCGAGCCGTCGTTGACGACCGCGGCGTCGTGGCGCGAACAATGCGTTCGCGGGAAGGAGGGCGTGATGGGAGCAATCGAACCTCGTACTCGGCGATGACCGGGGAGGGCGTGCCGGGCGCGTCGAGCCGGGTGTTCATCAGTTACCGACGAGAAGAGACCGCGTATCCGGCGGGCTGGCTGTACGACCGGCTCGACGAGCGGTTCGGGGATGCGCAGGTCTTCAAGGACGTCGACTCGATCCCGTTGGGCGACGACTTCGTGGCGGCGATCACCACGGCGGTCGGATCGTGTGACGTGCTGCTGGCCTTGATCGGCGACAAGTGGTTGACGATCACCGACGAACGCGGCCGGCGGCGGCTCGACGACCCCCACGACTTCGTTCGCCTGGAGGTCGAGGCGGCGTTGGCGCGCAATGTGCGCGTCATCCCGGTCCTCGTGGATGGGGCGCGGATGCCACGGGCGGACGAGTTGCCCGACAGCATGGCCGGGCTCGTGCGCCGCCAGGCGCTCGAGCTCAGCCCCAGCCGCTTCGACAGCGACACCAACCGGCTGGCGAAGGTGCTGGCGACGACGCTGGCCGAGGTCAGGGCGGCAGCGCAGGTGCCCGAGCACCGTGAGGCCGCTCCCGACGGCGCCGCGGAGTCGACCACGGCCGAGGTCAGCGCGCCGTCGGGACCCGCCGAGTCGCCGATTCCCGCCGAGGCACACAGCGTCGCCGGTCCACCGGCGTCCCGGAGCCCCGACGACGCCGGTGCGGCGGATCGACCGCGTCGGCATCGGGGGCTGGCGCCTGTCATCGCCGCTGTCGCCGTCGTCGTCGCCGTGCTCGCGGTGATCGCCGCCATCCTCGTGATCGCCGGCGACGACGACGAGGCCGACGAGGCCGACGAGGCCGACGATGCCGCGGAGCAGTCAGGCGGCATCGAGTACGACGACACGCCCGTGACCAGTGAGGACGGCCTCGAGCTCAGCGGGCTCTTCCCCGACGTCCGCAATGACCCGCCGCTGGTGGGAGACACGCTGACATTGAGCTACGCCCTGACGAACACGACGGATGAGCCGGTGGAGTTCGCCTACACCTTCGTCGGCGCACGCAACCCCGACGATGAAAACCGCGATCCGGAGGACATGAACGAAGAAGCCGTGCTCGAGCCGGGCGAGACGCTCGAGGCCGAAGGTCGGGTGTTCCTCGACAGCGCCGGGACCTGGCTCGTGTGGCCGTGCTACGAGCTCGCCGGCGGGGAGGCCTGCCCCGACGAGTGGCAGGTCATCTCGTTCCTCGTCGAGTAGCTCGGCGATCCGCGGCGCACCATCCGCGCCCGTCAACGGCGGCGTGACTACCTTCAGGCGCGGGTCCGGTGCCATGGGCCCTGCTGCGAGCATCGGGAGGTCCACATGTCGGCAGCTGACGAGTACGGCTCCAGCTACCCGCGAACGCAATCGGGCTGGGTGGGATGGATCATCTTCGCCGCGATCATGATGGTCATGATCGGTGCCTTGAACGCCATCCAGGGCCTCGCCGCACTGTTCCGCGACGAGGCCTACTGGGTCACGCTCAACGGCGCCGTCCTGACGTTCGACATCACGACGTGGGGGTGGATCCACCTGCTCCTCGGGATCCTGCTGATCATCGTCGGCGTCATGCTGATGCAAGGCTCGACCTTCGCCCGGGTCGTCGGGATCGCCCTGGTGGCGCTCAACCTGATCGCCCAGTTCAGCTGGACCACGCTCTACCCGTTCTGGGCGCTCATCGTCATCGCCCTCGACGTGCTGATCATCTACGCCCTCGTGGTCCACGGACGCGAACTGGCCGCCTGACGGCCGACTCGCCGCTCGACGGGCGATGACGCGACCGCCTCGGCAACGGCCTCAGTAGAGGTTCGCCTTCCCGGGCTGTTCGTCGTCGTCCCGATGGGCCAGGGCCATCTCGGCGGTGAGGCCGAGCCGTAGGGCCACCGTGTCGGAGGTGACGGTCACCATGGCGAAGCCCTGCTCGAGACGGCGGGCGGTGAGCGAGCCGGTGGCGTGGATCCCGGCCACGATGCCGTGGCGGCGGCACCCGGCAACGATCGTGGCGAGCGCCTCGCGGAACGACTCCTCGTCGTCGTTGTTCCCGGGCGGCAGCCCGAGGCTGAGCGACAGGTCTGCCGGACCGACGTAGATGGCATCGACCCCGGGCACGGAGAGGATGTCGTCGAGGTGGCCGAGCGCTTCGCTCGTCTCGATCATCGGGATCACAGCGACGACGTCGTTCGCCGTGGCGGCGTAGTTGCTCGACCGTGCACCGGACACCGTCGGTCCGAAGCTTCGGGCGCCGAGCGGCGGGTACCGCGCGGCACGGACGGCAGCCATCGCCTGTTCGGCGGTGTTCACCATCGGCACGATGACGGCTTCGGCACCGGCGTCGAGGACCTTGCCGACGACACCGGGTTCGTTCCACGGCACCCGAGCGATCGGTGTCGAGCCGGCGATCAGGACCGCTTGGAACAGACCGACGGAGTCGGCGTAGTCCAGCGCACCGTGCTGCAGGTCGGCGCACACGTAGTCGAAGCCGGTGCGTGCGGTCGTCTCTGCAGCGACGATGGAGGGGATCGCCAGCCACGCCCCAAGGGTCCTCGCCCCGCCGGCCCAGCGCTCCCGCAGCGTCGTCACGACGTGCTCCTGGCCGGAGCGCACTGCTCGGGCACGAGCGATCCGCGCTCGCCAGCGATCACGGCAAGGGCGTTGTCGATGGCGTGGCGGTAGAGGCGCAGACGTCCGACGGCGGTGTGCGACGCGATGTGCGGGGTGATGACGACCCTCGGGTGGCGTCGAAGCGGGTGGTCGGCAGGGAGCGGCTCGGGCTCGGTGACGTCGAGCCCGGCGCCGGCGAGGTGACCTCGGTCGAGCGCGTCTCGAAGTGCGTCGTGGTCGACCAGCGTGCCGCGGGCGCAGTTGATGAGGAAGGATCCAGCCGGCATGGCCGCCAGCGCGGTCGCATCGACCACGTGATGAGTCGACGGCGTGGCCGGCGCGTGGAGGGAGATCACGTCGGAGCGGCGCCACAGCTCGTCGGCCTCGACGAGCGTGACGTCCGGCTCCGCGACGTCGATGAAGGGGTCGTGGGCGATCGTGACCATGCCCAGCGCCCGCGCAACCACGGCAACACGCCGGGCGATGCGACCGAGGCCGAACAGACCGAGCGTCCGACCGTCGAGCTCGATGCCTGGCAGCGCGCTCGGCTCGGTCGACGAGCGGTTCGCCCACCCGCTGATGTCCTTGGTCACCGCCAGCATGAGCGCGACCGTGTGCTCGGCCGTCGACACCGTCGGCGCGTCCGGCGCGAAGCACACGGCGACGCCGCGAGCCGTCGCGGCCGCCACGTCGACGGTGTCGTAGCCGACCCCGGTGCGGGAGATGACGCGCAGCCGCGGCGCGTGGTCCATCGCCGCGCCGTCCCAGCGACGGCTGCCGGCGATCACCGCATCGGCGCCGGGCAGGTCGACGTCGTCGGGCCCGATGACCACAGCTCGTCCGTGAACGAGCTCGGCCACACCGTCGGGCACTGTCCGATCGAAGAAGAACGCGGGTCCCGCGGCGTCATCCGGCATCACCAGCAATGTACGACGAGCGCGGAGGCGGCGTGGCCAACGTGCTCAGCCGAGCGCCAGCCATCGATCGACGACGGCGTCGGCGACCTCGCGGGTTTCGCCGTGACCGGTGACGGCCGCCAGGAAGTCGTCCCGCTCCAGCCCTCGGAGCGCGAGACCCGACTCTCCGGCGGTCACCGTCGCCGTGCGCGGCACGTCACGCAGCAGGGCGATCTCGCCGAACGAGTCGCCGGGTCCCAACGTGCGGACGGAGCGCTCGCCGATGCTGACCCGGGCCTCTCCACCCTCGATCACCCAGAACCGATCGCCGGGGTCGCCCTCGCCGAACACAACGCCGTTCGGCGGTACCTCCAACGGCACGAGCACATGAGCGAGTCGTTCGATGACCGGCGGAGGAAGGATCGCCAGCATCGGGACGCCGCGCAGCAGGGCCAGGCCGGGAGGAGCGAGCACCGTGGTATCGAGTCGTCGGAGGACCGGCAGCCCGGCGATCGCCAGCACGGTGATGGCGCCGCCGATCACAGCGAGCCCGGCTCGCAGACCGACAGTGTTGATCAGCACCGGCATCAACAGGGCGCCGATGGCCATGCCGCCCGTCAGCAGGCTCTCCAAGGCGCCGAAGACCCGGCCCATGACCTCCGTCGGCGTCACCCGCTGGATGATCGTGTAGGCGTTGACGTCGACCAGGGAGTTGGCCAGGCCGATGGTGAAGAAGGCGGCCGCCGTGGCAGCCAGCGTCGGCGCAACCACGATCAGGAGCAGGGGCGCCGCCCACAACAGGACGCCGTACCCGAAGTCTCCGGCGATGCGCCCCCGGCGGGCCAGCAGGAGGGCGACGAACCCACCGATGATGCCGCCGACGCCGAGCACCGAGTTGAGCACGCCCACACCGGACTCACCGAGATCGAGAAGGTCGAGGGCGATGCTCACCCCGAAGACCAGCGATGCCCCGGCCACGACGGTCTGAGCGGCCATCAACCCGGCGATGAGGCGGAGCTCGGGGCTGATGGCGATGGCGTCGAAGCCCGCCAGCGACGAGCGCAGGAGGCTCGCCGGCGCCTCCTCTTCCTCGGGCTCGTCCGCGGCCGCCGACGCGAGCGTTGCCGGCACCGTGAGGCCGGCGATGAGCGCCGCCGAGACGAGGAAGGTCGCCGCGTTGACCAGGTAGACGACCTCCACGTCGGCGATCGCCAGGAGCAAGCCGGCGAGCGCCGGGCCGGCGAAGAAGCCGACACTCTCGATGGTCGAGGCGACGACGTTGGCCGCGGTGAGCTCGAGCGGATCGGTCGCCAGACGAGGGAGCAGGGAAGCCTGTGCGGGACGGAAGGCGAGCGAGATCGCCGACGTGACGAGGGCCAGGCCGTACACGAGGATGTTCGGCCCGTCGGTGGCGATGACCGCGGCGGCCGCGACCACCACCACGGCGCGCGCCAGATCGGCGCCGATCATCACGAGCTTCTTCGGATAGCGGTCGGCGAGCGTCGACAGCACCGGTCCGGACACGGCCATCACGACGTAGCGGGACACGCCGAACAGCCCGAGCGCGGTCGCGCCGCCCTCCTGGAAGGCCCACACCGAGACGGCGATGGCATAGGCCCAATCGCCGACCACCGAGGCGGCGAAGGCCAGGTTGATCCGCCGCAGCCCGGGGTTGCGGAACACGGCCCCGAACGCGCGGCCTGACTCGGCGGTTGCCGCACTGATGGCACCCATGCCCGCTCCCTCTCATCGTGACCTTGGGTCGGTCAGCGCGGACCGGAATCCTAGTCGCCGGCCTCACCGGCGCGGCTGGCGCGGGCGAACGCCGGCCTCGCCATGCCGCCGCGGCCGGGGCACGGGACACCGCCAGCGTTTACGCTGCGCACGGAGGTCGACATGGAGTGCCTGCAATGAACGGACGACCGGCCGTGCTGACGCTCACCGACGGCCTGCCGGAACGCCACCTCGAGCCTGGGGAGGCGTTGTTCCGCCAAGGCGAGCCGGACCACGCCTCCGTGGCAGTGCTCGTGTCGGGTTCCCTGCGGGTGGAGGTCGACGGCGGTCGGCTCCCCGACGTTGCCGTCCCGGGCTCGTTCGTCGGCGAGGTCGGCAGCCTGCTCGACGTCCCCCGGACGGCGGATGTCGTCGCCGCCGCGCCGACGACCGTCCGGCTGATCGGCGACCCCCGCGCCTTCTTCGAGTCGCATCCATCACTGGCGCTGGAGCTGGCGCGGCAGCTGGCGGGACGACTCCACCGGCTGACCGCTTACCTCGACGACGTGCGTTCGCAGTTCGCCGACTCCGAGGGCCACCTGACGATGGTCGATGCGGTCCTCAGCCGACTGGCCTCCCGCCCGGTCGTCGAGATCGAGGGCGGGTCGGACCGCTCGCCCGACTACTGATCGTCGGGAACGGCGGCGCCGGTCTCGGCCAGGGAGACGTCGTCGGTGCCGTCGAAGGACCACCACGAGGCGCGGCTGGCCGTGAGGTCGAGGGAGACGT
Source organism: uncultured Acidimicrobiia bacterium (assembly GCA_963776995.1). Taxonomy (GTDB): domain Bacteria; phylum Actinomycetota; class Acidimicrobiia; order Acidimicrobiales; family Ilumatobacteraceae; genus JALZMG01. The sequence goes on from CAVZPA010000018.1 coordinate 137,915, forward strand.
TCGTCGGGACGGGGCCCAGCTGGTGGCCGCCGTTGAACAACCACGTCGCACCGCGCCGCTCGACCCACCCGCCGTGCGGCACGAACGGCGCCTGGTGGATGTGGCCGCACAGCACGACGTCCGGCCGATGGAGGTCGAGCAGCCGCGGCAGCTCCGGGTCGCCGTAGTGGCGTGAGCCCGTCCAGGACAACGGACCCTCCGGGGGCCCGTGCCAGACCCACATCCACCGTCCGCGGCGCGCCCGGCCGGCGGCGCCGAGGCTCGCTTCCAGGGCTGCCAGTGTCGCCGGTCCCTCCCACCACGCGCACGCCGTCACCGTCCAGCCGTCCACGGTGACGCTGTCGCCGTCGACGGTGACGCCGTCGGCCCGGGCCTCGGTGATCCACGCCGTGGCCTTCTCGCCGGCCGCGTTGCGGTGGTCGAGATCGTGGTTGCCCGAGCACACCACGGTGGTCGTGCGATCGGCGAAGCGGCGGAGGTACTCGAGCACCACCGCGATCTGGGCATCGAGCGGGAGGGCCGAGGCGACGTCGAGGAGGTCACCGGCGAGTACCAAGAGGTCGACGCCGGCAGACTCGGCGAGCACCCAATCCAGCTTGCGCAGGTCGTAGTGCAGATCGCTGACCAGCAGGACGCGCATCGGCCATTGTCCCATCCCTCGACGACCTCGGCACCGTGGTCGGCGATCGACGGTCGAACCGTCGGCGTCGATGCGCGACCCTGTGGGCCATGACCGTCCATCGACTGCGCTACCAAGGGCCGGCGGCGATGACCGTCCGTGTCGCCACCGCCGTCGCCGATGCCGATGGTGTCGAGCTGGTCTCCTCGGAGCCGCCGTCGCTCGTCGACTCGGGCACCGTCGTCTTGGAGATGGCGGTGGAAGGCGACGCCGACTCGGTGTCGCGGGCTGTGGCGATGCTCCGTGACGACCTACCCGTTGATGCATCGATCGAGATCACCGAAAGGTGATCGGCGCCGTGTGCCGGACGGGTCCGGCGGGTAGCACTTCGGTCGTTCGCTGAGGGCAGAATGTGGTCGAGGAGCGTGTGGTGTGGACGAGGTGCGCCTCGCATTGAAGCGATCGGCGGGTGCCCCGCGGGAGGCGCGCCATGCTGTGCGCGACTGGCTGTCCACGGTCGCCTGTCCGGAGCGGGTCCGTGAGGACATGCTGCTCGTGGTGTCCGAGTTGGTCACCAACGCCGTGGTCCACGCCCAGTCGGATCCGGTCGTGGTGGGGATGTTCGACGACGGCAGGCTGCGCCTCGAGGTCCACGACGACGATCGCTCGCCGCCGATCGTCACCCCCGCGGCGGGGCCCCATGGCGGCTTCGGGATACGCCTGGTGGCCGCGCTGTCCGATGCGTGGGGATGGGCCCCCACCGAGTCGGGGAAGCGGGTGTGGATCGAGACGCTGTGCTGACTCGGGGCGCCTGAACGGGATCAGTCCGCCGAGCCGTCCACGCCGAACGTGGTCAACAGCCCGGCGACGGTCAGCACCTTGATGACGACCTCCGACGGCCGGTGCAGCACGAGGCGGCGGTCACGGTCGGCGAGATTGACCTGCGCCGTGAGGAGCACGCGCAGCGCGCAGGAGTCCAGGAATCGGACCCCGGCCAGATCGACGACGACGTCGCCGTCGTGGTCGCGCCTGGCGTCTTCGAGGTGCCCCTCCAGCTGCTCACACGTCGCCAGGTCGAGCTCGCCGGCCACCACCAGCGTGGTGCATGACGACTCCCGGACGACCTCGGCCTCGAATTGCTCCCACACGTCGGCCACGACCCCTCCTGAACAACGGCCAGCTTCCCCAAACGTTGCGCTGCCAGTGTGATGGCAGCGTGATCATATCGAGAGCACTGTCGCGCTTGCGAGGCGCGCACGCGATGTCGTGGGACCTGCCGAACGCAGCCAACCGCGGCGCCCCCGCTGCCGGCGGCGGACGTGTGGGAGGATGGGAGACCCCCGGATGCCGCACACAGAGGTCGGACATGTCTGACGATTCGACGATCATCGACGCCCATGCTGGTGACGATCTGTCGTCACTCGCCGGGGAGTGGGAGGTCGACCCGACGCACTCGGCCCTCGAGTTCGTCTGCCGGTATGCCATGTTCACCCTCGTTCGAGGTCGCTTCACGTCGTTCTCCGGCACCACCGTGCTCGATCCGTTGCACCCGGAGGCCACGGAGATCAGCGTCGACATCGACCCGTCGTCCGTCGACACCTCGATGACCGTCCGCGACGATCACCTCCGCGGCGATGACTTCTTCGATGTCGAGCGCCATCCGACGATCACGTTCCGGTCCCGCGGCGTCACCCTGCTCGGCGCCGGTCGCTACGTCGTGCACGGCGACCTGACCATCCGCGGCCTCACCCAACCCGTGCGACTCACCGTCGACCTGTTCGGTCGGGCACCGGATGTGCAGGGCAACCCACGGCTCGGCTTCAAGGCGACGACCAGGCTGCAACGCAGCCGTTGGAACATCACGTGGAACGCCCCGGTGCTCGGCGGTGGCGTTGCCCTGGCCGACGACGTCGACCTGGAGCTGGACGTGTCCCTCGTCCCGGCCGGGACGTTCAGCCGGGCCACAGCGGCGAGCGCCGACTCGTCCGGTACTTGACCGCGCCGGGGGCCGGGCTGTCGTCGTCGTGCTCCGAAGCGGTTTGGACGAGGCTCGTAGAGGTCATGGTGGATGACGAGACGTGGGTGTCGACTGGGAGGAGAGCGCGATGACAGAGATCGGCCGTCGATCGTTCCTCAGGGGAGCGGGCGCCATGACCGCCGGCACGCTGGCCGTCGGGACCGGCGTGGACGTGCTCACACGGCGCTTGGCGGCGGCGTCACCCGCCGCGGCCGCCGGCGATCGTCGAAGCTCGGCGAAACGGGGGTACGGAGACCTGCAGGTGACCGCACCCATCAACGGCGGCGAATCCTGGCTCGCCCTCCCGCCGCACTTCCAATACTCCGTGTTGAGCCGCATCGGTGACCCGATGTCCGATGGCACCGTGACCCCGCGTGCGTGCGACGGCATGGGCGCGTTCGCTGATGGACGTCACGGCGTGCGATTGGTGCGCAACCACGAGATCCGGTTCATCGGCTCCGGCGCCGAAGCCACACAAGGGCAGTTCGTGGTCGGGCGGGAAGTGGGCGGCGGGCTGCGTAGCTACCCGGGCACGTACGATCCGGCCGCTCGCGGCGGGAACACGGCGATCAGCTTCGACCGTCGAGCATTCCATCGGACGGGCGGCAACGTCGCCGACTTCGTTGCCAACGTCGGCACGGTCGTCAACTGCGCCGGAGGTGTCCATCCGGGCCTGAACGCCTGGTTCACGTGCGAGGAGATCGTCCAGGAGCCGGGCAACCCCACCGGGTCACCGGAGGCGCAGACCCAACCGCACGGCTACGTGTACCCGGTCCCGGCCGGCCTGGCGCTCGGACAAGGCCCGGCGACGCCGCAGCCCGTCGTGGCGATGGGTCGCTTCGCGCATGAAGCGGTGGCAGTCGATCCGGCGTCCGGGATCATCTTCGAGACCGAGGATGCCGGGTCCGGTCAGGGCAGTGGTTTCTACCGGTTCCTGCCGAACAACCCGCGCAACCCGTATGCCGGCGGGACCTTGCAGATCCTCGGCGTCGTGGATCCCCCCAACGCGGCGCGTGACCTGCGCGACGGGTTCCCAGCGGGCACGTCGTTCGAGGCGGTGTGGATCAACATCACCGAACCGAACCCACCGGGCAGCAACCTCAACACCGTCTTCGAGGAGGGCTACGCCAAGGGCGCCGCGCTGTTCAACCGGTTGGAAGGCATCTTCTACGCCGACCGGAGCATCTTCTTCGTCTCCACGAGCGGCGGCAACGTGAAGAACGGCGATGTCAACGCCGCAGACGAGAGCGGCCGCGCGTACCCCGAGGGCTACGGCCAGATCTGGGAGTACCACCTCGACGATGGGCTCCTGGAACTGCTCTACGAATCGGAGGGCGGCAGCGTGCTCGACTCCCCGGACAACATGGCCGTCAGTCCGCGCGGCGGGATCGTGCTCTGCGAGGACGATGCCTCCGACGGCAACCACGTCCAGCCCGGCGAGGATCCGAACTTCGATGTCAGCCCCTTCCACGGCGGAAGCCGCAACCGCCTCATCGGTCTGACGATCGAAGGCGAGGCGTTCCCGTTCGCCGAGAACATCGTCAACGAGGCCGAGCTGGCGGGCGCCTGCTGGAGTCCGGACGGCGAGTTCCTCTTCTGCAACATCTTCGGTGACGACGTACCGGGCTCGGGAGGCACCGTGGCGATCACGGGTCCTTGGCACAAGGGAGCCCTGTAGCCGCGCCACGCCCGGCGTTCACCCTCGGTTGCCCTCACCCGCCGAACGGTGATCGCCGGCGCTCCTGGCCGGCGGGATGCTCGGCGATCAGCCGGACGTCGAGGAGTTGCAGACCGAACTCCTCGATGCGGGCGATGACGGCGTGCACGGCATCCTGCGTGCAGCGGACCGAGGTGACGCCGGCTCCGGCTTCCACCTCGCAGTCGACGAACGCGGCGCGCAACGTCGGACTGGCCACGCCCTTGAAGGACACCTCGTAGGTCAGGTCAGCCATCAGCTGAGTGCCACGCTCTGCAGACCGACACCAGCCACGGCATGCGATCATCTTGAGCGGGCCATGGGTTGACGTCGTCACCCGCGTCGGGGTGATCGTCGACGGTTCATCCTCCTCGGGGTGATGCGCCCGCTCGCGCTCCCGGGCACTGTCGATCCGAGTGGTCGATGAGGCCTTCGCATGAGCCGGCAGGTGTTCGTGATCACCGTGACCGGCGAGATGGACCAGTCGTTGCGCGACGAGTTCGCTGACGTCGGCATCACCGTGGACCACAGCGTGACCCGGCTGCGCCTCGTCAGCGCCGATCCATCGGCGCTGCACGGCCTGCTGAACCGCATCGCCGCGCTCGGACTGGAGCTGCTCGACGTCCACCAGGTCGAGGAAGGATCACCCGGCGGGTGGTGAGGCGGCCTCACCCGACCTGTGCGTAGGTTCGCCACGAAGCGGCCCGCCGCGTCGGGGCCGGCAGACGACAGTGAGAAGTGGAGACATCGCCATGGCCCTCGGACCGGTCGAGTACATCATCGTCGGGTTCCCCGGCAACAAGTTCAACGGTGAGATCGCCCCGGAGCTCGGGAAGCTCGTCGAAAGCGGCACGATCAGGATCCTCGACCTGATCTTCATCATCAAGGACGCCGACGGCAACGTGCAGGCCGTCGAGTTCGAGGACCACGACGACGTGGCCCTCTTCAACGCCCTCGAGGGTGAGGTCGGTGGGCTCATCTCCGAGGAGGACGTCGAATACGCCGCCGCCGACCTCGAGCCCAACTCCTCGGCCGCCCTGCTCATCTGGGAGGACGTCTGGGCGACGCCGTTCGTCGAGGCCATGCGCAACTCGGGTGGCGTGCTGCTCGAGGGTGCGCGCGTCCCCCACGACCTGATCGAAGCCGCCGAAGCCGAGCTCGCCTCCGCCGGCTGACCACAAGTTCACCCATCCCCACCCATCCAACCGGAACACCAAGGAGAGCGACATGTTGCGACGTCGACCAGTGGCGCGCGCTGCCGTCACGACGGCCGTCGTGGTCGGTACGGCGACCAGGACGAGGAACCGCGTCGACCGACGCCAGGACCGCCGTGGCCGCTGACCGGCTCACCGTCACAGAGAGGAATTGACCGTGCTCGCTTACGACTATCCGCTCCTCGGCCTGTTCTGGACGATGCTGTGGGTGTTCCTGTGGGTCGCCTGGCTGTTCATCCTGTTCCGGGTGATCGTCGACATCTTCCGGAGCCACGACATGGGCGGCTGGGGCAAGGCCCTGTGGGTGCTCTTCGTCGTCGTCGTGCCGTTCCTCGGTGTGTTCGTCTACCTCATCGCCCGTGGGAGACAGATGACGGAACGCGACATCGAGGACGCCAAGAACCGGGATGCCGCCTTCCGTTCGTACGTCCAGGACGCGGCCGGTTCCAAGGCCAGCAGCACTGCCGAGGAGCTGTCCAAGCTCGCCGATCTCAAGGCCAAGGGCGTCATCACCGACGCCGAGTTCGAGCAGCAGAAGGCCAAGATGCTGGCTTGAGGCGATGAGCATCGTCTGGGCGGCGCTCATCGTGGTGGCGGCGACGGCGATGGCCGTCGCCGCCGTGCTCGCGGTGGATCTCCTCGCTGCCCGCCCGCGAGGTCAGATCAGACCGAGCCGGCGGCCGGCCTCGACCGCCTCGCTGCGCGATGCCACATCGAGCTTGCGATACACGCTGCGGACGTGGGACTTCAGCGTGTTGAGCGACACGTACAGCGCGGCGGCGATCTCTCGGTACGTCAGCCGGCTGCACAGGTAGCGCAACACCGTCACCTCGCGCGCGCTGAGCGGCTCGACGAGCGACGGCGGCGACGCCGCCCGGACGGGGGCGACCATCTGGCTGGCCGCAGCGAGCAGCGCGGCGACGTAGCGCTCATTGCTGGCGTCCGGCGCGAACGACTGCAACAACCGGTGGACGTCGGGACCATGGTCGACGATGGTCCGGACCATCCGCTCCGGCTGGCCTGCCGACAATGCGGCACGGAGGTGGTCGTTGGCCGCCTCCAGGTCGCGCTCGCGCATGCTCAGCGCGGTCAGCACTTCGCGCTCGACCTCGGCGCGTCGGGTCGTCGCCGGCCGAAGGTCGTGCAACAGGTCGATCGCCGTCGCCACATCGTGTTCGAGGACCGCGAGACGGACGTGCAGCACCTGCGTCTCGACGCGCTCCTGGTCGAGCTCGGCGATCAGGTCAGCGGCGCTCGACGGATCGAACCGCAGGGCCTGCTCGACGGCCTCGACGCCGAACACTTGGCGGACGGCTTTGTCCGGCTCGCTGAAGACGAGTCGGGCGAGCGCCAGCTGGGCAGCGGCGTCGGCCTCGTCACCGACGACCCTGGCGAGCTTGGCGCGGTGCAGCGTGACCCTGTTCTGCAGCGTCACGCGATGACTGGTGTCGCTGGCCAACGTCACCTCGCGGAGGATCCGCTCCGCCGGCTCGCGCTCGTTGCGCTCGAGGTGCACCTCGACCCGCGCCAGGCCGGCGAACACGACCCCGAGCTCGTGGCTCTCGAGGCCGAGCCGATCCGCCGATCGCAAGGCGCTCGACGCCAGGTCGTCGGCACGCCCGAGCTCGCCGGCCGCGGCCGCCAGGTACGCCGCCAGCCCCGGATGGCGAACATCGTCGGCCACCGCGTTCCCGACCGGCTCGGCGAGCGCCTGCTCGAGGATCGCCCCGGCGGCGGTGACGTCGCCGGCCTGGAGGCAAGCCCGCGCGGTGGCCGTGGGCAGGAGCGTCAACAGACCGGGTGGTGATGGTGTTCCGCGGAGGGCCTTCATCGCCACGCCGAGGCGGCGGATCGCTTCCAGCGGCTGCCCCCGGTGCTGGTGGTGCTCGCTCCACGCGCCCTGGATCACGGCTCGGAGCTCACTGTCAGCATCGGGATGGGCGCGCTCGACGCGCTCCAGCCACTGCGGCGCATCGTCGCACCCGGACAGCGAGATGAGGCCCATCAGGAACTCGAGGACCCAGGTCGGATCGGTCTCGATGAACGCAGCACCGAACTCGTGCAGCCACAGCCGCAGCGCCAGCGCTGTCACGTCGGCGCCGTCGGACATGCTCATCGATCGACCGATCGCCGTGTGGAGGATCTGCCCGGCTCGCGCGACGTCGCCGGTGGCCATGGCGTGCTGCAGCGATCCCTCGATGTCTCGTCTGTCTTCGAGGGCCTGCGACGCCCGCTCGTGGGCCGCGGCGAGCCTGGCGCTGCCCATCGACCCGAGCCGGGCGCGCAGGAAGGCGCCGAACAGGTGGTGGTAGCGGTACCAGTGTGCCCGGTCGTCGAGCGGCACCACGAAGAGGTCGGCGACGAGCATTCGCTCCAGCAGGGCGCCGGCCTCGTCGTTCCCTGTGACGGCCTTGCACAGGTCGGCATCGAAGGCGTCGAGAACCGATGTCTCGACGAGGAAGTCGACGAGCTCCGGCGCCAGGCTGGCCAGCACCTCGCTCACCAGGAAGTCACCGACGGCCCGATCGGTGCCGGCGAAGGCCTTCAGGAAGTCGTCGCGCGGGACACCGCGCTGCAGTGCGATCGCCGCCAACTGCACGGCGGCCGGCCAGCCCTCCGTGAGCTCGTGCAACCGGAGCAGCTCGTCGCTCGTCAGCGGCACGTCCTGGAGGGCGAAGAAGTCGGCCATCTCCTGGGCGCCGAAGCGAAGGTCGTCGCTCCGCAGCTCGAGGAGGTCGCCGTGGAGTCGCAGCCGGGCGAGCGACAAGGGAGGATCCGACCGGGTGCCGGCGATGAACCGGAATCCCTCGGGCAGAGCTTCGATGAAGGCCGTGAGCACGGCCGGGGAGGGCGCCGCCAGGTGCAGGTCGTCGACCACGATCACGCCCGGTGCGTCGACGGTGGCCAGCTCGTTGGCCACGGCGACCGCTGGGTCATGGGTGCTGGCGCCCTCGCGGTCGAGCAGCACGAAGGCGTCGTCAGCCACGCCGGGCCAGCGCGCCGCGATCGCCGACAGCAGGCAGGACATGAAGCGGGTCGGCTCGACGTCCGTCGGATCACAGGACAGCCACGCCACGTGCTCGGAGCGCCCGGCTGCCCACGAGGCGATCGTTGCTGTCTTGCCGTAGCCGGCGGGCGCCGAGACGAGGGTCACTCGATGATCGTCGCCGAGTCGCGCCGCGAGGTCGGGCCGCGCCACGAGCGGGCGGCGCGACTTCGGGATCCTCAGTTTCGTGGCCGCTACGACGGTGCGCGTAGCAGTTCCCTCTCCCGGCACACCACGCCGCGCAGCGTACAGCGCCCCCCGGCCGAGGGACTGTGGTCACTCCTCGTGGGCGTCAGATCGGGTCGACCCCGGGGGTGCGCGCCCAGCAGCGCACCTCGCGGCACGCCTCGATGAAGGCCATGACCGATGCCTTGGTGCCGATCGGCAGGTAGCCGAGGTCCATCAGCGGAGTGAGCCCGGCGGCATCGAACAGCGCCTGCGAGCTGGACGTGTAGCCCACGAACTTGCAGTGGGCGTGGGCGTCGCTGACGAAGTCCTTGGCCGCCGGGTTCGCTGCCAGCAGCGCCGCGCCCTCCTCGGAGGCCATCACCACGACAGCGTCGTACAGGACCGACGGGCCGCCGTCGATCTTCTGGTGCGCCGGAAGGAGGTTGCCGTCGCTCAGGACGACGCCGCCGACCTGCGGCGCCACCAGCTCGACCGTCGCACCCTCGGCAGTCGCGGCCTTGCGGATCGCCTGGAGCAGGGCGACGTCCGAGCCGTCGGTGACGAGCACGCCGAACTTGCGCCCGGCGAAGCTCGATGGCCCATTGCGCAGGATGCTGAGGGCAGGCGACGGCTCGAGGTCGGTGATCGGCGGGCGGACGGGGGTCGAGGGTTCCGGGTACGACGCCAACCGGAGGCCGTCGGCGACGCGACGGGCGAAGTCCTCGTCAACGTTGCGCAGGCTGGCCACCATGCGGGCCCGGATACCGGGCTGCTCGCACTTGGAGAGCTCGAACACGAAGGCGTCGACGATGTGGGCTTGCTCGACCGGCGTCTGGCTGACGTAGAACTGGCGCGCTTGGCTGTAGTGGTCGGCGAAGCGCTCCGACCGCACCCGCTGCTTGACGCCGCCGACGGGTTCGGGGAACGAGCGGAAGCCGCCGGCCGGGTCCTCCCGCGGCCCCGGAGTGGACCACGAGTTGGGTTCGTAGTTCACGCGACCGACGGGGTTCGTCATGGCCATGTGACCGTCCTGTTGGAAGTGGGCCACCGGGCAGCGCGGCGCGTTGACCGGAAGGTAGGTGAAGTTGGGGCCGCCGAGTCGCTTCAGCTGGGTGTCGAGGTAGGAGAAGTTGCGGCCCTGCAGCAGCGGATCGTTCGTGAAGTCGATGCCAGGGACGATGTTCTGGGTGCAGAAGGCGACCTGCTCGGTCTCGGCGAAGAAGTTGTCCACGGTCCGGTCCAGGACGAGCCGACCGACCCGGCGGACCGGCACCAGCTCCTCGGGGATGATCTTGGTGGCGTCGAGGACGTCGAAGTCGAAGCGGTCGGCGAAGTCGTCGTCGAACAGTTGGACGCCGAGCTCCCACTCGGGGAAGTCACCGCTGGTGATGGCGTCCCACAGATCGCGCCGGTGGAAGTCGGGATCGGCGCCATTGATCTTGACCGCCTCGTTCCAGACCACCGACTGCATGCCGAGCTTGGGCTTCCAGTGGAACTTGACGAACGTCGACTCATCGGCCGCGTTGAGGAACCGGAAGGTGTGCACGCCGAAACCCTCCATGAACCGGAACGACCGCGGGATCGCCCGGTCGGACATCGTCCACATCACCATGTGCGTCGCTTCCGGCATCAGGGAGATGAAGTCCCAGAAGTTGTCGTGCGCCGACTGGGCCTGCGGGAAACCGCGATCGGGCTCCTGCTTCACGGCATGGACGACGTCAGGGAACTTGATCGCGTCCTGGATGAAGAACACCGGGATGTTGTTGCCGACGAGGTCCCAGTTGCCCTCTCGCGTGTAGAACTTCGTGGCGAAGCCGCGCACATCCCGAGCGAGGTCGAACGAGCCCTTGTTGCCGGCGACCGTCGAGAAGCGGACGAACACCTCCGTGCGCTCACCGGCCCGTTGGAACAGGTCGGCTCGGGTGATGTCGGCCAGTGATTCGTACGTCTCGAAGAATCCGTGAGCGCCGAACCCACGGGCGTGGACGACGCGCTCGGGGATCCGCTCGTGGTCGAAGTGGAAGATCTTCTCCCGGAAGTGGAAGTCATCGAGCAGCGAGGGCCCCCGCTCGCCCGCTCGCAACGTGTTCTGGTCGTCGGCCACCGGAACGCCCTGTTGCGTCGTGAGGCGCGTCGTGCCGTCGCCGGCGGTCTGGTGCGTCTCACCCCCTTCGCCGCGCTGATCGATCAGCTCCTCGGCCCTCGTCTGGTCGTCGGCTGCATCGATCGCCGGTGACGGGCGGGTCCGCCGCCTCGAGCGCGACCCGGGCCCGGTTTCGGCGCCGGGCGGCGGCAGGTTGGTCGGGGCCTGCTGCTTGGCAGGCACGTTCCTCGCAGCCGTCGACTTCTTGCGAGCCATGGAACCTCCAGGCGGGTAGGTGGTCAGGGGTCGACCGCCCATACCCGCACCGATCGGATGGCAATCCGCCGGGACGGCCGGTGCCGTCGGGGGATTTTGCAAGAGTGTGTGGCGATGACGTCATCGGCGCCCGACGGCTACCACACGCTGACCCCTCGCATCGTCGTCGCCGACCTCGCCGCCCAGGTCGAGTTCTTGCGGCGATCGTTCGGCGCCACCGGCGACGTGGTGGAGGGCCGGCCGGTCGAGCTGCACATCGGCGATTCGGTGCTCATGATCACCGAGGCCGGCGAACGCGAGCTCTTCCCGGCGTTCCTGTACGTGTACGTCGTCGACGTCGACGTGACCTACGAGCGGACGCTGGCCGCCGGCGCATCGACGATCGAAGCGCCCCGCGACACGCCCTACGGCGACCGCCGGGCGATGGTTCGCGATGCGTTCGGCAACATCTACCAGATCGCCCACCGCCTGGTCCCGCCTCGCTGACAGATCATCGGCTGCGGGTGGCGACCTCGAGGAACGTCAAGCCCTCCTCGTCGTCGAAGTCGCGGAGGTTGGCGAGGCCCGTGGAGACGCGCTCGATGAAGCCCCATTGCCAGATCGGTTCGGGATCGACACCGCACAGGCGACCGAGCAGCTCGGCCCGCTCGCGGACCAGGCGGCTGGTCTCGCCGGCGAGCAACGACCCGTTGTACTCACGCATCGGCACACCGAGGTCATGAGCCGGCTCCGACCGCAGGCCCTCGGGATCGATGAACTTGAACATCCCGGCGCCGGCGGTGCACGTGTTCCAGCCGTGGGCGTCGCCGTGCACGAGCACCGCTCGCGACGGATCGAAGGCATCGGCGCGCGCCGCGCAGTAGCCGACCGCCCGATCGATGACGTCCCTTCCACACGGCCGACCGAGCTCGTCCCACATCATCGTGATGAAGGCGGCCAGCCAGGCGGCCTTGTCCGCTCCCGAGGGCAGGCCGCAGTCCTCGGGCACGGGACGCCAGAACGAGCGCAGCGTCGCGGCGATCGTCCGCAGCAGCGCTGGCTCGGGCATCCCGAGGTGGTCGAGGTTCGGTCCGAGGCGCTCGAGGACCATGGCCCGCGCCACGTCGTCCGAGGCCAGCAGCTGCGCGCAGCCTCGACCGCCGGCGAGGCGGTGGGCCAGCACGCTGCGGTCGAAGGCGTCGCGCTCCTCGGTGTCGAGCGCCATCGCCACCTTCAGCACGCAGCCGTGACCCGACCGATCGGTGGCCGCCGCGACGAAGGCGGCCGTCCCGCCTGACAGGGAGGGACCCAGCTCCAGGTCCCACCGCTCGGCCAGCGACGCCACCACGTCCGGGAGCTCACGGAGCCAACGGTGCCCGGCGGACCCATTTGACAACGCCCGCTGGCGAACCAGCGTGGGGACCTCGATCGGCGGTGGCACGTCCCGTTCCTACCCTCCGATCGGGCGACATCGCGACGTGGCGACTCGCCCGGCGGCCGCTACTGTGCCGGACTCCAGCGGGTGCACCCGGGCTTCGACTGCACGTCGAGGGCGGGTCTTGATCATGAATCGGGGGATGCAATGGGTTGTAGCGGGTGGAAGAAGGCCGTGCGCCGGACGGTGATCGCCATGGTGGCGACGGCCTCCGTGGTGGCCGCGCCATCAGCCGTTCAGGCGGACGACGACCGGCAGCTGGAGGTGATGACGCAGAACCTGTACCTCGGGTCCAGTCTCACGCCCGCCCTGGGGGCGACGACGCCTGAGGGATTCATCGCCGGGGTCGCGGCGATCTACAACACGATGCTGGCGACCGACTTCCCGTCTCGGGCACGGGCGATCGCCGACGAGATCGCCAGGGACGAACCCGATCTGATCGGGCTCCAGGAGGTGTCGAACTGGATCGCTCAGCCGACGGCCGTCGGGCGGACTCCGCTCAGCTTCGACTTCCTCGAGATCCTTCAGGAGCAGCTCGCCTACCGCGGCCTCGACTACGTCGTCGCGGCGACGTCCGACAACGCCAACATCGGCCCGGTGCCGCTCGTCGCCCCGCAGTTCGGATGTGTTGCGCCGACGGCTCCCGACTGCGTGCTGACGTTCCGCGACCGCGACGTCATCCTCGTCAATGACGACGTGGACGAGTTGACGTGGACGAACGCGCGGTCAGGGCACTTCGAGGCGCAGGCGACGGTGACCGTCCCGACGGGTGATCCCGAGACGCCCACCGCCGAGGTCTCGTTCGATCGTGGTTGGGCCTCCATCGACGCCACCTTCGACGGCGACCGCTTCCGTTTCGTCAACACCCACCTGGAGGTCGAGGACTTCGAGGCGGTCCAGGAGGCGCAGGCGGGCGAGCTCATCGCCGGCCCGCTGCACACCCTCCGTCCGGTGATCGCCGTCGGCGACTTCAACTCCGCCGCGGACGGCAGTACGACGGACACCTACCGCCTGATGCTCAAGGCGCCGTTCATCGACGCGTGGTGGACGAACCTCGGCAAGCGCGGCTTCACGTGTTGTCAAGCCGAGAAGCTCGACAACGAGGAGTCCCTGCTGAAGTCGCGCATCGACTTCGTCTTCACCCGTCGCGCCCTGCCGACGGAGGCGCACCTGGTCGGTGACGAACCGTTCCAGTACGACCCTCCGCTGTGGATGTCGGACCACGCCGGCGTCGTCGCCACCGTCAAGCTCTTCTGACCGCTCACCCGTCTGGGCGGGATCTGTCTTCGGGCGGGGATCGTCTCGAATTCCGAGACGATCCCCGCCCGGATCACGACCGGCCCGGCGTCAATCGGGCCTGACGTTGACGTCCGTGCGCATCCAGGGATGGATCATGCACTGGAAGTGGTGCTCCCCGATGTCGAGGTCGGAGACGGGCAAGCTCCCGCCGACCGGAACGCCGGTCGAGCCGAAGATGGCGTTGCACTCGTCCAATGTCCGGACATTCGCGGGCAAGCCCAGCGGGATGTTGAGCTGGTCGAGGCATCCCGACCCGTACTCGTCCACCTCGGTGAAGGTGTGGAACTCGCCGCCGCGCACGACGGCCCGCAGCGAGTCGCTGGCTCGGATGTCCCTGTCGTCGGGGTTGTTCTTCCAATCCCCGTGACCGAAGTCGACGGGGTTGAGCTCGGCGAGGAACTCGTCGAACGTCGTGAGTCCCCCCGACGACTTGTGGGGAACGCACGTCCCGTCTTCGATCGCCGCGTCGAACGACACCGGCTCGCAGTTGTCGCGCAGCTCTACGACCCGCACGGTTGGTGCGCGTTCGGCGCTGGCTGTTGGTACTTGGATGGCGATCGCTCCCAATGACAGGACCGCGACCGCGCCACTGACGACGTGCGCCCGCATCTGTATCTCCCTCTTCCACGCCACCAGGTGTCGCGCGGTACCGCCACAGTGCGCTTCGCGCGAGGGGCCGTCAAGGCCATGAGTAGCGTCGAGCCGTGGGAACCCGAGCGGTCGTCGGTCGCTGAGGCCGTTCACGGCTGATGGCGGATCGGGAGTTGGTGGTGCTCGGCACGGCGAGCCAGGCGCCGACCCGCGCCCGCAACCACAACGGCTACCTGCTGCGGTGGGACGGCGACGGTGTGCTCTTCGACCCCGGTGAGGGCACGCAGCGGCAGTTCACGCTGGCCGGTGTCTCACCCGCAACCGTGGGTCGCGTGTGCATCACGCACTTCCACGGCGATCATTGCCTCGGTCTGCCGGGGATGCTGATGCGGATGGCGCTCGACGGCGGCCGGCTTCCCGTGCCGGTGCACTATCCGGCGAGCGGACAGCAGTACTTCGAGCGGTTGCGCGCGGCGTCGGCCGGGCAGGAGCGGATCCCCGTCGTCGGGCACCCGACTGCGGGCCGCACCACCGTCGACTGTGGGCCGTACGCGTTGCGCTCCGTGCCCCTGCGCCACCGGATCGACACGCTGGGTTGGCGCATCGACGAGCCCGACGGTCGACGCATGTTGCCGGATCGTCTACAGGCCGTCGGGGTCGAGGGACCAGACATCGGCCGGTTGCAACGCGACGGTGTCGTGGAGGTCGCCGGTCGGGCTGTCCGCCTCGACGAGGTCAGTGCGCCCAGACGCGGCCAGTCCTTCGCCCTCGTGATGGACACGTCGTGGTGCGATGAGGCGCTCGAGCTCGCCGATCGGGTCGACCTGCTCGTCTGCGAGTCGACGTTCCTGTCCGCCGAGCAACACCTCGCCGAGGCCTACGGGCACCTCACCGCGCGGCAGGCGGGCCGACTCGCTGCCGAGGCCGGTGTCCGTCGCCTCGTGCTCACCCACTTCTCGCGCCGCTACCGCGACACGCGCGCCTTCGCCGAAGAGGCCGGCGCCGAGTTCGACGAGGTCGTGATCGCCAACGACCTCGATCGCATCGATGTTCCGGGGCGCGACCCTGCGGTGCGGCCACCGTGACCCGGACTCGGCCGCCTCCCGTTCCGAAGGCGGTCAGGCTGTCCTGCGATCGGCGTGACGGTCGAGGATCTCGGTGACGAGAGCGGGTCCGGGACGTCCGTCGGTCGTCGATCCGGGCAGTGACACGCTCCGTTCGGTGAGCCACGCCGAGTAGCTGGCGGACGTCCCATGGCGGGCGAGCAGCGGCAACCATGGTCGCAGCGAGGCGGGCGCGACGATCCCGTCGTCGCAGGCGTCGACGCAGACGGTCCACGGCCGCTCACCGGCGACGTGCAGCCGAGCGATCTCGAGCCCCGGGTACGACCACACCTCCTTCTCGACAGGCAGCCATCCCGGTGAGTCGAGCGCCCCCTGCCACACGGCGACCCACTGCTTGACCCACCGTTCGGCGAAGCCCTGCACACCGAGCGCTTCGATGAGGACGACGGGGCCCACTCGCACCTTCAGCTCCAGCCGGTCAGACGAGCCGCGATGCTTCAACGAGACGGAGGGCAGAAGGCTCGGCAGGTGGTAGATGTCGCACCGTCGGTCCGGCGCGCCCTCGGGACGGCACTCCTCACCGACGACGGCGCCCGGCAGGAACCAGCGGACCTCTCGCCGGCGCGACGTGCCACTGCCCACCGTGAACGGTGGATGCCACACGGTGCCGTCGCTCACAGCGCTGCGGCGGGCGGACGTCCGAGCGAACCGCACCCCCGTGCGCACCGACGAAGCAGCGGACTCGTACCGTCGATCGTCATGCCAGGCTTCTGCCCACTCGGCGCCCGGTTCACTCACGCGACATCTCTTCTCGCAGGGTCGTCTCCGGATGTCCGAGGGCCTCCGGCCGGGGGCACCCGCAGGGCGCACTCCGATGGACGGAAACACTCGGATGGGCGCGGATCAGGTGTCGCTCTGCTGGTCGAGGATCCCGAGCAGCTTCGTCGTCGTCGCCCAGCTGCGGATCGTCATCAGCTGGTACTCAGGCGTGCCGACGATCCGGCTCATCCGGCTCTTCGAGAGCGCCGCGCTGAGCCGGGCGAAGTAGATCACGCCGTTGCCCGGCCAGGCCTGGTCGACGCCCTCCCGCACCGCGACGACCCGCATCGCTCGCGCCGCGGTGAGCGGACCCTTCAGGTACACGGCGTCGTAGTGGTAGGTGTCGGGCGCCGCGCCGAACCCGTCGGGTGCGCGCTCGACGACGGCGCGCAGCTCGCGGTGCGAGCGCACGACGACGACCAGCGGGATGGCGAACCGCGCCTCGAGCCGGCGCTCGATGTCGGCCTCCAACGACCTCCGGGCGGCGGTCGAGTCGAACAGCACGTTGCCTGACTGGATGTAGGTGCGCACCGCCCGGAACCCGGCATCCTCGAACGCCTCCCGCAGGTCGGCCATGGCGACCTTGTTGCGGCCGCCGACGTTGATGCCCCGGAGCAACGCCACGTAGCGCGTCGAACGCATCCGTCGGACGGTACCGAGATCGGACCCGCCGGCGTGCCCTCGGCAGTGCCCTCGGCAGGATCCGAACCTGCGCCGACCAGGCGGCCGCAGGCCGCGTCGCCGACCGGGTGGGGTGGCGGCGTTGGTCACCTCGCGGTGAGCGCCTCGACCTCGAGCGCGACGGCGGTCGCCGGTGGCATGGCGGCGATCTCGTCGGCGACCCGTCCCGCGGCGTCGTGGTGTGACGGGCTGGTGAGGACTGTGCGCAACGAGAGAGTCGAGGTCCTCGACGCGGCGACGGTCCGACCCGAGGACGGTGCCGCAGCCGGCCTCGTCGACGGCGACGCCGTTCTCCCACTGGTCGGCGAAGAGAGGCACGACGAGTTGCGGTCGGCCGTGCGACGCCGCGCCGAGCACGGTCCCCGCGCCGCCGTGGGAGATGACGGCGCTGGCTCGTGCGAGCAGATCGGCTTGCGGGACGAACCGTTCGACGCGGATGTTGGCCGCTACGGCGCCGATGGCCGCCGGGTCGACGTGGGGCCCGATGGTGGCGACCGCGTCCACGTCGAGACCGCCCAACACGTCGAACAGCTCGCGCCACGGAAACGTGACCGATGGCGGTTCCGTTCCTGACGTCACGTAGACGAAGGGCCGATCGGTGCCGAGCGCGGCCACCCAGGCCGCCGGCGTGACGCTCGGTGAGCCTCGATCGGGACGGACCGACCGGACGACAGGCGAGTCGGGACGCTGACCGAAAGAGTCCGGGAACGGGTGGAGGTACAGCTGCCCGTAGACGTCGGCCCATGTCGGATCGCCGAGGCCCTCGGCCTGCCACAGCGGTCGCAGGTCGTCGAGCACCTGGTCGCGGGCGGGTTCTGGGAGCACACCGCTGAAGGCGACCGTGACGAGCGGGATGCCGCGGGCGGCAGCGATCGGCGCCGCGGCGAGCTCACCGGTTTCGCGCAGCACCACGTCAGGGCGGATCTGATCGATGATCGGTGCGAGGTCACGTTGCATCACCGGGGCGGCCGCCCGAGCGAACAACGCGGCGAACAGCGGTCCCCGCCGTTGTGCCATCGGCAGCTGCATGATCCTGCCCAGCGCGGCGCCGGCAGCCTCGCGACGGGCCGCGGTCGTCAGGCCCGCGGCGGACCACTCGAAGCCCATCGCGCCGATGGCGTCGCCGCCATCGGGGGCGACGGCCCACCGCACGTCGTGGCCCCGATCCCGCAGCGCCTTGGCCACCGGCGAGACGGCGTGGACGTGCCCGGCGCCGCCCGTACTCGTACACAGCACCCGCAGCGGACCTTGCATCAAGCCAGCCTGCACCTCCAACCCGCCCGGCAGGCGGACATTTGCAGCCCGACGGACCTCCGTCGCGGTGTCCGGACATCCCCCAACTCCCACCAAGGCGTACGTGCCCGCGGCACCACAGGTCGCTGCCCGAGGTACCGGTCGGCCCGTGCGTCCGGATCTCAGTCGAAGAGCGCCTCGGACTTCGTCCAGATGTGTGTGACACCACAGTGTCGGCACTTGACGGAGTTCCCGGTGAGCACCGATCGTAGGAACGACGCAGGCTCCATCGTCATGCCGGTGCTCAGGCGCTTGCCGGTCACCGGGCACAAGATCGAGATTGGTCCCATCGAATCTCCTTGCTAGGTCAGTGACCGTCGATGCGTGTCGGACTGGCGGCGCGACGGGACTTGCATCGGCTGAGGACTGGACGCCACGTCGATCTCCTTCGATCTAGCCGGGTCGAGGCGTCGAGCCTGCGAAGGGCGACAGCCGTTGCGGCCGTCCAGCCCAAGCGAGGCGACTCGCCCAAGAGGTGTGCCCTCACCCTAACCCTCGCGGGCGGATGCGTGTCGGACGACGATGAGCGTGTTATCGCCGGGATGGAACGGAGGTCACCACTGCCCGCACCTGCGCCCGAGGGCCGGCGTTCTCCGATGCCGGCGATGCACTGTTCACCGGGTCTTTCGGACGGCCGGCCACCCCGGGTCCGGCTCGGCCAGTGTCAGACGGACGTGTCGACGAGTCGTTCAGCGTCGCGCAGGCCAATGTCGATGGCGAGGTCGGTGAAGACGTCCGCCATCTCGGTGCGGTATCGGAGCTGCACGGTCGTCCCGGAGCGGGAACGGTGGAGCACACTCGTTTCGTCATGCGCCACGACGCCAGCTGAGCGGGCGAGCTGGACGCGCATGGCGGCGTCCGCGAACAGATCGTCATTGCCGGGGTGGGCGTCTGCCAGATCCGAGATCGATGCGAGCACGATGTCTTCATCAATCGTGCCGGACACCACCCCGCGGTCGTCGCGCACGAGGCCGATCGAACGGGCAGCCGCCATGACGCTCACCTTGATCCTCCAAGTTCTGGTCGAGCAGTCGGAGCCCGACAGAGGTTGCAACGTCCGCAGCAGGAGCGGTATTGCGTGACACCCATCACGCCGTCGTCCGCGGCGTTCAACGCCCGAATGACGCTCCCCGATGCTGCTCTCCACCTGCGGGGGGAGAGCCGAACCCGCCCACGGGCGGTTGAGCCTCGGAGTCGCCACCTTTACGGTCGAACCATGGACACGATGACGTCGACGCAACTCCCGCCCCCGCCACCCCGATGCGATTCACTCTCCGCTGAGAACGGCGACAGGGCCGAGGCTCACCGGTGGGTCCGCCGGAAGCGGATCCTGTACACGGTCCTCGGGATCTACCTCGCGCTGAGCCTGATGTGGTTCGCCATCGACATGGCCGACGGCACCGAGAACCTGTGGTTCTACTGGCCAATGCTCGGCACCGGGATCGGCGTCGCGATCACGGCCATCGTCCTCCTCGGCGTCGGAGGCGTGTTCGGCATGGACTGGGAGCGGCGACAGATCGACCACTACCTTCAGCGCCGTCGCTGACCCATCCCGGCGGCGGGCACTCGGGCATCACAGCAGGCCAGGCGTTCGGGGCGCACCCGCCGAAGGCTCCGAACGCCGAGACGCCCATCCGGAGGCTTACTGCGGCGGAACGTGGGGCGGCGTTGGGCGTGCGTTTCGGCTGACTTCCCTACGGGTAGCGCAACGACCACTTGCCCGGACACACCTCCGCTCGGCATGGGCAGATGTGTCACCCGCGAGGAGTCACTGACGGCCGGTCGTATCGATCACGGATGAACGGAACTCGGATGGGCAGGAAGAAGATTGAGCAGGACCTGCGCGACGCTGGGTTGCGCAAGAAGCGCGCACGGAGGGTGGCTCATGCCGCCGACCGGGCCCGAGCAGGTGACCGCGCATCACGCGAACTCGTCGAGCAACACTCCGCCGCGCTCCGAGACAGCGTTTCGGCTGTCGTGAGTTATGCCAAACCGCCGACGGCGAAGTCCACGAAGAAGGCATCGGCGAAGAGGTCATCGGCCAAGCGGACCGCCACGAAACGGGCGCGTGCGCGGCGGTCGACCTCCAAGTCGACTGCGGGAAAGCCAGCGGCAAAGTAGGCGGGCTCCGGTCAGGGCGCCGCAGCGAGGGGACGCAATACTCGTACTCCACGAGGCAGCTCCACGCCACGTCGGGGCCAATCAGCTCGCTAGCGTCCGATTGCTCGCCACGACGGCCGCTGCCCACAACCGCACACGACAGCCGCTCGGCGCCCTCCGAATACCTGCCCTGCATCGAGGCACACGCGCCCCGATTCGGCCCCGATTCGGCATCGTTCTGCAAGGTGGCGGTTCACGCTGTCAGGGGCCGCCGCGCCAATGGTCGATGCGGTGGTGATCCGGCGTGAAGCCATGGGAGACACCCCACAGGATCGCCTGGCCACGCGTGGTGACCCCGATCTTGCGGTAGGCCGAGCGAACGTAAGTCTTGACAGTGTTGATGCTGAGATACATCAACTTGGCGATGTCGATGTTCGACTTGCCTTGGGTGATGAGGGCCAGCACCTCGGCTTCGCGGTCGGTGAGACCTTCGGTACGTCCGGGCCACTCGAGGCCCGGCGCCGGGCGGGATCGCGATGGCGGTTCGCTGATGACGACCTCCCCGGCGGCGATCGACTCGACGGCAGCAACGAGGTCGCGCGCCGGCAACGTCTTGGAGAGGTAGCCGTGTGCCCCTTTGGCGAGCGCGCTTTCGATCAGCGCCGGGTGGAAGTTCCACGTATACACCGCGACGTGGCGGGCATGGGGGTTCTTGACGAGCACCTCGATGTCGTCGTGGTCGGCTTCCGGTTGGGCGAATGAGTCGTACAGCACGACGTCGACGTCATCGATGACGGCTTCGTTGGTGTCGAGTTCGGCGACCAGGATGCGGTCGGCGTAGGGGTCGAAGAGGTGGGCCAGTCCCACGACGACCACGTCGTAGTCGTCGACGAGGGCGACGCAGATCGGGACTTGGCGCCTGGGCATGGATCGACCGTATTCATCCGCAGGGGTGTACACAACCGTCCGCAGAGGTGGTTGTGTCGACGGTGTCGTTCACAACCGCATCAACCGCTGGAGGTCTGATGGCCACGCTGCTTTGGATCCTCGCCGTCATCCTCGTCATCGCCGGCATCGTCACCGCGGTGCGGGGCCAACTCCTGCTTGGCATCGTGCTCATCGTCGTCGGGTTGCTCGTCGGGCCGGGCGGCGTGAGCATCTTCACCTGATGATCGAGCGCCGCAGTCGAGTCCGGCCGTCGCCCGGTCACGCGCCGTCGTTGCAGGGTGGTGTCCTCGTCATCAGCGGTGAACTGGACGTCTCCACCGGCCCGGCGTTGGCACGACGGCTCGGCGCTGAGCGCTCGGTCCGAGTCGTGGATCTCTCAGCGGTAACGTTCATCGATGCCGCCGGGCTGAGGTGGCTCCGGGAGGGACTTGGGCGCGCTCGACACCGAGTCATCATCCGAGGCATCTCTGACGAGGTCCACCGACTCCTAGAGATCGCCGGTCTCGACGACATCGACCTCACGCCGCACGTCGCACACATGGCAATCGGCCACTTCAGGCGCGGCTTTCCGTACCACGGCCGGTCCCGCGCACCGCAAGACCACATCGTCGGAGGTCGAAGTGCGACGGAGCGCTCGATCCCCCATCAAGCCAGCGCGGTCCTCACCGCCGCCTGGGCGCGCCGAGCTCGTGGGCGTCGAGCCCGGCGTCCAGATCCCTGATTCGGGGTCGCGCCTCGTCGTCGAGCACAGCATGACTGGCCGGCGGCACGGCGGCGGGTCAAGGTCATCCGCTTCCCAAAGGTTTCGCTCGCTCGACGAGTCGGGGTGTGCCCCTTCCCGGGAAGGCTGTCCCACGATCGGGTTACCCCGAGCGGTTACATACGCCGACGCGCCGGGTAGCAGTCCTCTGCCTGGGCGTCGACTGTCCAGGAGTTATGAAGGGGCGAGAGCATGAAGAAGCAGCCGGTACGCGCTGCGGCAGCGTCGTGACGGTGGTGTTGTTCGGTGCTGACCGTGGCACTCCTGGTAGCCGTCGCGAACGTCTCCGAGCGACCGCCACCGAACGACCGCTATTCGAAATCGTGTGACTTCCTCGCGGGACGCCGATCGTGAGCATTGACCGCGACGACTTTCGAGCCTCGTACGCCGCGGCGCTGAATCTCTACCTCTGCAACGGTCCCGGCAGCGCACTCCACACCGCCCACGAACTCGGGCGTCGCGCTGTGGAGGAGCAGCTGACCATGTGCGAACTGGCGACTGCGTACCACGAGCCTCTTCTCCTCGCCATACGGAGAGCACCCGACGACGCCGCCGCCGAGCAGGTGGTGCGCACGGCGAGTCGCTTCTATCTGGAGAGCTTGACCGCGGTGGAGGAAGTCCTCGGTGAAGTGCGCGAGATCGCCCAAGCCGAGCGCCGGAACGCGGCGCTGCTGCGGCAGCTCTCCACCTTCCTCGCCGACCCGTCGCTGGCGCTGAGCACCGTCGACTCCTTGCAGGAAGCCCTCATGCTCGTCGTGGAGCAGGCCCGTGAGATCCTCGGAGCGGACTGCGCCCAAGCGACCGTGCAGAGAGGCGACGAACTCCCGCTCACGGCGGCATCGGCGGCCCAAGGGAGTCGTGCATGGGCCGGCTACCTCTCCGACGAACTACGGCCGCCCGGACCGGAGTCACGTCCGAGCGGAGATTGGATCAGCGCGCGGATCAGCGCGCTCGACGGACACCAGATCGGCTCGTTAGAAGTCGTCGAGAAGGTCGAGGGCACCTTTACGGAGCTCGACCAGGCAGTGCTGGTCCACATCGCCGAGATGGCGTCGGCGGCCATCGAACGAATACACCTCTACGACGATTCGGTACGTGACTCGGCCGCGTCAGGAGCGCGTGGGCGACCTACTTCAGTGCGCCCCGGTGAGGCGTTGCCGGGGGGCGGAGATCACGCAGAACAGGCCGTACGCGACGAGCGCGAGGGCGGCGAACCCCACGATGAGCGGGCCGAGGGCCAACTCGGTCACTTGACGCAACGACCCGTCGAGACCCTGCGCGTCCGACGGGCGGAAGTGGACAGCCGCTCTCGTGACGAACCAGCCGACCAGGATCAACACGACGCCCCGTCCGATCCACCCGACACGGCCGAAGGCGACGATCGCGTCAACGCTGATCGGGCCGACGCCGCGGGGTTCGAGATCGTCATGGAAATTCGCCCGAGCGCCCTTGACCACGAAGTAGAGGCCGACGCCGATCAGGCAAACGCCGGTCGTTCCCACGAGCCACCGCCCCGCCGACCTGTCCATCAAGTCACGGGTCAACCGCTCGACCTTGGCGTCTTCGGTCTCCGCCCCTCGGGCGGCCCGATCGTTGGTGGTGAACGACATCGCCGACCACGCCAGGAACGAGTACATCACGGCGCTGACGGCGTAGCCGGCTCGGGTGAACCATGCGGTGAGCGAGTTCTCAGCAGGCAGCACGATCGAGATCAACCGCCACACGACATACAGCGCCAAGCCGACGGCGACGATCCACAGGGCGATGGCGCCGAGGGACTTCTCGGCGATCTCTGCGACGACACCGAGTGGGCTCGCTTCCTGATCACCGTTGCGGGCGCGATCGACCCGCAGCCCTTCGATCGCGATCGGGACGGCGAGCGCCCCGACCAGTCCGTACACGATGCCTTTGGCGACCCATCCGAGCCGAGCGATCGCGATCACCGCCGGATGCCGGTGCGCGACGCGCCCCACGGTCCGCCCGACGCTTTCCTCAGAGGGGGTTGAGGTCGTCAGTCCTACCCTTGCGAACGGCGGGGGTGAACTCAGTGGAAGGGGCACCCCGGTTCCGGCTGGCAGCCGGTTCCCGGCGCGCGAGGGCGTTGTGATCGGCGAGCTGTTCATTGGGCGGCGACGGAGAAGGCGGGTACGGCGATCGGTTGCCGTTGGGCTAGCAGCGCCTCGTACGCGTGCTGGTAGCGGGCGCACATGTTGTCGACGTTGAAGTCGGCGGCCCGCCGTCGGCACGAGGACGGATCGAGCTCATCGAGCCGGGCGACCGCGGCGATCATCGCTTCGGCGTCGTCGCAGATGAAGCCGCACCTCCCGTCGACGAGGACCTCGGGGACGGAGCCCCGGCGCAGGGCGATGACCGGCGTGCCCGAGGCGAGCGATTCGATCATCACCAGACCGAACGGTTCGGGCCAGTCGCTGGGGAACAACGTGGCCGCCGCTTCGGCGTAGAACGCCGGCTTGTCGGCCTCGCCCAGCTCGCCGACGAAGTCGACGTCGTGGGCGTCGAACAGCGGCGCGATCTGCTCGTGGAAGTAGTCCTCGTCGGTGGGGTCGACCTTGGCGGCGACGCGCAACGGCCAGCCGGTCCTGGCGGCGATCTCGACGGCGATGTCCGGACGCTTCTCCGGGCAGAGGCGACCGACGAAGGCGAGGTAGCTGCCGCCGCCGCGGGCGTGGCTCTGATAAGCCCGGAGGTTGAGCCCGTTGGGGACGGTGGCCAGCCAGTCGACCGGGCACCCTTCCAAGGGCAGCCGCTGGTGGTCGCTGATCGACACCAGCGCCGCGCCGGGATACAGCGAGAGCAGCCGTTGGACCAGCGGGATGTCGAGCCGGCCGTGCATGGTGATCACGGTCGGCGTGTCGGTCAGCTCGGCGAACGGGAGCGTCCACACGTCGGTGTGGGCGTGGATGATGTCGAAGTCGTCGCTGCGGCTGTAGATGTCGGCCAGCATCCGCAGGTGCAGGTGCGGGCCCACTTCGGCCATCTCCTCGGCGTCCATCCGCTCGCGCAGGGGCGCCTCGATGATGGACTTCAGCCGGGCCGACGTTCGCGAGCGACCGGTGGCGAACAGTGTGACGTCGTGGCCCGCCGCGACGAGGCCGTCGCAGAGCCCGGCGATCACCCGCTCCGTGCCGCCGTAGCCAGTCGGCGGGACGTTCTCGTACAACGGGGCGACCTGGGCGATGCGCATCAGCCGACCTCCATCGGAGAAGCAACGTGACTCCTTGCGACCGGCATCAGCACGCCGCTGGCCTCGTCTGCGACGAATGAGACGACGGTGTCTGAGAGAAAGACAGCGGTGTGACACATGACTCGTCATTACCCGGCTGCCGCCGGGCCCAAGCCGTCCCCTTTATGGGGCACTGCGTCCCACGACGGCATCGACGCGGGGACATAAGCACGCCGTAAACGGCTCGATGAGACTCTCGGAGGTTGCATTCCGACATGGGGTCGGCGCTCTCGGTGCACGCCCGATCTCGCCCGCCGGCGGTGTCCATCGCGGACGTTCAGTCGCTTGCGATGGCGAGCGAATCAGACTGATCGGCTCGGCGGTGCATGATCATCCGCTGGTCGGCACCCTGCTCGCCGCAACTCCCGACCCCGGTGCCGATCGGGGTCGGGAGCGCGGGCGGACCGGCGATCGCCCCGCTACACGTCGAGCAGGGCGTTCAGCAGATCGGTGATGGCGCCAAGCAGGTTCGACAGCTCGCTGAGGAGCCCGCCATTGAGGAGGCCGGCGACGGCACAGAGCAAGTTGCCCAGGAGATTGCCGGCACCCGGGATCGCCTCGATGAGGAGGACGACCTCGCTCAGCGCGACACGCAGACCGAGGACATCGAGATCGAGGGGGCCAAGGTTCAAGGTGAGAATGTCGCAAGCGCCCGGCGTGGGGACCTGCTGAGGCTGCATCAGGCCGTGGGGCTGCGCCGGCCCTTCAGTCGCCGCGATGTTGCTGGCTCCGTTGACGGGCAGTCTCACCTGGTGCCTGACGTGATGCCCGCGGAGCTCACCGGCCAGCTGTCCGACGGCGTAGAGGGTGCCGCGCCGGTCCTGGAATCGACGCAGCTCGAAGGTGCCTTCGAAGGTCGTCCCGTCAGGTGCAACGCCCTGCACCGGCACTGGTGCGGCACTCGCGACCGCACCGCCGCCGGGCCGTCGAGCCTGGTGGTCGTCGATGACGATCTCACGCAACGCGGGCTCCGAGCCGCTGGCGACAGACGTCGCAGCGACTGCGCTCGACCCGATCATCGCCAGCACGATTCCGCCCACCACCGGCGCCTTGTGCCGCGAGAGGTGTGATCGTCGCGGCGTGGGGCCGTCGGGCATGGGGCTTCTGGTTCGCATCGGTTCGTTGCCTTTCGTCTCGTTCGCCCGCCGCATCGCGCCATTTGCGGTGCTACGGGGGAAACGCCCCAACTGCCAGGCCGTCACGCACGGCGCGGTGGAATCCCCCAATGTCCCCGTCAGGGGGACGAGCCGCCCCGGCTGGTCATGGACCTGCGTTGAGCAGCGAATCAACGGGACCGAGCTGCCCGCTGGCCACCGTCGGCGGGGGCGGCAGCGTCGGTGCGGGCACGGCGTCGACCGGTTCGTCGACAGCGCCGACGATGGTGGTGGCGATCGAACAGAGCACTTCGGTCGCCGGGTCGAGTTGCTCGACGGGCGTCGTCAGCAGGCACGGTGCAGGGCTGCCCGGGGTGGGTGCTGCGTCGAGCGTGGCCGGTGTTGCAGGCGCCGTTGTCGCGGTGCTGGTGGGCGAGGACGGGGCTGTGATGTCCGGCGTCGGCTCGCCGGGCGTCCCCGTGGATGTCCGCGGGGAGCGCCTGGTGCCGGATGGATCCGACTCGGTCGTGGCGGGCGGCGGTACGCCGATCGGTGGTTCCGGCGCAACCAGCAAAGTGAATGCGACGCCGGCCATCGTGACGGCGGCGGCGCGGTACATCGACCGGCTGGTCAGGCGGCGCCACGCCCGCCGGATGCCCTCGGTGAGCGGGAGGAGGAACCACGCGAAGACCCGCCGGTTGCGTCGTGTCAGGGGCTCGGCGAGGGTGGCACACGTCGGGCATGAGGCCAAGTGCGCCGGCGCGTCCAGCATCGCTTGACGTCGGCGGTCGCCGTTGGAGAGAGCGAGCAGCACCGCCCGGCAGCGATCGGTCGGGAGCGTCACTCGGCGGAAGGCGAGCAGGAACTCGAGACGCAGGTGCGCCCGAGCCCTGGCCATGCGCATGGCCATCGCCCCAGGTGTCACGTTCGCTTCTTCGGCGAGCGTGGCGAGCTCGGTGCCGTCGGACTCGTGGCGCAGCAGGAGCTGAACGTCGCTTGGATCGAGCCGCTCCAACGCCGCCATGAGAGCATCGGTCTCTTCACGGTCGAGAACCCGCTGTTCCGGTCCTGCCGGCGAGGACACGTCGACGAGGCGGTGGATGTGGCGCTGGCGGATCGCTCGGCGGCGGGCGTGCGACGTGAGCAGGTTGCGAGCCGTCACGATGGCGTACGCCTTCTGTTCGTCAGGCGACAACTGGTGATCGACGCCGGCCAGGCGTACGAGCGTGTCCTGCGTGAGGTCCTCGATCAGGTATCGGTCGCGGGTACGGGCGGCCAGCGAGCGCCGCACCACGTCGGCGAGCTCCGTCACAGAGTCCGCTGGCTGTCGCACCGAAATCGCATACCCCCAGAAGCGCCGCACGATGCGTTCCGCTCGTGCTCGTCGCGAGCTGGTTGGCAGGCTGTGGAACGGGTCCACGCGCTCGAGCAGACGCTCGTCGGCGTGGCCCGCCAGCGGGCCTCGGTCCGCGGGACGTCGCATCAGAGCGTAAGTCCTGGTCTGGAACTGGACACGTCAAGTCTCCAAGTCGCGCGTCATCTCTGCGGGCCGTGGGCGTTATGAACAGTGGGGCGGTGGGCCGGACCGCCACCGGGCCACCGCCCCGCGACAACAGCGGTCAGCGCGCGGACGGCGACTGGTGCACTCCGTGGTGGATGGCGTGACCGGGTGGTAGTGATCTGTACAGATGGCGCGGCCTCGCGAGTCGGACGCGTCACAGCTGTGCTGCGCTCCGTTACTGTCGCCCGCCAGCCTGATGGGACCACCCCAGCGCCAGTGTGATGGGACCACTTCCGGGGTTGTCAGCGTCGGCGTCGTGATGATCGCCGAGCGGCGGGTGTCGGGTCAAGGTCGTCGGTGATGGTCGGCTTCTGTCGTTGGCGGTAGGACTCTCCGTCGAGGACGAGTTCGTGGGCGGCGGACTGCAGTCGGTCGATGGCGGATTGGGCGAGCAGCGGGTCGGCCATCAGGGCGAGCCACTCGATCGGCTCGCGGTTCGACGTGGCGACGGTCGCCGCAGCGCGGTGTCGTTCGACGATCAGCTCGTAGATGTCGGCGGTGTCGAGTGTGTCGAGGGCTTGCAGTGCGAAGTCATCGATGATGAGTAGGTCGACGCGGAGGAGGCGGCGCATCTCGACGTCGTGGCTGTTGTCGAGCCGGGAGGCGCGCAGCCGTTTGACGAGTCGGTCGCAGCGTTCGAAGTGCACGGTGAACCGTCGGCGGATGGCGGCGTGACCGAGCGCCGTGGCGAGGAAGGTCTTGCCGACGCCGACGGGGCCCATGATCACGGCGTTGTGGCCGGACTCGACGAAACGCAGCGAGCACAGTTCGTTCCACACCCGATGGTCGTAGGTGATGTGGGCGGTGTCGTCCCAGCGGTCCAAGGTCATCTCCGAGTCGAGCCCGGCGGCGCGGGAGCGCCGGTCGGCCGAGGTGGTCTCGCGGCGGGTGACTTCGTCGGCCAAGACGAGTTCGAGGAACTCGGCATGGCCCATCTGGCCGGTTGCGGCGAGGGTGAGACGTTCGGGCAGGGTGTCGAGGCAGCGGCCGAGCTTCACTCGACGCAGCAACGCCTTGAGCTCAGGGGTGATGACGGGGCCGGTCATCGCGCAGCTCCGGCCGTCTCGGCGGCGAATTCGGGCTCCAGGATCGCCGCAGAGCGGCGATCAGGGTCGGGGGTGGTATCGGGGTGCAACTGCACCCCGGCGGGGGTCTGGGCAACGAGATCGGAGAGGAAGGCGACGAAGTTGGCAGCACGGGTCGAGTCGGTGACCCACCCGGCGACGGTGCCGTCGTGCACGTTGAGGGCGGCGAACAGCGCAGCGGTGCCGTGACGGCGATACTCGAACTCGCGCCGCACCGCATCGACGGTACACATCTGGCACGCCAAAGCGGCTTCGCCGACGACCTCACGGTGTTGGGGTGTGGTGCTTGTCCAGCAATCCGCATCGCCAGCGGTCAGGTCCGACGGCGGGTCCGCTTGCCGCGGGCGATCTCGGTGCCGAGGGCGTCGAGGCGCTGCTCCCAGAACCGACGGAACGGTGCGAGCCAGGCGTCGACGCCGCGAAGCG
Organism: uncultured Acidimicrobiia bacterium; assembly: GCA_963776995.1. Classification (GTDB taxonomy): domain Bacteria; phylum Actinomycetota; class Acidimicrobiia; order Acidimicrobiales; family Ilumatobacteraceae; genus JALZMG01. The sequence continues at coordinate 167,413 of CAVZPA010000018.1, forward strand.
GCGTGGCGTCGAGCGCGTAGTGGCGGCGGGCGCCGTCGGCGCGTACGTGGACGAAGCCGGAATCGCGGAGAACGCGCAGGTGCTGCGAGACCGCCGGTTGGGAGATCCCGAACTCGCCGCGCACGATCGCGGTGATCGCGCCCGACGTCAGCTCATCCTCGACGAGCAGCTCGAGGATGCGGCGGCGCACGGGGTCGCCGAGGATGTCGAAGGCGTGCATCAGCCCCCGGTATAGAACGCGGTCGTGCGGGCGGCAGCCTCCTCGGCCTGCTCGGCTGGCGTGCCGTAGGCGATCGAGGCCCGACACCAGCCGTCGCTGCTGAGGCGCATGAACTCGGCCCCGGCCGCGTCGGTCGGGGTCGAGTTGCCGTCCGCCCTCGTCCCCACGTGTTCGGCGAGACCGAGCAGGGTGAGATCCCAACCGATGCCGACTGCGCCGGGCCCGAACTCATCCCACTTGTCGGCGAACTCGTCGGTGAACGCGACGTGCTCGAGTCGCAGCGTCGTGTCCTCACCCGACTCGGCGAGGTGCACGTCGACCCAGCTCATCCCTCCCTCGTACTCCCAGGTCACGCCGAGGTGACGGGGCGGGTCGCACGTTTCGATCGTGCCGCCGGCGTTGCCCTCGAGCTGGTAGCGGCCGCCGAGCCGAAGGTCGCCGGAGATCGGCAGCAACCAGCGGGGGATGCGGTCCGGGTTGGTGAGCGCATCCCACACATCGCCGGCCGGCGCAGAGTAGCTGCGCTCGGCGACCAGGACACGGGCCGGCTTGCCCTCCCGGCTGGTATCACGGATCTCGCGGCGGATGGCGTCGACAGCTGTGGTGGGATCCATGACCTGGATCATACCGACCTCTCGTTATATAAGTCAAGGATGGTATGACGGCGGCGGCTCCTGGATCAGTCACTCTTTGTGAGGCCACCGGCCGACGCACCCGCCTGGCGGACCGGGCCCACCGGCGTCCTGATCGAAGACGTCGGCGCACTTCGCGACGCACACCGAGTAGATAACAGTCCGTCTCGGCCAGACGCCATGTGCACGTCACGGTTTGGGCGTCCACAGAACGATCTGTCGACGAGCTGCTATCCCTCGGGCACGAAGGCAACGTGTCCGAGGCCACTCGCCCCAGACCGAGTCGTGAATCGCCCGCTGCCCGCCGCCTGACGTCATCGGCCCGCGTCGTGCGACTCTCAGGCGCCGGTCCGTGTCACCCGAAGCGAGTACGGCAGATCGGCGACGATGCCGATCACCGGATCGGAACTCGCGGCTAGCCTTTTCGCCGGTGGCCGGCTACGTCGTCAAGCCATTGAACGAGGCGACGTGGCCCGACTTCGCCCGTCTTGTCGAGCGGCACAACGGTGTGTGGGGCGGCTGCTGGTGCATGTCGTTCCACCCGGAAGGGTACGAACGAGGAGGCGACCATCGCGCGCAGAAGGAACGTCGCGTCCGTGACGGTCAAGCGCACGCGGCGCTGGTCTTCGACGGTGACCTGTGTGTCGGCTGGTGCCAATTCGGTGACCCGGTCGAGTTGCCCCGGATCAAGTTCGGCCGCGCCTACCGCGAGGCCGCCGGTGACCCGCCAAACTGGCGGATCACCTGCTTCTTCGTCGACAAGTCCTATCGGCACAAGGGCGTGGCTGCCGCCGCGCTGAAGGGTGCCTTGAGCGAGATCGCACGACTCGGTGGTGGGACCGTGGAGAGCTCTCCGGAGGATGCCGAAGGGCGCAAGGTCTCCAACTCGTTCCTTTACAACGCCACCGTGTCGACGTTCGAGCAGCAAGGGTTCGCCCGCACCCGTCAGCTCGGCAAAAACAACTGGCTGGTGACGAAGCACGTGCGCCCGAAACGCACCTCCGGCTGACCTTCACCATTCCGCGACCGGTGCGGTGTCCAGTTCGACTGCTGTCAGCGGGTCGGTGCGAGGACTCTGACGAACCCTCTCATCCACGGTTCGGTATGGCGCATCCCCACACCCTCATCTGTTGCGCTGGTCCCGTTGCAGGGTCGTGATCTGGGCGATCAGGTCATACGGGATCGGCTTGGCCAGTGGGAAACCGCGCCGTGCTAGCGCCCGAACGGTACGGCGACAGCTGTGACTCGTAGGTCTCGTCGCCGTCGGGAATCGGATAGCCCCTGACATGGCGCTCCAGCCGGCGAAGTAGATGAGCGGCCGGTCGTCGAGCGTGATGGTCGGAATGTTGTAGCTGATCGTCTCGTCGGCACCGGGGACGACACCGTGCATCGTGCGGCGGATCTCCTGGAGGACGTCCTGCACGTCTGGCGGGTAGCAGCCGATGTAGTCGTCGATGGTCGCGAAGGTGGTAGCCACAGCAGTAGGCCTCGCCATCGTCGGGCGATTCATCGCGCCCCACGGCAGCTCGGCGTGCCCCACGACGTCAACTCCGTGAACCTGCGGAGATCGTCGCGTCCGAGTACCGGGGCCAGTCTCGCGACCTGCGGACTCGACGGCCGGAAGGCCCGGCGCCACCGAATCCCGTCAGAGAACGTTCGGTGCGCGCCGTCTGGCGGATGATCGGTCCGAGCCAGCCGTCGGTACCGGATCAAGCATCACCGAACACCGGGTCGATGCATGCGTCGGCGCGAGTACTCCGATCTCGTGCAGGCTTGCGGTATGACTCGGCTCGATCGCGGTGCTGTCGTCGCGGCCGTGACCTCCGCGAGTCTGGGCGCGGCGAGCGCGGCGGTGAGCGCGTACTGGGCGCTTGGTGGTACGGCGTTGCTCGACACCGTCGGTGGCGAGATCGAGCGCTGGGGTCGTGAGCGTTCGGCCGATGTCGTCGCCACACTGTGGGTGATCACCCTCGCGAAACTCGTCGGAGCTGTCGCTCCGCTCGTGCTCGTCGGAGTGGGAGCGGGCCGGCTCCCGGCCTGGACGAGAGCCCGGCCGATGCGAGCGCTCGGATGGATCGTGGCGATTGGGCTCACCGTCTACGGGGGTGTGCTCACTGTCGCCGGGCTGCTCGTCGAAGCTGGGGTGTTCGATACTGCCGGCGATGCTGACGAGCATGCGATCGCCTGGCACGCCTACTTCTGGGATCCATGGTTCCTCCTGTGGGGTGTCGCCTTCACGGTGGCCATGTGGCGCAGTCGTCCACAGGCGTCTGAGTGACGCGCCCGATACTCCCCGACCCAGGCATCCGATACCGCCAATGAGAATGGCGCGGTTGCGGTGTTGCCGGGCACTCAGCGGCGGGAGCCGCAGCGTAGGGTGAAGCGCGGTGGTGGACGTGGGCTTCTACGCCTCTCCTGGACCGTTCACGGAGCTGACGACGGATCAGATGAAGATGGTCGCCGGGCTAGCGCCGGATCCGCGGGGCCTGTGCCGCGCCGCACAGGGCCTCCTGGTCGCTCCTCCGGATGCCGCTGGTGCCGGGCTCTCCGATCAACGCATCGCTGAACGCAACACTCGGCCGGCCAGCGCCCTGCTGGAACGAGTGCTCGAGTTGGACGGAGGTGCCGGGCTGGACCAACCACGACCAGCCGCGCAGCGCGTCGTTGGCACGTGCCGCCATTTCGCTGTGCTGGCCACCGCATTCTTGCGCGCGAGCGACGTTCCGGCGCGAGGCCGGTGCGGGTTCGCTACCTACTTCGTCCCGCCCAAGAAGGTGGACCACTGGATCGTCGAGTACTGGTCCAGCAAGGAACGACGATGGGTCCGCATCGACCCGGAGTACCTCGATCGAGAAACTCCCGGTGGTGCCAGAGCCGACGACCTGCGGCCCGGTGAGTTCCTGAGCGCCGGCGAGGCCTGGCAGCTGCTCCGTTCCGGCCGGGAGGAGCCGGCCGACTTTGGCGTGTTCGGCACCGAGAACTGGGGCGCCGGTGAGGTCCGCGGCAACGCGATGAGAGACCTCGCCAGCCTCGTGCGCAAGATCGAGATGCTGCCGTGGGACGTGTGGGGACCGATGGAGGACTCCTACGACGGCAAGACGGGCGACGACTTCGACCTGCTCATCGACCAGCTCGCGGCCGCCTGCCACTCCCACGACGAGCCCGAGCTCGAGCGGATCTACGCACAGCTCGCCGTGCCAGCCGCACTGATCTGCTGAATCAGCCTGGAGCGGGTCGGCGAGCTCGCGCCGGGCTACACCGTGTTTGTGTGCTCTCCGGTCGCGGGTCCTCAAACGACGGGAAGTATCCCGGACGAGCGCGTCCTCGACCGCCAGATCGTCGGCGATCGCGGGCCAGCCGGGGATAATGCCGTCGCCGAGCCCGTTGACGACACGGGTTAGGCCCCGATCCGCCCGGCGCGCCAATGACCTCGACCAACACGTGGACGCATGGTGGGTAAGGAGTACGTCCGAGCCATGGGCGCATTCCTTACCAACGACTCAGGCGGTTCGAGCCGTGGCCGGCTGGTCATCAGCGAGACGGGCGTTCATGCTGGGGCCAGATACCCACGGCGGCTTGAGCTGAGCGGTCAGCGACTGTCGGACAGGCTCCCGGCGCGTTCTGTCGCGCAACTTGCAGCCAAGTCTTGGCACTCAACCGTCCGCTCAATGCCGCCATTGGTGTAGGACGACGGCCCGCCCATGACTCGGGCACGATGTCGAGAATGCAGCGTCCGTTCCGCTCTCAACCTGTGAAGGCGGCCAGCCGGGTCGCCCCTTCGAAGGGAGATCATCATGGACGAGCTACAGGGCATCGTTCGGTTCACGTTCCGCGCCGGCATGGTCGATGAGTTCAAGCGTCTCTCCGCCGAGTGCCTGGAGATTGTGCGTTCCAGAGGATGTCGGCACGTTGCAGTACGACACCTACTTCAACGACGACGAGTCCCAGGCCATCGTCCTCGAGCGGTTCCGCGACTCCGACGCGCTGATCCTGCACGGCCAGAACATCGGCCCCTTGATGGACGCCATCATGGCAACGGCCAATGTCAGCGGCGAGCTCCTCGGCAACCCCAACGAGCAGCTCCGGGCGCAACTCGCCGGCAGCCCGGTCGGTCTGTTCGCGCTGTACCAGTCGCTGTAGCGGACGAGAGCGCAAGACAACTCCGGCGACAGTCCACATCGCCCCGTCGGCCGCTGTTGCGACCGCTCAGATCGAAGCCATTGGTGGCAACGTCCATGTCTCCTAACGCAGCCGGCTCCCACGGGCGCTGATCTGTGCCGGTACCTCCGGTCAACCAGATAGCGCGGAGCTCGGGCGCTGTTCCAGAACGCTGGGACCGGGACCTATGGTCGTCGGCGCCAGAAGTCGTGGGGGTCCTGGCCCGGGTGGAAGCCGTGCGCTTCGACCATCGCTGCGGCGTCCGTGAAGCCATGTCCCACCAGTGAGGGTTCGTGAGCGTCACTGCCGAAGGAGACCGCCTCACCGCCGACCGCATGCCACCAGCCGACGATCTCGGCCGGCATCGGCAGACGGGTGTTGACTTCGAGCGCCCGACCAGAATTGGCCAATGCGTGCAGCACGGCTCGGAACTCGTCCTCGAAGTCAGCGGGGTCGAACATGCCTGCAGACGCCGGCCAGCCACGAACCGGGTAGTCGATGTGGGCGAGCACTTCGAACATGTCGCAGGACTCGATCATCCGCAGCGTCTCCCTGAGGTAGGAACGAACGATCTCGTCGGGTATGACACTCTCGGGGGCGCTGGACCAGAACAGCGTGTCGACAAGCCATGGCCCGTCCTCGAGAACGAGGGAGTGAAGCGAGCCGAGTACCCGATCAAACGCTCCCGACCTCAACAGTGTCCGGCTCCTCTCCTCGAACCAGTGCGGCTCGCCCAGTTCGACTCCACTCAGGATGCGAAGATCGGGGTAACGGTCGCGACATCGCTCCACGCAGGCGAAGTATTCATCGGTATCGAACGACAGAGGGTCGAAGCGTCCATCGGTGCCGACACGGTGAGGCGGCATTAGCGACTGAGCCTCTGCTGTCAGAACCCACCGGGCGGCATCGACGTGTTCAGTGAACGCGATCGAGGGCAGGCCTAGCTCGAGGGCTCGGGCGCAGGAGTCTTCCATCGAACCTGCCGCGGCGTCCCAGGACCACTCGGTATGGACGTGGTTGTCCGACGGCAGGGCGGGCCGGACTGTGGTCGTCACGACTCGTCCAGCTCGTCCCGTCGGAACATGATCCTCGATGGAATCGGCGTGATGAAGTTGGGCGCGTTCTGATTGATGGTGTGTGCACTCCCCGCACGCAACTCGTTGCAGAGTCGCAACTCACGCCGCGAAGGGACGAGGGCCGCAAGCTACTCGACAGCCAGACCGGTGCGCTCCGAATGCCCTAATCCGCGCTCCTTCTGACGAGCCCGATCGCGCACCGATCATCGATCTGCGCACTGTCCCCTCAATCGCCGGCTCGGCAACTGTGGTTCCGTGCGGTCGTGTCGGACTGAGCCACGAGCGCATTCCGGCAGTTCAGTGTGCCGTGTCTAGAAGGCGTAAGCGCCTCCGTCGTCGCCCGATAGGGACGCCGCCGACGTAACCGTCTTGGCCGGGACCGCATTTTGATCCCTGGACCACTTGCAATAGTTGTCATGGGTCCAGTATCTTCGATGCGGTGGACGATCGAGCGTTGGCGGAGCGGATCCGGGCATTCAACCGCCTGTACACCCAGGCGATCGGGTCGCTCGATGATCGACACGAAGGCCTCGACGTCAGCCTGGCGCAATCGCGGATGTTGTTCACGATCGGGTCACTGACCGAGCCGCAAGTGAACCAGATCGCCGACACGCTCGGATTGGATCTGGCCTACACCAGTCGGGTGCTCGGAACGCTCGAGGACACCAGGCTGATCCGGCGAACGATCTCGAACGACGATCGTCGACACCGTGTCGTGGCACTGACCGCCAAGGGTCGGCGGCTGTTGGACGAGATAGAACGCCGGTCGAACCAACGAGTCCTCACCCTCGTCCAGCACCTCGACTCCGAGGGCCTCGATCGACTCCTCGACGCCATGGACACCATCGGCACCCTCCTCACCCGAAAGGACAACCATGCCCAGCCAGACTCATCACTTTCCCGCTGAGATCGAAGCGCTTCCCAACTTCGACGGACCCTTCGAAGCCCACCGACTTCAAGCAGCAGACTGCGAGGTGCTGTTCGCCACCTACCCCGCCGGGACCGCCATCGAACCACACACCCATCCGACCAACAACGTTGGCGTCATCACCAAAGGGCAGCTCATCCTCACCGTGGACGACCAGGTCACCAAGTACGGCGCAGGCGAGTGGTATCACGTGCCGGCCGGCATCGAACACGCAGCACGGTTCGACACCGACAGCGCCGAGATCGAGTTCTGGTTCACCCAATGAGACGCCGCCACGTCAGCGGCTCCCCGACGGTGAGGGCATGACCGAGATCTTCGCCACCCGGATCCAGATGGGCGAATCCCCTCGATGGCACGAGGGCCGGTTCTGGATGTGCGACTGGCTGGCCGGCGAGGTGCTGGTGTTCGACGCCAACGGCGACCGCGAAGTCGTCACCCGCGTCGAAGGGCTGCCGTTCTCCATCGACTGGCTCACCGACGGTCAACTCGTGGTCTCCACATCGAACGGAGTGGTCACCGGCACAGACCTGACCCCCTACGGCGCCACCGGGCAGCCATTCAACGAGATCGTCGTCGACATCGCCGGCCGGGTCTGGGTGAACATGCCGGGCTCGCCACCCGGCGAGGAGTCCAAGCCCGGCTTGGTCGCCGTCGTGCTGCCCGACGGGAGTAGCCGCCGCGTCGCCGGGGACGTGTGGTTCCCGAACGGGATGGCCATCCTCGACGACGACACGCTCGTGCTGGCCGAGTCACACGCCGATCGGCTGACCGCGTGGACCATCACCGAGTCCGGCCAATTGATCGACCGTCGTGTCTGGGCCGACCTCGAACCTGGGTCGGCTCCCGACGGAATCTGCACCGATGCCGACGGGGCGATCTGGTACGCCAGCGTCCCCCAACAACGATGCACCCGAGTCGCGCCCGGCGGCGAGGTACTGGCAACCGTCGGGGCCGACCGCGGTTGCTTCGCCTGCATGCTCGGCGGTGACAACGGCACCACGCTGTACATCGTGGCAAACCGCTACGACGGCGCCAGCAGCGCATCTGAAGGCATCGTGCTGACACACACAGTCGACGTCGCCCGCGCCGGGCGACCCTGACCCACCTATCCCTGAACATCCCACTCCGTGATCCGGCCGAGCGCGCCGAGGCCGCGTGGCGAATCGAAGAGGAGGCGAGAGGCGAGGCGAAGGCGGCGAGCCGGGTCAAGGAGGCCGCACGCCGACAAGCGGGAGCAGCACTTGGAGGGCGCACGCGGCGACTGACTTCGGATCTCTAGAGGGCTGTGAGTTTGCGGAACCTCGCGGGGCAGGCATGAGGGCACCCGACTCCGAGCACTTCGAGGGTGGCGTCAGCGGCCGAGATCCGCGCGTTTCCTGTGTGAGCCCCTGATGTCAAGGCCCTCTTGGAGCGGAGTGCTCCGGGCCGCAGGTGTTGGTCAAGGTGGAGCGCCCGCAGCGAAGCGAGGACGAACGACCTTGACCAACCCGAGGGCCGGTGCATACTCGCGATGGGCCGGTTGACGGCGGCGTGGGGGCGCCCTGCGTTTCCTGGGTGCTCGACGAACATCGTGTCGTCGGCGACAACAATCGTGATTTGGGTGGCCCCCGTTGGGACGGGAAGGGCGGTCGCGTCGGTGTTATAAGGCCGTCCAGCCCGAAGGCTGGCGGGCGTGCGCGTGGCAGGAGCTGACCGCCGCAGAGACCCGTGATGTTGACGTGAGCGACCCGGGCCGTCGTCCCCGGCGGTGATCAGGCCGGGACGGCGTAGACGACGTCGGGGTCCATGTTGCGCAGGATGTGGTAGGAGCGGCGGGCGAACTGGCGGGCGACGGAAATCGCCGCCAGCTTGCCGTCGTGCCGGTCCTTCACCGCGGTGTAGTAGGCGTGGTCGGGGCTGCCCGAGCGGGAGGCGTTGTGCGCCGCTTCGAACAGCGCCCACCGCAACGTCGCCGGACCCTGGCGGGACAGGAACCCGCCGGCGCGGCGCAGATCCGAGGAGTCCACGGCGACGTCCAGCCCGGTGTGGCGCACGGCCTGGTCGGAACGAGAGAAGCGTCGACAGTCTCCGAGCTCGGACCACACCGCCACCGCCAACAGGCCGCCGATCCCGTACTGGCTGTCGACCAGCGCCCGGCACGCCGGCTGACGCATCCCGAACCGAGTCAACTGCTCCTTCAACGGCGCCGCTTCGGCGTCGGTGGCGTCGATCATCGCGTAGCCGACCCGGATGCGCTGGCGAGCCGCCGTCGTCAATGCGACGTCGTTGCCCGCCAGCCAGGCCCGCGTCGACGGCGTACGGATCTCGCCTTCGGGGACGGCGACGCCGTGCTGGAACAGCTCGGCGTGGATCCGCTGGATCCATGCCCGGCGTTGATCGATCAGCGACTTGTACAGCCGCACCCGTTCCCGCCACTCCAACACCACCGGCGGTGGGATCCACGACTCGGGCAGCTCGCCGCGCTGCAACAATTCGCGCAACAGCCGGGCGTCGGAGCGGTCGGTCTTGGCCCGATGCTTGGGTCCACGCGCTGCTTGTGTGTCGGCCGGCTCGGCGACGTGCGCCTCGAACCCGGCCCCCTCGATCTCCTCCACCACGTAACGCCACCCGGTGCAGCCCTCCACCGCCACCGCCACCGGTTCGCCCTTCGCCCGCCGGGCGACGTCGTGACGCAACCAGCGCCGCACCCGCTCCCGGTCGGGCTGCCACACCCGGCCCCGCCACACCTCCCCCGACACCGAGTCCATCGCGTCGAAGGTGATCTGCTGTCGATGCAGATCCAACCCACATACCATGGTCATCAGGGACCTCCTTGCTCGAGTGCAGGCAGTTGACGAACCAAATGGTTGCCCACGCCCGCAGCGGGGAGGTCCTCACACATCGATTGTTATCGGACGGCGCGATTTCGGACATCGCCGCCGATGCTGCGCGGCCGGGAGGATCGGCGCTTGGAGGATGGTCGGGCGGCGCCCGCACAGCGCGTTCGAGGACGCATTATCGGCGTCGCCGCGATGACGCGAACGTCGGGCCTATCGGCACCTTCCCCGACGCGCGAAGGAGTTGGTATTCGACTCACCCTTCCTGCCGGGTCCAAACGTTCGGCCGCACCCGCTTAACCCTCACGCTGCGAGTGGTTGAGCCAGCGGCCGCCGAGCCGCGCGAGCACGGATCAAGATCCGCGTCGTCCGCACGTCCGGCGACGCCGGATGGCTCGGCACTCGATTGATTTCAGAGGAAGCTCAGCGCGTCGGCGAACACTTCCTCGGCATCGATGTCGAGGCCACGTGACGTGAACCAGTCGCACACGTTCGTGACGTCACGATGCAAGAACTCGAATCCTGCCGGGTTTGCTGCGAGATCCACGGCCTGAGGAAAGTCGATGAAGACGAGCCGACCCTCCCACCACAGCAGGTTGTAGGCGCTGAGGTCGCCGTGGGCGTACCCTGCGGCCGTGATGCTCCGCAGTCCGGCCAGCAGCTGATCGAAGGCGTCGCTGAGCTCGGCGCCCGACAGCCGTGCAGCGCGCAGCTGCGGCGCGGCCCGTTCCCACTCTCCGACGTACTCCAAGTCGAACACATCGTCGGCATAGGCGATCGGATACGGGACGGCGACACCGCTCGCCCAGAGCTTCGACATCACCTCGTGCTCCGTCCCGGTCCAACGATCCTGCAGCAGATGCTTGCCATAGGTCGACATGCGCTCGATGGCTCGTCGGTCCCGAGACTTGCGGAACTGTCGGCCCTCGCGGTATTGGACGTCATGGGTGAACGCCGACGCCCTCTGCACGCCCATCGCTTCGAGCTGTCCTTTGTGGGTGACCGTGCGGGGCAGGTAACGCTTGCGGGCGATCAGGCACGATCGGCCATCGACGCCGACGCGTTCGACGAGGTTGACCTGCGCTTCTTTGCCGGACTTGACGGGGCCGTGATCGAGTTCGTCGTACGGGGCCTCGACGAGCCAGTCGGGCCGGCCGACCGGGGTGGTGGACATGGGACCTCACGATGAGCATTGCGGCGAGCGGTGCGACGACCGGCCGCTGGATGCTCAGCGAGGAGCGCGGGCGCGACCGGTGGAGATGAGCGTGAACACAGTCATGCGCCCAACCTCCTCTCGATCGACGGGCCAGCGCCACGTTAGACCCGGCGGCGCGCCCGCGCGTCGACGGTTTCCTCCGCTCGCCACTCTGAGCACCACCGGCCAGAAGGCCACGGTCGCCGGCAGGTCTGGCTGGCGTGAACGTCGCACGGAACGAGGACACCCCCGCCGGGTTGTTGTGCGGAGCCTCTCGGAGCTCGTCCCGACGCGCACAGAACGCACCGCCGGGTGTCCGACGAAGGAAGTCGCCGGACACCCCGAGCCGCCGCGTCCTCAATCGCCGGCCGCAATGTCGCGTGCCAACGGCCGACGGCGGCCCGACAGCCTGCAACGTCGGGCTGATCGCGCCCCGACTCGGCAGAGATCGTTCGGGGTGGTGGTCGTCACGACGTCGAGCGGGTAGCTGCTCCGCTCAGGCGACGAGCCGGAGCAAGCAAGCGTGGGGTGGGCCCGCACCGAACAGTTCTCGCCGGAGTTCGGCACCGCCCCGCCTGCCGGCGATCCAGGAAGCGGCCGACCGGGCTATTCCCCGTTGTTCGAGGACACCCTGCGCCGGAGCGTTCTGTGCGTCACTCTGGATGGGCGCGGTGGTCAGTGGCGCTGTTGTCGACGTCGCTCGCGAACGCTGGCAGTACGGGCGCCGAGCCGTCGTCACGCGTCGTGACCACCTGTCGTGCGCGGTGCCAGTGATGCCGTTCGGAGCGCGCCGGGGCAGTGCGCGGGTCGATGTTCGGTAGTGACGTTATGGCGCGTTGACGAACGGCACGTCGCGGACGACGTGGCCAACCCAAACTGCGGGCTATCGGCGAGGAGTTACCGGGCGGTCGCGCCACGTCGGTCGCGGACCTTTGGCTCCAGGGCGGCAACGAGCTTCCGTCAACCGTCATCGTTGCGCAGCCCAGTGACGTCGTCTTGGTCATGGATCTCGGGGCGGTGAGTGACTGGGTGCTGCGGATGGTGGATGGTGCGCTGGACGCGGCTCGACGGGATGGAGTTACCAGCCGGGTTCGGCATCGATGGCCCTGTCGCGAACGGCGGCGATGAGTTCGGCGTGGTCGCGTTGATTCTGGCGGTCGTAGGCCCGGGCGAACCTGACGATTGCTTTGGTGAATGACGGGTTGCGGCCGAGGTAGGCATCGATGGCGATGGCGTCGCCCGTGGTGGCGTGAGCGCGGGCGAGCACTCGACCGCATTTCAGGGCGAACTGGCCGAGCCAGGGCGCCACCTGCGGGCCGGAGGGGACGACTTTCATGTCGCGGAACTGGCGGACGTAGAGGTCGATCCCCTGGACGCGGGTCCAGCCCACGAAGATGTCGGTGGCGCTCTGGATGAATCGCCGACCGACGGTCACCCGCTGACCGTGGTTGGGGTAGCGGCTGGGCCCGAGGAACGTCTCGTAGACCGACGGGCCGGCCTGCTTGATCTGCAGGAACAGCACGTCGTCGGGGTGTGAGCCCTGCAGTAGCACAAGGAACACACGCATCCCGACGCTGCCCACCCCGACCACTTGGCGCACGACATCGACGAATGCGTAGCGGTCGAGCAGGTAGCGGCGCTCTTCCGACAGTGAGGCGCGGTAGTCGGCGAGGACCTCGTTGGCGACCCCCTCGGCGCGGTGGTCGCGGACCCGGAACGGTGGTGCCTCGATGAGCTGTCGGCGGCCGTCGACGACCTCGGTGAACTTCTTGGCGGCGCCGGTGTTGGTGCGCTTCGTGGCCTGACTGCGGACCCACGCCGCGCGATCCTCCCGCTCCTCGGGGACGGCGATGTCGACGAGGTCGTCGGCGGTGATCTGGTCATACCAGATGTCGAGGAACGGTGCCTGCGCGTAATGGTGCATGCGCGTGCGGTAGCCGTCGAGCGCCGCGTGCACGGCGGCGTCGCCAGCCGTCGCGTCGGTCGCCGCCTGGTCGTCGGCGAGCACGTGGAGGCTGGCGGCGAGCCGAAGGACGTCCCACTCGAACGGTCCCGGCAGGGTTTCGTCGAAATCGCGCAGATCGAAGGAAAGCTGCCGTTCTGGTGTCGCCCACAGACCGAAGTTGAGGACATGGGCATCCCCGCACAGTTGCACCATCAGGCCGCTGTGGGGTCGTGACGCCAGATCGGCGGCCATCACCGCGGCGGCGCCCCGGAAGTACGTCCACGGCGAGGCGGCCATGCGGCCATGTCGGATCGGGACCAGGTCCGCGTCGCGCGTGATGTTCTGCGCCAGCATGGTGTCGAGGGCGCGATGACCGCGGTCGGCCTCGACCCACACGCCGACGTCCGTTCGTGACAGCAGGTCGCGGGCGCCACGCCCACGCTCGCGGCGCTGCTGCACGGTGGCGACGGGTCGGCTCATTGAGACGTCCATGCCGTGAGGATGGCACCGTCACCCACATGACTCATCCCCCTCAGGTTGCTCACGGGTTGCCACCACGAGATGAGGAACAGGTACGACATCACCGCGACAGATCTCCGGTTCGGCGTCGCGGTCGCCTGCCGCCAAGTGCAGGGTCGCCGCGGTTGGATGCGCGGCAGCGTCTCGGTTTCGGCGCGCGGGACTCTCAGCTGTCGGCGGCGTCGAGGAATCGGCGGCCCTGCACGGTGAGCTCGATGTCTTCGAAGCATGGTGGGGGCGTGCCACCGACGCGGATGCCCCAGATGAGGAGACGGCCTTTGGCTGCTTCGAGCGCGGCCGCGGTCGTCGCGGCGGTCCATCCGAGGCTGCGGCCGAGGGCGACGTTGTCGAGCTGTCCGGTGGTTGCGTCGCGGTCACCGATGGTGCGCAACATGGCCGTCAACTGGTCATCGGTCGCCGGGTCGTCGCCCGCCGTCCGGTTCGTCATGACGCGGCTCGGTTGGTTGCCTGTTTCATCTTCCTTCTCGCCTGGCTTCTTGCCGGGCTTCTTCGATTGGTATTGGCGTGCTGTTGTGTAGGCCACGTGGTCCTCATCTGGTTGATGGATGGTGTCGGGGAGGGCGGGGCCCTCTCGCTCGATCGGCGATTCGCAGGTGCCGACTTGGCCGGAGCTCCACGTGTCGGGGGCCACTTCGAGCGGCGCCGATACGAGCCAGCGCCTGATGTCGTCGGACACTGCGAGCGAATTCCGCTCGCAGTCGCATCGTGAGAGCGCCTGGAGGCGGTCGCCGATCCGTCGCGGGAATAGGGCCAGCCCTTGTTGGTAATTGCAGCACCGAGCAGTGGGAGCCCGGCCGTCAGCGCCGCCGAGAACGTGGCAATGCCGCACGCCGTCGGAAGGCACGTCGACAGGATCCCGACCGAGCGAACGCCGGATACGGCACCGTTGGTCCGCACCGGGACGACCGACCACGACGAGCTCCTGACGTCAGCTCGGTCGAGGCGTCGAGCCTGCGATGAGCGACGGGACCAATACGGCCGTCCAGCCCAAGCGAAGCGACTCTTCCAAGAGGATGTGGGACCCACTCTACCCGTCCGCGCCGGGGGCATTGTCGCCGAGGTCTGGGGGCCCGGCGGAAGCGAACCGCCTCGTGGCTGTGCCGCATCGGGCCCGTTCGAGCTTGACCCGTGGCGGGCGGTCGGGCGGTTGACCCATGAGTTCTAGCCAGCGAGCGTGGCCGCGCAACGCGGCGCGCAGGTTGGGCCGCAGTGGATAGCCGATGCCTCGCGTCGCGCAGAGCTCCCGCGGCCGGGCACGAGGGGCTAGATCGTGTGGGGGAGTCGGGGCGTCAGGTGGTGTTCGATCTGGTGCCTGCCGATCAGGCGTCAGCCGTCGAGGGCCAGCACGAACGGCAGCACGTTGGCCGCACCGGCCCGGCGCAGAGCTCGTGCCGCCACCGTGATGGTCCAGCGGGAGTCGGCGATGTCGTCGACGAGCAGCACCGGCCCGTCGAGCGCGACGAGCTCGGCGGCGACGTCGTCGGGCACGACGACACGGTCCCACACACCCGCCAGGCGGTGGGCGCTGTTGCCGCCACGCCCGTCCGTGGGCTCGCCGTGGTCGTAGGCCAGCGATCCGAGCAGCGGTAGCTTGCCGATCCGGGCGATGCCCTCGGCGACCGAGGCGACCAACTGCGGACGCGACCGTGACGGCATCGCCACGACCGCCACCGGGCGGCGCGCCCACCCCCACGCCTTGAGCACGTCGACCACGGCGCTGATCACACGAGTCGGTGCCTGTTGGTCGGTCGAGCCGGGTCCGAGCAGCTCTCGCAGTCGGGTTCCCCAGCCGATATCGGAGAGCCTGGCGATGGCCCGGCCGGTCAGGGCCTGTTCGCTCTCGGCGATGCGACCCTTGACGTCGACGCCGAGTGCGGCCATCCCGGTCGGCCACGTGGTGCGCTCCTCGAGGTCTACGCCTGGCCGGTCGAGCGCCGCCCGGGCCGCGGCTGTGGCGTGCTCGGACACCGTGGTCGGAAACCATGGCCCGGCGCACTCGTCGCAGCGCCCGCAGGGCTCGGCACCGGGATCGTCGAGGTCGTGGCGCAACATCTCCATCCGGCACGAACCGCCGGCGAGGTAGCGGCGCATCGCTTGCTGCTCGCGGGCCCGCGCTGCGCTGACGCGTTCGTAGCGCTCGCGGTCGTAGGCCCACGGCTCACCGGTCGCCACCCAGCCGCCGGGCACGCGGCGTACCGCGCCGTCGACGTCGAGCACCTTGAGCATCATCTCGAGGCGTGCCCGGCGCAGCTCGACCTTCGTCTCCAACGCCGCGGTCGACGTCGGACGCACCCGGTCGAGCGCGGCGAGCGCGACCCGTACGACGTCCTCGTCCGGGAAGGCCAGCGAGGCGAAGTAGCGCCACACCGCCTCGTCCTCACGGCCCGGCAAGAGCAGCACGTCGGCCCGCTCGACGGAGCGGCCAGCCCGCCCGACTTGCTGGTAGTAGGCGATCGGCGACTGCGGCGCGCCGACGTGGACGACGAAACCGAGGTCCGGCTTGTCGAAGCCCATCCCGAGCGCCGAG
This sequence comes from uncultured Acidimicrobiia bacterium, assembly GCA_963776995.1. Lineage (GTDB taxonomy): Bacteria > Actinomycetota > Acidimicrobiia > Acidimicrobiales > Ilumatobacteraceae > JALZMG01. Next base: position 183,450 of record CAVZPA010000018.1, read on the forward strand.
GTGGCGACGACCGCCTTCACCCGGTTCTCGACGAGGGCCGCCTCGATCTCGAGGCGGTCGGCCGTGTCCGTACGCCCCGAGTAGGCGACGACGTCGTGGCCGGAGGCCCGCAGCAGTGCGGCGACGTCCTCGGCGCCGGCGACGGTGAGCGTGTAGATGATCCCGCTGCCCGGCAGGTCATCGAGGTGCTCGACGAGCCAACCCAGCTGATCCTCGGGGCGCTCGAGGCGCAGCACGCCGAGGCGCAGGCTCTCGCGTTCGAGCGAGCCGCGCTGCACGAGCACGTCGTACGCCGTGCCGTCCGCTCCCGCGGCGAGCTGGTCGGCGACGTCAGTGACGACACGCTCGTTCGCCGTCGCCGTCGTGGCCAGCACCGGAACGTCGGCCGGGAGGCGGACCAAGGCGTCACGGACGCGCCGGTAGTCGGGCCGGAAGTCGTGGCCCCAGTCGGACACGCAATGCGCCTCGTCGACCACCAGCAGCCCGATGCGCGAGGCCACGGCGGGCAGCACGCGGTCGCGGAAGTCCGGGTTGTTGAGCCGCTCCGGGCTGATCAGCAGGACGTCCACCGACGACGTAGCCAGCGCCCGTTCGACCTGCTCCCACTCCTCGGTGTTGGACGAGTTGATGGTGTGGGCCGTGATGCCGGCGCGTGCCGCGGCGTCGACCTGGTTGCGCATCAACGCCAACAGCGGGGACACGATGAGCGTCGGTCCGGCGCCCTGCGCCCGCAGCAGGGCGGTCGCCACGAAGTACACCGCCGACTTGCCCCAGCCGGTGCGCTGAACGACGAACACCCGCCGGCGGTCGGCGACAAGCGCCTCGACAGCCGCCCACTGGTCGTCGCGCAGCACGGCGTCGTCGCGCCCGACCAGCGCCCGCAACACGCGCTCCGCATCCGACCTCACGGAGCGCGACCGTACCGAGAGGGTGTCACAGCCAGTCAGCACCTGGTCGGCGGGGCGGGGGCGGTCCTCCACACAACCGAGCTC
>CAVZPA010000019.1:0-120548 GCA_963776995.1 uncultured Acidimicrobiia bacterium
GGCGATGTCGTCGGCATCGATGAACGGGTCGAGTTGGCCGTCGACGGCCGGGAGCACCACCTCGCCGGCCCGGATCGAGTCCAGCAGGAAGTCCTCGCTGAAGATCTGCATGAACCAGGCGCAGCGCACGATGGTCACGTCGGCGCCGGTGGCCTGGACCTCACGCTCGGCCCGCTGGGCCTCGTCCTCGCCTCGGCCGGTCAGCAGCACCAGCCGGGTGACGCCGTGCTCGATCGCCAGTTCGGCGAACGCCCGGGTGACCTTCGTCGCCCCGGGGATGACCAGATCGGGGTAGGGGATGTACGCCGCCCGCACGCCCTGCAGCACCGGCGTCCAGGTCGACTGGTCGCCCCAGTCGAAGGGCGGCTGTCCCTAACGGGAGCCCACCCGCACGGGGAGACCGCGTGCGCCGAGCCGTCGACGACCCGCCGGCCCGTCTTGCCCGTGCCGCCGAGCACCAGCGTCGGCCGTTCGTCGTGTGAAGTCTCGGTCATGGTGGGTCCTCCTCGATGGGCGATGTACCTGCCGTCCACTCTGGGGGATCCGATCCGGTGGAACAATGCTCGTCCGTCGCTCATTCATGCCCGTTCGTCCAGAATCGTGGACGCTCGCGTCCACGGCGGCAGACTGGGCCGATGCGAGGCGAGGATCCCTGGACCACACCCGATCCGCTCGGCGAGGCGCTGCACGTCCTGCGCATGTCGGGCACCTTCTACTGCCGGTCCGAGCTGACCGCTCCCTGGGGGCTGGACCTGCCGCCCGAGCCCGAGTCGATGTGGTTCCACGTCGTCAACGCCGGGCGCTGCTGGCTCGAGGTGGACGGCGACGAGCCCCGGCAGCTGCAGCCCGGCGACTTCGCCCTGGTGCCGCACGGCCAGGGCCACCTGCTGCTCAGCGAGCCCGGGGCTCCGGCCCCGCGGGTCGACGGGCTGGACTACGACTACGCCAGCGACCGCTATGCGATCCTGCGGTACGGCGGCGGTGGGGCGCCCACGAGCATCGTGTGCGGCACCGTCCGCTTCGGGCACCCGGCAGCCCGCAACCTGGTGGCGCTGCTGCCCCGCACGATCGTCATCGAGGGGTCGCCGGGGTCGCCGTCGCCCGAGGCCGAGTGGATGCACAGCACGCTCCGGCTCATCGCCGCCGAGGGGCGGGAGCTGCGGCCGGGCGGCGAGGCCGTGATCACGCGGCTGTCGGACATCCTGGTCATCCAGGCCATCCGCTCGTGGATCGCCGGCGACCCGGCGGGGCAGACCGGCTGGCTGGGAGCCCTGCAGGATCCCCGCATCGGCCGGGCCATGTCGCTCGTGCACCGCGATCCGGCCCAGCCCTGGTCGGTGGCCTCGCTGGCGCGGGAGACGGCCATGTCGCGGTCGGCGTTCGCCGCCCGGTTCACCGAACTGGTGGGCGAGCCGGTGATGCAGTACGTGACCCGGTGGCGGATGCAGGTGGCGCTCGACTGGCTGCGGACCGACGACGTCCCCGTCGCGGAGCTCGCCGCCCGCCTGGGCTACGAGTCCGAAGCGGCATTCAGCCGCGCCTTCAAGCGCACGGTCGGCATCTCCCCCGGCGCCGCCCGCCGGTCACCGCCCGACACGCTGCCCGAGACCCCGCACCTCGCCACCGCCTGACCCCACCGCCGGGAGGAATCCACGGCAGGATGTCGAGAACCGCACGTCGGCTCCGCTCTCGTGGTGAGGGCTGCGACGGACGCAGCCGATGACGAAGGAGGCACGACGATGCCGAAGTACCTGCTCCTCAAGCACTACCGCGGCGGCCCGGACCCGTACCGCCCCGTCCCGCCGATGGATCAGTGGGCGCCCGAGGATGTCGAGGCCCACATGACCTTCCTCAAGCGAGGTGAGCAAGATGCTCCAGGATCGCGGCGAGTACGTCGACGCGCAGGCGCTCACGCCGACGCGCACGTGGGTGCGGTACGGCGGGCCCGGAGCCGCCCCGGTCGTCACGGACGGCCCACACCCGGAGACGAGCGACCTGGTGGCCGGTTGGTACATGATCGACGTCGACAGCCATGAGCGCGCCGTCGAGCTGGCGGCGTTCGTCTCGTCCGAGCCCGGCCCGGGTGGCGAGCCGCTGTACGAGTGGATCGACGTGCGCGAGGTGATGTCCTGACCGTGCGCGCACAGCGTGGACCGGACGAGCTCGACGAGCTCGTCCGGTCGCTCGCGCCGCACGTGCTCGCCGGCCTGCTGCGGCGCGGGGAGGAGTTCGCGGCTGCCGAGGACGCGGTGCAGGAGGCGGTGGTCGAGGCGCTGCGGGTCTGGCCCGAGCACCCGCCGCGCGACCCACGCGCCTGGCTGAGCACCGTGGCCGTGCATCGACTCGTCGACGCACGGCGCAGCGAGTCGGCGCGCCGGGCACGCGAGGAGGCGACGGCCTTCGAGCAGACCCAGGGGCCGACCGAGCACGGCGACGACACGCTGCTGCTGCTGTTCCTGTGCTGTCATCCCGAGCTCTCCCCGGCGTCGCAGGTCGCGCTCACCCTCCGCGCCGTCGGTGGGCTGACCACCCGAGAGATCGCCGACGCCTTCTTCGTTCCGGAGGCGACCATGGCGCAGCGGATCAGCCGCGCCAAGCGCACCCTGCGTCGCCGCAGCTTCCGCGAGCTGGGCGACCTCGCCGTCGTGCTGCGCGTCCTGTCGCTCATCTACCACGCCGGTCACGGCCGCCGCCACGACCTGGCCCGCGAAGCCATCCGGCTCACCCGCCAGCTCACCCTGGCCACGCCCGAGCCCGAGGCGCGCGGCCTGCTCGCGCTGATGCTGCTCCAGCACGCCCGGCTCCCGGCGCGCACCGACGACGCCGGGCGGCTCGTCACGCTCGACGAGCAGGACCGCTCCCTGTGGGACACCGCCGAGATCACCGACGGCGTCGCCATCCTGCAGGGCGCGCTCGCCGAGGAACGCCCCGGGCGCTACCAGATCCTGGCCGCGATCGCCGCGCTCCACGCCGACGCGACGGACGTCGGCGGAGACCGACTGGCCGCAGATCCTCGCGTGGTACGACGACCTGGTCGCCCTCAGCGACGACCCCGAGCACGATGACCCCGCCGCGGTCCTCAACCGGGCCGTCGCGGTGGGGCACGTCAACGGCGCACGCGCCGGCCTCGCCGAGACCGAGCGAGTGCGGGCGGCCCTCGGCGACCGGGACCAATGGCACGCCGTCCGCGCCTACCTCCACGAGCTCGGCGGCGAGCTCGAGGCCGCCGCCGACGAGTACGCCGCCGCGGCCGAGCGAGCGACCGAGCGCACCGAACGAGACCACTTCGTCCGCCGTGCCGCCCGGGCCCGAGTGCAGTCGAGCAACCTCGATCGCTCAACGATCACGTCGGTCGCCTCCCCCAACAGACCAGCTGAAGCTGACCGCTCAGTCCGACGTTCGCTCGAGCTCGTCGCGCCGGCGAGCGAGCTGTCGTCGCTCCTCGTCGGATGGGGCGAGCTCGATCGCCCGCCCGAGGTCGTCCCGCGCCTCCGACGGTCGCCCGGCGCGTGCCAGCAACTCCGCCCGAGCCGCCGGCACGAGGTGGAGCCCTGGGAGCTCTGGCTCGACCGCATCAATGGCACGCAAACCCGCGAGCGGTCCGTCGCTCATCCCGACGGCGACGGCTCGGTTGAGCGCCACGATCGGCGACGGGTGGATCGCCAGCAGCTCGTCGTACAAGGCGACGATGCGCAGCCAGTCGGTCGAGGCGGCGTCGAGCGCGGTGGCGTGGACGGAAGCGAGCTCGGCCTGGACGCGGTACGACCCACGCTCCCTAGCCGGCGCGTCGATCAGGGAGAGCGCCTCGCTGATCGCATCGACGTCCCAACGCGAGCGGTCCTGGTTCTCGAGCGTGACGAGCTCTCCCTCGACGATCCGCGCGGCCCGGCGGGCATCCTGGATCAGCATCAGCGCGAGCAGCCCGCGTGCCTCGTCGGATTTGGGCATCAGACCCAGGACCAGCCGCCCGAGCCGGATCGCCTCGGCCACGAGGTCGTCGTCCATCGTCGGTGAATACCCCGTCGTGAACAGGAGGTAGACGACCGCGAGGACACCGTCGACGCGTTCCGGCAAGTCCTCGGCCTTGGGCACGCGGTACGGGATGCCGGCGTTGGCGATCTTGCCCTTGGCGCGCAAGATCCGCTGGCCCATGGTGTTCTCGGACGTCAGGAAGACCCGCCGCGATCGCCGCCGTCGACAGGTTTGACACGACCTTGAGGGTGAGGGCGAACCGCGCCTCCATCGACAGCGCGGGGTGACAGCACGTGAAGATGAGCCGGAGGCGGTCGTCGTCGATCGGCCCCCCGGTTGCGGGCTCCCCGCCGGATCTGTCGTTCATCTCGAGTTCAGCCAGCTTCGATCGTTCGAGGTTGCGGCGACGGAGGGTGTCGATGGCGCAGTGGCGGGCTGTCGTCGTCAGCCACGCCGCCGGGCGGTCCGGGATGCCGTCGTCCACCCATCGCTCGAGCGCCCGTTCCGCGGCGTCGGCGACAGCGTCCTCGGCGAGGTCCCAGTCCCCCGTCGTGCGGATCAGCGTGGCCACGATGCGCAGCCGCTCACCGGCCATGACGTCGTCGAGTGCCCGGCGGACGCTGCCCTCCGCGCACCCCCGTGCGTCACACGCTCGGGCCGCCGGCCCGTCCGTCCAGAACGGGCGGAGCTCGAGACGGCCGAACCGGGCCATCGGATGCTCTGAGGCGATGTCGATCGCCTTGTCGAGGTCGTCGCACTCCAGGATGTCGAAGCCGGCGATCCACTCCCGCGTCTCGGCGAATGGCCCGTCGGTCACGAGCACCTTGCCGCCGCGCTTGCGCACCGTGGTGGCGTCCGCGATCGGTCGCAGCGCGTCCCCCATGACACGAGCGCCGCTCGCATCATGGCGCTCCACCCAGTCGTCGACCTCATCCAGCCTCGGATCCCCGGACGGCGGGTCAGGTTCGGTGTCGGTGCAGACGAACATCATGTACTTCATGTCGTGCTCCCTTTCGGACGTTCGATGTCGTGCACCACCACGACGAACGAAACCTCGCAGATCCGACAGCCCCAACGCACATCCGGGTGAGACCCAGCTACTTCGGAGCGGTGTCGTGTTCGTGGCACCTACATCGGCGCCTCGTGTTCGCCGAGGCTGCGGGCGAGGCAGGCCACGAGGCGTCGGGCGATCGACCGGTCGTCACGTGGCGGGCCACCGTCGCACGACGTCGGGCTGGACGATCGGTCGGATCACGTCGACACACGTCGACCGAGAGGCTGTTCGATCCGTATCTGGCAGTCCTTCGTGATGGTGGCGTCACCCCACCAGATGAAGTCCCGCTCGCCGGCTCAGCGCACACGACGGGCGATCCCCGGGTAGTCGAGCGGAACGCCGTCCGGGTCGCAGCGAATGACGGCGGTGAAGAAGCCGTCGCCGCTCTCGAACCGGGCGCAGACATCACCATCGTCGACTCCGAGCAGGGTGTAGTGCTGGTCGTCAAGGGTCACCGTGAGCGACGGCACGCTCACCCACGCCATCGTGAACGTTCCTGCCGACCCGGCTCGGTCGAGCCCGAGGCGGCGCACCGGCATGATGTTCGTGACCGGTGACCACTGGACGTCGACGTCCAGGACGCGTGCGGGAATGCTCCCCGGCTCGACGGCGTCATCAGGGCCAGGGTCGCCAACCGTCGGCGGTCCGGACCCATCCGTGGAGCGGATACCGGTCCAGACCCCATCGCCGTTGCGTTCGAGAACGAGCATCCTCGTCCAGCGGTCGCCGAGCGCAGTCAGGGACAGCCGTTGCGTGACCCAGTCAGCGCCCGTGGTCAGCTCGAGATCGAGCCGATACGGCACCGGCGTCGAGCCGATCGCCACCGAGCGCGCCACGAGCGCGCCGGGTCCCATGGTCAACTCGCACTGCTCCATGCCCGACGGATCGTCCTTCGTCCAGACATAGCGTCGCATCCCCGCATGCTCGCAGCCGTGCTGGACGCGCTGGTGACCAACGCCACTTCCATCGACTTGCAATGAATCAACTCGTACTGATGTAATGGCGGTGTGGGAGCGACGCCGCCGCCGGAGATCCTCGGGCTGCTCGGCGATCCGCTGCGATGGCAGCTGGTCGGCGAGCTCGGTCGCAGCGATCGCCGTGTCGGCGAGCTCGTGCAGCTGGTCGGGAAGCCGCAGAACCTGGTCTCCTACCACTTGGCGGAGCTCCGCCACGCCGGCATCGTCAGCGCCCGCCGAAGCTCGGCCGACGGTCGCGACGTCTACTACCGGGCCGACCTGTTCCGCTGCCGGGACCTACTCGGCGAGACCGGGCTCTCGCTCCATCCCGGGCTGGCGCTCGCGCCGACGCCACCTGGCGACGTCGAGCCGCGACAGGCTCGACCTCGACTGCTCTTCCTCTGCACCGGCAACAGCGCCCGCTCGCAGATCGCCGAAGCCCTCGTCGAACGCCGATCGGCAGGCACCGTCGAAGCACGCAGCGCGGGGAGCCACCCCAAGCCGCTGCACCCGAACGCGGTGCGGGTCATGGCTGAGCGCGGTGTCGACATCTCCGGTCGTCCGACCAAGTCGCTCACCCGCTTCGCCCGCACCCGGTTCGACCGAGTCATCACGCTCTGCGACAAGGTGCGCGAGATCTGCCCGGAGTTCCCGGGGGCGCCGATCGCCGCGCACTGGAGCATCGCCGACCCGGCCGCCGATGCCAGCGACGAGGCAACGTACCCCGCCTTCCAACACGTCGCTGACGAGATCGACAACCGCGTGGCTCTGTTGCTCGCTGACCTCACGACTGGACAACTGGAAAGGACGCCCCATGCCTGACGCCGACATCGTGAACGTTCGCTACATGGTCGACGACGTAGCCGCCTGCATCGACTTCTACACCCACCACTTCGGGTTCACCGTCGGGATCTCGAGTCCGGCCTTCGCCGATGTCACTCGAGGGAACCTGCGGCTCCTGCTCTCCGGCCCGCAGAGCTCGGCCGGCAGGGCGATGACGGATGGGGAACGACCGGGCCCCGGAGGCTGGAACCGCATCCATCTCATCGTCGACGACCTCGAGAGCGAGATCACCAGACTCACCGCAGAGGGGGTTCGGTTCCGCAACGAGGTCGTGACCGGTCCCGGCGGAGCGCAAGTCCTCGCCTGTGACCCCTCAGGCAACCTCATCGAACTGTTCCAACCGGCCGCCACACGCTGAGCGGCCACGACCGCGGTCCGCGTGCTCGCCATAACCGACAAGGAGCGCGAAGCGGACGGCGAGCGTTGCGGCGCGCCGACCGCGGTCCCGGGTCACCGGGGTGAGGCGCGCACCGGCCTGCCCGGGAGAGCATCTGGCACGAGTTCGCCGTCGCGCACCACGAAGGTCCCGGCGACGATCACATGGGCGATGCCAGACGACGGGCGCGTCGAGGCGGCGTACGTCGCCTGGTCGGTCACACGCGCCGCGTCGAACACGACGAGATCGGCGTCCGTGCCGGTCTGCAGGCGACCCTTGCGGCGCATTGCAGGGACCGCGCCCTCGAGCACCTGTGCAGGAAGCAACGTGGCGCGACGGACAGCCTCGATGAGCGGCTTGCCCTCCTGCCGCCACAGCCGAAGGGCGCGCCCGAACGTGCCCGCAGTGCGCGGGTGGGTGACCGCTGCGGGCGGCAAGGGCCAGGCGGTGACGTCCATGCCCGCGGTGTCGGTCCACAAGGGCGGCATGGCGTCGCTGGCGACGATCGCGTCGGGAGAGGCGAGGGACCGCCGCAGCAGTGCGGCGTCGCCGGGTTCTGCCTCGTCGAGGATCTCGATGATGACGAGACCGCCGGGGTCAGTCGCCCGCAGCTCGCGGAGTCGGGCCGCGTCGGCGACACGTTCGCCCGTGCGTAGATACGTGATCGAGGTGGTGCTTCGGAAGCGCTCACGCAGTCGCTCCGGCGCGAGGAACGCAGCACCGATCGCCGTCGATCCCGACCCGTAGGGATACGCCTCGGTCGTCACGCGGGCGCCCTCCGCCTGGCAGCGGCCGACCAGCGCGAGCACTCGATCGATGTGCCGCCCCGACGTCGAGTTGATGTGGCAGTAGTGCATGTGCGCGCCGGTCGTGCCCGCCGCCCGGACGACTTCTTCCGCGCCGTCGATCAATGTCTCCGGAGTCAACTCGACGATGTCACGCGAGTGCGTGAAGGTCGGCACCCCGGCGGCGGCCGCCAGTTCCGCGACGGCGAGATACTCGGCCGGATCGACCCCGGGTGTGTAGCCGATGAGCAGTCCGACACCGACGGCGCCGGCGGCGAGGTCGGTCGAGACCTGGTCGAGGATCCGGGCCACTTGTTCCGCGGTCGCAGCCTGTTGCCATTCGGTGCCGGCCAACCCGCCGAAGATCGCTGCAGCACCCCCGTCGAGCGGCCCGTCCGCGACCACGTGCATGCGCGCCGCCGCCCATGACGCCGAGAAGCCGTAGTTGATCGGGGAACCTCGCTGTGCTTCTCTCGCATACGCGATCTCCACCGGCGCCCGGCCAGCTTCGAGGTCGAGTGCGGTGGTGACCCCGTCGCACGCCTGGAGCCGGCGTCCCGGGAGCGTCTGGGCGTGGCTGTGGAGGTCGACGAAGCCAGGGGCGACGACGAGCCCGCCGACGTCGACGGTCGTCGCGCCATCGAGACGGTCCCCGACCGCCGTCACCGAATCACCGTCGATCCCCACGTCGCACACGCGGTCGAACCCGGTCTCCGGATCGACGACCCGACCGCCAGCCAGCACCAGGTCGTGAGACACGAGCCAACCTCCTCCGACCGCGCCCCGCGGCGCGGCCTGTGAACCTACGTCGCCTGCTCGGCCCCGCCCTCAGCGTTCTCGCGGCGTGCGGATGCCGTCGAGCGCCATCATGAGCAGGCGGTCGAGCTGGTCGGCGTCACTGGTGAGGGTGATGCCGATGACGAGTCGGAGCACGTCGTCGAAGCTCGCGTCGGCGCGGGCGTCGCCCGCAGCCTGGGCCCGTTCGAGCAGCGGTGTCCCCGCTTCGGCGATCGCCATCCGGCAGCTCGCCAGCAGCTGGGACTCGCTGGCAAGCTCCTCGAGCACGGCCCGTTTGGTGGCCAGGTAGCTCACGAAGCGCCGCAGCCAAGCCGCCAACGCATCCCACGGCGCCAGCTTCGTGAGGTCGGCGGCGGACTGGCAGAGCGCCTCGACCTCGTGCACGTACACCGACTCGAAGAGGTCTTTGCGCGTCGGGAAGTGGCGATAGAGGGTGCCGATGCCGACGCCTGCACGGCGGGCGATGTCCTCGAGCGACGCCGATGCGCCGACGTCGGTGAACGCGTCGTTGGCGGCGTGAAGCAAAGCCTCGCGGTTGCGGCGGGCGTCGGCGCGCTGCACACGGTCCGCCGGCGCGACAGCCGCGTCGTCCTTGCGCACTCGCGGATGCTTCGCTGATTCGGCCATGCTGGTTGCAAACGGAGGGATGCCTCCGCTATGTTCCGGAGGCATCCCTCCACTTTAGGTCGAGAAGGAGCCCCCACGATGGAACTCGCCCTGCATGTCGCCAACTTCACATGGACCAGCGGTCCGACCCAACTCGGCGCGTCGCTCGCCCGCCTCGCCAAGGCCACCGAGGACGCCGGTTTCGCGGCCATCACCGTGATGGATCACCTGTGGCAGATCGGCGTCGTCGGCCCGCCCGAGGAGGAGATGCTCGAGGCTTACACGACGCTCGGCTTCCTCGCCGCCCACACCGAACGGGTCCGGCTGCACGCCCTCGTCACCGCCGTGACGTACCGATCGCCTGGCCTGCTCGCCAAGATCGTCTCGACCCTCGACGTGCTCTCCGGCGGCCGCGGTGTGCTCGGGATCGGCGCCGCCTGGAACGACGAGGAGGCCAGCGGGCTCGGCCTCGACTTCCCACCGACCGCCGAACGCTTCGAGCGGCTCGAGGAGACGCTGCAGATCTGCTTGCAGATGTGGAGCGGCAGCGACGCGCCGTACGAGGGCGCCCACTACCAACTCGGACGCACCCTGAACTCGCCGGCGAGCATTTCCCAGCCGCGCCCGCGGATCATGATCGGCGGCACCGGTGAACGCAAGACGCTGCGCCTCGTCGCCCAGTACGCCGACGCCTGCAACATCTTCCCGGGCCCCGACGTCGCCCACAAGCTCGACGTGCTCCGCGGCCACTGCGCGGAACACGGGCGGGACTACGACAGCATCGAGAAGACGACGACGCTGCCAGGCGACCTGTCAGACGGACCCGACGCGTTCATCGAGCAGTTGCGCCCGCTGCACGAGCTGGGTTTCACCGCCGCCCACCTCTACGTACCGGGCCCGGAACCGCTCGAGACCGTCGAGCTGCTCGGCGCCAAGGTGATCCCCGAGATCACCACCTGGTGACTGCCCGGCTCGCCTCAGCCCGTCTCGCTGAGCTCGACGACATCGATCTGCAGGTGATCGGTCACGAAGTCTTCGACGCACCCCCGGAACTGCCGGCGATTGGTCTGGTCCATCGCCGGTACCAGTACGGCACGGAAGCGCCCATCGCCGAGTGACTCGATCGGTCCGGCGAGGTCGGAGGTGACTTCCAGGCGACAGGTCAGCAGCTGTGCTTCGACCATCTCGGAGAGGATCTGATCCTCCTCGCCGCCGTGGGTCTTGGCGGACACGACGAGCTGCATCTCTCGACCCGTGACCTGCTTCGTGGGTGGAGAGGGTCGCCTCGCGGAGGGCCAACACTCCGGCGAATCCGATCCCGAGCCCCACGAGTCCGAGCACGCCTCGGACCAGTGTGGCCTTCGTCATGGACGGCCGCCGCGGCGCAGCAGCTGGCGTATCTGGCCGTCGTCGGCGCCCGGCACGTCCTGGGCCAGCACCGTGATGTCGTCGAGGAGCAATCCGCCCGACGGGTAGCTGATCGGGTACAGCTGGCGGGCCAGCCGCTCCTCGCCGGCGGGCGAGGACGTCCTCGACGCGACGCGATCGACGAGCCAGGCGATCCCTGAAAGGATCACGCCTCCGCCGACGAGGAACGTGATGAAGACGTTGAACTGTCCTGTCGACTCCCGCATCCACGCGAAGCGGTCACGCCTCGGCGGCCGGGTCTCGCTGAGGATCTGGACGACTGCAGGGTCGGCGTCACGCTTGGCGATGTGCTCGAGACGGGCCAGGCGACGCAGGACGAGGCCCGTCGCCAGGGCGATTTCGGCGATGAGAACGATCAGACCGAAGAACAGCGCCCGGTTCCACTCCCAGCGATTCAATGACACGACCATGTAGATCGCACCAGCCAGCAGCGTGCCGATGCCGGCCAGCCAGGCGATGAACTTCATGACGTCATTCCTTGCCTTCGATGGTGACCTGGCCGGTGTCGCCGTCGACGAGGACGACGGCGCCCTCGGGAAGGTCGTCGGTGGCACCGGCGTACCCGACGACGGTCGGCACCCGCGCCTCACGAGCCAGGATGGCGAGATGGGACAGCACCGAGCCGGTCTCGGCCACGATGCCGTGCAGCCGCGGCAGCAAGGGCCCGAGACCCGGTGACAGGGTCGTGGTGACGAGGACCGCGCCGACCGGTGGATCGTCGGTGTCGTAGGTCACGGGACCGCTGCCCGAACCGCCGCCGGCGCCGGTGCCGCCCCCGACCTCGCTGGCACACTGCGTGCGGATCGGCTTGCCGAGGTCGGACAGCTGGAACGAGGCGGGCAGTGGAGCGCCGAAGTCGTGGTGATGGCCGGCCACCAAGGCAGGAACGACGACGGCGCGCTTGGTGGCCACGGCCTCGACGTGTTCGAGCGTCATGTGCCGGATGAGCTCGGGTTCGGGGAGGTCGCCGGCGGCCGCCAACCGCTCGCCGAGCTCCCAGGCGGCACGGCCGGAGAGCTCCTGTACCCAGCGCACGCGGAGCCGGAGTGCCTCGCGGAGGATCCCGGTGTTGCTGCACCGCTGGCACGACTCTGCGGTCGGCACGAAGAGCGTGGCCGCCTCTTCCGGCAGGACGGGCGCCTTGGCCACCTGGGGGCCGGTGAGCGCGAGGACGGCCGGGCTCCGGGCGAGGATCTCCTTGTCGTCGAGGCCGTCCTGGCGGGCCTCGGCCAGGACCCGCAACGCCACCGACGCGCCCGTCATGCGGTTGCCGCCGGTGTCGGTGAGCATGCCGATGAGGATCTCGTGGGCGTGCAGCGCCCGCAGGATGGCCTGGCTGCGATGCAGCAAGGCGATCAGCTGGCGGCTCGTCAGCGCGTCGAGTGACGGAACCGCCTCGAGATCGGCGTCCGTGCGGTCGAGCAGATGTTCGGCCAGGCGCGGCAGCGCCGAACGCAGCCGGCCCACCCTCCATGCTCCTCGCAGGCGACGAGCCGGAGGGATCGGGTTCAACTTGCTGATCATGCGGGTCTTGGTCTTGAGCTCGCCGGCCAAGCGCAGGTCGATGGCCACGTGCCCGTCGACGCACACCACGACGTCGCTGGCGGCCACGTCTGCCGCGGTGGCCGAGCCCGCCAGCACGACCGCTTCGCGCACCGCATCGCGGAGCGGGGGGACCCAGAGGTCGCGCTCGAGCTCCATGAGCGGCGACGGGAAGGTCTCGGCAACAGGGCCCGGGCCGTAGATCGGTCCGCGCGGAACGCCGCGGATCTCGGTGGTCACCGGACGCGACTGCAACAGCCACAGCTGCTTGTCCGTGGCGATCGCCCACTCGACGTCCTGCGGTGCGCCGTAGACGGACGCCACCTTGGCGGACAGCTCGACCAGTCGCCGCAGGTCGGCGGGTTCGAGCTGTGGGCCGTCGTTGGCGTCGAACTCCAACACCTTGGCCTTCGTCGGTTCGAGCAGGTAGCGGGAACCGTGGACCTCACCGCTGACGAGCCGCTCCGGCGCGCCTCGAACGGCGCTCACGACCCGGCGGTCGGTTCGGCCGGTCACCGGATCGATGCCGAACATCACGCCGCCATACGCCGGCTCGATGAGCGGTTGGACGAGCACCGCGATCGGATGCTCCGCCGCTCCGGCCCGTTGTCGGGAGTCCAGCACCGCCGTCACGGCGGCGACGAATTCGTCGAAGCCGCGGACTCCGATGATCGAGTCGAACTGCCCGGCCATCGACGACGACGCCAGGTCCTCGACCACTGAGGAACTGCGGGCGACGAGCGCCGTCTGGTCCCCGCCCACACGCTCGAACGTCTCGCGTACGGCGGCATGAGACGCCACCTTCGCCGCCGGCGTCGATGGCGTCCGAGAAGACCGTGGTCAGCACGACCCCGGGGAGCGACGCCAGCCCAGCCGTGCGGCCGCGTGCGAGTGCCGCCGCCTTGCCCCCGGTGAGCGCGGCGTCGATCGCTGCCGCGTCATCGAGGTCGACCACCAGCGGTCGTTCGACGGGCGCGTCGTGCAGCGCGGTTCGCAGTTCCCCTCCAGTCATCGCGCGCCCCTACTTACTCCGTTCATACGCCCTTTACCAACGGGTAAATGTGGGTGGCGACTCTACTCGCTCTCCGCCGGGCGCAGGGGCAGCACGACCGTGAACCGGGTGTCGCCGGCCTCCGACTCGAGGCTCATCTCGCCGCCGTGTCGTCCGACGACGATCCGCCATGCGATGTCGAGCCCGAGGCCGGTGCCCTTGCCGATGTCCTTCGTCGTGAAGAACGGCTCGAAGACGCGGCTGCGGATCTCCTTCGGGACACCGGGTCCCGTGTCGCCGATCTCCACCGCCAGCCGCTCGCCGTCGGCTCGCGTGCGCACCGTGAGCGTGCCTCGACCCCCCATGGCGTCGATGGCGTTGTCGATCAGGTTCGTCCACACCTGGTTCAGCTCAGCCGGGTAGGCGACGATCTTCGGGACGCTGCGGTCGTACTCGCGGACCACCGTGACGTCGTCGCCGAGCTTGTGGCTGAGCATCGTGAGCGTGGCGTCGAGACCGTCGTGCACGTCGAAGTTCTGCAGCGGCGCCCGATCCATCTGCGTGTACTGCTTCGCCGAGGCCAGGAGCCCGGAGATGCGCTCGACGCCATCGGTGATCTCGTCGAGCAGATTGTCGGACTCGATCGCCCTGACGGGATACGACAGGCCGTACTCGAGGTGCGGCTGCGGCGTCACCTTGACGAGCTCCTCGAGCCAGTCGACGCCGAGGCCGGCTGCGACCAACGTCGGAGCAACGTCCCAGTCACCGGCGATCCCATGGTCCGCCAGCCAGTCCGTGACCTCATCCTCGCGATCGGACGCTTCGATCGGCGACAGGGTCGGGGCGTCCCGGCGACTCGCCAGCGCGCCGGCCGCCAGGTCGGCGACCGCCTCGAGCGTCTCGCCAGGGAGCTGGCTCTGCACGAGCAGGCCGAGCTTGTCGCGCATCTCGGCCAGCATCTCTCGCAGTCGCGCCGTGGCGCGCACCACGGCGGCGACCGGGTTGTTCAGCTCGTGGGTCAGGCCGGCGGTGACCGAGCCGAGGGCGACGAGGCGTTCATGCCGCTCGATCGTGTCGCGGGTGCTCATGCCCTGGGTGGCGAGGCCCTCGAGCAGGTGGGCCGCCATCGGGTACCACTCTCTGAACGCGTGGCCCAACTCCGCGGCGGGGAACTCCAGCAGCCGGCAGTCCTGGACGGCCCGGGCCGTCGCTGGGTACACCTCTGGCACCCCCTGGGCGGCGACATAGAAGCTGAACGCCCCGGTGTACGAGCCGCGGGCGTCGCTGCGATGCACCTCGAGCTCGCCGCCCTGCACCCGCCGCGACATCGCCAGCGTCCCCGAGAGCAGCACGAGGAAGCACGACGCTGGAGCGCCCTCGGCGTGGATCGTGGCGCCGGCCGGGTACTCGACGACGCGACCGTGCGCAGCCAGCCAGCCGAGTTGCTCATCGCTCAGCCCCTCGAAGAGGAACAGGGTGCGCAACTCGTCGGCGGGCAACCGATCAGCCTGCGTCGTCGATGCCGCTTGCCGTCGCTCGCTCATTGATGCTCCAGGTAGCCGTGGATCAGCTGGATCGCCATGGCGCCCTCGCCGACCGCAGACGCGACCCGCTTCACGGAGTTGGCCCGCACGTCGCCGGCGGCGAACACACCGGGCACACTGGCCTCGAGGAAGTACGGGTCCCGGTCGAGGTTCCACCCGCGGGGCCGGCGCCCCTCCATCGTCATGTCGGGACCGGTGAGCACGAAGCCCCGTTCGTCGCGCGCCACCACGCCGTCGAGCCACTCCGTGCGCGGAGCGGCGCCGATGAACACGAACAGGTAGCTCGCCTTGACCGACTCTCGGGTGCCGACAGCGCGGTTGCAGACCGTCAGCCCTTCGAGGTGGTCGTCGCCCTCCATCCCGATCACCTCGCTGTCGAGCCGTACGTCGATGTTCGGGATCTCGGCGATCTGGCGGATGAGGTAGTGGGACATCGACGACTCCAGGCTGCCAGCCCGCACGAGCAGGGTGACGCGCCGGGCGTGGCGGGCCAGGAAGACCGCGGCCTGGCCGGCCGAGTTGGCCCCACCGACGATGTAGACCTCGTCGCCGGCGCACGCCGGGGCCTCCGTGACCGCAGAACCGTAGAAGACCCCCCGGCCCGTCAAGGTGTCGGCGCCCGGAACGTCGAGCTTGCGGTAGGAGATGCCGGTGGCGAGCAGCACGGCGTGGGCGATGACCTCACCTCCGTCGTCGAAGCGGACGGCTCGTGACGAAGGCCGGACGTCGAGGCCGACGACATCGCGAGTGGTGAGGATCTCGGCGCCGAACTTGTAGGCCTGCCGTCGGGCCCGGTCGGTGAGCTGGGTGCCGCTGACCCCGTCCGGGAACCCGAGGTAGTTCTCGATGCGCGAGCTCTGCCCTGCCTGCCCGCCTGTCGCTCGCCGCTCGACGAGCACCGTGCGGAGGCCCTCCGACGCCGCGTACACGGCGGCGCCGAGCCCGGCCGGCCCTCCGCCGACGATCACGACGTCGTAGAAGTCGGTGGCGGGCGTCGTGGAGAGGCCGACCCGGACCGCCAGATCGCCGATGCTGGGCGCGACCAGACGATCGCCTGAGGGAGTGACCACCAGGGGGACGGCGGTGGAATCAACCCCCGCCGCCGACAGCAGCCGCTGCCCCTCGGGCTCCTCGCTGGTGAGCCAGCGGTACGGCACAGAGTTGCAGGCCAGGAAGTCGCGGACCTCGAACGAATGGGCCGACCAGCGGTGCCCCACGACCTGCGTACGGTGGACCGGTTCCTCGTCGCCGGCGAGCCACATGTCGATGAGGGCGTCGACGACGGGATACAGCTTCTCCTCGGGCGGATCCCACGGCTTGAGCAGGTAGTGATCGAGGTCGACGACGTTGATGGCCTGGATGGCGGCATCGGTGTCGGCGTAGGCGGTGAGCAGGGCGCGCCGGGCGTGGGGGAACAGATCCATCGCCTCCTCGAGGAACTCGAGACCGCTCATGCCGGGCATCCGGTGGTCCGCGAGCAGCACCGCGACGAGGTCGCCACGAAGCTTGAGCTCACGCAGGGTCTCCAGTGCGTCCAGGCCGGACTCGGTACGCACCACGCGGTACGCCTCGCCGTAGTGGCGGCGGAGATCGCGGGCCACGGCGCGCGAGACGCCCGGATCGTCGTCCACGGTGAGCAGGATCGGCTTCCGGTCGGGTTCGAGGTGGATCGCCATGCCGCCGTCGACGCTAACGGTTGCTGCGTCGGGGCTTGCTTCCGTTTGCCGTCCGACACTGGCCCGCAAACACGATTCCGTGGAGGGTTGCTCCCGCTGAGCGGGAGCAACCCTCCGAAGAACCTGGGTGCGTGGCCGCTCTAGCTCCTCGATGCTTCCTGCTCCTCCCGCTCGAGCGCAGCGAGCTCGGCGTCGAGGTCCGGTGGTGCTTCGATGTGGACCCTCGGCAGGATGCGGTCGAGCCAGCGGGGGATCCACCAGTTGCGGTCGCCGAGCAGTTCCATCGTCGCCGGTACGAGGAGCAGCCGGACGATGGTGGCGTCGATGAGCACGGCGACGGAGAGTCCGAGTCCGAACAGCTTGACGATCCGGTCGGACTCGCCGAGGAAGCTGCCGAAGACGACGACCATGATCGCCGCCGCGGCGGTGATCACTCTGGCTGTGGAGGCCAGGCCGTCGGCGACGGAGAGTCGGCTGTCACGGGTGCGGTCCCACTCTTCTCGCACGCGGGACAGGAGGAAGACCTCGTAGTCCATCGACAGTCCGAAGACGATGGCGAACAGCATCATCGGTACGAACGGTTCGATCGGTGCCCCTTCGATGTCGAGCAGCGCGCCGCCCCATCCCCACTGGAAGACGGCGACGACGACGCCGTAGGCGGCGCCGATCGACAGCAGGTTCATGATCACCGCCTTGAGGGGAACCAGCAGGGAGCGGAACACGACCATCAGCAGCAGGAACGACAGCCCCAACACAGCGGCGAAGAAGTAGGGCAGCCGCGCGGACAGGTAGTCGGTGAAGTCGACGCCAACGGCGACGCTTCCGGCGACGGCGACGTCGAGGCCGGTGCCGGCGGTGGCGGCGGGGAGCACGTCGTCACGCAGCCGGTTGACGAGGTCCGTCGTTTCGGCGTCTTGCGGGGCGGTGGTGGGGACGACCCGCCACAGCGCGGCGGTCGGTGCGGTGTCGTCGTTGGTGATCGGGTCGCTGACGAACGCCACGCCGGAGTCGGCCTCGATGGCGTCGGTGACCGCTTGGAGGGCGGCCGGGTCGGTGCCCGGTGGCACTTCCGTCGCCAGGCTGAGGGGGCCGTTGAAGCCGGGACCGAACCCTTCGGCCAGGAGGTCGTAGGCCTGGCGGGTGGTGGTGTCTTCGGGGTAGTTGCCTTCGTCGGAGAACCCGAGCCGCAACCCGAGCACCGGCAGCGCCAAGGCGACCAGGGCGGCCACTCCGATCAGCACTGCGGTCCACGGGCGATGCTGGATCACCCGGCTCCACCGGTACGACAAGGTCTCGCGCAACGGCCGGCGCTCCCGTTCCAGGACCGGCTTGCGCAACGAGGAGACGGCGAAGCTGGCCAGCAGCACGACCACCGCGACGGGAAGCGTGACGACCAGCAGGGCGGGGATCCCGAGCCCGACGCCGATCAAGGCGACGGCGATCAACCCCGCCGCGATCAGCCCGCGCCGGCGGGTCAACTCGATGCGTTCACCAGCGAACCCCAACAAGGCAGGCAGCAACGTGAGCGAAGCCAACAGCGTCAGGGCGACGACGACGGCCATGCCGATCGCCATGCCGGAAACGAAGCTCAGCTGCATGATCAGCAGCCCGAGCAGCGAGATCACGACCGTCGAACCGGCGAAGACGACAGCCCGCCCGGCGGTGTTCATCGCGATCAGCGTCGAGTCCTCGATGCCGTGACCCTTGTGCAGGTTCTCCCGGAACCTGGTGACGATGAACAAGGCGTAGTCGATGCCGACCCCGAGGCCGATCATCACCCCGATCGTCGACGTGAAATCCGGCATGTCGACGACCTGCGACAACAATCCGGTGAGGATCGAACCCGAGACGATCCCGGCCAACGCCACGCCGATCGGCAACCCCATCGCCAGCACCGAACCGAACGCGATGATCAAGATGATGATCGCGAAACCCAAACCGAGGGCCTCTGACGACGGCACCTCGAACTCGGCGAACGCCTGCCCACCCAGCTCGATCTCCACGCCCTCGGCTGACGGCATGGCGGCACGGATCTCGTCACCGATGATCACCGTCTCTTCGAACGACGCGTCCGACGGCGCCTCGAACTCGGCGTACGCGATCCGGCCCGCGTCGACACCCGCGGACGCGATCTGCCGCTCATTGCCCGGCGTGTACGGGCTCGCCAGCGACTGCACCCCCTCGATCCCGGCCACCTCCGCCAAGAACGGCTCGATCACCGCCCGAACCTCCGGATCCTCGACCCCGTTGTCCGCGGCGAAGACGATGTTGCCGACCTGGCCCGCGCCCTGCCCGCCGAACTGGTCATCCAAGATGTCGATGCCCCGCTTGCTCTCCACGTCAGGGAGCGTGAAGTCGGAGCGGTAACCGGATCCCACCGCCCCCATCACCGCGCCGAGCACGACGATTCCAAGAACCCACAACAGGAGAACCCGGCGACGACGCCGGAAACAGACCGCGGCAAGACGCTTCAACATGACATGTCCTTTCGGGGGTCGGGCGTGAGCCGGACATGGTCACCACAGCGATCGCCGACCAGTCTGAGGGCGGTCGGGTACTCGCCGATGGCGACTTCTGGGCGGGGGTACAAATCGGACGGCACCGGGCATGACGGATCCCCGGAACCGCGTCTCCATCTTTCAGGCCGGAGCGAGTGAGCTCCAGTGGCGGTCGTCACGTGTGACCACCGACCGCTCCCGGAACGCCGTGCCGGCGATCCGTGATCCCATCGTTGCTCCTCCTTCTCGCTAGGTCCGTGTCAGTGCGGCAGCGCTGTCGAGCCGGGCCAGTTTGTGGGGGTTGCGAATGGCGTAGATGCGGGTGATCCGTCCGTTCTCGACGGTGAGGCTCACCGCGGTGTTGACCTCGCCGCCGATGTCGATGCGGAGGGCAGGTGACCCGTTGAGCCAGACGGGCTTGACCTCGAAGTCGGCGATTCGGGCGGCGCCGATGAGGAAGCCGGCCACTCGTTCGGCGCCCTTGATCGGATGACGAGCGGCGGCGACGAGGCCGCCGCCGTCGGAGATGGCGACGATGTCGGGGGCCAAGACGTCGAGGAGGCCTTGCAGGTCGCCGTGGCGGATGGCGGCCAGGAACCGGTCCACGGCCTGCTGCTGTTCGGTGCTGCTGACCGGCATCCGCGGGCGCCGCGCGGCGACGTGGTCGCGGGCCCGGTGGGCGATCTGGCGGACGGCGGCGGGTGACTTGCCGACCGCCTCGGCGATCTCGTCGTAGGGGGTGTCGAACACCTCGCGCAGCACGAACACGGCGCGCTCCGCCGGGGCGAGCGTCTCGAGCACGGTGAGCATGGCGATCGAGAGGCTGTCGGCGAGCTCGACGTCGGCGGCCACGTCGGGACTGGTCAGAAGGGGCTCGGGCAGCCATTCACCGACGTACTCCTCGCGCCGTCGGGCCACGGTCCGTAACCGATTCAACGCCTGTCGGGTGACGATCCGCACCAGGTAGGCCCGCGGGTCGCGCACCACGGCATGATCGACGTCGGCCCACCGCAGCCACGTCTCTTGGACGACGTCCTCGGCGTCGGCGGCGGAGCCGAGCATCTCGTAGGCGACAGTGAACAGCAGGCTGCGGTGGAGGGCGAACGGGTCGTCGTTCATGCCGACGTCGCGTATCTGGCCGAGGGTTGCGCCAACGGCAGCTGGCAGGCCGTGGAGAACCCTTGCGACTCGATCCCCAACGCGATGTTCGACCTGGTGGTGAGGTTCGAGAACGCGACCCAGGCCGTCAGCTCCACCATCGCCGGCGCACCGAGCCGCTCGAGGAGTCGGGCCGACAGGTCGTCGGTGACCCGTGGCGGTGTCTCGCTCATCGCCTCGGCGTACTCCATCACGTCACGCTCCAGCGACGTGAACACCGCCGACTCACGCCACCGCGGCACCTCACTGGCCTTGGCCTCGTCGAGACCCTCGTTGTGGGCGTAGAAGTAGCCGAAATCGAGACACCACGAACAGCCAACCAGCGCGGCGACCGCCATGTGGGCGAACGACTTCAAGTTCGGATCGAGCTCGTCCCACTTCTCGGCCTTGCGGCCCAGCCCGTAGACGCTGGTGAGCACCGCCCGGTTGTGCCACATCACCTCAGCCGGCTCGGGGACGTCACCGAGCAACTTGCGGCTGAACCGCTTCAGCATCCACCCGTAGACGCCGGTGATCTGCGCCTTGGGAATCCGTGTCGTCCTGGACATGCGTCCTCCTCGTGTCGATGCCATCGACATGAAGACACCGCCCGCCCCCAACATGTGACACATCACTGCGGACACGATTCCGTGGCGAGTTGATCCCGCTGAGCGAGAGCCACGAACTCCGAACTGGTCGGAGAACCAGCCTCGTCGGCGGCGTTGCGCGCCGTCGCGCCCTCGGCGACGACGGCGCCGATCAGCGGGTTTGCGGCGGCTGGCGCCGACGGCCTCCTCGCCGCCCATCGACATGCCGACGATGCCGATGCGCCGGGGGTCGACGTCGGCGCGTTCGGCGAGGTAGCCGGTCGCGGCGGCGATGTCGGCGTCACCGTGCCACCCGAAATCCATCGCCCGCCCGGCACTGTCGCCGTGGCCGCGGGCGTCGATCATCAGGACACCGAACCCGTGGCGGGCGAGCACGGCAGCCTCGTCGAGAACATTCGGACCGGGTCGAACCCGCGCCGTGCAGCAGAACCACGGCGGCCCGGTTCGTCGACGGCAAGTACCAGCCGGCGAGACGGACGCCATCGTCGGTGGTCACGCGTGACCGACTCGTAGTGCAGGCCTTTGCTGGCCGGCGTCGCGCCGATCTCCGCCCGGGGGACGTTGGTTGCCGCGATGGCCACGAACACCACACGATGCATGAGTCCCGCCGGACGGCGCATCCGCCGGATCCTCGCCGACCGGGGGTCGCACGGTCCAGCAGGATCCCGACATCCGGGAGAACACCGACCCCGACAACGACGCGAGCATCCCGCACGGCCTCGTGCTCAAGCCCGGACTGGTCATCCACAGCATCTACGACGGCGACTGGATCTGGCGCCGACCGTCGCTCGACGATCACTGGCGTGACCTGCGAGCTGTGATCTGAGCCAGATGCGTCCCGACTGCGACGTGAGCACGCCGTGCCTCCGCTGATACCTGCGACACAGGCCGATCGGCCACAGCCCTCTGTGACCTGCCATACATCCAGCATCCGCCCGCGTGCAGTCCGCTGATCAGGGCCAAAGGTCCCCGCGACACACCCAAAGGACTCAATCGGCCGGCACCATCACCGCGAGCGACGGAACGTCGACGTCCTCGACGCGGTTGGCAACGCTGGCCGATGTGCGCTCGGGGCGTGCTGCATCCGGACGTGTGGTCTGGTCACGGCGGCTACTGGAGCGGGATGGCGATGCAGGGCGAGGAACCGTTCGGGGTGAGGGAGCTGGTGGTTACCGGCGTCGAGCCAGCGGGTGGTGGCGGAACGGGCCCGATCGATCAGCGATGCGGCGTGTCGGAAGTCCGACGCGGCGATCGTGAGCGGGCAGAGCGGTGGGAGCACGACGAGATCGACCTGATCGTGATAGGCGGCGACGTCGAGCATGAGGCGCTGCTCGATGAGCAGGGTGAGGGCGTGCACGGCGACGGCGAGCGCCGAGCGAGGAGGGTGGGGCAGGGCGCAGGCGACCCCTGCTGGGAGCACGACGACGCGGTCGGCGCCGGCAGCGACGGCCTGGCTGATGGGGGTGTTGTCAGCGACCCCACCGTCGAAGAGGACTTGGCCCTCGATGGTGACCGTCGGGAACACCGCGGGGATCGCGGCGGACGCGAGGACCGCTGGGACCGGGTCGCCATGGACGAGGGCGACCTCGGTGCCGGAGATGACGTCGGTGGCGATGATCTGGATCGGGATCGTCGCCTGCTCGAGGCGATCGTAGGTGAGGTTGTCGCGGACGAGGCGATGCAACCCGTCGGCAGCGCAGAGCGAGGGCCGTGCGCCGAGGAGGGCGAGGAATTGGCGGTGAGGCGCGAACGGGAAGACCTCGTGTCGACGCAGGCCGCGCCACACATCGGCGAGCCGGTCGAGGGTGTCGTGGGTGAAGCCGTGGCCGGCGACGTAGGCGGCGTTGAGGGCACCGGCTGAGGCCCCGACCAACAGGTCGGGGCCGAGTCGGTGATCGGCGAGCGCTTGCAGCATGCCGACTTGGACGCGCCGAGGCTGCCGCCGCCGGACAGGACGAATGCCGTGTGCATCAAGCCGAGAAGCGGTCGGGGAACTGCTCGATGATGCCGTCGGCGAGGGCGTCGGCCATCGCCAGGATGTGGAGATGGATCTCGTCGTAGGCGGCGATGTCGGCGTCCCAGTCTGCGGTGAGCCTGGCGGTCGCCTCGGCCAGCGTCTGGTCGAGGTGGGTGCGCATCATCTGGCTCAAGGTTTCGAACGGCCAGGCCGGGTTGGCGGTGGCGAGGAAGTGGGCGATCTCGTCGGCGTTGGCGTACCAGAGATCGCTGCTGTGTCGTCACCGCAGCGTCGTCGCCTGACTTGGCTGCTTCGACGAGGTCGGCAGCGATGAGGATGTGTTGGCGCAGCAGGGCGGTCAGAGCAGCGCCGGCGTCGTCGCCGTAGAAGGTCGCGACGGCCGCGCCGATGTCGGCCTGGTTCTGCAGCAGCCGGCCGGCCGTCGCCTCGAGGTCGGCGAGCTCGGCGATGGCGCTGACGATGTAGAGCCGTGTCCAGGTGACGTGGTCCTCCCACAGCTTGCGCATCTCCTGACGGAAGATGACCGGGTCGATGCGGTCGGTGGCGGGTGCCGTGGTGTGCTCGGACGACTCGTGGGTGGCGGCAGCCGCGGCGGGAGCAGCCGACGCCGCCGAGTCGGGATCGGAACCGCAGGCGGCGAGCGCGACAGCGGCGACGACCGCGGTCGCGACGATGCCGGTGCGACGGGGCATGCGTGTCATCCGGTGCCCCCATCAGCCGGGCCCGGGTTGCGCTCGGAGGCAGTCGCCAGCCGGGCGAGCGCCAACGCCGCCAGCAGGAGCCCGAAGTCGCGCAGCGCCACGTCGTAGTGGTCGCCCAGCACGAGCAGGTTGGCGATGATCCCGCCCAGCCATGCCGCGACGAGGTAGCCACCCCACTTCGGCCGCACGGCGACGACCAGGCCGGCGACGATCTCGACCACGCCGATGGCGAGCATCGCCTGGTGGGCGTTGCCGGGGATCAGGTCGTCGATCTGCGGCGCGAGGTAGATGCGCCAGTCGACGAGCCAGTCGAGGAACTTGTCGAGCCCGAACAGGATCGGCGCGACGGTGAAACCGATCCGCAGCAGGGCGAACGACTGGAACACCGGATCACGGAGGCGCTCCCGGGTCCGGGAACCTGTGAGCGGTGGGTGGAGGAGCGACGTGCTCATGGCTGATCCTTTCTAAAGGTGATTACTCCTTACGATAGAAGCTCCACTCTGTTGCGTCAAGTACTTTTGCTTTTAGAATGAGCCGGTGGATGCGAACCCTGATCTCGAACGACGCATCGCCGCCGTCGCCGCGTTGGATCAGCCCTTGCGGCGCGACCTCTACCGGCTGCTCACGGGCGCACCGGGATGGACGACGCGTGACGATGCCGCCGTCGCACTGGGCATCCCCCGCTCGGTGGCGGCGTTCCACCTCGACAAGCTCGCTGATGCCGGTGTGGTCGACGTGCGCTTCGAGCGGGTTGGTGGGCGCACTGGACCTGGTGCAGGACGGCCGTCCAAGCTCTACCGGCCGGCGCAATCAGAGGTCGTCGCATCCGTTCCCGATCGCCACTACGACCTTGCCGGATCGCTGCTCGCGAGTGCGATCGCCGAATCGGCGAACACCGGTGCACCGGTGCGCGACTGCCTCCGGGTCGCCGCACGCACCAGCGGACGACAGATCGGCGAAGGCGAACGCGTCGCCAGCGAGACGACGACGCGGGATGATCGACGCGCCGAGGTCCTCAGCGTCCTCGAGCGTCACGGTTACCAGCCGGTGATCGGCGCTGATGAGGAGATCGCTCTCGCCAACTGTCCATTCCACCGACTCGCCGAGGAACAACGTGAGCTCGTCTGCGGGATGAACCTCGATTTCCTCGGCGGCGTGCTCGAAAGCATCGGCGATCACCTCACAGCACGACTCGACCCCGCCCCGGGCTACTGCTGCGTTCGAATCGTCACCGACTGACCACGTTCACGGCGCCGGCCGTGCCCGAGCAGGACCGGCCAACGTCCGGTGTGCTACGAAGCCTGCCCATGTCGTTGCGCGGCGCGGCCTTCATCGCCGGGGCGTTCGAGCACCCGCGCCGCGACATCCCCGACCGCACGGTCGCCCAGGTGCACGCCGAGGTCGCCGACGGGGCGCTGCGCGATGCCGGATTGTCGATCGCCGACGTCGACGCCTACTACTGCGCCGGCGACGCGCCCGGCTTCGGCGGCCTGTCGATGGCCGAGTACCTGGGCCTGCGGTGCCGGACCTTCGACTCGACCGAGACCGGTGGGTCCTCGTACCTCGTCCACGTCGGCCACGCCGCGGCGGCCATCGCCGCCGGGCACGCCAGCGTGGCCCTGATCACGCTCGCCGGCACGCCCCGCAACGGTGGCGCGCCACCCGGCGGGGGCGCCGCGTTCTCGGCGGCGCCCGAAGCCGAGTTCGAGAACCTGTGGGGCTCGTCCGTCGTCGCCAACTACGCCCTCGCCGCTCGCCGGCACATGCACGAGTTCGGCACGACGAGCGAGCAGATCGCCGAGATCAAGGTCGCCGCCTCGCTGCACGCCCAGCACAACCCGCACGCCTTCCTGCGCGACGTCGTGTCCGTCGAAGAGGTCGTCGCCTCGCCACTGGTCGCCGACCCCCTCCACCGCCTCGACTGCTGCGTCATCACCGACGGCGGCGGCGCGCTCGTCGTCGTCAGCCCGGACGTCGCGGCGTCGCTCGACCGGACATGCGTCAAGGTGCTCGGCCACGGCGAGGCGGCCAAGGGCGGTGCCGGCGGGCGGGTCGATCTGACGTTCACCGCTGCCGTCTGGTCGGGCCCGGCAGCACTCGCGGAAGCCGGCGTGACACCGGCCGACATCGACTACGTGTCGATCTACGACAGCTTCACGATCACCGTCCTGATCACGCTCGAGGACCTCGGGTTCTGCGCCAAGGGCGACGGCGGCCGCTTCGTGCTCGACGGTCGTCTCGTCGCCCCGCACGGCGGGCTGCCGTTCAACACCGACGGCGGCGGACTCTGCAACAACCACCCCGCCAACCGCGGCGGCATGACGAAGGTGATCGAGGCCGTCCGGCAGCTCCGAGGCGAGGCGACACCCGCCGTGCAGGTCCCGGACTGCCAGCTGGCCCTGGCCCACGGAACGGGCGGCGCACTGTCGACGCGGATGCTGAGCTCCACGCTCGTCCTCGGGGTCGCCGACGCATGAGCGAGCTGCCGACGCGCGCACCGCGCCGCAACCACGAGACGGCGGCGTTCTGGGACGGCTGTGCCCGCGGCCAGCTCCTGCTGCCCCGATGCGACGACTGCGGCCAACTGATCTGGTATCCCCGCCTGGTGTGCCCGTTCTGCGGCTCGCACACCGTGACCTACACCGAGGTCAGCGGCCACGGCACCGTTTACAGCTTCACCGTGGTGCGCCGCGGCGCCGGGCCGTTCCGCGACGCCGCGCCGTACGTGCTGGCGATGGTGCGCCTCGATGAGGGGCCCATCGTGATGACGAATCTCGTCGAGGTCGATTGGGCGACAGTGTCGATCGGCCAAGCCGTCGTCGTCGTGTTCGAACCCGTCGACGACCCCGCGGGCGGTGGCCCCGGCGACGCCATCCCGAGGTTCACGCCGGCCCGCTGAGATGCTCGGCTGCGGGAGGGCGCCGCTACTTCGGCGGAAGGGAGCGGGCGCGGGCGACGCCGCGCTTGACCCACGGGGCAAGTTGGCGTTTCGTGCGCACGCCGTCGGGGTCGACGCGCAGCCAGCCAGCCATCTCGCGGCCGCGCATCACCATCGGCCGGGTGTGCGGCTTCTGCAGCAGGGCCTCGGTGTCACTGCGGTCGACGCTCAGCAGCACGCCGCCCTCGCGACTGGCGGCGACGGCCATGTGGCCGCCAACGAGGAAGGCGAGGCCGCCGAACATCCTCTGCTCGCGCACACCCTCGACGCTCAGGTCCGACAGCACCTCGCGAATCCGGTTGGCGAGCTCCTCGTCGTAACCGAGGGACTCAGGTCGTGCAGGTGAGGCGAAGTCGCGGGCCTCGGCGAGCAGCTGTTCCCACACGCGTGGGTCGGGATCGGGGATCGTCGCCCACTCACGGAACACGCGGCCGTTCGGGGCGAACGGCTCGCCGGTGCCGTCGGCGATCAGCTCGGCGACGCGCTCGCGCGGCAGTTTGACGACCAGCGCGTCGGCCCGCGTGTCGAACGAGGCGAAGAAGCGGCCGGCCCGGCGCACGCAGGGGTAGCCCATCATCGTCGAGCGCCCGACGGCCGGGTCGTACAGCAGGTCGTCGGTCAGCCCGTCGTACAGCGTGCGGGGATCGCTCATTGGACCCACAGTTCTCACGCGGGCGGGCGTGAAGACTCCGAACAGGCTTCCGACCGCATCTCTCAGGTACGCGAATGCCGGCCCGACGGGCGGGTCGAGCTCCTTGCTCACGACCTTGCCGCCGAGTTGCTCGGCGGCCTCGCAGGTGGCGGCGACATCGGTGACGGCGATGTAGAACACGGCGTGGCCGGGCATCGCCCCGCCGGTCGCCACCACGCCGCCGAACGGGGTGTCGCTGCCCGGCATTGCGGCGACCCGGTAGTCCATGCCGGTGGTCTCGGGGTCGGCGAAGGGGCTGAACGTCCACCCGAAGAGGCCGGTGTAGAAGGACGTGGCGGTGTCGGGATCGTCGGTGGCGACCTCGAACCAGGCGAGTGTGTTGGGGGTGAAGGCATTGGTCATGCCACCCAGCGTCGACGTGTCTGGCGACAACCCTGTGTCGGTGTTTCGTGTCGTGTCTCGTGTCACTCCCACGCCGGCGTGCGCGTCTCGTAGTCCTCGACGCCGACCTCGCGCACCGGTTGCTGGAACGCGCCCGGCAGCGGCCGCACCGAGTTGATGCGGTCGATGCGGAAGACCCGCTCGTCCTGGCGCAACCGGCACCAGCCGGTGACGTACGAGCCGTTGGGGCCGAGCACGACGTGGTGTGGCTCGACCTCGCGCACCGTTGGGCGGCCGCCGACGTCGAGGTAGTCGATCAGGATCGGCGTGGCGTCCTCGACGGCGTGCACCACGGCGTCGGCGATCGCCTGGTCCGGCGCGCTGAGCGGCTGCACCAGCAGGCGCACGCCCTCGGCCAGGGTGCGGGCACGCGAAGCCTCACCCGCTGGCATCGCGGCGAGGACCTTGAGCAGAGCGGTGCGAGCGTCACGGGCCCACGGTGTGTCGTCGAGGCGCCGCAGCCCGACGGCCATCGCCACCGCCTCGGCCGGCGTGAAGTTGAGCGGCGGCAGCGTCATCGAGCGGTCGAGCATGTAGCCGCCGCGCCGGCCGAGCTGCGCCGAGATCGGCACGCCTGCCTCTTGCAAGGCGAGGATGTCGCGCTCGATCGTCCGTACGCTCACCTCGAAACGGTCCGCCAGACGGCGCGCGCTGCGGCCCCGCGACCCAGCCGCCCTCAACTCCTCGACGAGCGCGTAGAGCCGGTCGAGCCGGTTCATTCCCACAGCGTACGCGGCGGTCGTTCCGTGCTGTCCGTGGATGTCGGGCCGATCCGGCCGGCGGACGGATCGGCTCAGGCCTGCGGCGCGACGTCGAGCATGAAGCGCTCCATCGCCGCCCGGCGGCCGGCAAGGCCCCCGGGAGCGACCGGGTCGAGGAGGATGTGGTCGACGCCGATGGCCTCCCAGCGACCGACCGTGTCGAGCATCTCGGCGGGCGAGCCGGCGATCGACTTGCCCGCCGGCATCGAGCGCTCCGGATCGAGGTAGAGGCGGATCGACAGGCGCACCGACGCCGGGTCGCGGCCGGCCTCGGCCACCAGTTCGCGCACCCGCGCCCAACTGGCCTCGACGGTGTCCAGCTGCTGGAAGGCGGCGTGGAAGGCGTCGCCGTAGCGGGCGACGCGGCGGAACGCCGCCTCGCTGTCGCCGCCGACCCAGATCGGCACTGCACGGGCGAGGGGCTTGGGCTCGAAGCCGACCTCCGGCACGTCGTAGAACTCGCCGGCGAAGCTCGGCGTCGGATCGGCGAAGAACGTGCGGAACAGCTCGAGCTGCTCGTCGGCCCGCTTGCCGCGGTGGTCGTAGGGCATGCCGAGGATCTCGAACTCCTCGCGCATCCACCCGACGCCGACGCCGAGGATCACGCGGCCCTCCGACAGGTGATCCAGGGAGGCGATCGCCTTGGCCGTCAGCACCGGCGGTCGATACCCGAGGATCAGCACCGTCGGACCGAGCTTGAGCGTCTCGGTGCATCCGGCGACGAAGAACATCGTGCCGATCGGGTCGAGCCAAGGCATGTCGACCGGCGGGGCGAACGACCCGTCGTCGGTGTACGGGTAGCGCGACGTGATGGTGCTCGGCCAGGCCACGTGGTCGCTGACCCATCCGGAGTGGAAGCCGAGCCGCTCGGCATGCTGAGCGAACTCGATCAGCCCCGAGCGGGTCGCTTGGCGGCCGAGGTGCGGGAGATGGATGCCCCAATCCATGCCGGCCATCATGCTCAGAGCGTCACGGGCCCGACGGATCGGCGCGAACGAGATCGTCGGACTAGTCCCGGCAGAGGCAGAAGGGGTGTCCGGCTGGGTCGAGGAAGACACGGAACGTCGTGCCCGGTTGATGCTCGGCCTTCGTCGCCCCGAGAGCCAGCACCTCCCGCTCCCCCTCGTCGAGGTCGGTGACGTCGAAGTCGAGGTGGAACTGCTGGGGAACGGATTGACCCGGCCACTCCGGCGCCCGGTAGTCCTCGACACGCTGAAACGCGAGCGTCCATCCATCGGTCGTATCGAGCTGGGCCCAGGTCTCATCGGAGCCATTGGCGAGGGACCAGCCGCTCAGCGCGCTGTAGAAGCGGGCGAGAGCCAGCGTGTCGGGACAGTCGAGGGCGACCCCGCTGAGCGTGGCAAGACCTGACATTGGCGTGTTCCTCCTGGATACCGGTGACGAGCTGTCGCAGCGCATCAGCGCTGAGGTCATTGTCCTCGCGTTTGCGGCCAGGTGGTGTCCACAATTGCTCGATGGCGAACCGGCGGGACGTTCGGCATCAGGTCGGCGGGTCGCTGCCCGACGCGGCGAGGTGCACGCCGCGCCCGTCGCGATCGAACAGCATCAGGACCTCAGCGGGACCGTCGAGAGCCGCGGTGGCGTGTGGTGTCATGGTCGCGAATTCGGCCGCCTCACCGGCCTCGACGACGATCCGACGGTCGCCGAGCAGGAGGAGGATTCGGCCTTCGAGCACGAACAACCAGTCGTGGCCGGGGTGGACCTGCTGCTCCGGGTCGCGGGCGCGTGGCTCGAGACGGAGCTTGATCGCGGCGATGGGGCTGGTCGGACGGGAGAGAGCCCACATCGTGGCGCCGTCCCTCGCCGCGGGCGCCGGCCGGATGACGACGTCGTCGGTCGTCGTGGTGTCGAGCAGATCGTCGAGGTCGACCGCCAGCGCCCGCGCGAGCGGCACGAGCACATCGAGACTGATCGTCCGGCGCCCGGTCTCGATCCGGCTGACGGTCGAGGCGCTCAGGTGGCTGCGCCGGGCGATCTCGTCGAGCGACCAACCGGCACTGGTGCGGATCGCCCGCAGGCGGGCCCGCACGAGAGCGTCGATGTCGGAGAGCTCCATGCTCACAAACTGAAGTCTGCCAGTACTCCTTGCGAATTCCGCAAGGCGTCTTGCACGAGCCAGATGACGCTCTACCGTGGGGACCATGCACGAGCTGCAACACGACGAGCAGCGCTTCGGCGCTGAGGCGCAGGCCATCGAGTGGGATGCGAGGTACAGCGAGCGCGATGGGGCGATGTGGAGCGGGCGGCCGAACGGGCGGCTCGTCGCCGAGGTCGCCGAGCTCACCCCGGCGCGGGCGCTCGACGTGGGAAGTGGCGAGGGCGCGGACGCGATCTGGCTCGCTCGACGCGGCTGGACGGTCACGGCGATCGACATCTCCGACGTCGCCGTACGCCGGGCGAGGGAGGCCGCCGAGCTGGCCGGCGCCGCGGTCGACTGGGTCTGCGGGGACGCTCTGCAGACACCGTTTCCGGTCCGCTCGTTCGACCTCGTCTCGATGCAGTACCCGGCGCTGCCCAAGGCGGCCGGTGAGGCCGCCGTGCGCGCCGTTGCTCGACACGGTGCGTCCCGGCGGGTTGCTGCTCGCCGTCTACCACGACCTCGACGACGAGCACCGAGAACACATGAAGTCGGAGGGCTTCGATCCGGCGGACTACGTCGATGCCGACGACCTCTGCCGGCTGCTCGGCGACGACTTCACCGTCGCGCTGCACGCTGTCGAGCCGCGCATCGACCCGCCGCCCGGCACCCCGCACATCGCCGACGTCGTTCTGCGCGTCCAGCGCCGCTGACCGCGCCGCCGGGTTGCAAACCCATCGCGTCGAACCTGCGATCGTCCACGGATCAGGTGCTTGCCGAGCTTGTCGGGGAGGTCAGTTGGTCCGCAAGGATTCCTGCGAGCCACTGTTCGTAGCGCTCCGGAGCCCAGCCGCGGTCGATGACGAGCAGCTGGTAGAGCTCGGGAGACATGAGCGCGTGGATGAGGTCGGCTGCGTCGCGTTCTCGTAGTCCGGGCCGCAGGGCGCGGGCGCGTGCAAGCGAGCGTGCGATCCGGCGCTGGCCCTCGTCTCGCTTGTCCTGGTAGTGGGCAAGCAGTCCGGCCGCCGCAGGATCCGAGCCCGAGGCGCTGGAGAGGATGCGATAGACGTCGCTGCTCCGCGTGTTGATGGCGACGGTGATGCGGGCGAACCCGGCGAGGAGCGTTTCGGGGTCTGGCTCGGCGAAGAGCGCGGCGACGTGAGGCCGCTCCTGCACCGACAGTGCCTGGTCGTCGCCGGCGATGGACACGTCGAGCAGGGCGTTGAGGATCCCGAGCTTGGAGGAGAACAATCGGTACACGGTCGCCGGTGGGACGTCCGAGCGGTCGCTGATGGCGTCGATCGTCGTCGACTGGTAGCCGCGCTCGAGGAACAGGGCCCGAGCTGCGTCGACCACTGCCCGCCGGGCGAGACGGGTGCGGGCCTGGCTCCCGCCGCTCTTGTCGGGAGGACTCCCCTTGACCGAGGTCGGCACAGATGTGATACTAGCACTCTCGAATCAAGAGTAACACTCTCATTATGAGAGCAACACGACCTCAGGAGTGACCATGACCGGCTCTTCCACCCAGGGAATCAAGACCGTGCTGCATCCCGTCTCCGATCTGGCGGCGGCCAAGGAGGTGTACGCCGCCCTGCTCGGCATTGCGCCGCAGACCGACGAGTCCTACTACGTCGGCTTCGACGCCGCGGGCCAGCACATCGGGCTCGTGCCGGGCGGCGGACCGCAGGGCATGACCTCACCGGTGGCCTACTGGCACGTGCCGGACCTCGAGGCCAAGCTGGCCGAGGTGACCGCCGCCGGTGCCACCGTGAAGGAGCCCGCCCACGACGTCGGTGGCGGCCGCCTGGTGGCCACGGTCACCGACCCCGATGGCAACGTCCTCGGGCTGCTGCAGGACCGCTGATGGGACTCGTTGGGCGCAGGGAGGTGCTTCGCAATGGCTGAGACGAAACCGACGAAGAAGAGCACGACCGCGAGCGCCAAGAAGTCCACGGGGTTCACCGCCGAGGAACGAGCTGCAATGAGGGAGCGTGCCCGAGAGCTGAAGGCGGAAGCGCTCAAGGCGGACGGGGAGAGCGCCGTGCTGGCGAAGATCGCTGAGATGCCGGGACCGGATCGAGCCATGGCCGAGCGGTTCCACGCGATCGTCACAGCCAGCGCGCCAGTGCTCTCACCGAAGACCTGGTACGGGATGCCGGCGTATGCCAAGGACGGCAAGATCGTCTGCTTCTTCCAGAGCGCGGACAAGTTCAAAGCGAGGTACGCGACGTTCGGCTTCAACGAGGACGCCAACCTCGACGACGGCGCCATGTGGCCGACCTCGTTCGCGCTGAAGGAGTTGACCGCCGTCGAAGAGGCAAGGATCGCCGCGCTCGTGAAGAAAGCAGTGAGCTGACGACCTGTACCGACGCGGGTGGGGCGACTGATCAAAGATGTGGCGATGGATCGCCTGCCACTCCAGACCCGTGAAGCGCTCGAGGACGACGGACGGGAGGTGTGGGACTCGATCACGGCGACGCGGGGGTCCATCGTCACCGACGAAGGCGTCCTGATCGGTCCGTTCAATGCCTGGGTGACCGCACCGCGCATCGGCGGTCGCCTCGCCGAGCTGGGTGCCGCCCTGCGGTTCGAATCGTCGATCGAGCGGCGCCTGCTCGAAGTGGCCATCATCACGGTGGGGGCGCGGTGGCATGCGGAGTTCGAGTGGTGGGCGCATTCCCGCATGGCCCTTCACCACGGGGTGAGCCAGGAGGCAGTCGACGCGATCGCCCGCGACGCGACGCCGCCGTTGCCGGATGACGAACGCGTGGTGCACGCCGTCGCTCGTCAGCTCGTCGACACCGGCCACGTCGATCGGGCCACCTACGACGCGGCCCGCCAGCTGCTGGGCGACCGTGGCATCGTCGAGCTGATCACGCTGTGCGGGTACTACACGCTGGTGTCGTTCACCCTCAATGCGTTCGATGTGGCCCTGCCGCCCGGCGAACAGCCCACCTGGCCGGACGACGAGGTCTGATCGGGTGGATCGAATCGCTCGATGCTTGATGACATCCGCCGCCCTCCCTCTGGCGATCCTCGACATCAGCGCCATGGCGGAGCCGCCCGCGGCGTCATCGCGCCGCGTGGGCCGCTGGGGTCGACAGCTGCACGTCGACAGGGAGCCCGCTGACGATCGTCATGCCGCTGAGGGGGTCGGCGGAGGTCGTCGGGATCAGGCGGTTGACATTGGCTTCGTCGAACCCGTGCGGGAGCGAGACCACGCCGGCTCGGATGGCGTCGGTGACCTCGACCACCGCGGCGCACGACCCGTGGGCCGTGTTGACCGTCGCGGTGTCGCCCGAGGCGAGGCCGCGGGTGGCGGCGTCGGCCGGATGCACGAGCAGCGATGGCACCGCTGGTCGGCCGCGTCCGACGAGCTGGCGGTGCAGGGAGTTGTACTGCTGTGCCGTGCGGCGGTTGACGAGCACGAGGGGGGCGTCCTCCCCGACGGCCGCGCCGGTGGCGGCGAACTGGGCGGCGAACTGGGCGGCGAGCTCGGCCGGGGCGAGGTCGAGCCGTTGCGGCAGCCGCGTCGGCACCAGCCAGCCCGGCGCCACCGAGTCGTCACGGATGCCGTGGGGCGCGGCACGGACCTCGGGCCACGGACGCCGGGCGTTGCCCATGATCGACTCGGCGATCGCTTCGTCGTCGACGATCCGACCGGCCAGCGCGGTGTCGCGACGGGCGCTGCCGTAGCTCGGCAGTCCGAGGCGTCGGGCGAGCTCGGCGAACACCCACCACTGCGGGCGACGCTCGCCGCGCCGTGCGACGACGGCGGGTGCCCAGCGCAGGAACGGCTGGGCCTGGAGGTATCCGCCGAGCAGGTCGCCGCGCTCGAAGTGGTCGGTCATCGGCAGGACGTGGGTGGCCAGCGCCGTCGTCTCGGTCGGCCGGACGTCGATCGCGACCAGCACGTCGAGCCCGGCAAGGGCCTCCCGTAGGGCTGGCTGGCCGGCGATCGCCAGCGCCGGGTTGCCGACGCGCACGAGGAGCGCCTTGACGTGACCGGCCCGAATCTCGTCGGCCAGCGCGGCACATGGCATCTCGCCGTTCACCAGGCGGCGCAGGTCCGGTCGGCTCGCCGGGCGCGGCCCGAGATCGCCGCGGCCGCCGGGCACGGCGTCCTCGAAGCGGCGCAGCGACCCCGGGTTGAACGTCACCCCGCCCGGCCGGTCGAGGCTGCCCGTCACCGCGAGCAGCGCCCACACGAGCCACTCGGTGAGGTTGGCGGCGCGGTTCATCGTCGCGCCCGTCCCCGTCTCGACCGACAGGCGACCGGCACCGGCGACGAGCGCGTCGAGGTCCCGCAGTTCGTCCACGACGAGCCCGGCGATCTCCGCCGCCCGCTCCGCGTCGTAGGGCTCGACCAGCTCGGCGAGCCGGCGAAGACTCGCCTCGTCGGCGCACGCCCGCAGGAAGTCGCCGTCACCGCCCCTCCGCAGTGCCTCGCGCACGAGGTGGGCGAGGATCGCCGGGTCCGTACCGGGACGCGGCGCGAGGTGGAGATCGGCGTGATGGGAGCTCTCGGAGCGCCGCGGGTCGATCACCACGATCCGTCCGCCGCGGTCACGGAGGTCGCGGAGGTGACCGAGTGGGTTCGGCAACATCACGCCGTGGCCGTGCGAGACGACGGTGTTCACGCCGACCGCCAACAGCAACTCGGTGCGCGCGAGGTCGGGTTGGAACTGCAGCTGCACGCCGGCCATCAACTGCGGCACGAGGAACTTCGATGGGCAATCGATGCTCAGCGCGCTGTAGCGCTGGTGGCTGCCCAGGTTGCGCATGAACGCCTCGGCCAGGGCATAGCCAGATGGATCGAGCGGCCCGCCAGTGCCGGTGTAGTCGGCAACGACGTCCGGGCCGTGGTCGGCGACAAGGGCCTGCAGGCGCATGGCGATGTCCTCCAGCGCCTCGTCCCACGAGCACGGCACGAGCTCGCCGTCACGTCGAACGAGCGGCCGGTCGAAGCGATCCGGATGGTCGTGGAACACCCCGCCGGCGCGACCCTTGGAGCACGTGTAACCAGCAGACCACGGGTCCTCCGTGTCACCGATGATCGACACGACACGGTCGCCGTCGAGCTCGACGATCGTCCCGCAGCCCACGGCACAGATCCGGCAGGTCGTGGCCACCCGCTCGGTCATCGGACACTTCTACCAGCCCGGCGCTGCAAGACTCCGACCCGGGCGCAGCGAGCCGATGGCTCGACCGGTGTTTGGAGGTGCCGACGTGGACACGAAGAAGAACAAGCAGGCCGACACTGGCTCCGCTCCGAAGATGAAGCGAAAGGACTACGAGGGCGAGCTACGCAGGCTGCACGGCGAGCTGGTCGCCATGCAGGAATGGGTCAAGGCGACCGGCGACAAGATCTGTGTCGTCTTCGAGGGCCGCGACAGCGCAGGAAAGGGCGGCACGATCAAGGCGATCACGGAACGAGTGAGCCCGCGTGTGTTCCGTGTCGTGGCCTTGCCCACCCCGACCGAGCGCGAGAAGTCGCAGATGTACATCCAGCGCTACATCCCGCACCTCCCCGCCGCCGGCGAGGTCGTCATCTTCGACCGCAGCTGGTACAACCGTGCCGGGGTCGAACGCGTCATGGGCTTCTGCAGCGACGAGCAGGCCAAGCGGTTCCTCCAGCTGGTGCCCGCTGTCGAGCGGGCGATGGTCGATTCGGGGATCACGGTGCTCAAGTACTGGATGGAGGTCGGTCAAGCCGAGCAGACCCTGCGGCTGCAGAGCCGCATCGAGGATCCCCGCAAGATCTGGAAGCTGTCGGACATGGATCTCAAGTCCTACACCCGGTGGTACGACTACGCCCGTGCCCGCGACGACATGTTCGCCGCCACCGACACGGCGTGGGCGCCTTGGTACGTCGTCCACACTGACGACAAGCGGCGCGGCCGGCTCAACGTCATCACGCATCTCCTCAGCAAGGTCCCCTACGAACCGCTCGAACGGAAGAAGATCACGCTGCCCAAACGCCAGCGCCCCGGTGGCTACACCGAGCCGAAGCTCGAGCTGCACTACATTCCAACCCCGTTCTGAGCGGCCCTCGAGCAACGAGTTCAGGCGGCGTCAAGCGACAACCCTGCGCCGATCGTTTCGGCGGGAGCCGGCAGCGGTCTCGTCGGCGGCGAGGAACTCGAGGATGAGGCGAGCGAGCGCGGCCGGCTTCTCGATCGGCAGGGCATGCGACGCGCCAGGGACGACGGCCAACTGGCCGGCAGGCAGGGCCTCGTACAAGGCGACGGTGTGATCGAGGCGCACGAGCCCGTCGTCGGCCGAGACAACGAGCGTCGGCACGTCGACCTGCTTCAGATCGTCCGTCGACAGCATGGGTTCGCTCGCCACCATCGTCAGCGACTTGTTCACGACGTCGACGAAGTGGTCGCGCCCGTCCGGAGACCGCTCGCCGTAGCCGGCGGCGATCTCGGGCATCGCCGAGGACGCCGCGGGACTCGGCGCCGGGTAGAGACCCTCATAGTGGTAGTGGGCTCCGATCGCGACGACCTTGGGAACCAACTCGGGCTGCCTCGAGGCCGACGAGCAACGCAATGACGGCGCCGTCACCCCAGCCGACCAGATGGGCGCGATCACCGACGACCCGCTCCAGGACTCCGATGGTCTCGGTGACCATGTCGTCGTAGTGGAACGGGTCCGGCGTATCGGCCGTGCGGCCGTGTCCGCGGCGGTCGAACGCCACGACCCGATACCGCCTGACCACGGCGGGGCCGATTGCATTCAACAGGACATCGCTGTTCGACAAGCCGCCATGCAAGAACACGACCGTCTCCAGCCCGGCGCCACGCTCCTCCACCCACATCGGATGCCCGCCGATGTCGACGTAGGCCCCCATCCCGGCGCACGCTAATCAGAACGCGCGCAGGTAGCGGCCGACCTCGAACGGCGTGACGTGAGACTTGTAGTCGTCCCACTCCCGCCGCTTGTTGCGAAGGAACCACTCGAAGATGTGCTCGCCGAGCGTCTCGGCGACGAGCTCGGACTGCTCCATCTCCCTCAGCGCATCGGACAAGGACTGCGGCAGCGCCCGCAGCTGTTCCGCGGCCCGTTCTTCGTCGGTGAGCTCGAAGATGTTGGCGGCGGACTCGGGAGGCAACTCGTACCCGTCCTCGATCCCCTTCAGTCCGGCGGCGAGGACCACCGAGAACGCCAGGTAGGGGTTGCACGCGGGATCGGGTGCCCGGTACTCGATGCGGGTCGACTGGGCCTTGCTCTTGGCGATCGGCACGCGCACGAGCGCGGAGCGGTTGTTCCGTGCCCAGCTCACGTACACCGGCGCCTCGAAGCCCGGGATCAGCCGCTTGTAGGAGTTCACCGTCTGGTTGGTGATCGCGGTGATCTCGTGGGCGTGGTGCAGGAGGCCAGCGATGAAGCCCTTGGCGACCTTCGAGAGCTTGTACGGATCGCCGGGATCGTGGAATGCGTTGACGTCGCCCTCGAACAGGCTGAGGTGCGTGTGCATCCCGGAGCCCTGCACTCCCTCGAGCGGCTTGGGCATGAACGTGGCGGAGAACCCTTCACGGGCGGCTGCCTCGCGCACGACGAGCCGGAACGTCATCACGCCGTCGGCCATCGTGAGCGCGTCGGCGTGGCGCAGGTCGATCTCGTGCTGGCTCGGCGAGTCCTCGTGGAACGAGTACTCGACCGGAATGCCCATCGCCTCGAGCGTCTGGATCGTGCGCTTGCGAAGCGATCCGACGACGTCAGCCGTGGTCAGGTCGAAGTAGGAGCCGCCGTCGAGCGGCACAGGGGACCCATCGTCGTCTGGAGCGAAGTAGAAGTACTCGATCTCGGGTGCGACGTAGAACGAGAAGCCGCGCTGGCGGGCCCGGTCGAGGTTGCGGCGGAGGACCTGGCGGGGGTCGCCCTCGAACGGCGTCCCGTCGAGGTTGAGGATGTCGCAGATGATCCGCGCCTCGGGCGCGTCTGCTTCGGCCCACGGGAGCAACTCGAAGCTGTTCGGGTCCGGTCGGGCGAGCACGTCGCTCTCCTGGACCCGGGAGAACCCATCGATCGATGAGCCGTCGATGGTCATGCCCTCCTCGAGGGCGTTCTCGAGCTCGGCGGGAGTGATGGCGAAGCTCTTCAGCTGGCCCAGCACATCCGTGAACCAGAGTCGCACGAGACGTACGCCACGCTCCTCGACCGAGCGCAGGACGTAGTCCTGCTGCCGTTCCATCGACGCCAGTCTCGCACCTCGCCGGCCACTGGCCGGCGCCCCGCGTGGCCCTCGTTAACATGCGCGCAACAGGGGCGAAACGGTGAGCTGGCACAGTGATGGAGCCCGACGAGGCCTGCCCTCACGCGCGCACGGAGGAGGAAACGTGACTGACAGGACACCGGCAGACGTCCTCGGGATCGTCGAGAGCGAGGGGGTCGAGATCGTCGACCTCCGCTTCTGCGACCTCCCGGGCCTGATGCAGCACTTCTCGGTCCCCGCCCACCAGCTCACGGCGAGCGCCTTCGAGGAGGGCTACGGGTTCGACGGCTCGTCGATCCGCGGCTTCCAGGAGATCCAGGAGTCGGACATGATCCTGATGCCGGATCCGAACACCGCCGTGATCGACCCGTTCCTGCAGCACAAGACGCTCATCCTCAACTGCTTCGTCCGCGACCCGGTCACCGGGGAGTCCTACTCCCGCGATCCCCGCTACATCTCCAAGAAGGCCGAGGAGTACCTGAAGTCGACCGGCATCGCCGACACCGCCTATTTCGGGCCCGAGGCCGAGTTCTACGTCTTCAACGACGTGCGCTTCATGCAGGACCAGCGTTCGGCGTTCTACCAGGTCGACTCCATCGAGGGCTCGTGGAACACGGCACGCGACGAAGGGCCCAACCTCGGCTACAAGCCGAGGTACAAGGAGGGCTACTTCCCGGTCCCGCCGATGGACCACTTTCAGGATCTGCGCTCGGAGATGATCCTGACTCTGGAGCGCCTCGGCGTGGAGGTCGAGGTGCAGCACCACGAGGTGGGCACCGCCGGCCAGGCCGAGATCGACATGCGCTTCGACACGCTGCTGGCGATGGCCGACAAGCTGATGCTCTACAAGTACGTCGTGAAGAACGTTGCTCGGAAGCAAGGGCTGTCGGCGACGTTCATGCCGAAGCCGATCTTCCAGGACAACGGTTCGGGGATGCACGTGCACCAGTCGCTGTGGCAGGGCGACGAGCCGCTGTTCTTCGACGAGGTGGGCTACGCCGGGCTGTCGGACATGGCCCGCTGGTACATCGGCGGGCTGCTCGCCCACGCCCCGGCGATCCTCGCCTTCGCCGCGCCGACGACGAACAGCTACAAGCGGTTGGTGCCCGGCTACGAGGCACCCGTGAACCTCGTCTACAGCCAGCGCAACCGTTCGGCCTGCGTGCGCATCCCGCTGTACTCGACGAGCCCGAAGGCCAAGCGCCTCGAGTTCCGCTGCCCCGACCCGTCCTGCAACCCGTACCTCGCCTTCCCGGCGATGTTGATGGCCGGACTCGACGGCATCCTCAACAAGACGGAGCCACCGGACCCGGTTGACAAGGACCTCTACGACCTCCCGCCGGAGGAGCTGGCCAAGGTGCCGCAGGTTCCGGGCTCACTCGAGGAGTCGCTGGCCGCGCTCGAGGCCGACAGCGACTTCCTGAGGGCCGGCGGCGTGTTCACCGACGATCTCATCGAGACCTGGATCACCTACAAGCGCCTGAACGAGATCGACGCCGTGCGCCTGCGCCCTCACCCGTGGGAGTTCCACCTGTACTACGACATCTGAGCCTGAGCTCGAGGCCTCGAGCTCGCACCGTTGAGCTGCTCGGCTGCGGCGCGATTCGGGAGTCCGCCTTCGCCGGACGCCTCACTGGCCGTAGAAGAGACGCTCGACGACTCGACGGGCGCGACGGGTCACCCGCCGGTAGTCCTCGCGCAACCGAGAGGGTGTGGAGTCCAGCGATCGGGCCAGCCACAGCAGAAGCGTCGACTCGAGAGGTGGCAGGGCGTCGCCCGGGCCGCTGGCGACGAGGAAGAGCCGGTTCCTGGTGGCCTCGCAGAAGCGGTACGCGGTGGCGAGCACGTCGGCATCGGCTGCGCCAAGGACGCCGTCTTCGACGAGAAGGTCGACGGCGCCCATCGTGGACGGTGAGCGGATCCCGCGGTCCAACTGCATCAGCTGGACCGTCCACTCGACGTCCGACAGGGAGCCGCGGCCCAGCTTGAGGTGGAACGCCGGGTCCTCGCCGGGCGGGATCCGCTCGCGCTCGATGCGCGCCTTGGTCCGGCGGATCTCGCGCGCGTCGTCGCCGGACAGTCCGGGCCGCCACACGAACTCGTCGAGCAGCTCCATGAAACGGTGCGCCACCTCGGGGTCGCCGGCGACCGGACGCGCCCGCAGCATCGCTTGACGCTCCCACACGTTCGCCCAGCGGCGGAAGTACGTGGAGTACCCCTCGATCGAACGGGCGACTGGCCCTTGCTTGCCCTCGGGTCGCAGGTCGAGGTCGACGCTCCAGATCCGTTCCACCGGTGTGGCCCCGGCAACGAACCGGCGCAGGTCCATGGCGAGTCGTGTCGCCTCCGCGAAGTCGGCGGCCGACGAACCGTCGTACACGAGCACCACGTCGAGGTCGCTGGCGTACGAGAGCTCCGCTCCGCCGAAGCGGCCGAGGGCGATCACGGCGAGCGGCAGCGTCGGCTCGATGGCGCCGAGGGCGGCTTCCAGACTGGCCTCGGCGATCGCCGTCACGCCCGCCCCGACGTCCGCGACGGAGCTGCCGTGGAGCACGTCGCGCCCGATGACCCCGAGTAGGTGCCGGTCCTTCCAACGCCGCAGGGCCTGTTGGCGCTCCTCGCGCTCGGGTCGCCAACCGACCGCGAGTGCCGCCGAGTCGACGAGCTCGGTGCGCTCCCGGGTCGCCAGCCGAGCGGGATCTGGTAGGCGGGCGACGAGGTCCGGGTTCCGTTGGAGGGTGTCGGCGGCGAGGCGGGTCGTGCCGACCAGGTGGCAGAGATGGCGAGCCGCCTCGGGTGAGTCGCGAAAGGCACGGGTGAGCGCGGCTGATCGGGCGGAATCGTTGAACAGGTTGCGCACGTTGAGCAGCCCGAGATCCGGGTCGGGACTCTCCGCGAGCCAACCGAGCAGCAACGGCAGGATCTGCTGCATGAGCCGCGATGTCCGGGTGAAGCCGCGGGTCAGTTCGCGGACGGCTGCCCTGGTGCGCAGGCCGTCGGAGAACCCGAACGCACTCAACCTGGCGTCGATCGCGCCCGGTCGGCGGAGCAGCTCCTCGTCCTCGGCCGAGAACGCCTCGAGCAGCGGACGGAAGTACAGCCGCTCGTGGATGGCTCGCACCGTGACCTGGACCTCCGCGAGGGCGGCGTCGAACTGGTCCAGGGCACGGCCCTCGGCGGAGTCCCGGAAGCCGAGCGTGCGGGCGATCCTGGTTCGTTCGGTGGCGGCGACGGGCATCGAGTACACCTGGGTGCCGTCCCAGAGCTGCAATCGATGCTCCAGGCGTCGCAGGAAGCGGTAGGCATCGGCCAACTGCCGGGCGTCGTCGTCATCGACGTAGCCCGCCGACCCGAGCTCGGCCAGGACAGTGAGCGTCGTCGGGGACCGCAGATCGGGTCGAGTCGGCCGTGCACGAGCTGCAGCAACTGCACGGCGAACTCGATGTCGCGGATGCCACCGCGGCCACGCTTCAGCTCGCGGTGGGTGAGCCCGCGGCGCGCCAGCTCGATCTCGCTCCGGGCCTTGAGGTGACGCATCGCCCGCAGGTCGTCGGCGGTGAAGACCCTCGACCACAGGTGACGGCTGGCGGCGTCGTCGAAGGCGGCACCGAGACCGTCATCGCCGGCGACCGATCGGGCCTTGAGCAGCGCCTGGAACTCCCAGGGGTCGGCCCACCGATCCCAGTACGCCTCGTACGAGGCGAGTGAGCGGACGAGCGGACCTGCCCGGCCCTGGGGGCGCAGGTTGGCGTCGACGCGGTAGCACCTGCGCACCACCTCCATGAGGCGGCGGGCGGTCCGCTCGAGCTCGTCCGGATCTCCGTCGCCGACGAACATCACGTCGATGTCGCTGGCGTAGTTCAGCTCGCGGCCTCCGAGCTTGCCCATGCCGACCACGGCCAATGGCAGCCCCTCGACACCGACCAGACGGAGGGCAGCCTCGACCACGTCCGTGGCGAGGGCCGAGATCGCGGCGACGGTCGACCTCGACCGGATCCAGATCCAGGAGGTCACGCGCCGCGATCCGGAGCTCCTCGAGGTTCTTCCAGCGGATCAGCTCCTCGACGGTGGCGCCGGTGACGGGCGGCCTCCGGTCGAGGACAGCCAGGATCGACACTGCGTCGGGGTGCGTCGCCAGGACACGGGACAGCTTTCGACTCGCGCCCGTCACCGCCACTGCCGCGGCGGCCGCATCGGGGTCGTCAGCGAGGAGCTCGGCCGCGTCCGGTTGGGCAACGATCAGGCGCCCGAGGGCGAGTCGGCTCGCGGTCGGTGCCGCCGACCGCTCGATGGCCTCCTCGAGAGCGTCCACGAGCAAAGTGTGGCGTGTGCCTGGAGCCCCGCAGCTCCTGCTGACCCGTTCATCCGGCCACGATCGTCGCCGCGAGCGCCATCCGATGGTCCTTCGCCCAGGGCGGCCCCAGCGTTGCCCGCGGACCGAACAGCACCTCGTCGGCCCGCTCGGCCAGCTTGCTGACGGCTCGGGCTTCCACGTCCTTGGCGTCGTAGAGGTGGACATCCCAGCCGCGGGCGCGTGCGAGTTCGGCCAGCACCTGGCGGTACATGACGGAGTCGGCGCGGGCCTCCCATGGTGGGCGGCGTTGGACGGCGATCTCGGTGGGGAAGTCGAGCGGCCAGGCTCGTAGCGACATCGACACGATCGGTTCGGGCAAGGCCGTGGCGAGTTCGTC
The DNA here is from genome assembly GCA_963776995.1 of uncultured Acidimicrobiia bacterium. Lineage (GTDB taxonomy): Bacteria > Actinomycetota > Acidimicrobiia > Acidimicrobiales > Ilumatobacteraceae > JALZMG01. The sequence continues at coordinate 43,296 of CAVZPA010000019.1, forward strand.
CAGTGCAGCTGACGTCGCCCGAACCGCCGACGCTCGCACCTGCGCCACCAGCACCGCGGCTGCCGGCGTCGTCGAGAGGTTTGCCTTCGTGGTGGATTGGTGCGGCGGGCGTGCGCGGGTTCGATCAGCAGGATCCGCCGACGGTCCACGACGTGGTAGTCGGCCGCAGCCGTCACCGCCACAGCCCAGCCGAGATGATGGGCGATGCCCACGCGCACACCACCGACTCTGCCATTGACCCCGATGGCCGGATTTCTCAACTCGTGTGAGTTGTCATCGGCGGCGGCGCGTCGGGAGGTGCCGGCGGACGCGGATGAGCATGCGGACGAGCTCTTCGGCCAGTTCGTCGGCGTCGGCACGCGGGTTGTTGTACACCACGTACTCCTTGGCGACGAGGGTGGCGAGGTAGTCCAGGAGGGTTGCCTCGTCGGTCTTGACGAGCAGGAAGTCGGCGTGCTGCTCGTTGTAGAGGACGGTGCCGGTGTCGGCATCGAACCGGCTGCGCCGGCGCGTCGGCTGAGGGTCGGGAGCGACGGAGGGCAGATGACGTTGGCGGCCGCTCGGTGAGGCGTCGCCGCTGGCGGAGTCGGACCGTGCCGGCTCGGGCGGTCGGGGTTCGAGCTCGTCGAGATCTGGTGTCGTGTCGGGTTCGCTGCCGTTGCTGCCGCCGGGTGGGCCGTCACCGGGCGGCGCGACAGGGAAGTCGATGGCGCCGTCGCCGGGCTCGTCGCCGAGCAGCGTGCGCATCGGGTTGTCCAGATCGGCGAGCTCCTTGAGTACCCGGCCGAAGACTTGACGAAGAGCGTCCGAGAGGCGATCGGCTGTGGCCGCGTCGACGTCCTTGCGGACGCGTTCGATCGCCGCGGTGAGCGTCGGCTCGACGGATTGCACGGCATCACGAAACACCGGGTAGATCTCGTCGTCGCGGAGCACCGCGCGTCGGCCGGCGGACTGACGCAACGGCTCGAAGGACACTCGGCCGGAGAGGTGCCCGCTGGTCCACGGCGGCCGGTCGAACTCGTCGAGCTCGGCCAGGTCGTCGATGATCGTCGTGCCGGCGCGACCCACGACACCGACGCGCCGATGTGAGTCGACATCGGCGGCGACATAGAGGGCGAACTCGAGCTTGCCCCACAGAGTGTGGTGGGCCGGCACCGGGATCGGGAGGCCGTCGGGCTCGTCAGGAGTGACGATCTCTCCCGATCGGCCCTCGACGACCTCGATCGTGTAAGCGCCGGCGGCGATCGCCTGGCCCCGACGGCGCCGCAGGTAGTCGACGACCTTGCGTTGTGTGAGCACCCGCGCCGCCTCGGTGTCGAGGTCGGAAATGAACACCGTCGTGCCCGGCCCGGAACGGGCGCGGCGCCTCTCGCGTACCAGATCGGCCGCGGCGTCACCACGACGCAGCCGCAGCGTCCAGGTGTCATCGCTGCCGGCCACCCGCGACACCACATCGCATCGGGCGCCGAGCTGCTGGAAGGCGAGAAGGCCGATGGCCTTCTCCCCCAGCGTCCGATCGTCTCCCGCCTTGGAGGACTCGAACAAGTTGCGAGCAACCTCACGCAGCCGGTCCGGGCTCATCCCACGGCCGGCATCGTCGATGGCGATGACGGCCCGCACACCCTTGCGGCGCAGCAGGATACGGATGCGGGCACCGACGAGGCCGGCCTCGGCATAGTCGTCGGCGGCGTTGGAGACGAACTCGTTGAGGGCATCCTTCGGGTCCTGGTAGGCCTGACCGGTCACCAGCACTGCCTTGGCCAGGTTGCCGATGCGCAGACGAACACGCTCACCGTCCGACTTCGACCGGCGCGGCTTCACCGCCGGCTTGCCGTCTGACCGCCGTACCAGCTGCCGGACACGTTCCGTGCTCAGCCCGAACTGCTGCGCGATCGCCGACATCGTCACACCAGCCCGGTGGGCGTCGACGATCCGACGGTTCCGTTCGACCAGGTCCACTCGGCCCGATTCTCGCCCCGTCAACTGATCGCCACTCACCGCGACCGACGGTAGTGCCATTGGTCTGTCCGACCCGGAACGCCGGCAGCGAGGCGTTCCCGGGCGTGGTAGAAGGACGAGATTCCACTCGGAGGGGAGAGACAATGCATCACCGCCTACTGCGAGTTGCGGTGCTTGCCGCACTGGGCATCGGACTGATGACTGCGTCGGCCGTGTCGGTGGCGCAGTCCGGCAACGGCGAGCCTGGTCTCGCCACCGTCCGCTTCGCGACGTTCAACGCGTCGCTCAACCGGAACAACGCCGGCGACCTCCGGGCCGACCTGCTGGCGTCCACGGACCTGTCGCGCCCGGGCGTCGTCCAGGCGCACAACGTCGCCGAGATCATCCAGCGGATCGCACCTGACGTCGTGCTGATCAACGAGTTCGACTTCGATCCGACGGCGCTCGACCTCTTCGCCGACCGCTTCCTGGCGGTTCCGCACGGGGATGCGGCGGGAATCCAGTACCCGCACCGCTTCATCGCGCCGTCCAACACCGGCATCCCGTCCGGGTTCGACCTCGACAACAACGGTTCCGTCGGTGGACCGAACGACGCCTTCGGCTTCGGGTTCTTCCCCGGTCAGTTCGGGATGGCCGTCTACTCGCGGTACCCGATCGACCAGAGCGGCGTCCGCACGTTCCAGCTGTTCCGCTGGAAGGACATGCCGGGCGCGCGCCTGCCCGACGACCCGCGCACGCCGACCCCCGGCGACTGGTACTCGCCGGAGGAACTGGACGTCTTGCGCCTCTCGTCCAAGAGCCACTGGGACCTGCCGATCCGGATCGGCCACAAGACCGTGCACTTCCTCACGAGCCATCCGACGCCGCCCGTCTTCGACGACCCGCCGACGTTCCCGGCCGGGGTCGACTTCAACGGGCGGCGCAACGCCGACGAGATCCGCTTCTGGGCCGACTACATCACGCCCGGCCAGACGAGCAGGTACATCTACGACGACGCGGGCGGCCGGGGCGGGCTCGAGCCAGGCTCGCTGTTCGTGATCGCCGGCGACCAGAACTCCGACCCGCTCGACGGGGACAGCATCCCGGGCGCGATCCAGCAGCTCCTGGACCACCCGCTCGTGAACACCGAACTGACGCCGTCGAGCCCCGGAGCGCCCGAGGCCGCCGCCCTGCAGGGCGGGGCGAACGCGACGCACCGGAACCCGGCGCTGTTCGACACCGCGGACTTCGCCGACGGGGCTCCCGGAAACCTGCGCGCGGACTACGTCCTTCCGCGCGTGAACATGGACATGCGGGATGCCCGCGTCTTCTGGCCGCTGAGGACCGATGAGCTGTTCCGGCTGACGGGCGAGTTCGTGTTCGAGAATCGGCTCTTGCCCGGCCAGGGCTTCCCCGCCTCCGACCACAGGGCGGTCTGGATCGACGTCGCCCTCCCCGGCCACCAGGGAGGCGACGACTAGGAGCGCTCAGTCGCGGCGGTCGTCGCGGCGCTCCTCGCGCCGGCGGTGACGGCGCAGCACACCAAGCTCCGAACCAGACCAGCGCACCGACGAGTGCGGAGACGAGCGTCAGCAGCCACACGGGCCATGTGAAGTCCCAGAACAGGAACTCGATGGTGACGTCCTCGGTGTTCTGGAGCATGAAGATCACCAGTGCCGCCGCGCCGCCGATCGTGGCGATGGCGCCGGCTCCGAGCTTGCCTCGGCCGGCTTCGCGACGAGGGAACGTTCTCCATGGACATCGGTTCTCACCTCCACGACAGCCGGCACCGTGAACGTACATGAGGAGTGACGTCGCAGCGTGGACCCCTGTCGGCTAGGTGATCGACGCTCGGCGCCGGGCGATGGTCAGCACCGCGAGATGGTGAACGGTGAGATGGCCACCGAGGGACTCGATCCGGCGCCCGATGCGTTCCAGGAGCTCGCCCTGGGCGAGTGGCGGCAACTGCTTCACGCCGGACTGGGTGGAAAGGTTGGCCACGTAGTCAGTGGCGTTCACGCGGCGTTGAAACGGGTAGCGCCTCGAGGCCGGCTCCTCGAACAATCCGCACGTTCGCACCGGCTCGACAAGGTCCTCGACGAGGTCCGGGTGCATCACAGCCGGATCGAGACGCTCGGCGCCGACGGCTACCCAGTCGTCCTGCACGTCCCACCAGAACCGGCTGGCCCCGTCCGGAACCACCACGGGCGTCGACATGACCACGAGCGCTCCCGCCGGCTCCAGGAGTGCGGCCGCCTTGGTGAAGCGGACCTCGGGGTCGATCCAGTGGAACGAGTTGCAGGCGAACATCAGGTCGAAACGGCTCTCACCCGGATCCCATCGCTCGAACGACACCGCTCGCACCGTGACTCGGGGAAGATCGGCGAGGTTCGTAGCGGCCCGAGCAGCAAGCCGGTCATCGATCTCCAACGCCACGATCTCGAGCCCGCGCTCGGCGAGGGGTCGAGTGGCTTGCCCAGTGCCGGGCCCGACCTCGACAGCCGTAGCACCAGGCGACAGGTCCGCCAGCCGCACCAGCTCGTCGAACACGGCGGCCGGAGCAACTGGTCGCGTCCGGTCGTACGCATCCGCATCCTCGCCAAATCGAGACCGGAATGCGTCTCGTTGACCGATCTCCCAGGGCTCCCCGACCATCACTTCATCTCTACTCCGCGACGTCAAGGCCCACGGCGAGGTCGCTCGACTTGACGGTGCAGCCCGATTGGCCCGACCATGGGCAACGGGAGTAGCAGCGGGTCAAGGGGGACCGATGGCTCAACACAGGACTGGCGTGAACCGTCGGACCGTCGACCTGTCGGAGTTCCCCGATCTCGTCGTCATCTACCTGGGGATGCGGGTCCGCACTGCGAGCGGGCTGCGCAAGCTGGTCCAGACCGGGCGCCAGATCCGGGCAGGCGTCGCCGAGGAGCCGGACGGCCTGCTGCTGCACGAGAGCATGGTCTTCTCGCTCTTCCCCCCGCACGTCGGCATGCGCCAGTACTGGCGCGATCTCGACACCCTCGAACGTTGGACTCGTGCGCTACCGCACCAGCAATGGTGGCGGGACTTCCTCCGCGATTCAGCCGGGACAGGGTTCTGGCACGAGGCGTACTTCATGCGCGGCGGGATGGAGGCCGTCTACGACGACATCGACAAACCGATCGGAATGATGTCGTTCGGCCGGCTGGACAAGGCTGTTGGTCCGATGTTCAGCGCCCGGAGCAGGCTGGGTCTGGGAGAGCCTCGGCTGAGCCCGGTCATCCCCGAGGATGCCCTACCGAGCTGAACAACCTCGCGAGCGCCGGCGAGACGTCGAACGCGGTGAGAGCGCATGATCCAACGCCGTCGAAGGGGGGTGACATGACCGGGAGGGTGCTGATCGCCGGAGCCAGTGGGCTGGTCGGAACGGCGGCGACGGAGAGCTTCCTCGCTGCCGGCTACGACGTCATTGCGCTGTCTCGCCGACGGCCCGAGGTGGCGACGCCGGTCCCGTTCCGGCACCTCGCCCTCGACCTGCGCGACGAGCGGGCGTGTGGCGACGCGATCGCCGAGCTGGGAGACGTGACGCACGTCGTCTTCGCCGCAGTGCACGAGACGTCGGGGCTCGTGCAGGGCTGGCGTGACCGGACTCAGATGGAGCTGAACCTGGCGATGTTGCGCAACCTGCTCGACCCGTTGCGGCAGCGGGCAGGCCAGTTGCGTCACGTCAGCGTGCTCCAGGGAACGAAGGCCTACGGTGCACATCTGCACCCGATGCGCATCCCGGGCCGCGAACGGCATCCCCGCGACGAGCATGAGAACTTCTACTGGCTGCAAGAGGACTACATCCGGGAGACGTCTGCCGCGGCGGGTTGGACGTTCACCATCTGGCGTCCCCAACTGATCGTCGGGCCGAACCACGGCGTGGCGATGAACCTGCCGCCGATCATCGGCGTGTACGCAGCGATCCGCCGCCACGAGGGTCTGGGGTTCAGCTTTCCCGGCGGTGCCACGCGGCCATGGGAAGCAGTCGACACGCGGCTGGTCGCCGACGCCCTCGTGTGGGGCGCGAGCACACCCAACGCGGCCGGGGAGACGTTCAACCTGACCAACGGAGAGGTCTTCGAATGGCGCGACCTGTGGCCGTCGCTGGCCGATGAGCTTGGCGTCGACGTCGCCCCGGACGAGCCGCTGCAGCTGGCCACGTACCTGCCGGCGCACGCCGACGTGTGGGACCAGGTCGTCGCCAAACACGGGCTGCGGGCGATTCCGATGTCGGAGCTCGTCGGCGAGTCACACCACTACGCCGACCTCTGCTTCGGCTACGGCGCCACGGTCGCCCCACCGCCCGCTTTCGTCAGCACCGTCAAGATCAAGCAGGCAGGATTCTGCGCAGGTCTACGACACCGAGCTCAGCTTTCGCTACTGGCTGCGCACGCTGATCGAGCGCAAGGTCCTACCGCCCAGCCGTTGACCGTGACCTGGGTCGACGCGCGACCCTGACCGATCACCGCCGCCGCGTCGATGTCTTCTTCGCGGCAGACTTCTTCGCTGGAGACCGCTTCGCTGGCGTCTTCTTCGCTGGCGCCTTCTTCGCTGCCGTCTTCGCGGCCCGCTCGGGCGGCGAACTGTCGGGAGATCGGCTGCTCCACTCGGCCTGCAGACTCTCGAGCATCGCCGACTGATCGAGGAATGGTCGGGCCAGCTCCACCATCTGCTCGCTCATCCGGCGTTGCTGATCAGCCCAATCGGCGATCTGCTCCGACTGCTGCCGGTGCTGCTCGGCCCACTCGGCCATCAACGCGACGAGCCGCTCCTGCTCCTCCAGCAACCGCCGCAGCGGCGTCGTCACCGCCGCGCTGACCGCCAACAACTGCTCGGCATATCGCGCCAACGGCTGCGCCAACACCGGTGGTGTGGCTTTCGCCCCGGCGACCGCCACCGCCTGTGCGGCTGCCGTCATCTGTGCCGCCAGCTCGCGCAGTCGGCGCATCGCATCGTTCCATGTGGGTGCAGTCATCAGGCGATCCGGTTCGTCGCTCACGTCGTCTCCTGTCGCCCCTCACTCTGCGCCCTGCGCAACTGTACGCTGCGCCGGCGCCCGGGCCGTCCAGATGCTCTCTTCCACTCGGAGCGAGCCATCAGCCGACTCGGCGTCCGCCGCGTCCGACACGACCGTGGAGAGGACAGCGCCCTCACGCGCTGCCGTGACGAGCAACGGGTGATCGACGTACGAGCTATAGAGGGCGTCGAGCGTGTCGTCGTCGTGCCACGGGTCATGATGGAAGCCGACGAGGTGGCGGACCCCCGCGAGCAACGCAAACGCCACCGCCTGGCTGATGGAGCTGTGCCCCCAGCCGAGGTGATGTTGCGTACTCGTCGTCGGCGTACTGGGCGTCGTGGATGAGCACGTCGGCGCCGTACGCCAGGTCGAACCCGGATGTCCAACGCGGCAGATCGGGGAACCGTCGCGCACCGAGCGCCGGCTCGTGATCGCTGAGGTACACGAGTGTCGACGTCTCGTCTTCCAGGCGGTACCCGACCGTTGGACCGGGATGACACACGAGCGACGCCGTCACCGTCATTCCCGGCACCTCGAACGCGCCAAATGGGACGTCGTGAAGGGTCAATCGGCACGGCAGGTCGCGCAACCGCACCGGGAACAACGGCGGCGACAAGTACCGCGTCAGCCGCGCCCGCAATCGCAACACGGTCGAGCTCGGGCCCCAGATGTGCACCTCCAGCCCCGGGCGGAACAGGCCGGCGAAGAAGCCGAGCCCGATGATGTGGTCCATGTGGAGGTGCGAGAGGAGGATGTCGACCCGCCGCGTGTCCGGTGGCAGGGTCGCCCCGAGCGCACGGATCCCCGTGCCGGCGTCGAGGACGACGATCGCCCGTGGATCGTCGGCGCGCACCTCCACGCACGACGTGTTGCCGCCGTACCGTTGCGTTGCCGGGCCCGGCGTGGGCACCGAACCACGAGTCCCCCAGAACCGTACGATCACAACGGTTCCTCCCAGAACAACGCCACGGCGCCCAGCTCCCGCTCATTCTGACCGACGAGCGGGAATGCGGTCACCGCCAGCTGATGGCGCCGACCGTCCATCGCCGTGATCGAGAAGCCGCCATGCATGGGGCGGCGCTCCGCGAGGGCGACCGCCAGCGGCAGGTCGTGGGGAGCCAACACCATCCCGTCCGCGTCGGTCGGCACGAACACCGTTCCCCACACCTCGAGCGGCATGTCACCAGTCTCGTCGTACCGACTACCGAGCAACACCTCTGCCGGCTCGTTGTAGAAGATCAACGTCCCCGCGGGGTCGACGAGGAAGATCGGCACGGCGAGGTAACTCGCCACCTGCTTCATCAAGATGACCTCGACATCGGCAGCCACACCAACTCCCCTTCCTTCGGCCTCATTCTGGTCGTTTCGCGCCACGCGCGGTACGTGTCAGCATGCGTCGTGCCCACCGACGTCAGCGAGCTGCTCGAGGCGCAGGGTGTGCTCCTGGAGTCGGCGAAGGGGCCGATCCCCAATGTTGCTGAGCTCGTCGCCGGTGAAGCGATCACCGGGAGCTGGTGGGGGCATCCGGCAGGACACGAGATCTTCGAGGCGATCAACCGCCTTGCCGACTCGCCCGACGTCGCCCGCATGCGCCTCGTGAACAACAAGGTCACGCTGATCCACCGACGTCTCTGGCCGGCGCTCTTGCGGTTGGAGGACCGGTTCGGCACCACCGCGCTCCTCGTCGTGACCCAGGAGCACACTCCATCGGGCGCCCACCGTGCGACCAGTTCGCCGCTCCACGACTGGGTCTCCTCGGAGGTTCTCGACGCTGCAGCAGGACTGACCGAAGCTGAGGCGATGACCACGCTCCCGCCGATCCTGCGACCTCAGGCGTCCCCCGGTCACCACGGCGCCTGAGCGATCGGTCAACAACCCCGGAAGTCCAGCTCGACCGAGGCAGCTGCGCGCCCGGTGGGCCCGATCTAGCGTGCGCCCATGGACGTACTCGATTGGCTGCTCGAGGGCGACCCGGCCATCCGCTGGCAGGTGCTGCGCGATCTCACGGACGCCTCGCCCGAGGCGGTCACGGCCGAGCGAGGGCGTGTGGCCCACGAGGGCTGGGGCGCCCGCCTGCTGGCACTGGAGGGTGCCGACGGGTTGTGGGACGGCGGCGCCTGTTTTCCGGCGGCCTACACGGGCGACGAACCCGGACAGCCTTGGACGGCGACGATGCACACCCTGCAGACCCTGCAGATCGTCGGGCTGGACCCGGCATCAGAGGAGGCGCGCCGGCGCGATCTCGCGCGTCGCCGAGGAGGGGCGATGGGAACACGCCGGTCAGCGCTACTTCGACGGCGAGGTCGAGCCGTGCATCAACGGCAGGACGATCGAGACCGGCGCCTACTTCGGGGTCGACGTCGCCACGATCGTCGAGCGGATCCTCGGCGAGCGACTCGCCGACGGCGGCTGGAACTGCGAGGCCGAGAACGGGTCGGTGCGCTCCTCGTTCGACACGACGATCAACGTGCTCGACGGGTTGCTCGAGTTCGAGCGGGCGACCGGTTCCGACGCGGTGCGCGAGGCGCGCCGCGGTGCAGAGCAGTACCTGCTCGAGCGCCGTCTGTTCCGGCGCAAGACCACCGGCGAGATCGTCGATCCGGCGTATCTCGACTTCGCGTTCCCCTACTACTGGCACTACGACGTGCTGCGCGCCCTCGACTACTTCCGCGGCGCCGGCGCGGACCCGGATCCGGCGATGGCGGAAGCCGTCGAGCATGTGCGGTCGAAGCGTCAGCCCGACGGCCGGTGGCTGCTCGACCGCATCCATCCGGGCCGCGTCCACTTCGACCTCGAGGACGGCGTAGGAGCGCCCAGTCGCTGGAACACGCTCCGCGCGCTCCGGGTGCTCGACTGGTGGGACCGGCCGGCGGGCGCGGCGACGTGACGTAAGGGAGCCGTAGACGGCTCGGTCCGGGCGGGGCAACACCCCTTTCGCCGGGCGTGACGTGGTTACCCTCGCCGAGGTGGGCGACGCCACGGATGATCTCGCGAGCCTGTGGCGCTGGTTCGGTGAACATCAGTTTCGCGGCTACTCGCGGATCTATGAGCGCATCGCCGAGGCCGTGGCGGGCGACAGGGAGGTGCTCGAGTTGTTCCGTGAGGCACCGCCGGCCGCGCACCTTCCGCCGGCTCCGCTCGGCGCAGTGCGGTACCTCCTGCTCGATGGTCTCGAGCATCCATTGGGTGAGGTGTATGACGGGCGGTCGGATGGCGACCCAGGTCCGCTGTTCCTCGATCTGTGCCGCGCCGAGCGATCAAGCCTCCTCGCGTTGCTGCAGACGAGGCGGGATGCAGACGAATGACTGCGGACGAAGATGATCGGACCGGCGTCACCGGGTGTCGCTCCCTGCCATCTTGCTCTGGACGTCGCAGCGTCCAAAACCTCCACCTCCTCGGGATACGGCCGCACGGCGCCACCGGTCGGCCGACTACCTGCGTCGACGTGGGAAGGGAGGCAGTCCACATCCACAGGAACTGGGTCGACTCGCGACCTGCGAATAGACCGATCGTGTGGCGTCGATGCGGCTGGCAAGATGACTCCTCCGGTCCAGATGTCCTCGGTGCCATGTTGCTCGACGGTGGCGTCCAAAGGGTCCACGTCCTCGGATATGTGCACAGCCATGGCAACTGGCTCGACTGGCGAGCATCGAATTGACCGTGTTGCGATCGTGTGAGGTGCTTGAACGCGGGGAAGCCCACGCTCCATTGCGTGGGCTTCCCCGGTCGTTGGCGGGATGTTAGAGATCAGCTCACGTATCGCTCGTAGTAGGTGTCATAGTCGCGATCGCGACGATCTCGGTGGCTGTCTTCGAAATCGGGTGCGTTCTTCACCTGCTCCTTTGTCAGACGCACAAACACCTTTTCGTTCTGGTGGTCGACTCGGTCGATCACGCCCGCCGGCACCAGTCGCTTCTTGCCGAAGATCCAGAAACCGGTGTCAACGACGATGTATGCGCTGCCGGCGGCCGCGCTCGACTCATCGATCTTGCCGATGCTTCCATCGGTCGCTTCGACGTCAAACCCAGTCAGGCTCGTGTCGGTCCACGTGGAGTTATCGGGATAGGTCCAGATTGCTTTCACGATTCCATTCTCCCTGTCGTGATCGGTCGCCCGATCGGTAATGAGCGTTGCCGTTGCCGAGAACTGCCAAACGGAACCGGCAGAATCTGTCGAGATTTCACCCGTCAACGGACGCGTTGTCACCCGAATCGGGTGGTTCGCCGGTGAGGTCGACGCAGTCCGCCGCGGAGGGGGACGGCTGTGCTCGGTTTGGGGGGCGAGCGGTGAACCCTCTACGTTGTGCACGCCGGCGGAGGTCTTCGTGTCGGCAGCAACGGGTCGGGCGCACGAGCAAGGAGTGGCATTGGCTTGCAGCGCCGGCTTCGGCATCGACGGCGTCACCCTGGAGCCGGGTGACCACGTGTGCGGGTTGTACTTCGGCTGGCTCGACCGTGATCGGTTGGTGGCGCCGTTCTTCCGCACCGGCCTGCGGGCCGGCGACCGCTGCGTCATCGTGACCGATCGCACCGATCCGACCCCGCTCCTGGAGCAACTCGGCTCGGAGGCCGAGACCACCGCATGGCTGGCCTCGGGTCAGCTGCGGTTGTTGACCTCCGCCGATCAACCGCCAGCGCCACCCGGGGGGCTCAGCGACGAGGAGATGCTGACGGTCCTGCAGCAGGCCGCCGCCGGCAATCAGGTCGCGCCATCCGGCTCGGAGTTCCTCCGCATCGGCGGCGAGGCGAGCTGGTGGGCACCGCTGGCCTCGCCTTCCTCGATCGCCGCCTACGAGTCGGAGCTCAACCGCCACATCGGCGACGACAAGGCCGTGCTCTGCGTCTACGACCTCAGCCGGTTCTCCGCCGACGCGGTCATCGATGCCGTGATGACCCATCCGACGGTGCTCGTCGGCGACCGCGTCGTCGACAACCCGTGGTACCTGTCACCCGACGAGTACCGCGCCCGCCACCACGGCATCCACCGCGGTCCGCGGCCCAGCATCGAGGACATCAGCGACCTCGTCACCGGCGGACCGCCGATCGACCCGCGCCCCGGCTGAGACGACCGCCAGCGACGCCGTCGGGTTGTCGCCTGTTCGTCATTGACCTACGGCGGCGCGCCTGCGTACATGTCCGGGAACGAGGTTCCCGGCGGGCGGCGACGGGCGGCGTCACGGGGACCGAGGAGGGCGGACACCTCACCACGGCCGGCACCGGTCGAGGTGCGGTGCCGCGCCCGCAGAGGGGGCGCGGTGACCACTGGGACGATGACCGAGAGACGGCAATCACGGCTGCCACCTGGTCGGTACGTCGAGCTTCCCGGCCGGGGCCGCACGTTCGTGCGCGAGCAGCCCGGTCCCGAGGGCGCGCCCGTCGTGGTGCTGCTGCACGGATGGACGGCCACGGCGGCCCTGAATTGGGCCTCCAGCTTCACGCCGCTCGCCGACCACTTCCGAGTCATCGCCCTCGACCACCGCGGGCATGGGCGCGGCCTCCGTGGCGACGCGCCGTTTCGACTGGAGGACTGCGCCGACGACGTCGCCGCCCTCCTCGGCGAGCTCGGCGTCGGCCGGTGCATCGTTGTCGGCTACTCGATGGGCGGTCCGATCGCCCAGCTGCTGTGGCGGCGCCATCCGACGTTGATCGACGGCCTCGTGCTGTGCGCGACCGCCGCCAAGTTCAGCGGCACGCCGCGAGAGCTCGTCCTCTCCGGCATGGCGAGCGGCGGCAGCATCCTCGCTGGAGTCGTCCCGACCCGGCTGATCACCCGCGCCGCGCTGCACGTGTGCCGCACCTGGGGGCGGCTGTGCGGCTCGACGTGGTGGGGGTTCGAGGAGATCGCCGGCCACGACTGGGCCCAAATCGTCGCCGCCGGCCGGGCGATCTGCCGCTTCGACTCGCGACCGTGGCTGGGCTCCACGGCGGTGCCGACGACGGTGATCGCCACGGAGGGCGACGACATCGTCCCCCATCGACGTCAATTGGCTCTCGCCGGGGCGATCCCGAACGCCACGCTGCGAATCGTGGCCGGCGGTCACGGTGCCTGCATCGTGTCCGAGCGGTTCGTTCCCGCCCTCCTCGACGCCTGTCACGAGATCGCCCGGTCGCGCCAGTCGCCAACCGGGCGTGCCTCGGCGACGCCGCCTGATCTCCGCTCGCACCGCCACCGAATGACGTCGCCGCGGCAGTGATCAGGCGGCGGGCAGCCGGGCCCGCCACACGTCGACGGCCAGCACCGACCGCATGCCCACGCTGAGGTACAGATCGAGCGCCGGCGTCGTGTTGTTGGCGTCGACGTGGAGGATCGTTCCACGACGACCGCGCCGGTGATCATCGAGGAAGGACTGCCGCAGGAGGAGCTTGGCGAGACCCGTGCCGCGTGCCTCCTGCAGCACGGCCAGCGTGGCGACGTACCCGCACTCCTCTTCCTCGACGAACGTGTCGGCGCCACGCACCATTGCCACCGGCTCGCCGTCGCGGTAGGCGACCAGCAGCTGGGCCCAATCGTGAGTCGCCGACGACTCGATGCTCGTGTGCCACTCCTCGAACGAACGTCGTACGAAGCCGAAGTGGTCGACGAACGCCCGGGTCGACACGCTGTGGCCGTCACGCCGGAACGCCTCGTCACCCGGGCCGCGGCGCAGGACGACATCGGCGGGAACCACCGGTTCGACCGGCTCCTCGTCGAAGTCGATGCGCATCCGCTGGAACGTCGTCGCCGGACCAAATCCACGAGCCGCCGCCCGGTCCTGTTGAGCGACGTCGGTCTGGTAGATGCCGACGTCGACGGTGACCGCGTCGTGTCCGCCCCTGGCGCCCATCTCGGCGGCCCGCTCGAGTCCCCGCGACCACAGCCAGTCGGCGACCGCATCGTCCATGCTCAGCGGATCGAGGTCGACCATGTCGCTGGCGCCCTTGCCGAACGCCACGCCGAAGCCGATCACGCTCCCGGCGCGATCGTGGACGACCCAGCCATCCGTGGTGGCGTCGAAGCCCGGATCGGTGAGCTCATCGCGCAGATCGTCGAGGGTGCAATCGGCGAACCCGACGAGCGCCGTGTTGTGCTTGGTGACCAGGTCGAGGACGGCCTCGGCATCGCCCACGTTCGGCCGGCGCCACGAACACCCGTCAGGTAGCTCGGAGATCACGGCGGCATCCTGACGGCCGGTGGCCGCCCGGTCCAGCGGGTTTCGTGGCGCCTCGGGATGACCTCGGCCCGCTGGGCCGTGTCAGGCCGACGCAGCGCGGGCCGCTTGCAGCTCGGCGGCGTAGAACTCCAGCGCCGTCTTGGTCTTGGTGTGCTGGTCGCCGGTGATCTCGATGCCCTTGCCGGCGAGGAACGCGCGAGTCTCGCTGGCGACGACGAGCCCTTCTGCCGGCAGGCACTTCGTCGACAGCTCCGCGACACGCGAGCCGTCCGGGTAGATCCACATCTCGACGACCACCCGACGTGAGAACGTCTCCGGGTAGACCTTCAGTTTGAGGACGAAGATCGGCCCGAGGATCGACAGATCGTCCAATGCCAGCCCGTCAGGGGCATGGGCGGCAAAGAACTCGCGCTGCTCCTTGCTGAACAGCTTGCGCAGCGGCCGATCGCCTCCCACCGTCTCCCGGATGGCGTCCGACGTGGCCCTGCCCTTCAGTGACCCGGAGCACACATAACCGCCCGGCATGGCGTCGACCTCGACGACGAAGGTCGGCGAGCGGCGGACTTTGGCGGGGAGCTCGCTCGGCACGACCGGCCTCAACTTGATCGTCGTGTCGCCGTCGCGACCCTGGATCCGCCGAGCGCGGGCGACGACACCGGCTTGGTTCAACGTGAGGTTCGGTGTGTCGAAGAAGTACACCTGACGGATCTGCGCTTCGAGCGGATCGAGACCGAGGGCCGCCGCTGTCGGGCGATAGGCGCTCTCCGGCACCGTCATCTTCAGCTCGACGCTGTCGGAGTCCTTGATCAACCTCAGCATCCGCAGCAGGTCATCGCTGACCAGCGTCGGACTCGCATCGGCCGTCGTCATCGCGGCGCTCCCTCTCTCGATCGGCCGGGCGATCTTCGCGCATCCGGGGCTGAGCGACCGGTCACTGGCGGGACGTGGCGGTCAGGCGGCTGCCGCCTCGAGGGCCAGCAGCGCCCGCTTGGCGGCGATCCCGCCGCGGTAGTTGCCGATCGTGCCGTCACTGCGCACGACGCGGTGGCAGGGCACCACGAGGGGCAGCGGGTTGTTGGCGCACGCCGTGCCGACTGCCCGCACGGCCCGCGGGTGGCCGGCGGCGTGGGCGACGACGGCGTAGCTCCGCGTCGCCCCATAGGGGATCTCGCGCAGGTGCAGGAGCACGTCGCGGCGGAAGCCGTGAGCAAGGCGGAGATCGATCGCCAGGTCGAACGTACGGCGCCGGCCGGCGAAGTAGTCGGCGAGCTGGCGGGCAGCCTCGTCGAGCCGTGATCCGCCGAGCAGGATGCGCGGGCTGACGAGCGTCGCCAAGGCGGTGAGGACGTCGTCGTGACCCTCACCCGCGAACGCCACCCGCACGACGCCGGCGGGCGTGGCGGCGAGGAGGAGCGGACCCAGCGGGCTGTCGACCGTGCGGTAGGCGACGTCGAGCAGATCCGCCCGGTCCGACCGCGCGACGAGATCAGCGTGCAGCCGCGCCAAGCTGTCCGCGTCCGGCGAAGGGACTGCCGACATCAGCTCGTCGATCGTGTCGCGACCTTGCACCGTCATGGCTGTCCTTCCTGCCGAAGACGCCGCCGCAGGTTGGCGATCCCGTCGGCCGCACTGCGCCGCGCCGCGGCCTCGCTGGTGTCGAGCATCACCGCCACCTCGGCGTAGGGCAGCCCACCGAGGTAGTGGCCGACCACCGCGCCGCGTTGCTTCGGTGGCAGCGCTTCGAGTGCGGCGCGCAGCTCGGCGCTGTCATCCATCGGATCGCTCGTCGAGAGCTCCGGCAGGTCGCCGGACGGCACGGCGCGGCGGCTGGCAGCCCGCAGCTGGTCGATCGCCTTGCGGTGGGCGATCGTGACCAGCCAGCCGCGCACATTGCTGTCCGGGTCGCAGCCGCGGGATAGGCCTGCATCGCGGCGAGGAACGTCTCTGCCCAGGCATCGTCGGCATCCGCCGGCGGCAGCAACGCCCGGCAGACGCGCAACACGACCGCGCCGTGCTCCTGCACGATCTCCTCGAACGGCCGCACGACGACATGATGGCAACGCCGCCAGTCGGCGCGACGCGAGGTTCACAGCCCCGTCTCCCGCACGGTGATGCTGAGACGTCCCGGTGGCAGGCCCAGCCCGTGCGGTCCCGTGCCGTCGAGGACCTTGGGCACGCCGTGGTAGATGCGCCGGCTCGGACCGCCGAAGACGAGGAGGTCGCCCGAGCGCAGCTCGAGGTCGGTGAACGGTCCGGTCCGCCGATCGACACCGGCGAGCCGGAACAGGCAGGTGTCGCCGAGGCTGATCGTCACGACCGGCGCGGCCGACGGTTCCTCGCCGTCCTGGTGCAGCCCGAGCCGGGCGCCGGGACCGTAGAGGTTGACGATCGCCGCGTCGGGAGCGTAGGCGGCGCCGGCGGCGGCTCCGAAGGTGTCGTTGACCGCCTCCCGGGCGAGATCGACGAGCTCCGCAGGCAGCGGCTTGACCGGGGCGCCGTCGGTGTCGTCGGCCGTGCGCGTGTAGGCGTACGGCTGCCAGTGCCAGCCGAGGCAGACCGACTGCACGCTCATCAGGTGGCCCGACGGAACCCGCGGGTGTCGTAGACCCGCGGGCGGCTCCGCCCACGACCGGAAGTCCGTGGCGAGCCGCTGCTGGCAAGCGGCGTCGAGCCACCCGGCGATGTGCACGACACCGGGCAGCACGGCGCGCCGTACGGGTCGATCCGCGCTGCCGAGATCGAGGCCCAGCTGGCGGCCGCCCTCGTCGCCGGCGGCAGGGAGCACCGTGGGGACACCGCCCAGGCGGCTGCGTCCCATCCGTCCGCGTCGTGCCGGTTCGATCGTCGTCACACCATGTCAACGGCACCGGGACGGCGTTCGTGAGGTCGCTGGCTAGTGTCGGCCGGCGCAGGCACGCCACCAGGGGGACCCATGGACACGACGACCTTCACGCTCACCAGCGCCGACGGCGAGGAGGTGTTCGTCTACCGGTGGTCGGGCGACGGGCAGCCGCGGGCCGTGGTCCAGATCGCCCATGGGATGGGCGAGCACGCCGCCCGCTACGCCCGGCTCGCCGAGGCGCTGGTCGGTGCGGGGTACGTCGTGTACGCCAACGACCACCGCGGCCACGGCCGGACGGCGGGCACCGCCGACCGTCACGGCGACCTCGGCACCGGCGGGTGGAACGGCCTCATCGACGACATCTCTGCCGTGACCGCTCGGGCTCGCCAGGAGCATCCCGGGCTCCCGCTCGTCCTGCTCGGCCACAGCATGGGCTCGTTCGCCCTGCAGCAGTACCTCCTCGACCGCAGCGGCGACATCGACGCCGCCGTGCTGTCGGGCACGACGGCCGTGGACGTGATCGCTCCGGGGATCGACACGTCGCAGCCCGCCGACCTCTCGGCGTTCAACGCCCCATTCGAGCCGGCACGCACCGAGTACGACTGGCTGAGCCGGGACACCGCCGAGGTCGACGCCTACGTCGCCGATCCGGCCTGCGGCTTCGGTGTCAACCCGGCGGGGATGGCCCAGATGATGGAGGGCGCCGCCGCCCTCGCCGACCCCGACCGGCTGGCCGCGATCCGCTCCGACCTGCCGATCTACGTCTTCTCCGGTGACGCCGATCCGCTGGCCGGCGGCGGCCCACTCGTCGAGATGGTCGGCGATCGCTACCGCATGGCAGGCGTCAAGGACGTGACGGTGCGGCTGTACCCCGCGGCTCGCCATGAAACGCTCAACGAGACCAATCGGGACGAGGTGACGGCCGACCTCATCACCTGGCTCGGGCGGGTCACGGCGCGGTGACCCGCTTCACCCGCTGACGAGGGAAGCCAGCGCCCACACGGCGGCGACCAACCCGACGGCGGCCATCACGACGCTGCGGAGCACCGGCGCCCGCTCCAGTGCCCCCTCCTCGCGTGGACGATCCGGTGGGCGGGCGATCGCCGCGATGTTGCCCACCAGCAGGGCGCCGCCCAGGGCCAGCACCAGCCAGGCCAGGAGGTCGTCGCCGAGGAACACCGTCTCCATGATGGCGGCGCGGCCGCCCGCTCTGACTTCTGGAGCGATTTCAGGGCCACATCTGGCCGCATCAGTGGCGGCGTGCCGCCGGCCGGCGACTTCGGTTCAAAACCGTTCGACTGGCGGGCGGCGTCAGCTCAGTCGTCCTCGTCGTTGTCGTTGGCGGCGGTGGCCAGAACGGCGGCGATGACCGCGGCGGCGTCCGGTGGGAGGGTGCCGTCCTCGGTCCACTCGGCGAGGCGGTCCTCGAGCTGCTCGATGTCGCGCCCCCGGCCCCCACGGTCGGCGATCCGCTCCAGGTCGCGGCGCAGTTCGTCGGCCCGCGTCCCGAAGCGCTCCGGGAACGTGTCGAGCAGGACCAAGGCCACGTCGACCGACGATGGCACGGGGAGGATCGCCGGCGCCGTTGCGGGTGGTGCGGTCGTCGTGGTCGCCAGCGTCGTCGGGGCAGCGGTGGTCGTGGGCACGGTGGTGGTCGTCGTCGTCGGTGTCGGCTGCGCTGCCGTCGTGGTGGCCGGCGGACCGGCATCCGGGTCATCGGCCTGGGTGACGGCAACCACGACGACGGCGAGCAACGCGCCGGCCGCGGCCAGCCACCACCACGACCGGGCGAGGAACGAACGGTTCGGGCCGGCGGCCGGCAGCTGGGCCGCCGGCATCCGGGCCGTCGGCTGCAGCGGCGGCACCAGCAATGGTGCGCCACGAAGCACGGCGCGCATCTGCTCGGCCGAGGCGAAGCGGGCCGCAGGGTCCTTGGCCATGGCCCGGCGCACCGTCTCGGCGACCGTTGTCGGCACGTCGGGCCGGCGGGCGCGGACGTCCGGCACCGGTGCGTCGCGATGGGCGAGGGCGGTCGCCAGCGGGGTCCCGGCATCGAAGGGCGGACCGCCGGCGAGCATCTCGAACAGCAGGACGCCGGTCGAGTAGAGGTCGGTGGCCGCCGTCGCCGGCTGGCCGGCGACCTGCTCGGGGGCGAGGTACGTCGGCGTGCCGATGAACTGCCCGGTCGCCGTGACCTTCCCGGCGAGATCGTCGAGGCGCTTGGCGATCCCGAAGTCGGCGAGCTTGGCGGCGCCGTCGGACGTGATCAGGACGTTGCCGGGCTTGACGTCGCGGTGGACGATCCCGGCCCGGTGGGCCGCCCCGAGGGCTTGCAGCACCTGGTCGGCGATGCGCACCGCTTCGTCGATCTCCAGCTGATGGTGCCCGGCTGAGCACCGACGCCAGCGACGGTCCATCGACGAGCTCCATCACGAGGTAGAGCACGCCGTCGGCGTCGCCGGCGTCGAACACGGCGACGGCGTGGGGATGGCTGAAGGACGCCGCCGCCCTGGCCTCGCGGATGAAGCGCTGGCGTGACGCCGGATCGGTCGGTGGGATCGGCTGGCAGCAGCTTGATGGCGACGGCGCGGTGCAGCCGAAGATCGCGAGCTGCCACGACCCGAGCCATCCCGCCGCGTCCGAGCTCCGCGCCGACCGCGTACCGGCCGGCGATGACCTCCTCCATCGGCGCGACGCTACGACCACGTGCCGTCGGACCGACCGCGCCACAGGTACCGTGCCTCCATGATCCGTCTCCGCCAGGTCGCCCTCGTCGCCGCCGAACGCGACCCCGTCGTCGCCGAACTCTGTGCCTTCCTCGGCGTCAGCGTGTGCTTCGAGGACCCTGGCATTGCCGAGTTCGGGTTGCACAACGCGCTGCTGACGATCGGCGATCAGTTCCTCGAGGTCGTCAGCCCGACGACCGCGGGCACCACAGCCGGCCGCCTGCTCGACAAGCGGGGTGGCGACGGCGGCTACATGGCCATCTTCGAGGTCGACGACCTCGACCGGCGCGTCGCCGCCCTGGATGACGCCGGCGTCCGTGTCGTGTGGCGTGTCGACCTCCCCGACATCCGAGCCCGCCACCTCCACCCCCGCGACGTCGGCGGGGCGATCGTGTCCATCGATCAGCCGGTGCCCAACGGATCGTGGCGCTGGGCCGGCCCGTGGCGCCCGCACGCCGAGACGTCCGTGGTCACGGCGATCGCCGGCGTGACGGTGGCAGCCACCGAGCCCGACGCGATGGCCGCCCGGTGGACGTCGCTCGGCATCGACCACGCGGCGCGCTTCGTGCCCGCCGGCCCGCGTGGTGAGGGCATCGACGGACTCGACGTCGTCGCCACCGACCGCGACCGCGCCGGCGAGGTGACGACGATCTGCGGGATCGACATCCGCCTGGTCTAGGGACCTGCGCGCTCACCGCTCGGGCAACGGGCGATGTCCGGCGCCCGCTGCGCCGACGGGCACAGCGCCGGGTGCAGCACGGCGAAGTCGCCCCAGCGGTTGGGATACTGCGGGACGACCCAGGCGTGGAGCATCCACAGGTCGCCGCCGGCGAGGAACGAACCGGCGCAATCGGCCGGCGTCGCCGACATCTCCCGGTCCACCCACCCGTTGACGATGCACAGGTTGGTGTGCTGGTGCCACACGTCGTTGGCTCCGGCGAAACCCGTCGGGCTCGGCGTGCGCACCCAGTACGAGAACCCGACCAGCCGGCTCCGCCCGTCCCGCTCGTCGAACAGCAACATCGCCGGACGAGCCGGGTCGAAGGGTCGGTCGATCAGGGTCCAGTCGACCCAGTGGACGCCGACACCAGTGCCCTGGACCGCGGCGCGCGTGTACCCGGCGGCCGTCGCCTCTGCCGGCGTGTCGAGGCCGTCGACCGCGGCGACGGCGCGCTGCCACTGCTCCTCGAACGTGGCTCGCTCGTCGGCGGCGAGGACGACCGTCGTCGCCGGACCACCGCCGCTGTGACCATGGTGACCGGCGGGGGGCGCCTCCGCCGAGGTCGCCGCGGCGAGGGCGACGATCGCCGCCGTCTGCTCGGCGTCGATGCGGTCAGGGTCACGTGGCGTGAGCGGTCCCAAACGGACGGCGGCGGGCTCTCGCGCGCCGTCGCGCCGGCCGCGCGTCGGCGGCGCAGCCGACGAGCGCGACGGCGAGCGCCGCGGCGACCAGGTACCGCCCCATCGCCGCCGACCCTACAGCGGCGGGTGGATCAGACGCCGCGGGCGGCGTTGTCGAAGCGGGTGTACTGGCCGAGGAAGACGAGCCGCTTGGTGCCGATCGGGCCGGAGCGGTGCTTGGCCACGATGACCTCCGCCGACCCCTTGTCCGGCGACTCCGCGTTGTACACCTCGTCGCGGTAGAGGAACATGACCACGTCGGCGTCCTGCTCGAGCGAACCGCTCTCGCGCAGGTCCGACAGCATCGGGCGCTTGTCGCCACGAGCTTCGAGGTTGCGGCTCAGCTGGCTGAGAGCGACGATCGGCACCTCCAGCTCGCGAGCCAGGATCTTCAGGTTGCGGCTGATCTCGCTGACCTCCAGCTGCCGGTTCTCCACCGGCCCCCCGCCGCTCATCAACTGCAGGTAGTCGACGACGATCAGCGCCAGGCTGCCGTGGCGCGCCTTCAACCGCCGCGCCTTGGCGCGGATCTCCATCACCGTCACCCGCGGGTTGTCATCGAGGAACAGCGGCACCTCGAGGCGGCCGATGGCCCGGCCGATCTTCGCCCAGTCCGACTCGCTGAGCCGCCCGTTGCGCATCTTCGTCGAGTCCACCCGGGCCTCGCTGGACAGGATCCGCTGGGTCAGCTCGTTGTGGCCCATCTCCAGCGAGAACACGAGCACCGGCCGGCCCGTCGTCTGGGCGACGTGCGTGGCCAGCCCGAGGCCGAAGGCGGTCTTGCCCATCGCCGGCCGGGCGCCGACGATGTTCAGCGTCGACGGCTGGAGGCCCGACAGCAGCTCGTCGAGGTCGTGGTACCCCGTCGCCGTGCCGGTGATGATGTCGCCCCTGGCGAACGTCTCCTCGAGGCGGTCCATCACCCCCTTGATCGACTCGCTGAGCAACTGGGTCGAATCGGTGACCCGCTCCTCGGCGACCTTGAAGACCTTCGACTCGGCCTCGTCGACGGCCTTGTCGACGTCGTCGGGCCCGCCATAGGCCATCTCGGCGATGTCGCCGGCGACCATGATCAACCGGCGCAGCAGCGCGGTGTCCTGGACGATGCGTGCGTAGTGGGCGGCGTTGGAGATCGCCGGCGTGGCGTTCTGCAGGGCGTGCAGGGCCTCGACGCCGCCGACCTGGTCGAGCAGTCCGGCCCGGCGCAGCTCGTCGGCGACGGTCACCGTGTCGGCCGGTGCGCCCGTGGCGTACAGGCCGCGGACGGCGTCGAAGATGTGCTGGTGCGCGGGCCGGTAGAAGTCGTCGGGCCGCAGGCCTTGCTCGCTGACCGCTCCGATGGCCTCACGCGACAAGAGGATGGCGCCGAGGACGGACTCCTCGGCTTGCAGGTTGTGCGGGGGTATGCGCCCAGCGCCGCCGCGTGCGGGCGCGCGCTCAGCGCTTCGACGATCGTCCCGCCGCTCCATCAGACCACCCTCTCAAGGTGATCATGTGAGGCGCCAGTGGGCAACAAGGGAGTTCTGTGGGCAACCGCCCTGAATTGTGTGGACGGAGCTGTGGACATCGCCACACTCCGACCACGCCGTCAGGCCGAGACGACGTCGACCGTGATCGGGAACGAGACGTCGCTGTGCAGCTTCGCCGTGACGGTGTGCTGACCCAGCGTCTTGATCGGGTCGCTGTCCAGCTGTCGGCGCTCGAGCGCGACACCGGTCTGCTCGCGCACCGCGTCGACGACGTCGCCGATCGTGACGGAACCGAACAGCTTGCCCTCGGTGCCGGCTTTGGCCGAGATCGTGATCACCTTCGGCACGAGCCGGGTCGCCACGGTCTGCGCCGCTTCTCGATCGCTGGCGTCCCGCAGGTCACGGGCCCGGCGCATCTTCGCCGCCTGGTCGACAGCGCCAGCCGTCGCCACGAAGGCGAGGCCCCTGGGCAGGAGGTAGTTGCGGCCATAGCCATCGGCGACATCGACGATGTCGCCGCGCTTGCCGAGGCCGTCGAGGTCCGATCGCAAGATGACCTTCATCTCAGTCCTCCGCCTCGGTGGTGGAGTCCTCGACGAGCTCGGGCGCTTCAGTGCTCTGCTCGGCCTCGGTGCGCGCCTCGGCATCGCGGTCGCGACCCGGGCGACCGTCGCGCGGCGGACGGGTGCGCTGCGTCGAGACCCGCCTGGTGTACGGCAGGAGCGCCATCTCCCGGGCGATCTTGATCGCCGCGGCGACCTCCCGTTGCTGCTGCACGTCGTTGCCACTGACCCGGCGGTTGCGGATCTTGGCCCGGTCGCTCATGAAGCGTGACAGCAGGTCGACGTCCTTGTAGTCGACGTACTCGACCTTCTCGGTGATCAGGGCGCTGGTCTTCTTCTTGTACTTGCGGGGGGCCGCGTCCTTCGAGGCCCTGGCCCGGTTCTTCTTGCTGGCCATCAGTGTGTTGCCTTCATCTCAGGGGGTTCAGAACGGCTCTTCGTCGCCGTAGATCGGATCGGGGGCTCGCGCCGGGCGCCCGCGCCCGCCGGGGCGCCGGCGCCGCCGTCGGCGCTGGTGCGCGACGTCTTCTCGACCTGGGCCTGGGCCCAGCGCAGGCTCGGACCGAGCTCGTCGGCGATGACCTCGACGACCGTCCGCTTCTCGTTGTCCTGGGTCTCCCACGAGCGCTGCTCGAGGCGACCGACGACGACGAGGCGGGTGCCCTTGTTGACGCACGCCGCGGCGTTCTCGCCGAGCGTGCCCCAGGCGACGATGTTGAAGAACGACGTCTGCTCCTGCCACTCGCCGTTGACCTGGTACCGGCGGTTGACGGCCAGCCCGAAGCTGGCCACGCCGCGGCCGCCACTGGTGTAGCGCAACTCGGGGTCGCGGGTGACGTTGCCGACGAGCGTGACGGTGTTGTCTGCCATGTGATGCTCCTCTCGGATGCCGCGCTCAGGCGGCGGCGCCCGTCATGCCGCGGCGCTCGGCTTCGGCCTCGGGCAGGCGGATCAGCTTGTGGCGGACGACCTCGTCCGCGAGGCGCAGGGTGCGCTCGAGCTCGTTCAGCGCGCCGCCCTCGGCGAGCGCTTCGACGACGAGGTAGTACCCGGTCTCCTTGCGGTGGATCGGGTAGGCGAACTGGCGCTTGCCCCACCAGTCGGGCCGGCCGTGGATCGAGCCCCCCGCCGCAACGATCCCATCGGTCACCGTCTTGATCCAGGACTGCGCCTTCGGATCATCGACCTCGCCGTCGATGATGACCATCAATTCGTACGCACGCATCATGCGCGATGAACCTCCCTTCGGACCCGGTCGCCTCGTCCGGCGACACGGGGCCCCGCACTGGGGCAGGGTGAATGTGACCGGGGGAGTGTACAGGCGGTGGATCGTTCACGACCCCGAGCATGACGAGGGGGTGTCAGGGCGAGCCGGCGGCCGGGTCACACGGCGTCCCGAGCAGACGGAGACGGCTCCCGGCGGCGATGCCGAGCTCGTCGAGGCCGCCAGCGAACACCTCGATGGCGTCCGTGTACGGCGCCGCGGCGTCGTAGAGGGCACAGGCGGATGCCGGGCCCTCGAGGCACGGCACCATGTCGGTCGCCGAGACGAAGGAGCCGTCGCCGGCGAAGAAGGCGATGCTCAGCGGGGTCGGGGTGCCGCGCATCCAGAAGGGGCCCTGCGTCGGCTCGCCGAAGACGAAGACCATTCCGTCGGCGCCACCGAGGTCGGTGACGCCCATCAGACCACGCGCCCGCTCCTCCTGCGTCGCCGCCACCCACAGGCACAGGGCGCAGACCTCACCGTCGGCGGCGGTGACCTCGGCGGCCTCGGTGGCGAACCCGTCGGGCACGACGCCCGTCGTCGGGGTGCTCTCGGTCGCGGCTGCGGTGGTCATCGGTGCGGCCGTCCGCTCCGTCGTCGACGCCGTTGCCGTGCCAGGGGCGGTAGCGGTCGGCGCGCTGGCGTCGTCACCGCCGCACGCCGCGAGCACGAGCACGAGGGAGAGCCAGCGCCACGACATCGTCGACACGGTAGGCGTTAGCGTCACGCCCGTGCCCGCGCCGGACGACTCGACGTGCGACAGCTGCGGCGCGCCCGGTGAGCGTCTCTACGCCGTGCACCGTCGCTACGTGACGCCCGCCGAGTGGGACACACCTGGTCGGGACGTCACGCTCGACGAGATCGAGCACTGGTGCTTCTCGTGCTGCACGCACTACCCCCACGAGGTCGCCGGGTCAGAGTGACCGGCGTCGGGGATCGTCAGCGCCCGCCGACGGGGAGCACCCGGCGGAGGTGGTGCCAGTGGCAGCCGATGCACGCCTCGACGACATAGGCCGACAGCTCGTCCCGGCGCCGGTTGAGGGCGTCGAGCTCCTTCGCCGTCGTCACGCACTTGCCGTGGGCCGGCAGCCGCGGGCCGAAGACGTACGTGACGAGCCGCAGCTGCTGCGCCTCGCAGATCGGGCACGCCGTCGTCGAGTGGGTGCCGACGTTGGTCGCCGCCCTGATCAGCTCGGGATGGGCGTCGCAGACCTGGTCCTGGCTGAGCCGGCCGCGGCGGTATTCGTTGATCACGTGCTGGCGGGCGAGGCGATGGTCGATCTGTCCGCGTCCGTTCGACGCTCCACGCAACGCATCGACGGACAGGCGCATTGGTCGGCCAGGCTAGCCAGCCGCGCCGGCACGTTCGTTCGTCGATCCGCCTGCCGGGGGCCTGGACGCACCACACTGGCGGGGTGAGTGCGAGCGAACAGGGCGCGGCGTGAGCCAACGGGTGACGTACGGCGAGGGTGTGGCCGGACGATGACGAGCTGCACGTGCTCGGCGACGTGAGCGGCGGGAAGCGCGTGGTCGAGCTGGGGATCGCCGGCAACTCGGTGGCTCTGGCGATGCGTGGGGCGAAGGCCATCGCCCTCGACCCGGACCCCGATCGCATCGCTGACCTGCGGGCGGCGGCGGCGTCGGCGGGTGTGTCCGTCGAGTGCCACCAGGGCGATCTGGCCGACCTCGGGTTTGCCCCGAGCGGCACGATCGACCTCGTGCTCGCCAACCACAGCCTCGACGACGATGACGACCTCGGCCGGACGCTGCGCCAGGTGCACCGGGTGCTCAAGCCGGGCGCCCCGTTCGTGCTGGCGATGGACCATCCGTTCGCCGCCGTCCGGCTGGGCGGCGCTGGTCCGCCGCGGCGCTACGGCGACGATCACCGCACGGTCGGCGAGCTCCTCACGGCGCTCGACCGGACCAACTTCCGCATCGAGGCCTTCCACGAGCTCGGCGTCGACGACACCACCCCGGTCCCGACCACCCTCGTCGTCAAGACCCGCAAGCAGGGCTCCTGACGCGGCCGACCCGCATCCCGGTTTTGAACCGAAGTCAAGGCCACTTCTGGCCGCGAAATCCACGGAGAATTCCGAGCCACCGCCGGCCGCCGATTCTCCGCGCGAATCGTGGCCACTTCTGGCCTTGACTTTGGTTCAAAATCGGGATGGTCAGGGCGGGGAGAGGGTGAGGGTGTCCAGGGCGGTGTCGAGGGCGGTGAGGTCGGCGGGCTGGCGGACCTGGGCCAGCAACAGGACGGTCTCCTCCCCCACGCCGGCGACGACCGTCACGATGTCGGTCGGTGTGCCGCCGCAGTCCTCCCACACGCGGTACAACCCGGTCAGCGCCAGGCCGGCGTAGGGCTGCTCGCCGGCCAACGTGCACTCGTCGTCGAAGCGGTACGCGTCGAGGGCCGCCGTGTCGCCAGTGCCGGGCACCACGACCACGGTCAGTCCGGCGGCGTCGTAGCCGTCGAGGAAGCCGCCGCAGGTCCGGCGACGCCGCGACGTGCGGCGCACCCGAGCCGTCCTCGAGCGGACCGGTGCTGGTGTCGCGCTCGCCCCAGCCGACCGGCACGTCGATGCTCAGGCGCCCGGAGTCGTCCGTGACGCGCTCGGCCGGGGCTGGCTCCCCCGGCGCGCCGTCGACGAGGTCCGCCAGCGCGGCGGCGAACATCGTGCGGGCGGCGGCGACGGTCGCGCTGGGCGGCGGTGGCGCGGACGTCGCCGTCGCCGACGACGTGGTCGAAGGACGCACCCGCTCGGCAGTCGTCGCCGGCGGCTGGGTCGTCGGGAAGGCATCGAGGACGCCACCGACGGCGACCGTGACCGGCCCGGCGGTGTCCGGCCCACCGTCGTCGTCACCGCCGCCGCAGCCAGCCATGGCGAGGAGAGCCGCCAGCGCGGCCGGCGCGACGATCCGGCTCATCTCGGCACCAGATGGTACGAGACCGGAGCTCGGACGCGGCCGGAGGCCGGGTCCGCATCGCTGCGGGCCCGGCCTCCGGGTGGGTTCCGTGTCGTTCAGGCCGCCGAGTTGAACGTTCGGAAGGCCTGGTCGAGAGCCGCCAGGTCGGCGTCGGTGACGATCTGGGCGACCATCATCGCCATGTACGAGCCGTCCGCCGGGAGGGCGGCGAGGGTGACGACGTCGTTGGCCGTGCCACCGCAGTCCTGCCACACCTGGTACTTGCCGGTGAACACGGCATCGGAGTAGTCGGTGATCCCGCCGTCGGTGCAGCTGCCGGCGAAGCCGTACTCGCCGAGCGCCGCATCGACGTCACCCATCGGCAGCTTGGCGAAGATCAGACCGGGGACGTCGAAGCCGTTGAGGAAGGCGTCGAGGTCGGGTGCGGCGGCGATGTACGGCACCTGGCTGCCGTCCTCCCACGAGCCGGGCGCGGTGTCCCGCTCCGACCATGCCGTCGGCACGTCGACGTAGATCTGCCCGAGGTCGTCGGTCACGGAGTCGTAGGTGTAGGCAGCCGCAGCCGGGTCGGACTCGTCACCGACCTCATCGGCCACCTCTGCGGCGAAGGAGAACGTCATCTCCAGCGGCTGATCGCCGTTGATCTCACCCTTCAGCACCTCCGAGGTGTCGAAGCGCAGCACCTCGACGTTGATCGGGGCGCCCTCACCGGCCGTGCGGATGACGTCGCAGTAGTCCTTGAACGTGCCGTCGGTTCCGACGGGCAGGCCGTTCATCGACGTCACGATGTCACCGGGCATGATCTCCGCCTCGGCGGCCGGCGAACCGGCGGCGACGCCGGCGACCCAGATCCCGGCGATGCCCATCGCCTCGTCGTACACGGCCCAGCCGTTGATGCCGAGCGACTCGAAGTCGCCGGTCTTCAGCTCCTCGACCACCGGCTCGGCGAGGTCGGCGGCGATCGCCCAGAACTGCTCGGTCGTCGTGGCCATCGCCCCGCCGGCGTAGTTCACGGCGACGACCTTGCCCGCCGCGTCGACGAGCGGACCGCCCGAGTTGCCGGGCTGGATGCTCGCATCGTGCTCGAGGGTGTGGTCGATCGACGACGTGCCGGTGAGGTCACCGGGCGCCTCGACCTTGGACACGATGCCTCGCGTCAGCGTGAACTCGGGGTTGCCGAGCGGGTAGCCGGCGGCGTAGACGTCGAGGCCGGCGGCCAGATCGCCGTCGAACCACTCCAGGTACGGCAGGTCGTCGGGCCCGTTGATGTCGATGAGGGCGAGGTCGTTGCACTCCGACACGCCGAGGATCGTCGCGTTGTAGCTCTCGTCGAGATCACCGCCGATGTACACCTCGAGGGTGGCCGCGCCGGCGACGACGTGGTTGTTGGTGACGGCCAGGCCGTCGGGGCTGATGATGAAGCCGCTGCCGAGACCCGAGCCGTCGGCGAAGCCGACTTCGGGATCCCGGAACGTGCCCTGGGCGACGATCTGGACGACGGCCGGCTGCACGTCGCCGAAGCCGGTGATCCCCACCGGCGCGGCGTCGCTCGTGACCGTCTCTGTCGTCGGCGTGGGTACCTCGGTGGTCGAGGGCTTGGTCGGCTCCGCCGCGACTGTGGTGGTCGTGGTCGGGTCTGCGGTGTCGCCGCCACTCCCGCATGCCGTGGCGGCCAGTGCCAGCGGCACGGCGAGCAGCAGGGCGCGCTGAATCTTCCGGTTCATGTCATTCCTCCAGGGGCCAGGAGCCCTGTCCACATGGCCCGCCACCGTGACGAACCCGTCGCCCACATCCAGCGCCGCGTCCCATGGAGCCGCCGTGGAGGCGGCATGAGATCCCGGTTCTCCGGAGACTTGGTCGCGCTCAGCG
The DNA here is from genome assembly GCA_963776995.1 of uncultured Acidimicrobiia bacterium. Lineage (GTDB taxonomy): Bacteria > Actinomycetota > Acidimicrobiia > Acidimicrobiales > Ilumatobacteraceae > JALZMG01. The sequence goes on from CAVZPA010000019.1 coordinate 72,487, forward strand.
GGAGCGGCGAGCGTCAGAAACGGTCAGGGCGCGGCGCGCTCGGCTTCGACGATGGAGGCGGGGCGGGGGCGGCCGAACAGGTAGCCCTGGCCGCGGTCGCAGCCCATCGTCCGCAGGCGGGACAGCTGCAGCGGCGTCTCCAGTCCCTCGGCGATCACGGCGATGCCGAAGGAGTGCCCGAGGTTGACGACGGCCTCGACGATCGTCGTGTCCTCGGTGTCGAGCCCGAGGCCGGCGACGAACCCGCGGTCGATCTTGATCGCCTCGACGGGGAAGCGCTTGAGGTACGTCAACGACGAGTAGCCGGTGCCGAAGTCGTCGACGGCGAGGTGCAGGCCGAGGCTGCGCAGGTTGCGCAGCGCCACGGTCGACGCCTTGACGTCGGCCAGCAGGGCGGTCTCGGTGATCTCCAGCCACAGCGAGTCGGCGGGGATCCCCGTGTGCCCGAGCAGGTCGCCGACGAGGTCGGCGAAGGACGGGTCGACCACCTGCCGGGTGCCGACGTTGACCGCCAACGTGGCCTCGGCGAAGGGCAGGTCGCGGGCCCGCCAGCGGGCGAACTGGGCGAGGGAGTCCTCGAGGATCGTCGCCCCGATCTCGTCGATCAGCCCGGTCTCCTCGGCCATCGGCAGGAACTGGTCCGGCGCCAGCAGGCCGCGCTCGGGGTGCAGCCAGCGCGCCAGCGCCTCGAACCCGGTGACGTGACCCGTCGTCAGCTCGACGATCGGCTGGAAGTACGGGACGATCTCGCCGCGCTCGAGGCCGCGGCGCAGCTCGGTCGCCGTGCGCAGCGCCAGCACCGTCGTCTCGTGGGTGCCGGGGGCGAAGGCCTCGACGCAGTCCCGGCCCCGGGCCTTCGCCCGGTACATCGCGGCGTCGGCATCGCGCAGCAGGTCGGCGGCCGACACGCCCTCGCGGTCGTTCACCGACACGCCGATGCTCGAGCTGACGAACAGCTCGGTGCCCTCCACCTCCACGGCGTTGCGCACCGCGGCACGCAGGTCCTCGGCGATCTCCATCGCGCCGCGCTCGGGGCGACGCAGCACGACGATGAACTCGTCGCCGCCGAACCGGGCGAGCTCGGCGTCGGGGCCGACCACCTCGCGCAGGCGCACCGACATCGCGCTGAGCAGCGTGTCGCCGATGCCGTGACCGAGGCTGTCGTTGACCGCCTTGAAGTTGTCGAGGTCGATGAACAGCAGGGCGACATCACCGACGCCGGCATCGGCGAGGATCGTGTCGACCCGGGCGATCAGCTCGGTGCGGTTGGGCAGGCCCGTCAGGTCGTCGTGGGTCGCCGCCCAGCGCAGCTGCTCCGCCGTCCGCCGCTGCTCGGTGACGTCCTCGATGTGGGTGATGGCCAGCGACACGCCCTCGTCCTCGGTCACGGCGACGCGCGTGCGGGCCCACACGAACTCGCCGTCGCTGCGCAGGTACCGCTGGTCGAGGAGGTACGTGTCGGCGATGCCGAGCTCCAACCGGGCCCGGTACGACGCAGCCGCCCGGAGGTCCTCCGGGTGCGTGATCTCCCGGATCGTGCGGCCGACGAGGTGGTCGACGGGGATGGCCAGCATGTCGGCCAGCGAGCGGTTGGCGTCGAGGATCGTGGAGTCATCGAGGCGGACGAGGGCCATGCCCGTCGGCGCCGAGTGGAACGCCTGCTGGAAGCGCCGCCTGGCCTGCTCCAGGGCCCGCACCCGCTCCTCGCGCTCGGTGACGTCGCGCAGGCGGATGATCACGCCGGCATCGGTCTGGCGCGGGCGATCGACGGTCGCCTCGACGAGCGTCGACGCCGCTCCGTCGGCGTGGCGCAGCTTGAACGCCGCCGGGGCGGCCGGCTGCTCGCCGCGCCCGCTGGCCAGCCAGGCGTCGAGGTCGGTGCCCCGCGCCGGCTCGACGAGCTCGGCGAAGGGCCGACCGACCAGCTCGGTCGTCGGGTGCCCGGTCAGCTCGGCCGCCTTGGCGTTGGCGCCGCGCACCACGCCGTCGCCGTCCAGCGACAGCACGGCTTCGGGGAGGTCGTCGAGCAGCAGCCGCAGCTCGGACTCGGTGTCGATGAGCCGCTCGATCGTGCGGTTGAGGTGTCCGGTGATGCGCCGCGACTCGAGCCACGTCACGACGACGGCGGCGACGGCGAGGAACGCCGTGACGACGGCGGCGGCGACGGCGCCGGCCGAGCGCTCCTCGTCGAGGCGCAGCACGAGGAACACCAGGGCCACGAGCAGCGCCGCGGCAACGACGACGGAGACGACCCAGCGCCACATCGCCGCCCGCCGCCGGATCGACATCCCGTCCGTGACATCAGCGCGCACACCGGGACGTTACGGCGCCCGACCGCGGCCGCCGGGTATTGCCGATCCTGTCCTTCGCGATCGGCCCGTCCGGGGCGGTCTCAGCGGTCAGCAGCGGCGGAGCGCTCGTCCCACCAGGCGTCGAGGCGCTTGATCGTCTCGTCGTGGCCGATCGGCCCCTCGTCGAGGCGGATGTCGAGGAGGTACGCCAGGGCCTCGCCGACGAGCGGGCCCGGAGCGATGCCGAGGTGCTCCATCACCTGCAGGCCGTCCAGCTCGGGACGGATCGCCGCCAGCTCCTCCTGCTCGGCGAGGGCGCTGATGCGCTCCTCCAGCTCGTCCATCCGGCGCGCCAGGCGCGTCGCCTTGCGCTCGTCGCGGGTCGTGCAGTCGCAGCGCGTCAGGACGTTCAGCTCGGTCAACAGTGGCCCGGCGTCGCGCGCATAGCGCCGCACGGCGGCGTCGCTCCACCCCATCTTGTAGGTGTGGAAGCGCAGGTGCAGGAACACCAGCTCGGACACCGCGGCGATGTCGGCCGCCGGGTAGCGCAGCGCCTCCATCCGACGCCGCGTCATCCGCGCCCCGACGACGTCGTGGTGGTGGAACGTCGTGCCCTTGCCCGCTTGGAAGCCTCGTGTGCGGGGCTTGCCGATGTCGTGGAACAGCGCGGCGAGGCGGGTGATGCGGAAGTCGTAGCGGCCGCCGGCCAGCTCCGGCGTCACGTTCTCGATGACGGCGATGGTGTGGCTGAGCACGTCCTTGTGGCGATGGATCGGGTCGTGCTCGAGGCGCAGTGCCGGCAGCTCGGGCAGGAAGTGCTCGGCGAGCCCGGTGTCGACGAGGAACCACAGCCCGGCCGATGGTGAGGCGACGACGATCAGCTTGTCCAGCTCGTCGCGGATCCGCTCGGCCGACACGATCTCGAGGCGCGCTCCCCGGTCGACGACGGCGGCGACGACCTCGGGCACGGGCGTCAGGCCGTAGCCGGCGATGAACCGGGCCGCCCGCAACATGCGCAGCGGATCGTCGTCGAAGCTCATCTCCGGCGCCAGTGGCGTGCGCAGCGTCCCTGTCGCCAGATCGGCGGCCCCACCGTGGGGATCGATCAGCGCCACGTCGATGCCGCTCTCGCCGGGCAGCAGCTCGAGGGCCATGGCGTTGATCGTGAAGTCGCGCCGCGCCAGATCGGACTCGATGTCGTCGGCGAACGTGACGTGCGGCTTGCGCGACTCGTCGGTGTAGGCCTCGGAGCGGAACGTGGTGATCTCCACGGTGCGCGTCGAGCCGTCGGCGCGCCGGCGGTGGGCGCCGATCGTGCCGAACTTCTCCCCCTGCGTCCACACCGCGTCGCCCCAGCCGCGCAGCAGCGCCTTGACCTGTGGCGGTCGGGCGTCGGTCGTCAGGTCGAGGTCGAACTCGACCCGGTCGCTGCCGACGAGGAGGTCGCGCACGGCGCCGCCGACGAGGTACACGCGGTGGCCGGCTGCGGCGAACCGCTCGGCCAGCGGGGCCAGCTCGTCGAGGACCGGGGCGAAGCGTTCGGGGACCATGGCGCCGGGAAGGCTACGTGGCGACCCCATCAGGGCACGATGGTGATCACGCGTCGAGCCGCGACCACACGCTGCGGGCGTCGACCACGGCCTCGGCGCCCGGACCGCCCGAGCTCGGCGCCTCCGGGGCGACCGGAGCGCCGGCGAGCGTGCTCAGCACGGCTGCCGCGCTGGACGACAGGGCGTCGAGGTCGTAGCCACCTTCCAGCATCGCCACGCACCGCCCGGACGCGACGAACGACAAGGCCCGCGAGGTGAGCAGGCCGAAGTCGCCGGCGGTCAGGCCGAGCTCGGTCAGCGGGTCGTCGCGGTGGGCGTCGAACCCCGCCGAGATCAGCAGCCACGTCGGCGCGAAGCGCTCGACCACCGGGGCGACGACGTCGTCGAAGGCCCGCAGGTAGACATCGCCGGTGGCGCCTGGCGGCAGCGGGATGTTCATCGTCGTGCCCCGTCCGGCCCCGGTACCGGTCTCGGTCACCCGGCCCGTGCCGGGGTACAGCGGCCACTGGTGCATGCTCACGAACAGCACCCGCGGGTCGTCGACGAAGGCCGCCTGCGTGCCGTTGCCATGGTGGGCGTCGTAGTCGAACACCCACACCCGCTCGCCCTCGGCGGCGAGCGTCGCGGCGACGATGGCCACGTTGGAGAGCAGGCAGAAGCCCATCGAATCGGTGGGCGTGGCGTGGTGACCGGGCGGCCGGACGGCGCAGAAGGCGGCGCTGCCGGTGCCGGCGCGCAGCGCCCTGACCGCCGTCAGCCCGGCGCCGACGGCCAGCTCGGCGGCGTCCGCCGAGTGCGTGCTCAGCCGGGTGTCGGCGTCGATCCACCCACCGCCGGCCTCGGCCATCGCTCGCAGCCGGTCGAGGTACCACGGCGGGTGCACCCGCTCGAGGTCCTCGCGGGTCGCGGCGACGGGCTCCAGCGCCTCCAGCGCCTCGGCGACGCCCTCACGTCGGGCGCCGGAGATGACGGCCTGCAGGCGCGACGGGCGCTCCGGATGCCCGGGGCCGGTGAGGTGCTCGAGATACGCCGGATGGCTGGCGAAGAGCACGCTCACCGCGCCCACACTATGACCGGCCAGCGAACTCGGAGATCGGGCCGCGGCTTGTACCGTCGCGGAGCGGTGAAGGTTCGACGTCACGAAGGCGAGCTCGGCCCGCGGGTGCGCGTGCGCCCGTGGGCGTTCGACCGCGGCGTGGTCCAGATCGCGCTGGCCGACCAAGCCATCGTCCCGTCGATCGACGAGGTCCGCACATGGACCGATGCACTGGCCGGCCAGGTGCGCCCGGACGGCTCGACCGTGCACACGATCCGGACCGGCGCGCTGTTCCCGCAAGCCGCGTCGCGCTTCGCCGACGCCGGCTACACCGTGATCGACACCCTCGCCCTGTTGCGCATCGATCTGGCCGGCCGGGGGCCCGGCCGCTCGGTGAGGACGATCGCTCTGCGGGCCCGCCGGCACCGGGAGGCCGCGCAGATCGACCGGGCCGCGTTCGGCGATCCGTGGGGCAACGACGCCAACGACCTCACCGAGATCCGCCGGGCGACGCCGAGCCACCGCGCCCGCGCCCGAACCTCCGGACCGGGACCAGGGTGGCGCCAGCCGATCGTCGGCTTCGCGATCAGCGGCGCGGCGTCCGGGCAGGGTTACCTGCAACGCCTCGCCGTCGCCCCGGCCGCACAGGGCCGCGGTCACGGGCGAGCCCTCGCGCTCGACTCGCTGGCGTGGATGGTGGGGCGCCGGCTCCACCACGGCCTCGTGAACACCGCCGTCGACAACAGCCGGGCGCTCGCGCCTGTACGAATCGCTCGGGTTCCAGCGGCTCCCGGACGAGCTCCTCGTGATGCAGCACACCACCGAGGATCGATGAGCCGGCTGGCAGCGGCAGGACTCCCGTTCGCCGCGCTCGTCACCATGACGCTCGCCGTCACGGACGCACCCTCGCCGACTCGGGCCCAGGACGACGCCGCCGGCACCGACCTCGCGCTGACGGGGCAGACGTTCGCTGTCGTGCCGGGCCAGCCGTGGCGGGTCGAGCTGACCCTCGACGGAGCGCTCGCCGAGGTCGTGGCGACGTCGCCCACGTCGACGACGACCACCACTGTCGCACCGGTGCCCGGGGACACGACTCCTCCGCCTCCGGCGGAGACGGCGCCCGCCGACACCGTCGACGCGGCATTGCGCTTCACCGCCGGGCGGCCCGTGGCGACGCGGCACGATCTCGCCGAAGTCCTCGACGGCGCGCCGGCGGTCGTCGCTGACACGTACGTCCAGCCGATCGCTCCGACGTCGACCGGTCCGGTGACCACCCTGACGGTCGACGTGCCCACCGCCGCCGACCCGGTCACGGCCGACGCCCTCGTCCTGCGCCGGCCCGGGCTGTACCCGGTCAACATCGAGGTCGTCGTCGACGGCGCGGTCGTCGCCGACCACCTGACGTTCGTCGAGCGGCTGCCGGTCGAGCCCGCGCCGGCGGCGCCGATGAACGTCGCCATCGTCGCCGCGACGCCCGACCCGGGGCCCAACCCGACCGCCGAGGAGGTCTCCGACGGTCGTCGCCGGCTCACCGCGATCGCCGAGACGGCGGCCGCCGTCGACGGTCCGATCAGCCTGTCGCTGCCGCCGGTCCTCCTCGACGCCCTCGCCGGCGACGATGACTTCCGTGAGACGCTGCGGTCGTCGCTCGTCGGCGACGAGGTGCTCGCCGCTCCCGCCGACGTCCTCGACCCGTCGTCGGCAGTGGCCATCGACGCCCAGGCCGCGTTCACCCGCGAGTTGGTCGAGGGCGTGGAGATCCTCGGCGCGGCGCTGCCCGACAACCCGCCCCAGCGCTCGGCCTGGCTGACGGCCACGGAGATCAGCACCGGCGGGGCGACGATGCTGCGCAACCTCGGTTTCCGCCCGCTCGTGTTCACCCCGGAGATCTACAACGCGCTGGAGGGCAGCATCGGCGGGTTCGTCGACACGACCCTCGCCGTCGAGGTCGACCTCGGCGACGGCACCCGCTTCCCGGCGATGGTGCTCCACGCCACCGGCGGGCTGCTCGAACCTGCGGCGGTGACCGCCGACACCAGCGCCACCGACGCCGCCGTGCAGATCATGGCCACACTGGTCACGACGCGTCGCGAGCTCGGCGCCGACCAGCGCCGCAGCGCCGTACTCGTCGCGCCCGACTCCGGCATCCCGGACCCCGACATCGCCGCGACGCTGGCGACGTTCGTCGCCGGGATGCCCGACTTCGCGCTGGCGCCGCTGTCGGCCCTGGCGAGCGCCACCGACACGATGATCGTCGGCGACGACGGCCCGCAGGTCGTCACGCTCCCCGAGACGGCGGGACCCGACCTCACCGAGCGGGCCCGGCGCATCGACCTGACCCGCATCTCGGCCGAGAGCTCAGGGTCGATGATGCTCGACGACGCCCAGCTGCTCGAGTGGCGCGACGACCTGGAGACGCTGCTGTCGACCGCCGTCTCCGACGCCGAGGTCGACGCCACGCTGGAGCGCATCTCGGCCGAAGCCGCCGCCGTGCGGGCCCAAGTGGAGGTCCCCCGGCGGTTCACGTTCACCCTCACCGGGCGCTCGAGCCCGCTGCGCCTGAACCTGCGCAACACGGCCGACCGAACCGCTGCGCGTCCTCGTCAGTCCCAGCTCGGCGAAGCTCACGTTCCCGAACGGTGACCAGCTCGTCCAGTTGGCGCCCGACGGCGTGACCGAGGTCGTCATCCCGGTCGAGGCGCGTTCCAACGGCACGTCGTCGCTGGAGGTTGCCGTGCTGACCCCGGTCTTCGGGCAGGAGATCGGCGACCCCGTCGTGCTGACGGCCCGCGTCAACGCCCTGACCGGGCTCGGGCAGGTCGTCACCGGCGCGGCGATCCTCGTGCTGCTGTCGTGGTGGTACGGGCACTTCCGCCGGCGCCGCCGGGCCCGGCTGGCTCGCATCGGCGAGGTCGACGGGCTGAACGGGCGCGGGGTCGGGGCGGTTTCGCCCGATGCCGCCGAGGCGACCGTCGCCCCGCCCGTCGAGGAGCCCGCCGTCGAGAGCCTCGCGGACCCATGATCGAGCAGCCTGCCGATCGGCGTCGCGTTCCACGAAACGACGGTCTGACCAGCCGACCCTCCCCAAGTTCACAGGCGGGCGCAACTAGCGTGCGTGCGCGGAATGCCGGCGTCCACCACTCCCCCTACTCCCAGCGCGAGCCCGCAGAGCGGTGACGAGCCGGTCGTCCTGGCCGGGCGCTATCGCCTCGAGCGTCGCCTGGCCCAGGGCGGGATGGCCGAGGTGTGGCTGGCGACCGATCTCTCGCTCGACCGCAAGGTGGCCCTGAAGTGGCTCAAGCCGAGCTTGGCCACCGACCCTGTCGTCGCCGAACGGTTTCGTCGCGAGGCCATCGCCGTCGCCGGACTGACGCACCCCAACATCGTCGCCGTCCACGACGTCTTCGAGGACGGCGGCCGCCAGGCCGTCGTGATGCAACTCGTCGATGGCAAGAGCCTGCGCCAGCTGCTCGACGTCCAGACGCGGTTGAGCCCTGAGCTGACGATCCACATCGGCACGTGCGTCGCCGCCGCCCTCGACGCCGCCCACCACGCCGGCTTCGTCCACCGCGACGTGAAGCCGGGGAACATCCTCGTGACCCCCGACGGGCGCGTCCTGTTGACCGACTTCGGGATCGCCAAGGGCCTCGACACGTCCGACGACGACCTCACCAGCGACAACGTGATGATGGGCACCGCCAAGTACCTGTCGCCGGAGCAGGTCCGCGGTCGCAAGCTCGACGGGCGCGCCGACCTGTACTCGCTCGGCCTGGTCCTCTACGAGTGCCTCGCCGGGCGGGTCCCGTTCCTCGGCGAGACCGACGCCGACACTGCCCTTGCTCGCCTGCAGCGCGATCCGACCGATCTCGCCCGGCTGCGCCCGACGATCCCGCGCGGCCTCGTCAACCTCATCCATCGCCTGCTGTCGCGCAACCCCAACCACCGTCCGAGCACCGGAGCCGAGCTGCGCACAGAGCTGCAACGGATCGCCGACGAACCGCCCCCCGATCTGACGCCGCTCGGCACGCCGCCGGCGCCTGTTCCGAGCCCGGTCGGGCCGTTCATCCGTGCTCCACGGGCGAGCGGCCAGGTGCCGCGCACCCGTCCCGGCGCCCCGCCGATCCCCGGTGAGGCGACGCCCCCGAACCCGTCGCCGCGCCGTCCCCGTGACCACACGCCCAACGCCGGGCCGCGCCTGCGCGGCAGCCCGGCCCGCGGCCTGCAGTCACGGACCGGCCCGTCGATGATCATCGTCCTCGCCCTCCTCGCCGTGGCCCTCGTCGTGGCCCTCGTGCTGTGGGCCACGATCGGCCGCGGCGGCGGCGATCAAGAGTCCGGGGCGACGACCACGCCTGGCTCGACCAGCGTGCCGTCCGGCGCGACCGCGTCGGCCGAGATCGCCTCGGTCGTCGCCTACGACCCGGACGGTGACGGTGAGGAGAACGACGACCTGGCCGCCGCCGCCCTCGCCGACGGTGATCCGTCGACCGGGTGGCGAACCGTCTGCTATGCCCGCGCCCTGATGGGCGACAAGCCCGGTGTCGGCCTGGCGTTGACCCTCGCCGCCCCGGCCGCCGGCACCCTCGCGTTCGACGTCGGCACCGCGCCGTTCCAGGTCGAGGTGTTCACGTCGGAGGCGGCTGCCGTCCCAGCCGGCTTCGCCGACTGGGGCGCGGCGATCGCCGAGAAGACGTTCTCCGATCAGGCCGGCACGGTCCAGGTCGGTGTGCCGGCCCCGGCCCGCCACGTGCTCATCGTGTTCCGCGAGCTCGGGCGGGATCCCGGCTGCACACCCGCCAACCCCTACCGCGGCACGATCGGTGAGATCCGCTTCACCTGATGGCCGACCGGCGCGACGACGACACGTTGGTGGCGGCCGCCCAGGCGGGTGACCGCGCCGCCCTCGACGCCCTCCTGCGCCGGCACTACGACCGAGTCCACGCCGTGTGCCGGCGGATCGCCGGGTCCAGCCGGGACGCCGACGATGCCACCCAGGAGGCGATGATCAGCATCGTGCGCGGCATCAGCCGGTTCGACGGGCGGTCGGCGTTCTCGACATGGATCTACCGCATCGCCACCAACGCCGCGCTCGACGAGCTCCGTCGGCGCCGGCGCCGGCCGGCGTTGCACGTCGTCGCCGACGACGGGCCCGAACCGGAGGTCGCCGATCCGCTGGCCGAGCGGCGCCTCGAGGGCGTCGTCGAGCGGCTGTCGATCGACGACGCCCTGGCCGCCCTGCCCGACGGACTTCCGGGCGGCCGTCGTGCTGCGTGACGTCGCCGACCTCGACTACGCCGAGATCGCCGAAGTCCTCGGCGTGCCGGTCGGCACGGTGAAGTCGCGGATCGCCAGGGGCCGGGGCCAGCTCGCCGACGTGCTCGGGAACCAGGAGCCTGGAGCGGGACGTCCAAACGGGGACCCGACCGGATCAGCACCATGAACGACGAGCAACGACTCCTCGCCAGCGCCGTCCTCGACGACGCCGCCACCAGCGACGAGCGGACGCGTGCCGGGGCCGATCCGGAGGTGCGTGCCGAGATCGAGCGGCTGCGGGCGGTCCGCGATCAGTTGCGGGCCGATGTCGAGCCGGATCCGGCCCGGCGTGAGGCGTCGATCGCCGCCGCCCTCGCGGCGTTCGACGTGGGCGGCGACCGCGTGGCCGCTCCCCCGCCGCCGTCCCTCGACGCCCGCCGCCGGGCCCGCTGGCTGGCTCCCCTGGCCGCCGCAGCAGCCATCGTCGTCATCGTCGTCGGTGCCGTGATCGCCGGGGGCGACGAGGACGGGAGCGACGACGCAGCGGCACCTGCGGCGACCGAGCTGGCGCCGGCCGCGGCCGTTGATCGCGACGCCACCGCCGGGGCCGAGGAGGCAGCCACCGAGTCGACCGCCGGCGAGGCGAGCGCCGCGGCCCCGCCCTCCCGGCCTCCGACCTGACGGCGTCGGACCAGCTCGTGGCCACGGCGCCGGCCGCCGCCGAGGTGCTGCGCACGCCCGACGAGCTCGCCGCCTTCGCCCAGCGCCGCCTCGCCCTCGATGCCGGCGCCGCCGGCGAGGTGAGCTGCGACGTGGGGACACCGCTCGGCTCGGCGTTCTTCGTGGTCGGCGGCGCCGAGGTCCCCGTCGAGGTGTTCGAGGTCGACGGCGTGGCGATCGCCGTCGACGTCGTCGACTGCAGCGTCGTCGCCCGCGCGCCGCTGCCGTGACGCCGTTCCCCGCTCCGTGAGCAGCGCACCTGGCGCCGGGAGGCTTCCCGGTCCGTGGCGCCTCGACGAGTAGAGTCCGCGGCCATGCCCGGCAACCCGTTGACCGATCCGAACTGGGCGACAGAGCTGGCCGACACGATCGATCGGGTCGTCGGCACGGTGCGGGCGAAGGCGACGACGCCGGTCGTGCGCGCCACGCGAGCGGTCGTCTTCGGCCTGCTCGCGGCGTTCCTCGCCTTGACGGCGGTCGTGCTGCTCGTGATCACGCTCACTCGGGCCTTGCAAGCCCTGCTCGACCTGGCGGTGACGCCGGAGCAAGCGGTCTACCTGAGCTACTTCATCCTCGGGGGAATCCTCAGCATCATCGGGTTGTTGCTCCTCCGGAAGCGTCAACTCCCCGACGCCTGATCGCCGAAGGACTCCCTCACCAATGACCAACCGCCGCAACGTCATCATCGTCGGCTCCGGGCCCGCCGGGCTGACGGCCGCGATCTACGCCGCCCGGGCGAACCTGGCGCCGCTGGTGATCGAGGGTGAGCCGTCGAGTGGCAGCGACCAGCCAGGTGGCCAGCTGATGCTGACCACCGACGTGGAGAACTACCCCGGGTTCCCGGAGGGGATCATGGGTCCCGACCTGATCGCCCGGTTCCGGGAGCAAGCCGCCCGCTTCGGCACCGACTTCATCACCGAGAAGGCGACCAAGGTCGACCTCGGCGGCCGCCCGTTCCGCATCTGGGTGCGTGACGACGTGTTCGAGGCCGACGCCGTGATCGTCAGCACCGGCGCCCGGTCACTGATGCTCGGTCTGGAGGCCGAGACCCGCCTCCTCGGTCACGGGCTGTCGACGTGCGCCACGTGCGACGGGTTCTTCTTCCGCGGCCAGAACATCGCCGTCGTCGGCGGCGGTGACTCGGCGATCGAGGAGGCACTGTTCCTCACCAAGTTCGCCGACAAGGTCACCGTCGTCCACCGCCGCGACTCACTCCGGGCCTCGAAGATCATGCAGGACCGGGCGTTCGCCAACCCGAAGATCGAGTTCCAGTGGAACAGCCGTGGTCCAGGACCTCGTCGGCACGGAGAAGTTGGAAGGCGCCATCCTCGCCGACACGAAGACCGGCGCCACCTCGACACTCGACGTCACCGGCATGTTCGTGGCCATCGGCCACCGCCCGAACACCGATCTGTTCGCCGGCGTGCTGGACATGGACGAGAACGGCTACATCATCACCGAGCCCCGCTCGACGCGGACCAACGTCGAGGGTGTGTTCGTCTGTGGCGACGTCCAGGACCACACCTACCGGCAGGCCATCACGGCCGCCGGGTCCGGCTGCATGGCGGCGATCGACGCCGAGCGCTGGCTCGAGCACCACGCCTGACGGGTCCCGTTCTCGAACGTAGGTTCGATGAGCCGGGGAATGCCGACAGCCCGTCGCCGGTTGCACTCCCAGTACACTTCGCACGCCGAACCAGGCCGAAAGGAACCCGCCACCATGGCCGGAATCGTCAACCTGTCCACCGCCACCTTCGATGAGACCGTCGCCGGGTCCGACAAGCCCGTCGTCGTCGACTTCTGGGCGGAGTGGTGCGGGCCGTGCAAGACCATCGCCCCGATCCTCGGTGAGCTCTCCACCGAGCTCGAGTCGCAGGTGACGATCGCCAAGGTCAACGTGGACGACAACCCCGATCTGGCGATGCGCTACAACGTGATGAGCATCCCCACCCTCCTGGTCTTCTCCGGTGGCGAGGTGCACAAGCGCCTCGTCGGTGCCAAGGGCAAGTCCCAACTGCTCCAGGAGCTCGACGAATTCCTCGTTTCCACCAGCTGACCCGAGGTCAGCACGGCGACGCCATCCGCGACCTCCAGCGCCGGCTCGGCGCCGCCGGTTTCGCCCCGGCGGGAGCCGAGGCCGGCGAGTTCTGCGCGGCGACCGAGGACGCCGTGCGCGCCTTCCAGCGCCACCGCGGCCTGCACGACCACGGCCACTGCGACGAGCCGACGTGGCTGGCGCTCGTCGAGTCGTCGTGGCGCCTGGGTGACCGCCCACTGCGCCTGATGGCCCCGTTCCAGCGGGGCGACGACGTCGGCACGCTGCAGTCCTGGCTGACCCGCCTGGGTTTCGACTGCGGCCGCGTCGACGGCATCCTCGGGTCGGCCACGGCCCGGGCGCTGGAGGAGTTCCAACGCAACTGCGGGCTCGACGTCGACGGGGTCTGTGGGCCGGCGACCGTGCGGGCCCTGGAGATCAACGGTGCCCGGACCGGCTCGGGCCCCGGGGTGGCGGCGATCCGTGAGCTCGAGCAGCTCGGCGCCGTCGGGGCCTCCCTGCAGCAGCTCCGGGTCGTCGTCGGGCAGTTCGGGGGGCTCGGACCGCTGGCCCGCCAGGTGGCCCAACGGCTGCGCCAAGACGGCGCCAAGGTGATCACGGCCGACGAGCTCGACCCCTCGATCCACGCTGCATCGGCCAACCGATACGCCGCCACGGTGTACATCGGCTTCGAACCGCGGACCGAGGCGCACGTCGGGGTCGCCTATTACGCCACCGCCGGCTTCGAGTCGATCGGTGGACGCTCGCTGGCCGAGCGCATCGAGGTGACGTTCCAGAGCGTTCCCGCGTTGTCGGCGGTGCGCACCAGCGGGATGCGCCTGGCCGTCCTGCGGGAGACGCGGATGACCGCCGTGGTGTGCTCGCTGGGCCCGGTCCAGCGCATCATCGACGCCGCCCCGACGATCAGTGAGGCCGTGGTGTCGGCGTTGGCGGCATGGGCCGCCGCGCCCCTGCCGCACGCCGTCGCGCCGAGCTCAGCCCGCCCCTGACCAGGACGTTTGCCAGATATCCACAGCGTTGTCCACTCACTGTGTGTAACGCTGGAGATGTGGGTGAAGTGGGTCGATGTGAGGTTGAGGGTTGCGACTCCCCTCACATCGGGCTCGGCTCCTCAGCGCTCGCCCGTGATCAGCCGGTAGATCCGCTCGAGATCCTCGAGGTCGGCGAACTCGATCGTCACTCTGCCCCGCCTGGCTCCCATCTGCACACCGACGCGGGTGTCCAGGGCGTCGGCCAGCAGCTGCTCGAGCTCGAGGAGGCCCGGCGGTCGCAGCCGGGTCGCCTCGGTGAGCCCGGCACCGTCGATCGGGGGCCGCGGTGCCGGTGGCGCAGCCGGCGTCGGCGCCGCCACTCCCCCGGTGCGCACCGCCTCCTCGACGGCTCGCACGGACCACCCCTCCGTCGCCGCGGCGCGCGCCAAGCGCTCCTGCAGGGCCCGGTCGGGCGTGCCGAGCAGGGCTCGAGCGTGCCCCGCGGTCAGCTTGCCATCGGCGAGGAGGTGCTGGACCGCGGGAGGGAGGCCGAGGAGCCGCAGCGTGTTGGTGATCGCCGAGCGGCTCTTGCCGACGCGCCGGGCGATCTCGTCGTGGGTCAACTCGAAGTCCTCGATCAGCTGCTGGAAGGCGGCCGCTTCCTCGAGGGGGGTCAGATCGTCCCGGTGGAGGTTCTCGACCAGCGCCTGCTCGACGGCGCTGACGTCGTCGGAGGTGCGCACGACCGCCGGCACGCTGTCCAGCCCGGCTCGACGGGCCGCCCGCCACCGGCGCTCACCGGCGATCAGCTGGTACTTGCCGTCGACCAGCCGGACGAGGATCGGCTGCAGCACCCCGAGCTGGGCGATCGACGCCGCCAGCTCGCCGAGGGAGTCCTCGTCGAAGTGGACGCGTGGCTGGTGCGGGTTGGGCACCACGTCGACGGTCGGGATCTCGGCCAGCACCGGCCGGTCCGCGCTCGCTCCGTCCGGTGTGCCGGCGATGACCTCCGCCTGCGGGATGAGCGAGCTGAGCCCCCTACCCAACCCGCTGCGCCGAGTCATCGTGCACCTCCTTGGCGACGTCGCGGTAGGCGAACGCGCCGCGCGATCGAGGGTCGAACGTGATGATCGGCTGCCCGAACGACGGTGCCTCGGACAGCCGGACCGAGCGCGGCACGATCGTGCGCAGCACCTTCTCGCCGAAGTGCTCGCGAACCTCGCTCACGACCTGGTCGGCCAGCTTGGTCCGGGCGTCGTACATGACGCACACGATCGTGCTGACCTCGAGCGTCGGGTTGAGGTTGCGACGAACGAGGTCGACGTTGCGCAGCAGCTGCCCGAGGCCCTCGAGGGCGTAGTACTCGCACTGGATGGGGACCAGGACCTCTCGGGCGGCACTGAGCCCGTTCACGGTCAGCAGGCCGAGGGACGGTGGGCAGTCGATGAGGACGTAGTCGTAGTCGTCGACGATGGCCTCGACGGCCCGCCGCAGACGGGTCTCCCGGCTGAACGCCGGGACGAGCTCGATCTCCGCCCCGGCCAGGTCGAGGCTCGCCGGAGCGACGAAGAGGCCCCGCACGTCGGTCGGCTCGATGCAGTTCTCCAGCGGCACCTCGTGCATCAGCACGTGGTACATCGACGTCTCCAGACCGCGGTTCTCGATGCCCAGGCCGGTCGAGGCGTTGCCCTGCGGATCGAGGTCGACGATCAACGTGCGCTGCCCGATCTCCGCCAGGCAGGCGCCGAGGTTGATCGTCGTCGTCGTCTTGCCGACGCCGCCCTTCTGGTTGGCGACGGCGATGACGCGGGGGAGTGGGCGGCCGACGGGCTCGTCGGCGGGCTCGGCGTCGAGTGTGGCGGCCTCGGGAAGGCTCATCGCGGGCAGGTCTTTCGGTCGAACACAGCGGACCGGGCCGGGCCGCTCCCACAGCCTGACGCGCGGCGGACGGACGGGTCAAGCACCCTCGACCCACAGAGCCTGACGTTTCACGTGGAACATCGGCGCCGGCCACCTCTCACCCTCGAGTTTCACGTGAAACATCGATTCGCCGGAAGCAGGCGACACGGCGGTCCCCGTGCTCGACCGAGCGGAGTCCCGCGGCATCGACCGCAGCCGTCGGCCAGCGATCCGCCGGCGGATCCGGCGGTTCGCTGACCACGAGGAGTCCGCCGGCGGCGAGCAGGGGAGCCGCGGCACGCAGCGTTCGGGTCGGGGGCCCGAAGCTCCTGCGCGACGACGGCGTCGACCGGGAGGGCGATCAGGCGCGGCAGTGCCGCGGCATCGGCCGCCACCACCTCGATCCGATCCGCCGCGCCGAGACGGTTGACGAGCCGGCGGAGGTGATCGGCACGAGTGCTGCGACGATCGACGAGCACGAGGCGCAGATCGGGGCGGGCGCGGGCGATCACCAGACCGGGGACGCCGCCCCCGCTACCGAGGTCGACGACGGTGCCCCGGGTGCCGGCCAGGGCGTCGACGAAGGCGCCGGCGTGGGCGATGACCTCATCGATCGGGCGCCCGCCGAGCATCCCGAGCCGCTGCGACACGGCGAGCGCCTCGGCCAGCGCCCGGTCCGTCATCCGGGATCAGCCGGGCGCGACGATCACCCGGCGGTAGGGATCCTCGCCCTCCGACCGGCTCGTCACGCCGTCCATCGCCGCCAGGGCGTCATGGAGGACCTTGCGGTCCGCCGAGGGCATCGGGTCGAGGGAGCGGGCGACGCCCGTCGAACGCACCTGCTCGGCGACCGTGGCGGCGAAGCGCTCCAGGGCGACCCGACGCTTCTCCCGGTATCCGGCGACGTCGACGCGCAGCCGCGTCTCGTGATCACCCAGGCGCCGTTGCGCGGCGACCCGCGCCAGATCTTGGATCCCCAGCAGCGTGCGCCCACCGGGGCCGATCATCAGCCCCAGCGAGGCGCCGGTCACGCGCACCTCGATCTCGTTCCCCTCGACGGCAGCGTCGACGTCAGCGTCGAACCCGAAGGCCGTCGTCAGGCCGCTCATGAACTCCAGCGCCGCCGTGCGGACGGACTCCACGTCGACCTCGGTCGGCTCTGGGGTGGCCTCCTCGAACGGTCGCTCATCGTTGGTCATGGTGCTTCCTCCGGTGCTGGCGGGAGCCGCTGCGCTCGCGGCCTCATCCTCGACGGCGACGGCTACTGGTTCGGCCGCGGCACGTTTGCCGCCGCGGCGGGTGGACGGGGCGCCGCCACGCGGCGCCGCGGTCGTGCTCTCGGCCTCCGTCGGCCCATCGGTCTCGGCGCCGTTGACGCCGCCCCGACGACCTCGGCGGCGATCCTGCTTCGGGCGCACCGGCGCCGGACGGACGCGAGCCCGCACCCGGGCCTCGCCACGGATCCGGCCGAACAACCCCGGCTTGGGGGTGGCCAGGATCTCGAAGTCCGCGTCATCGGCGACCACACCGAGCTGATCCAGGGCGAGCTCCTTGGCTTCCTCGATCGTCCGCGCTGTCGTCTCGACCCATTCCATCATCCACTCCGTTCGTCGACCGGGCCAGGCATGGGTGCCCGGTCACAGGCTCCTCGCGGCGCCGATCAGCGCCGTCGTTTCCCATCGCTCTTGCTGCGGCTGCCGCCCGGCCGTCCCGATGGGGATTCGGACTTCGGGCGCGCCGCGGCGGCCTTGCCGGTCGGCGTCGGTCGACCCTTCGGGGCCGTCGTCCGCTTGCTCGTCCCCTGCGGCGGTGCGCCGCTGGCCTTCTTCCCCGGCGCCTTCGCCGGCGCCGGCGTGTCGGTCGTGTCGGCCGCCTTGGGCTTGAGCTGGCCGAACAGACCGCTGCCGCCGCCGTCCTTCTTGGCCAGCTCCCGGGCGTGGTCACTGGCCCGCTGCGCCTGCCGGCCGAGGGACTCCTCGTGCCCGTAGAAGCGGCGCGTGATGTAGGCCTGCTGGCCGATCCGCAGCACGGCCTGGGCCATGTAATAGATGATCAGGCCGGTGAGGAAGAAGACCTGGAAGACGGCGAAGGCCACGGGCAGGTACTGCATCAGCTTCTGCTGCGCCGGCGACATCGTCGGGCTGACGGCCGCCCGGGCGGCGACCATCCGCTGCTGCAGGAAGTACAGCCCGGCCAGGGCGACGACGAGCAAGGCGTAGATCAGGCCGCTGGCGAGCCCCTCGCTCAGCGCCTCGGCCGGCGACTTGGCCAGGTCCAACCCGAACGAGACCATCTCCGTCTGGCCGAACAGCGACGTGTACAGATCGCTGGTGTGGGAGATGTAGCGGGGAACGAACCCCAGCTCGGACGGGACGTCCTGGCCGGCCGCGCTGTAGATCGTCTTGATGATCGGGGCCGCCGCCGCCGACGGCGTGTAGGTCAGGCCGTGGAGGATGCGGAACATGATCAGGAACACCGGCATCTGCGCCAGCAGCGGCAGGCACGACGACATCGGGTTGACCTTGTGCTCCTGGTAGAGCTTCATCATCTCTTCGTTGAGCTTCTGACGATCGTTGCGGTGCAGCTGCTGCAACTTGCGCATCTCCGGCGCCAGGCGCTGCATCTCCAACATGCCCTTGGTGCTCTTCAGGGTGAGCGGCGTGATGATCGCCATGACGACCACGGCGATGAGGGCGATGGAGATGGCGTAGTTGTGCGTGACGCTGTAGAACCAGGCGAGCAACGCGGCGGGGATCTCGAACATCGGTCAGCGGTCCTTGGTCGCGACGGCACGGCCGCCGTGGGCGGCAGGCGAGTCGTCTGGGGCGAGGAGGGGGTGCGGAGGCACGGCGCCGGACGCTGGTGTGCTCCGCGGGCCGTCGTGGCTCGGGGACGGGGTCGTAGCCCGAGGGGCCGAAGGGTCGGCACCGCGTGAGGCGGCGGAACGTCAGCCAGAGGCCGCGACCGGTGCCATGGACGATCAGTGCCTCGCGGGCGTACGTCGAGCACGAGGGGGTGAAGCGACACGGCGAGGGCCGGCCCTCGAACGCCCGCTGGTACCAGTCGACCATGCGGACGAGTCGCCCGGTGGTCACGACGACACCGCGAGGTCGGTGAGCATGGCGGTCAGCGCCGTCCCGAGCTCGTCGAACGACAGTTCGCCAGCGCCCGGCCGGGCGCCGACGAGGAGTTGACCGTGGGGGAGCAGGGCACCGGCACCGGCCGCGTGGACGCGGAGGCGACGGCGCAAGCGGTTGCGGGTGACCGCCGGTCCGACGTCGCGGCCGATGGCGAACGCCACTCGCGGCGGGGTGACGGGCGGTTCGTCCAGGTACCGGCACCACAGCATCCCGCTCCGCGCGCGGCGTCCATGTCTGCTCAGTCGCTCGATCTCACGCCGCTCGTGGATCCGGCCGATCAAGCCGACAGACGGGTGCGGCCCTTGAGCCGCCGGGCCTTGATGATGGAACGGCCGGCCCGTGTCCGCATCCGGGCGCGAAACCCGTGCTTGCGGGCCCGGCGGCGGGTGTTCGGTTGGTAGGTGCGCTTCACGTACGGCTCCGGGCATGTGTCGATCGAACGGCGGCGGCCAGCGGCAGCCCGACGGGGCCGAGCTCGCTGCGAAGGAGCGCGATGACATCGCGCGCCGACTCACCAAGGCTACGGCCACAGCCGGCGGACCGGCAACGTCGGCCGCCGGGACGCCCGGTCCCCGCGCCCGCGGCGCGGTTACGGTCTCGTGTCGGGGTCGCTGGCAGCGTGGTAGCGTCGATCGTTCGACTGGTCGGGTTGTCCACAGACTGTGGACAAGCGTGTGGATCTGGGCCTGGTCGGAAAGTAGGACATGCAGGTGAGCGACCAGGATCAGGTGTGGACGGCCGTCGCTCAGCAACTCCGAGATCAGCTCACCGAAGCCGTGTGGTACTCGACGTTCCAGGACGTCGTGCCGCTCGAGGCCAACGGTGACCACCTGGCCATCAGCGTCCCGAGCAACCACGTCCGTGACCGCATCCTGACCCGGTACCTGCCGCTCGTCACCGAAGCGCTCGACGACATCGTCGCTCCCGGGTGCTCGTTGGACATCGTGGTCGCAGCGGGCCCGTCACCCTCCGACACGATCGACGACCTGGCGCCGCGCGGCCCTGCTCCCGTCATGGATTCCAGACTCGGGGCCGGGCCCTATGGGACGGCGCTCCTCGACGAGGCGGGGCTCAACCCCCGTTACACGTTCGAGACGTTCGTCAAGGGGGCGTCCAACCAGTTCGCCCTGGCGGCCGCGCTGCGCGTCGCCGAGACGCCGGCCCGCTCCTACAACCCGCTGTTCATCTACGGCGCAGCGGGGCTCGGCAAGACCCACCTGCTGCACGCCATCGGGCACTACGTCCACCACAACTACCAGCACCACGAGGTGCGCTACATCTCCACCGAGGCGTTCCTCAACGAGTTCGTCGACGCCATCCGGACCAACACCGGCAACGCCTTCAAGCGCCGCTACCGCGACATCGACGTCCTCCTGATCGATGACATCCAGTTCCTGGAGAACCGCGAGGGACTGCAGGAGGAGTTCTTCCACACGTTCAACTCCCTGCACGGCGCCAACAAGCAGATCGTCATCTCGTCCGACCGCGTGCCCGACGCCATCCCGACGCTCGAGGAGCGCCTGCGCGGCCGCTTCAAGTGGGGGCTGATCACCGACATCCAGCCGCCGGACCTGGAGACCCGCCTGGCGATCCTGCGCAACAAGGCCGAACGCGACCAGGTCGAGGTCCCGGCCGAGACGCTGGAGCTCATCGCCACCAAGATCTCGACGAACATCCGCGAGCTCGAGGGGGCGCTGATCCGGGTCACGGCCTTCGCCAGCCTCAACCAGGTCCCCATCACCACCGAGCTGGCCCACCACCTGCTCGCCGACCTGCTGCGGGAGACGGCCGCCCGCCCGCGCACCGACGAGGAGCTGCTGGCGGAGATCGCCGGGATCCTCGGCTTCGACGTCGTCGCGCTGAAGGGCAAGAGCCGCCAGCGCCCCCTCGTCACCGGTCGCCAGATCGCCATGTACGTGTTCCGCGAGCTGACCGATCTCAGCTACCCGGGCATCGCCAGGATCTTCGGGGGGCGCGACCACACGACGGTGATCCACGCCGTGGAGAAGATCCAGCGCCTGATGAGTGAGCGCAAGCAGATCTACGACCAGGTCACCGACCTGCTGCAGCGTCTGAAGTCGTGAGCCCGGCCATCGCCGGACGGCTGCGGCACCTCGGCGCGCCGCCCGTCCCGGACATCGTGTGGACATCACCGTGCCGTGCCGTGGACAACCGCCGTTCATCCACCGAACGACAGCGTTGTCATCTCGGCGCTGGGGACGACGGTGGACAACCCGGCGCGATGACACCGACCCTCTACGCTGCGGCAGCGACACGTTGTCCCCAATCCACAGCCCCTATTACCACTACTACGTTCACCCATCACCTCGATGTGGGAAAGGCCGCACTGTGAAGTTCCGATGCGAGCGTGAGGTCCTGGCCGATGCACTGGCCACTGCCGGCCGGGCGGCGACGAGCCGCACCGGCACGCTCCCGGTGTTGTCCGGCCTACGCCTCGAGGTGATCGGCGACGAGCTCTCCGTCACCGGCACCGATCTCGAGCTGTCCATCCGCCTCACCATCGCCGTCGGTGGTGAGCGCGACGGCGCCGTGGTCGTCCCGGCGCGCCTCGTGGCGGACATCGTGCGGGCCCTCCCGTCGGGCGCCGTCGAGGTGGCGCTCGCCGATGATCCGCACGCCGACACCGTCAGCATCAGCGCCGGGCGGTCGCAGTTCGCCATCCGCCCGCTCGGGCTCGACGACTACCCGATGCAGGCCGAGCCGGCCGCCGAGGCGGTCACGCTGGCGTCGTCGTCGGTCGCCGAGGCGCTGCGCCAGGTCGTGCGGGCGGCCAGCACCGACGACGCCCGGGCCGTGCTCACCGGCGTGCTGATCGCGGCCGAGGACGACGGGGTGCGCATGGTGGCCACCGACTCCTACCGCCTGGCCGTTCGCGACCTGCCGGAGACCGACCTGCTCGCCGGCGGGCAGAAGGTGCTCGTGCCGAGCCGGGCGCTCAACGAGCTGCAGCGGGTGCTCGGGTCGAGCGACGAGCTGACGGTCCGGCTCGGGGCGCGCGACGCGGTCTTCGAGTCCGGGGCGACGCGGCTGACGACGCGGTTGATCGAGGGCGAGTACCCGAACTACCGCAACCTGTTGCCGTCCTCGTACCCGAACACGTTGACGGTGGGCCGAGAGGCGCTGCTCGAGGCGCTGCGCCGGGTGAAGATCCTGGCCCAGGACGCCACACCGGTGCGCCTGGCGCTCGGCGGCGAGACGTTGGTGCTGACGGCGATCACCCAGGACGTGGGCAACGCGACGGAGGAGATCGACGCCAGCTACACGGGGACGGAGATGACCGTGGCCTTCAACCCGGACTACCTCGCCGCCGGCGTCGACGCCGTCGATGCCGAGGAGGTCACCCTCTCGACGCTCGATCCGATGAAGCCGGCGGTCATCCGCGCCGTCGGCCGCGACGACTACCTGTACCTGCTGATGCCGGTGCGGGTTCCCTGAACCACGGTCCGGCGCGATCGTGATCATCGAGCGCCTCGAACTGGTCGAGTTCCGCAACTACGGGTCGGCGTCGTTCCGGTTGACCGCCGGCACGACCGTCGTCGTCGGGGACAACGGGCAGGGCAAGACCAACTTCGCCGAGGCGCTCGCCTACCTGGCGACGCTGGCCAGCTTCCGCGGTGCACCGGCGGACGCCCTGGTGCGGGTGGGCGCGACGGCCGCCGTGCTGCGCGCCGAGGTGCGTGACGACGACGGGCGGTTGTCGCTGATCGAGGCCGAGCTCGTACCAGCCGGGCGCAACCGCGTGCAGGTCAACCGCCAGCGCTTGTCGCGGGCGCGGGACCTGCTCGGCGTGGTCCGGGTGAGCGTGTTCTCCCCTGATGACCTCACCCTCGTCAAGGGGGCGCCGGCCGACCGCCGCCGTTTCCTCGACGACACGCTCGTGGCGCTGGCCGTCAAGTACGACGCCGGCCGGCTGGAGCTCGACCGCATCGTCCGCCAGCGCAACATGCTGCTGCGCCAGGTCGGCGGCCGTCTCGACGAGTCGGCCGCGGCGACGCTGGACGTGTGGGACGCCAAGCTGTGCCAGGCCGGTGAGCGCTTCGGGCACGCCCGGGCGACGCTGGTCGACCGCATCACACCGCTCGTCACCGACGCCTACAGCGACCTCGCCGGCGTGGCGACCCCCCTGCGGCTGACCTACGACCCGCCGTGGCGGCGCACCGGCCTGGCCACCGCCCTGGCCGAGGCGCGTGACGCCGACGTCCGTCGCGGCCTGTCCACCGTCGGACCGCACCGGGACGAGGTGGCCCTGTCGATCAACGAACTGCCGGCGCGCACCCACGCTTCGCAGGGGGAGCAGCGCACCCTCGCCCTGGCGCTGCGCCTCGCCGCGCACCGCCTGGTCGCCGAGCGGACCGGCTCGACACCGGTGCTGGTGCTCGACGACGTGCTGTCGGAGCTCGACGCCGGCCGGGCGGCCGCGCTGCTCCAGCACCTCCCCGCCGGGCAGATCGTGATCACGACGGCTGCGGCGGTCCCCGCGGCGGCGGCGCCCGAGCGGGTCATCCGGGTCGTCGCCGGCACCGTCGTCGACGATGTCTCCGCCCAGGGTCGGGCGTCGTGAGCAACGATCCCGTGCCGGTCACCGACGCCCTCGACGGACTGCTGCGGTCCCTGCGGGGCGGCGCCGGCCGCGCCGCGGTTGGTGGCGTCTTCGGGCGCTGGGAGGAGGCCGTCGGCCAGGCGCTGGCCGTCAACGTCAGGCCGGTGCGGTTCGAGCACGGCACGCTGCTGGTGGAGGTCGACGACCCGGCATGGGCGACGCAGGTGCGCTACCTCGCCGACGACATCACCGCCCGCCTCGCCGAGGTCACCGGCGTCACGGTCGAGCGCATCGACGTCCGCGTCCGCCGCCCCCGTCGCTGACCTTCCCGAGGGCCGGCGGGCACCGCCGTTCCGCGGCGCTGCGACACCCCGTTGGTAGACTGGATGACATCGCTGACACGCTCGCCACCGCCCTCTCGACCCTGATGAGGGCCTACCGGCCGACGGCGTGAACGCCTCCCGAATGCACCATTTCACGACCATGGAACGAGCAACCCGTGTCCGTTGACGACACTCCCTCCGCAGCCGCCGCCCGTCCCGCCAAGCGGGACGGATCGGGCGAGTACGGCGCCAAGGACATCCAGGTGCTGGAGGGCCTCGATCCGGTGCGCAAGCGGCCCGGCATGTACATCGGCTCGACCGGGCTGGCCGGCCTCCACCACCTCATCTGGGAGGTCGTCGACAACTCCGTCGACGAGGCGATGGCCGGCTACTGCACGCGCATCACGGTCACGCTGCAGGCCGATGGCGGCTGCCGCGTCGACGACAACGGGCGCGGCATCCCCGTCGACGCCTACCCGTCCGGCCCGCACAAGGGCAAGAGCGCGGCCGAGGTCGTGCTCACCGTGCTGCACGCCGGCGGCAAGTTCGGCGGCGACGGCTACAAGGTGTCCGGCGGGTTGCACGGCGTCGGCGTCAGCGTCGTCAACGCGCTGTCCGAGCGGCTCCTCGTGGAGATCGACCGCGGCGGCCAGCGCTACCGCCAGGAGTACGCCAAGGGCGGCAAGCCACAGGGGAAGATGGAGGTCGTCGGCCCCACGCCGGCTCGCGGCCGCAGCACCGGCTCGACCGTGACGTTCTGGCCGGATCCGACGGTGTTCGTCGCCGAGGGCACGGAGTTCCTCGCCCGCACCGTGCTCGAGCGCCTGCAGACGATGGCGTTCCTGAACCGCGGCCTGGAGATCGTCTTCGTCGACGAGCGGGCCGACAAGGAGCAGAAGGTCACCTACCAGTACAAGGGCGGCCTCGTCGACTTCGTCAAGCACCTCAACGCCTCCAAGGAGGCGCTGTTCTCGAAGGTCTGCCACTTCGAGGAATCCGACGACCAGCACCAGTCCCTGGACGTCGCCATCCAGTGGAACATGGGCTACTACGAGGGCATCCACGGCTACGCCAACGGCATCTCCACCACCGAGGGCGGCATGCACGTGGAGGGCTTCCGCACCGCGCTGACGACGGTGGTCAACAAGTACGCCCGGGCCAAGGGGTTGCTCAAGGAGAAGGACGACAACCTCCTCGGCGAGGACATCCGTGAAGGCATCACGGCGATCATCTCGGTGAAGCTGCGCGACCCGCAGTTCGAGGGCCAGACGAAGGCCAAGCTGGGCAACGTCCCGATGCGCTCGTTCGTCCAGAAGGTCACCAACGAGCGCCTCGCCGAGTGGCTCGACGAGAACCCGGCGGAGGCCAACAAGGTCGTCAAGAAGGCGCTCGCCGCGGCGCAGGCCCGGGTCGCCGCCAAGAACGCCCGCAACGCCATCCGCCGCAAGACGGCGCTGTCGGGCGCCGGCATGCCGGACAAGCTCAAGGACTGCTCGAGCCGCAACGCCGCCGAGAGCGAGCTGTTCATCGTCGAGGGCGACTCCGCCGGCGGCACCGCGGTCGACGCCCGCGACCCGCGCACGCAGGCGATCCTGCCGATCCGCGGCAAGATCCTCAACGTCGAACGGGCCCGCGTCGACAAGATGCTCAAGAACAACGAGATCCAGTCGTTGATCACGGCGATCGGGGCCGGTGTCGGCGAGGAGTTCGACGCCACCAAGGCCCGCTACCACAAGGTGATCGTGCTGGCCGACGCCGACGTCGACGGCAGCCACATCCGCACGCTGTTGCTGACGTTCTTCTTCCGGCAGATGAAGCCGCTCGTCGAGGCCGGCTACGTGTACATCGCCCAGCCGCCGCTGTACTCGACGGAGATCGGCAAGGAGAAGGTGTACCTCAAGGACGACGCCGCCAAGGCGGTGTTCCTGACCGAACGACCGAACCACAAGAAGGAGTTCGCCCGCCTGAAGGGTCTCGGCGAGATGGACTGGGAGGAGCTGCGCTCCACCACGATGTCGCTGTCGACCCGGACGCTCCTGCAGGTCACCGTCGAGGAGGCCGCGCTGGCCGACGAGATCATGAGCGTGCTCATGGGCGACGACGTCGAGAGCCGGCGCAACTTCATCACCACCAACGCGCGCGACGTACGCAACCTGGACTTCTGACATGCCTGACGACGTGACCCCCGAGCTTCCCCTGGAACCGATCCAACCGGTGCAGTTGCAGGACGAGATGGAGACCTCGTTCCTCGACTACGCCATGTCGGTCATCATGTCCAGGGCCCTGCCCGACGTGCGCGACGGCCTCAAGCCGGTGCACCGGCGGATCATCTGGGACATGGACCAGCAGGGCTTCCGGCCCGACCGACCGTTCGTCAAGTGCGCGCGCGTCTCGGGCGACACGATGGCCCGCTACCACCCCCACGGCGACGGGGCGATCTACGACGCCCTCGTGCGCATGGCTCAGCCGTTCTCGCTGCGCCACCCGCTGATCGACTTCCACGGGAACTACGGCAGCCCCGACTTCGGGCCCGCCGCGTCGCGCTACACGGAGTGCCGCCTGCACCCGCTGGCGATGCAGCTGCTCGCCGACATCGACGAGGACACCGTCGACCTGATCCCGAACTACGACGGCAGCACCGAGGAGCC
The DNA here is from genome assembly GCA_963776995.1 of uncultured Acidimicrobiia bacterium. Classification (GTDB taxonomy): domain Bacteria; phylum Actinomycetota; class Acidimicrobiia; order Acidimicrobiales; family Ilumatobacteraceae; genus JALZMG01. The sequence goes on from CAVZPA010000019.1 coordinate 98,935, forward strand.
CCGCGTCCTGCCGGCGCGGTTCCCGAACCTGCTGGTCAACGGCAGCCAGGGCATCGCCGTCGGGATGGCCACGAACATCCCGCCGCACAACCTCGCCGAGGTGATCGACGCCACGATCCACCTGATCGACCACCCCGACGCCACGCCCGACGACCTGATGCAGTTCGTCAAGGGGCCGGACTTCCCGACCGGCGCCAGCATCCTCGGCCGGGCCGGGATCATCGACGCCTACCGCACCGGCCGGGGCAGCGTGAAGATGCGGGCCACGGCCACCATCGAGGAGAACAAGAAGGGGGCGACGGAGATCGTCGTCACCGAGCTGCCCTACCAGACGAGCTGCTCGTCGATCGCGGCGCGGATCCAGGAGCTCGTCGACGGCGGCGACCTCGAAGGCATCGCCGACGTCAACGACGCCTCGTCCGGTGGCAAGACCGAGCTCGTCATCACGCTGAAGCGCGACGCCAACGCCAACGTCGTGCTCAACAAGCTGTTCAAGCTGACCCAGCTGCAGACGAGCTTCGCCATCAACATGGTGGCCCTCGTCGACGGCGTGCCGCGCACGCTGAACCTGACCCAGGCGCTCGCCGGCTACGTCGCCCACCAGGTCGACGTCATCACCCGGCGCTCCAGGTTCCGCCTGCAGAAGGCCCGCGACCGCGAGCACATCCTCGAGGGCCGCATCAAGGCGCTCGACGTGATCGACGCGATCATCGCCCTGATCCGGGCCAGTGACGACGCCGCCGCGGCCAAGGCCGGTCTGATGGCCGAGCCGTTCGAGTTCAGCGAGCGCCAGGCGGTCGACATCCTCGACATGCAGCTGCGCCAGCTGACCCGCCTCTCCCGGATCGACCTGGAGACCGAGCTCGCCGACGTCCGCAGCCGCATCCAGGAGCTGGAGGCGATCCTCGCCGACCCGGCCCTCCTGCGGAGCGTGATCAAGGACGAGTTGCTCGCCGTGCGGGAGGGCTTCGCGACGCCGCGGGTGTGCCAGATCGCGCTCGACGCCGGCGAGATGTCGATCGAGGATCTCGTCGACGACAAGGAGCTCGTCGTCGTGATGACCGAGGCCCAGTACATCAAGGCCGTGCCGGCCGGGTCGTTCAAGACGCAGTCCCGCGGTGGGCGCGGCGTCAGCGGTGGCCGCCTCAAGGCCGACGACATCGTGCGCCACGTGATCTTCACCACGGCCCACGCCCACCTGCTGTTCTTCTCCAACCTCGGCAAGGTGTACCGCCTCCGGGCCCTGGAGATCCCCGAGCGGGAGCGCACGGCCAAGGGCATGCCGATCGTCAACCTGCTGCCGCTGCAGCCGGGCGAGACGGTGCAGGCGATCATCGACACCCGCGACTTCGCCGGCGAGCGCTTCTTGTTCTTCGCCACCCGCAAGGGCACGGTGAAGAAGACGGCGTTCGACGCCTACGACTCGAGCCGCCGCGACGGCCTGATCGCCATCAACCTGCGCGACGGCGACCACCTCGTCAAGGTCATCGAGACGGGCGGCAGCGACGACATCTTCATGGTCAGCCGTCGCGGCATGACGATCCGCTTCGACGAGGACGACGTGCGCCCGATGGGCCGCTCGGCTGCAGGCGTGCGGGGCATGAAGTTGCGCGCCGACGACGAGGTGGTGTCCGTCGATGTCGCCCGCGACGACACGGCGATCCTGATCGTGACCGAGTCGGGGTACGGCAAGCGCACCCAGCTCGAGCACTACAACACCCAGGGCCGGGGCGGCCAGGGCGTCATCGGCATCAAGCTGACCAGCCGCAAGGGCGAGGTGGTCGCCGCGTTCATGGTCGGCATCGACGACGAGATCGTCGCCGTGTCCTCGGGGGGCGTGACGATCCGCATGCCCGTCAGGGAGATCTCCTCGCAGGGTCGCGGGGCGACCGGCGTGCGGGTGATGAACCTCGACGACGGCCAGACGGTCGCTTCGGTGGCGCCGATCCTGGCCAACGAGGCTGACTGAGCCGTCCATCGATCGGCGGCCACGCGCCGCCCGTGCACAGGGCGCCGTCCGCGACGGCGGGACACGGGAGGTCGGCGGATGCAGACGCGGGTTCGCAGCGAGACAGGGCAAGCGGTGCCGCTGGCGGCAGCACTGGCGGCGCTGGCGGTGGTGCTCACGCTGGCGTTCGGCACGTTCGCCGGTGACGTCGTCGACGCCGCGCGGGCTCGCACGGCGGCCGATGCGGCGGCCCTGGCGTCCGTCGAAGGCGGTCGTCCGGCGGCGGCGCGGCTCGCCGGGCAGCACGGTGCGACGGTCGTGACCTGGCGTCGGCAGGGGACCAGCGTCACCGTCACGGTCCGCGTCGGCGACGCCGTCGCCACGGCGCGGGCCGCCGGCGGCTGACGAGGCGCGCCCGGTTCGCGAGGGGTCGCTGCCTACACTTGAGCGTCGTGACTCCGAGCAAGCGCGCCGGCGACACCGTCGAACCCGACGTCGAGCATTCGTCCGACGTCGACAGGTCGACCGATCGCGGCACGCCGAGCTCCAACGGCGGCAACGGTGCTGCCGGACACCCCAACGGTTCGAGCAAGGTCGACCGGGGTGCGAGCCGGCCGGCGTCGACCCGACCCAAGCGCCGCTCGACTCCAGCGGCCGCCGCGCCGGCGCCGGAGCGGGGGAGTGCCTCCCAGCGTGGTGCCTCGTCGAGCTCGATCACCCGTCGGTCAGCGGTCGGCGCTCCGGCGCCGCCGGTCCATCCCCCGGACGATCCGGTGCTCGTCACCTCGACCAACGGGCCGACCGTCGACGCCCCGATCGTGCTGCCGCCTGCACCGAGCGACACGGCCGAGTCGTTGACCCCGCGCTCGCTCGAGGATCGCCACGCTCCGGTGATCGCCGTGCCCCCGCTGCCGGCGTTGACGCCGATGAGCCCCCCGGCCCTGCGGGACATGCCGATCGACGGCTTCACGGTCGGATCGCCTGCCGCCGCTCGACGCGCCGTACGTGACGACCACGATGTCGTCCCACCAGGTCGCTCCGGTGCCCCGCTTGGTCGGCCGCCGACCGCGGGTTCGCAGGGTGACACGGGTCGTGCGCCACGTCGATCCGTGGAGCGTGTTCAAGGTGGCCCTGGTGTTCAACCTCGTGCTGTACGTCGTGCTGCTGACGGCCGGCGTCCTGCTGTGGAACGTGGCCTACGCGACCGGGACGGTGGACAACATGGAGCGCTTCTTCGAGTCGTTCGGGTGGAGCGATTTCGAGTTCGACGGCGGGGCGATCTACCACAGCTCGTGGATCGCCGGGCTGTTCGGGGTCGTCGGCCTCACCGGGGCCGCCGTGCTCGCGGCGACGCTGTTCAACCTGATCACCGATCTCGTCGGTGGGATCCGCATGACCGTGCTGGAGGAGGAGGTCGTCGAGCGGACGACGTCGCCGATGCGACGCTTCGTCGTCCGCCGACCCACCGTCCCGGGCGACGACCCGGGCAGCGAACTGCGGCCCGAAGGGTCCAATCTGCCCGCCCGACGCGAGCCGGACGACGATCCGTCCGATATCCTGCACGACCGGCCAGGGGGCTATAGCTCAGTCGGTTAGAGCGCATCCCTGATAAGGATGAGGTCACAAGTTCGATTCTTGTTAGCCCCACCACGTTCCCTGATCACGGTGTACGCGGCGAGCAGCGCCCGCTCGTTTCGAGGATCGGCGTCTACTCGCCCCGGTACGGAGCCCAGGAACCGGTCGGTCTCGTGTCGCCCGAGAGCGCGCCAAGAGGTAGTTGTATCTGCAACCCGTGGCGGGCGACGAGGTCATCGACGATAGCGACGCCAGCTGAGCATTACGATCGCGACCGCCGCATCATCGGGTGGAGGAGCGAGCGATGTCCGAAGACTTGAGCGCACGTGGGGAGCTGAGCCCGCTCGATCTCAGGATCAGTCGATTGACCGGCGCGGTGCTCTGAAGAAGGCGGCGCTGGCCGCCGGTGTGGTCGCCTGGACGACTCCGGTCGTAGAGGTCGTGTCGTCGGGCACCGCGCACGCCCAGACGGTCACTGGGTGTTCGCCCGTCATCACGATCACGCTGAGGGCAACCGGACCGGACTGCGATTGCGTGCCCAGCGTCGAGTCCTTCCTGCTGCAACGACAACACCTACTTTGTCGAGAGCCTGGACGTGGACTGCGGTCCGACGTGTGCGGGCCCGGCCGCCAGGGTGGGCCCGTTCGTGTTCCCAGGGGTTCCGCAGGCCCGACGACTGCCCGGACGGAGTCGCTCGAGTTCCCCTGCGCGGCGGCGAGGGCCACCGTTCCGTACGAGTGTTCCCGGTCAGGTGTCCTGACGGGCGAGACCTATCTCTTCGACGCGACGGTCACCGCCGTCTGCCTGCCCTGCAATTTGGCGAGCTGGACTGCACCGCTCGCCGATCGCGCCCGAGGACCGATGTGTTGAGCGACGACGCCACGACGTCGACGACCGAAGCGGGCGTGTTCAACGAGCGAGGCGCCGACCACCACGACGCTCGAAGCGGATGCGTCGACCAGCGAGACGCCGACCACCACGACGTTCGGGTCATGACCACCGCGCCGCGTCGGCAACGTCGCCATGTCGCTCGACTGAGGGCGACGGTGTCTGAACGATGGGCATGCCTCCGAGCCGATGGCGTCTCGCCGCTACACGCTCGGACCGGCACTGCATCAGAACAGCTCGAGGTCGCCGAGGCAGAGGTCCCAGTTGGGCAGCGGCGGCGGGCCGTGGTCGCACACGGCACGCCAGGTCAGGATCGGACCCCCCCGTGGCACCGGCACGAACCCGCGGCGAAGGTTTGCACTGCCCAGCCGCAGGGCGTGGGTCGCGCCCACTCGGCGGAGCGTGTCGACCACCAGGCCGTCGGCGCGTTCGGGAGTCGCCGAGCTGGTCAGCGACGACGAGCTCCCGGCCGCTGCCGCGGCGTCGCAGGCGCACCACGATCGCCGCGTCTCCATCGTCGACCACGCGGTAGTGCAAGTCGGCGAGGCCGTAGCGCCAGCGGGCGAAGCGGTCGTCCGACAGCCGTCCGCAACGACCGGTCCGTCGATGACACCGTGGCGGGCGACGGCCAGCTGCCGCTCCCGTCGAGCCACGTCGCGATGTCGGAACCGACGTCGAGCGGCACCGACCACCGCTCCGCGGGGACGCGGCTCCTGGCGATCGTGACGAGGTCGCGCATCCGAGCGGGTCGGGCGACGGTCGGCGGGCGGCCGATCTCACGCCAGCCGAGCTTGAGGTAGCCGGGCCGGCTCTGGGCGTTCGGGGTGTTGAACACGAACGCCACGCCCTCGGCGCGGCACGCCTCGAGAGCGTGCTGTGTCAATGCCGAGAACAGGCCACGGCCCTGGTGATCCGGGTGCGTCGCCGTGTCCACGGCTCGCACCGCCCGCAGCGTGGTCGCACCCCGCCGGAACTCCCAGCGCATGAACAGGCGCACGGCGACGACACGACCGGCGTCCTCGACCACCCAGGCGAGCGACGGCCCGAACGGGTTGCGTTCGTGCTTCCACGCGAACAGCTCGCGGTACCGAGGTTCGTCGCTCCATCCGAGCGACACGTCGAGCAGCGAGAGGATCTGGGCCCGGTCCTCGGCCGTCGCCGGACGCACGTCCCAGGTGTCACGGCGCCGAGGCGGCACGACCGGCGGTCGGGGCGGGCTCTCCGGCGCGCCGGCGAGCTGCTCGTACCGGGCGGTCAGCGTGTCCGCCACACGGCGGACATCGAAGCGCGTCGCCACCGAGCGGGACGCTGCCGACAGCTCGGACCGCCGGCACGGGTCGAGGACGACGGCTTCCAGTGCGGCGGCAAGCGCAGCCGGATCACGCGGCGGCACGAGCACGGCGTCCGCCGCTCCGAACTGCTCGGCGACTCCGCCGACGGCGGTCGCCACGATCGGCAGGCCCAGCGCGGCGGCTTCCATCGCGGCGACCGGGAGCCCTTCCCACGCCGACGCCAGCACGAAGACATCGCAGGCGGCCATGACCGCACTGGCGTCAGGTCGGAACCCGGCGAGCACCACGTGGTCGCTCAGCCCGAGCTCGTCACGGAGGGCTGCGATCTCGGCCTCCAGTGGACCCTGGCCGACGGCGACCAGGCGGAACGGAACGCCGCGATCGACGAGGAGCCGGCACGCCCGGAGGAGCGTCGGATAGTCCTTCTGCGCCCTCATGTTGGCCACCGTGCCGATCACGATGCTCGTCGGCTCCCAGCCCGAGCTCCTCGCGGACGGCCTGTCGCTCGCTGGCCGGCAAGCGGCGGCCCGCTCGATGTCGATGCCGTGGACCAGCACTCTCGGCGCGCTCGGCGGCCGCGCCACGCAGGCTCGCCGCCGTTTGCTCGGTGACGGCGAACGTCGCCGCGTCCCGACCGCCGGTGAGGCGGTTCGCCCAACGCGTCGCCGGTCGAAGAGACGTCCACGTGTTGTGCTCCGTCGTCACGAGCACCGGGCGGCGGGCGCGGGGAAGGCTGAGCACCGCCAGTCGTGCGGCGACGGCAGGAACCGGCGAGTGGCTGTGGACGATGTCGAATCCGCCGTTCGCCACGAGCTGGCGCAGACGGATCGGCCAGCGTGGGTCCCGGCGGCGCATCGAGAGGCACACGGTCTCCACACCCGCCTCCTCCAATTCGCCAGCGAGGTGGTCCTTCCACGGCAGGACGTAGGCGACCGTCGGTTGCACACGGGCCGGATCGATCACCCGCGCCAGCTCGACGAGGAGGCGCTCGGTGCCGCCCGGACCGAGGCCCTTCGCCAGCCAGAGCACGCTCGTCGCCATCGCCGGCGACGGTAGCGTCGGCCGCCGTGCGCGTGCTCGTGACCGGCGGTGCTGGCTTCATCGGCTCGAGTGTCTGCCGGCGCTTGGCCTCGACACCCGGCGTCGACCACGTCATCGCGCTCGACGACCTCTCCACGGGGTCCACCAGCAACCTTCGGGAGATCGAACACGGCGCGATCGAGCTGCGCGCCGGCTCGATCCTCGACGCCGCGGCGCTGGGTGACGCCGCCAGGAGCGCCACCGCGATCGTCCACCTCGCGGCCCGACCGTCGGTGTCGCGCAGCGTGGCTGACCCTGTCGCCACGCACCTCGCCAACGCCACCGGGACGGTCGAGGTCCTGGAGGCCGCCCGGCGCACCGGTGCCCATGTCGTCGTCGCGTCGTCGAGCAGCGTGTACGGCGCGACGCCGACGCTCCCCAAGCGCGAGGACCTGCCGACTCGACCGATGTCTCCGTACGCCGCGAGCAAGCTGGCGACCGAGGCCTACACCAACGCCTACGCCCACAGCTTCGGGATGGCGACGCTGGCGTTGCGCTTCTTCAACGTCTTCGGGCCCGGCCAAGCCGGCCGGGCACGCCTACGCCGCCGTCGTGCCGGCGTTCATCGACGCCGCCCTCGCCGGCAGGCCGCTCCCGATCGACGGCGACGGCAGGCAGACGAGGGACTTCACCTACGTCGACTCGGTCGCCGCGGTGATCGCCGACGCCGTCGTCCGCCGGGTCACGGACCCCGAACCGGTGAACCTCGCGTTCGGCACGCGGACCGACCTGCTCACGCTCATCGACCTCCTCGAAGCGGATGATCGGCCACCCGCTCGAACGCCAGCACCGGCCGTCGAGGGTGGGCGACGTGCGGGACTCGCAGGCCGACAGCGCGCGCCTGCGTGCGCTGTTCCCCGACATCGTGCCGGTCCCGCTCGAGGACGGGCTCGCGGCGACCGTCGAGTGGATGCGGAAGCTCACCCGAGCGTGATGCCGCGCCGCGCCGCCGCCCACGTGTAGGCGTCCATCACCCGTCGCACGACCTCGCGCTCGTCGAACTCGCGCTCGGCCTTCGCCCGCCCGGCGGCGCCCATCGCCCGCCGACGGTCCGGCGACGCAGCCAGCTCGCCGATCGCGGCGTTCAGCGCGCGTGCGTCGGCCACGGGCACGAGCAGTCCGGTCGTCCCGTCGTCGACGACCTGACGGCAGCCGCGCACGTTCGTCGCCACGATCGGGAGTCCGGTTGCGGCGGCCTCCATCGCCGCACGGGGTTGGCCTTCTCGGTGCGACGCCAGCACGAACAGGTCGAAGCAGCCGAGCAGGAGGTCGACGTCGTCGCGATGACCGAGCAGCACGACACCGCTGGCCGCGGCCCGCTCGAGCACCACCGGGTCGAGGGCGTCGGGCCGTTGCGCATCTGGCCCGCCGACGACGACGAGGCGGACGCCCGGGGCCAGATCGGCGACCGCCTCGAACAGCTCGATGTAGCCCTTCTCGGCGACGAGGCGACCGACCGTTCCGGCGATCACCGTCTGGTCGTCGATGCCCCACGATGCGCGTAGCTCGGCACGCCTGTCGGCACCGAGGTCGGGGCTGAACCGCCGCAGGTCGACGCCGTTGCCGAGGTGCCGGAGCTTGTGTGCGCCGGCGAGGCGTCGGCGTCGCATGAGCTCGAGGTCTTCGACGTTCTGAACGAGCTCGACGTCGGACCAGCGTGACGCGAACGCCTCCAGCGAGTACACGAGCGCCCGACGGACCAGCGGATCGTCGGGCGTGGCGTACAGGCCGTGGACGGTGTTGACGACGATCGGCACCCCGGCGAGACGACCGATGATGCGTCCGTACAGCCCGGGCTTCGGGTTGTGCGTGTGCAGCACCGTCGGCCGCTCGCGTCGCAGGGCCTGCCACAGCTCCAGCGCCGCCCGGACGTCGGACCACGGGCTCCAGTGGCGTGTCGATGCGTGCAGCGGGACGTGGCGCACACCACGCTTCTCGATCGAGGCGACGAACGGCCCTGGCGCGCTGATCCCGATGGCCTCGCCTCCGGCCGCGACGACCGCATCGAGCTGCGCCTCGAGCAGCAGCGCCAGGCTCATGTCGACCGTCGTCACGTGGGCGACACGCAACGGGCGTTGCGGCAGCGCCGCGGCCGTCGTTCCGGGCCCGACGAACTCCGTCATCGTCACACCCGGCTGCGTGCTCGACGCCGTCGCCGCGCAGGACCATGCCGACGGTGCGGGCCAGGATGCGCATGTCCAGGGCGAGGGACGCATGGTCCACGTACCAGACGTCCATGGCCATCCGCTCGTCCCACCCGGTCGTGTTGCGACCGTTGACCTGGGCCCAGCCGGTGATGCCCGGCCGCACCTCCAGCCGGCGGGCCTGGGTGTCGTCGTACCGCGGGAGGTAGGTCACGGGCAGCGGCCGCGGTCCGACGAGGGCCATGTCACCGCGCACCACGTGGAGGAGCGTCGGCAGCTCGTCGAGGCTCGTCGCCCGCAGGAACCTGCCGATGCGGGTCAGGCGCGCCATGTCGTGCTGCGGACCGGCCTCGTGAGGGCGAGCTGGTCGCATCGTGCGGAACTTGACGAGCTCGAACGGCCGGCCACCGCGACCGCTCCGGGCCTGGTGGAACAGCACCGGTGGACCGTCGAGGATCCGCACCGCGAGGGCGATCGCCGCGAGCAGTGGAGCGGTGACCACCAGCAGCGTGGCGGCGAGCGACGACGTCGATCGCCCGCTTCACCATGATCGGGTTCCGACGGCCAGGCGGGCAGCCACGACGAGCACGACCAGCCCGACGGCAACGATGGTCCACGGCCATCGCGGTCGTGTCGGTCCGTGCCGCAGTGCGGGCGATGGCGACGGCGAAGCCGGCCTGCAGACCGACCAACGCGGCCGGCTGGACCGAGACGGGCACGATGGCGCGCCGCGGGACCAGGGAGGTGCGACGTCAACGGGGCGACGACGAGGAGGCCGGGCATGGCCAGCCCGGCGACCAGTGGCGGCCCACCGGCGGGTGCACCGCGCACCGCAGCCCAGGCCAGCACGACGTCGAGGCCGACGACCAGCACCCAGCTGGCGCGCCGAGGAGCGGCGAGTGATGCCACGAGGAGGACGGCCAACACGGCGGCGACCCCGACGACGTGATCGGTCTCCGGCACGCCGAGGTAGAGGCCGACGAGCTGACGCCGATGCCCACCCGTACACCACGATGGCTCCGACGCTGCGGGCGACGGCGGGGGCAGCCAGGCCGCCCACTGCCGACACGCCGGCAGCACCGCCACGGGCCCATGCCGGTACTGGTTCGGTGACGCCCCAGCGGATCGCCGCCCACCCCGCTGCGCCACCGGCGACCGCCCGGAGGACGGGCGGCCACGGACGGTCCAGTCCCAACGATCGCCCGATCGTCCGGCGGGTCACCGCCCGCTCCAGCGCTCGACCAGCGCCTTCACCAGCGCCCGCACGTCGTCGCCCATCACGCGGTACTCGCGCAACGGACCGCCGATCGGGTCGGGGATGTCGAACGCCGCGCCGGGCCGCCCTCCTTCGGAATCCGTCACATCGCCGGCGAGGCGGCTCACCCATTCGGCGAACGGCGACGGCCGACCCACCGACGATCCCCGCCCGCCACGCCGCGGCGCGCAGGGTCACCACGCGACCGGCGGCGGAAGGGTCGAGCGCCAGCACCTGCTCCGTCTGCTCGTTCGTCATCGTGAGGATGAGGTGCGCTCGGCGGAGGTCCTCGACGGACACGGAACGGCTGCGGTGATCGTCGACGTCGACACCGAGATCGCCGGCGACACGACGGAGCCGGCGGTCGGGACGTGCGCCAGGTGGGGCGGCCAGACCGGCTGACGAGACCTCGGCGTCGATGCCCGCCGCAGCGAGCTCCCGACGTAGGAGTGCCTCGACGAGTGGCGAGCGGCAGAGGTTCCCGGTGCACACCACGAGGATTCGGGGCACATCGCTCACCGCTGCTCCGTCCGCAATGGACGGGCCGGCACGCCGACGACCGTCTCGCCGTCAGGGACGTCGCTCGACCACGGACGGCGCCGGCGCCCACGGTGGCCCACGCACCGATCGAACGGCCCGGCACGACGCTGGCGCCGATGCCGATGAGCGCGCCCTCACCGACGTTGACATCGCCGGCGAGGGCGACCCCGGGCGCGACGTGGGCGAAGGCGCCGATCCGGCACCCGTGGTCGATGGAGGCGTGGGTGTTGACGATCACGCCACGTTCGAGGCGAGCATCGGCATTGACCACCGCACCGGGCATCACCAGGACGCCCTCGCCGATGTCTGCCGTGATCGAGATGACGGCGTCCGGGCTGACCGCACGCGGCAACGATCCGCCTGCCGCGACGACGGCCTCTGACAGCCTCCGCCGAGCGCGGTTGTCGCCGACGGCGACGAACGCGACGGGGTGATCACCGGACACGAGAGCGTCGAGATCGCTGTCGCGTCCGATGACCTTGACGCCGAGCCGGTCCAAGCGTGCTGATGCCACGCCGTCTCTCGTGACACACCCAGTGACGTCGTGGCCGCACGACCGCAGGACCTCGATCGACACCAGGGCGTGGCCACCGCCCCCGATGACGAGCACGCCGACGTCCACGGCGGTGACCGTAGTGTCGGTCATCGGGAAACCTTCGGACTCCGCACAGGTGCCCTACACTCGTGGCGCCCGCGAGCCGAGGGGCATCGCGAGTCCCGGTGGGCAGTCGGAGAGTGTGTCATCGACGAGTCGACGAGTCTCGAGCAGCCGGATCGCCGGGCGACACTGGACGCAGCCCTCCGGCGCGCCTTCCCGCTGATTCAGTTCGCTGTCGATGCCGCCGCCTGGGCCGTCGCCGTGCCCGTCACGACGTTCTTGCGCTACGACATGCGGATCGGCCCGGTGAACGAGGCCGGTGTCGGCGTGACCGTTGCCGTTGCAATCGTGTTGCAGGGGCTCGTCGGACTGAGCCTGGGCCTGTACCGGCGCCGGTACCACTACGGCAGCTTCGACGAGGTTCGGGTGCTCGGGTTCTGCGTCGCGATCGTCGCCGTCGTCACGTTGGTCCTCGCCCGCCTCTTCGGCGGCTCACTGGTCCCCCGGTCGGCGCCCGTGCTGGCCGCGTTCCTGGCACTCGTCCTGGCCGTGGTCTGCCGGTACGTCGCTCGGCTCATCGAAGATCGCCATCTCCGGCCGCCCGACGATCGGTCCGAGCCGATCGTCGTGTTCGGGGCCGGCGATGCCGGCGACCAGATCACCCGCACGTTGCTGCGCAGTCCGAGCAGCCCGTACCGGCCCGTCGCCTTGGTCGACGACGAGCCGCGGCTGGCCCGCATGCAGCTCAACGGGTTGCGCGTCCGTGGCACCGGCGCCGACGCGCTCGACGTCGCCACGCGCTACGGCGCCCGCTCGGTGCTGGTCGCCATCCCGTCGATCACGGGCGAGCAGCTCCGTGGGTTCGCCGCGCCGCTGCTCGACGCGGGCTTGCAGGTGCTGGTGCTTCCACCGGTCGCTGAGCTCCTCGGTCGCGTACGGCCGTCGGACATCCGGCCGGTCACCGTCGCCGACCTCCTCGGCCGCCACCCGGCCGAGGTCGACACAGCGGCCATTGCCGGCTACATCACCGGACGACGCGTGCTGGTGACCGGCGCCGGCGGCTCGATCGGTGCGGAGCTGTGCCGCCAGCTGCAGTCCTTCGAGCCCAGGACGTTGGTGATGCTCGACCGGGACGAATCGGGCCTCCACGCCACCCAGCTCGAGCTCGAGGGTCGGGCCCTGCTCGATTCCCCGTCGCTCGTCCTGGCCGACATCAGGGATCGTGAGCGCGTCTTCCAGGCCTTCCAGCAGCACCGCCCGGAGGTCGTGTTCCACGCCGCCGCGCTGAAGCACCTCCCGCTGCTCGAGTTCAACCCCTCCGAGGCGTGGAAGACCAACGTCGTCGGCACCCATCACGTGCTGGAAGCGGCGGAGGCCGCGGGGGTCGCCCGGCTCGTCAACCTGAGCAGCGACAAGGCCGCCGACCCGGCGAGCGTGCTCGGGTTCGTCAAGCGCATCTGCGAGCGCCTCACCGCCGAGGTGGCCGACCGCGCCGGACTGCCCTACGTCTCGGTGCGCTTCGGCAACGTGCTCGGCTCGAAGGGGTCGATGCTCGGCGTGTTCGAACGGCAGATCCGCGACGGCGGCCCGATCACCGTCACCCATCCCGACGTGAGCCGCTACTTCATGACGCCGGCGGAAGCCATCGCGTTGACGATCCAGGCCGGTGCCATCGGTCGTCCCGGCGAGGTGCTCGTGCTCGACATGGGTGAGCCCGTACGGATCGCCGAGGTCGCCACTCGCCTGGCCGAGCAGTCTTCGTCGAACGTGTCGATCGTCTACACCGGGCTGCGCCCCGGGGAGAAGATGCACGAGGTGCTCCTCGGCGCGGGAGAGGTGGACGAGCGGCCCACCCATCCGCTGATCAGCCAGGTGCCCGTGCCCCCGCTGCGCTTCGACGACGCCCGAGCCGCGTGCTCGGTCGACGGCCGGCTGGTGCTGTCGGCCGCGTCGATCGAAGTCGCCGCCGAGTTCGGGTTGGGCGAAGCGGCGGATGGGTCGTCGTCCACCATGATGGCGGCCGATGACAGCGACGGCTAGCCGCTCGCGGGCGACGCAACGGGTCCGCCGCAACCGGATCACCGAGCGCGACTCGCTCGTCGTCGCCGTGATCGCCGTCGTCGCAGCCGTGGGCGGGGCCACGGCCGGGAGCGCACCCGACGGCGTGGCGACCCGCCGACGTCGTGCTGACGGCCTGCTTCGCCGGCTTCGTCGCCTGGGCCGGCGCGTCGAGCCCGTGGTGGGCGCTTGCCGCCTCCGCCGGCTTCGCCACGGTCGCCGCCTCGTCGCTGCCGTGGGCGATCGTCGCCGGCGTCGCATTCGTGATCGCCGCGGTGATCGGAGGGCGACGCCTGAGCCTGCCGGCCGGACGCGCGTTGTCGGCCGCGCTGACGATCAACACGCTGTTGCGATGGGAACCGTCGTGGCGGTTCGGCCTGTCCGCGCTCGTGACCGCACTGATCGCCGCCCTCATCGTGACGACCGGGCTGTCGCGCCGCGGGCGGCTGGCCCGTCGATCCGTGCGGCGGATCGCCGTCGGGCTCGGCATCCTCGCCGGCATCGCCGTCCTCGGGGCGGTCGTCGCCGTCGTGCAGGCCTACGGCGATCTGCGCAGACGGGGAGCGCGCCCTGCGACGCGCCGCCTCGGCACTGCAACAGGGCGACATCCCCGTCGCCGTGGAGGAGCTCGAGCGCAGCGACGAGCTGCTCACCAGCGCGGCGGGTGACCTCGACAGTCCGTGGGCGCGCCCCGCCCTGGCGGTCCCCCTGCTCGGCCAGCACCTCGCCGCATTGGCTGACATCGGGCGCGGCGCAAGTGACCTCGCCGGGCAGGCGACGGAATCTGTGGCGCAGGTCGACGTCGAGTCGCTACGCGTCGTCAACGGCGTCATCGACGTCGACGCCATCGAAGTGATGGAGCGTTCCGTTCGCCGACGCCAATGACGCCCTCCAGCAGATGTCGGCCGTGCTCGCGGCGTCACGCTCGCCGTGGCTCGCGGCCCCGGTCGGCGATCGCGTCGACCAGCTGGCCGACGACGTCGACGAGCTCGTCGGGCAGACCGACCGCGCCCTGACGGCGGTGCAGCTGGCGCCGTCGATGCTCGGCAGCGACGGCCCGCGCACGTACTTCGTCGCCTTCACGACGCCGGCCGAGGCGCGTGGGCTCGGCGGGTTCATGGGCACGTGGGCGGAGCTCCGCGCCGACGACGGTCACCTCGAGGTCACCCGCACCGGCCTGACGAACGACCTCACGGCAGCGATGCGCGCCGCGCCGCCTGTGCTCGACGGACCGGACGACTACGTCGCCCGCTACGGGCGGTTCGGCGCCGGCGTCGACGGCGAGCCGGTCGCCATCGACTTCTGGTCGAACGTCACGATGTCACCCGACTTCCCGAACGTCACGGAGGTGATCGCCCAGCTCTACCCGGCGTCCGGCGGGAGCGAGATCGACGGCGCCATCGCCCTCGACGTCGAATCCATCGCCCGGTTCCTCGAGTTGACCGGTCCGGTGCAGGTCGAAGGACCGGACGGGACGGTTCGGCTGACGTCGAGCGACGCCGCGCAGTACCTGCTGCGCGACCAGTACGAAGCGATCACCGACGAGGCGACACGCGACGCCGTGCTCGAGGCGATCACGGCGCAGCTGATCAACGACGTGTTCGGCGGTGACCTGCCCGGTCCCCGCGCGCTCGCCGCGACCCTGGGTCCGGCGATGGCCCAAGGTCGGGTCGTCGTGTGGTCACGGCATGCCGAGGATCAGCCGCTGCTCCAGCGGCTCGAGATCGCCGGCGACCTCCCGGCGCCCGACGTGGACGGTCTCGCCGTGGTGAGCACCAACGCCGGCGCCAACAAGCTCGACGCCTACCTCCGCCGCAGCGTCGGCTACGACGCCATCGTCGATGAGGACACCGGGCGGATCCAGGCCGCCGTGACGATCCGCCTCGCCAACGACGCCCCGACGGACCTCCCGCCGGACGCCGGCGGCAACCCGTTCGGGCTGCCGCCCGGCACCAACCGCCAGTACGTCTCGGTGTACTCGCCGTGGGAGCTCACCGCCGCCGAGCTCGACGGCGAGGCGACCGGGATGGAGCCCGAGCACGAGCTCGGCTGGAACGTCTTCTCCCGCTACGTCGACATCCCGCCGGGCCGCGAGGTCGAGCTCCGGCTGGGGTTCGCCGGAGAGGTCCCCCGCGACGTGCCGTACGAGTTGACGTTGCGTTCGCAACCACTCACCTACCCCGATGTCGTGCGCATCGACGTGCGGGCCGCCGATGGCCGGTCGCTGCTGCGGTCGCACGAGATCCGCTTCGGCGTCGACCGTCTGGTCGCCGGGGAGTAGTCGCGGAACGGTGGCGCGCCACCGACGGAATGAGCTAGCGTCCACTCTCTGTGAACCGGCGATCACTGTCGCGGGTAGTCGCTCTCGGGGCGGCGCTGCTGGTTCCGTTCGTCCCGGCCACCGTTGCGACCGCGACGCCGGACTCCGCCTCCGCCCGCCGAGGCCTATCCGCCGGCAGCCATCGCCAACCTGATCGATCCGTTCGGGTGCGATGCGTCGAGCATCTCCGGCAACATCGGAGCGGTCTTGCCCGGGTCGACCGTGACACTGCAGTTGCTCCGCGCGGGCAGTGATGTGGTGCTGGCGACGGTCCCGGCGACAGCCGGCGCCGACGGACATGCCATCTATGCGATCCCGGTCCCACCGAACAGCTCCGGTGCCGTGGTCGTGCGAGCGACCGGCACCAACACCCTCAGCCAACCGTTCACGATCGAAACGTCCGCCACCATCGAGGCCTGCCCGGCGGCGTTGCCCGCCACCGGCAACTCGGGGATCGGCAACTGGCTGCGTGGCGGGACGGCGGCGGTGCTCGCCGGCGCGGCGTTGGTGGTCGTGGCGATGAGGCGCCGCCGGCACGCGTTGGGAGGAGCCGGCTGATGAGACGCGAACGACACCCCGACGAGCTCGAGCGCCGTCGATCGTCGGGAGGCCCTCAAGAAGGCCGCCGCCGCCGCCGGCGTCGTCGCCTGGGCCACGCCCACGGTTCAGGCCCTCACCCCCGGCGTGGCGTCGGCGCAGACGGCGTGACCAACTGCGTCCCGCAGGCCGACTCAACTTCCAGTTCACCGGATCACGTGTGAATGCACCATGGGGACTTGACGGATCCGAACTGTTGCAGCAATCACACCTTCTTGGTCGACGGGGTCGGCGCTGGCACGTTGCGGTCCGAACTGTCGCGGTCGCCGTCGGTTGCGGACGTTCGAGCCCACGGCAAGATCAAGAACTGCGGCGCTCGTGTCAGTTCTCGACACCGGTAATTGCGCCGGCATCGCACGGGTCACCATCGCAGGGACGGTCGAGTGCGAGGACGGAACTACGTGGAATTGCACGACATCGGTGGCTCTCCCCTGCGACCCACGGGATGCCCAGCCGCGATCCCGGCCGCAATCGCCTGCACGATCATCCCTGAGCGGTCCGGCGTACGGCCGTCTGAGCTACCCCGGGACGTAGCGGCGATCCGGCGGCCGACGCGGGCGAGGTAGTCGCGGCGAGTCCATCCCTTGGCCGCCCGGTAGGCGGGCTGGGGCATCAGCATCGCCCGGCCGAACGCCATCCTGTCCCGCCAGGAACCGAGGGCGACCACCGTGGCGAGCGCCCGCCGGACGGACCGGCGCGGGCTCGTGTAGCAGGCGAGCAACCGCCGCTCCGGTCCTGACGGTCGCCGCGTGCGCGCCCACCCCGCCAGGGCCGGCGCCACGTCGGGCCGCAGCTCGCGCTCGACGAGGCCGATCGCCCGGACGAGCGGCGCCTCGACCCCCCAGTCCCTGGCGTGAGCCAAGACGGAGTCCGCGTCGAAGCCCGGCGCCCGCTCGAGTTCGAGCAGGTCGCGCAGGGTGATCAGGCGCGCCGGCACGTCGGCCGCGCCCGCGGTGATCGCGGCGTGGAGGTAGGCGTCGACGACGTCGAGCGCCGGCAGCTGGCAGCCGCCGATCACCACCGGGCGGCACCCCGTGAACAGGGGTCGACCGGCAGCGTCACACCGTACGGCCCGCTGATCAGCGTGCGGTGCAGGTCGATCGCGACGCCGTCGACGATCATCGGGATGTCCTTGCCGAAGCGGGCGTCGAACCCGGGTCGCAGCTCCGGCACGAACCGCCGCCCGCCGAGCGCGCCCACTGCACTGACGGCTGCGCTGATGGACCCTGGCTCGACCACGATGTCGCCGTCGACGAGCGCTCTCGTCGCCGGGTCGGCGTAGACACCGTGGGCGAGGGCGATGCCCTTGAGCAGGCGGAAGTCGATGCCCCGCCGCCGCAACTCGGCGCCCACCGCGATGGCGGCTCGCTCGACCCGCAGGACGTGGGCCATCGCCACCCGATGGTGATCGGCGACACGGGCCCGCTGCTCGTCGGTGAGCCGCAGCAGGCCGCTGCGCACCGCTTCGGCCAGTACACCGTCGAGCGCTTCCCCGTGGCACGACTGGATCAGCTGCTCGAGGACCGTGTCGTCGATGACCGGCGCGACGTCGTGCTGCGTCGAGTGTGGTCCGGCGGCGATGGCGCACAGGATCGACCGCGCCGCGGCCGCGGTGTCGGCGGGAGCGATCAGAGCACGCCCCAGTCGGCGATCGCCTGCGCGGCTTCCTGCGCTCCGCCGTGGCGGACGAGGAGCACAGGGACCTCGGCGAGCAGCTCGCCGAGCTCGGCGAGCTGGGCGGCCAAGGCGTCGCGGTTGAAGACGAGCGGGCACAGCCGGGCCAGCGCCTCGACCGGGTCCAGCGGCGTCGTCACCGTCGGGTGACCCGGATCGTGGGCGAGGACGGCGATGCCGGCCAGCCGGCCACCGGCAGCCGTCGACCCGAGGCAGCCGGGGGCGACCGGCCACCTCGGGTACCACCAGCGGTCGTCCCACCAGGCCGGTCGCAGCGCCGGGTGGCGCTCCCGGATCGGGCCCGTCGAGCCCCACCGCCCGGGCGAGCCCGGTCACGGTTCGCCGCCGGACGTCGAGCTCGACGATCTCGTCGGTGACGAAGGCCGCGCCACCTCGTGGCCAACTCCACGACCGTGCTGGTCTTGCCCTGGTTGGTTGCCCCGGCGACGACCACCGCCCGCCCCTCGCGCGGCGACCGCTCCGGCGTGGACCCGCACGTGCTGGCTCTCGGCGTCCATGGCCAGCAACGTCAGCGCGCCGTCGAGCAGGGACACCCCGGTCCAGAGATCGGTACCTACTCCCACGCGTCTCGCCGTCCCGTGCGACGACGATCCCGTCGTCCGCCGTCCACACGTCGATCACGTGCGCGGCCTCCGCCGCGGGTGGATGTTCAGCGATCAGCGGGGCGACGACAGCGGCGATCGCAGGGTCGTGGCAGCGCACCAGCACCGTCGTCCCGAGGCAGTCGATCCGGTGCTCGAAGGCCACCGGCACCGCCGGCGGGACGGGCGCGGGAGGGAGCCGGGACACGGCCGGTCGCGCGGCGTGGTCCGCGCGCCGGGCGCAGGGCGTGATCGAGGGCGGCGAGCTGCTCCCTGATCGCTGCCGGCTCACCGCCGAGCACGTCGTGGAGCAGCGCCGTCGCGTCGTCGATGCCGGCGAAGCGGTGTCGCTCGTCGACGACGAGGGCGGCGACCGGGTCGAGCGCCGAGAGCGAGCCGGTGACCCCGTTGTAGACAAGGGCTCGGCCGTCGACGCTGGCGACGACGGCGTGGGGAGGCAGTACAGGCCAGGTCACAGTGGTGATTCGGCGCACGGCCGGTCTCGTCGAGGAGTCCGTGACGGGCGAGCTCGGCGAGGAACGGCCGCAGGTCCTGCTCGATCACGATCGGGCGGCGTGTCGAAGCGCTCGGCGAGGTCGGCCACCAGCTCGGGCATGGATCGCGGGGTGGCGAGGAGCTCCCAGATCGCATCGCCCGGCGCCGGCAGCATCACCGGCTCCGACATCGTGTCCGCCCAGACGAGGACGCCATCGAGGCAGCGCCGCCAGAGCGCTCTCTCGTTGCGCACCAGCGCACGGGCGGGGCCGACCGGCTCGCTCACGGCGCCACAGTACCGGGACGTCACCGGACCAGGCGAACTCGGCGAGGGCGTCGGTCAGCCATCCGTTCCACCAGTCGACCGGCCGCATGGGCATCGAACCGAGCAGGCGGAGGGTCCGCTCGGCGGTCTCGCGGTCGATCCCCGTGGCCGGCGGCGCGGCGGCCATCGCCACGCCGTTGGCCAGGGCTCGGTCCATGGCCTCCTCGTCGGCGCCGACGATGACGCCGCCCAGCCGCAACCGGGCGGGCGGGTCGGCGAGCAGGATCGGGTCGGTCGGTCCCTCAGTTGCCAGCTCGGCGAGCGGTGTCTCCAGGGGCAACGCCGGTGGGATGACGACCTCGCCGGCGGTCGTCGTCGACCTCGGCCGACGCCACGTCGACGGCCCGCCACCCGGCGCGCCGGATCGCGCCGCCTCATGGTTGAGGAACCACCGCAGGCCCCGGTCGACCAGCACTGCCGTCTGCCCCTTCGGGGGCACCAGCACGTCGGCCCGCAGGCGAAGGGTCGGGCGGTCGGTGCCCCACCGCTCGATGTCGTCGAGCCTGCGCACCAGGGCCACCAGGAGACGGCCGGGGGAGACAGAGTCGAGGCTCGAGCCGTCAGGGTCGTACAGCTGGTGCTTCGGCCGTGCCCGGCCTGGAGCGCGTCCGACGACGACGCTGAACGCCGGTGGCGGCGAACCGTCGGTGACCCGGCTCGGCAGGGCGGCGCGCAGGCGATCGGCAAAGTCCGGCTCGCTCCAACGTACGCCGAGCCGGTAGCGGCCGATCTGGTAGGTGTCGGTGACCACACGCCCGGTGTGGAAGCTCTTGTCCAGTCAAGCGTTCGGGGCCACGAAGAGGTAGTCGGGCGGGTCGTAGGAGTCCATCGTTCCGGTTGCCTGTGCCGGACTGTCGCCGTCGACCTGCAGCCACTCGGTCGGCGGTTGGCCACCCCGTCGAGGACCCCGAGGTGTCCGAGATGCTGCGCCGTTCCGACGAGGTCGCTGCAGACGACGGCGGCGTCAGGACGTCGAAGACGTCGGCGACGTCGAGCGGCGAGGTGCTCCAGGGTCACGTCGCCAGTGAGGAACTGCGCGGCCAGCGCCGGACCCGGGCTCAGGCGGTGGAGGTCGCCCGTGCGCTCGTTGAGCACGTGCGGCTCGCCGCCGACGTCGAGAAGCGCGGCCGTGTCGGCGAGACGCGGGGTCGAGTCTGCGTCGATCGCGTCGAAGCCACCAGGTCGCTCACGGCGGCCAGTATGCACGTCCGAGCCCGCACTAGCCTGACCATCGCGTGAGCGACCCGGCGCCGCCCCTCGAGGCCGCGCCCCCGAGCCGGCGGCGCTCCCGTCGATCTGCTCGAGCAGCCGGAGTTTCGTCGCGAGCTCACGCCGACGTGGCTCTCGACCTCCGCCTTGCTGGCCGGCCAACCGCCCCTCGATCCCGGACGGCCGCTCCGGTTCGCCGACCTCAGCTGCCGGTCGGGCGTCCAAGCCGCGGTGGTGGCCGCCTGCCACCCGGACGCCGAGGTCTGGGCCGTCGATCGATGCTCCGGCCGATGTCGAGCAGGCGCAGCGGCTGGCCCACGACGCCGGCCTCGGACAACATGGCCGTCGTCGAGTGGCGACCAGGCCGACCGGCGAGGTCGGCCTCCCCGACGAGCTCGACATCGTCGTGCTCGACGACGTGATCTCGACGGTCGATGCGATCCGGCGAGCCGAGCTCGCCGACATCATCACGCGCCGGGTCCGCCCTGGCGGGCTCATAGCGGTGACCTACCGCACCGTCAGCGGTTGGGCGGAGATCGTCCCGCTGCGCCGGCTCGCACTCCTCGTCGCCGGCGGATCAGAACGGCCGGTCGGACGAGCGCGTCGACGCGATCGTCAACGTCCTCGGACGGCTGGCGGCCGGCGGAGCGTCGTTCATCCGCGACCGGCCGCCGGTCGAGACGCGGTCGACGGCGTCGTGAGCGGCCGGTTGAGCCACGTCGAGCGCTTCCTCCTCACCGACCACCTCGAGCCGCTGTCGCTCGATCGGGTCATCGACTGGCTGCGGCCGACGGGGTCGGACTACATCGGCAGCCTGCGCCTCGACGACGGGGTCGGACCCGAATCGCCGTTGGGCGGCCTTCTCGCCGACACCGCCGATCGGCGCCTGCGCGAGGCGCTGCACGATCTCGCCACTCGGCCTGCGTACCGCCTCGACCTGTTTCGGCGGGGGTCGTCCCGCTGAGCATGCCGGGACGGCGGGAGCGGCTGGACGCCCTCGAGTTGATCCCGCTC
>CAVZPA010000020.1:0-137063 GCA_963776995.1 uncultured Acidimicrobiia bacterium
GACACCGATTTGAACCCCCACGAGCGGCGTGAAACCGCAGGTCAGGAGGGGGGAGCGGCGGGTGGTTCAACTCGCAGTCAGCTGTACGGGAGGGCGCGGGCAGCGGACCTGGCGACGTTCGAAGGCTTGTTTGGGACGGCGACGGCCATCTCGCGTCCGCCATTCCTCGCAGCGATCGGGGTGAGAGTTGAGCGTGTCGGACGACCGGCGATCTCGGGGACCCGGGCTCGCGTTTCTTCTCGGACTCGCCCCGGACCTCGCCGGCCATCCGCGGCCCGGCACCGCCGGAAGTCCCTCGCTACCGAACGTTCCGGCAGTGTTGTTCGGGCGCGCTGTTGAGCCCGGCAGGGCCCGAACGACGATGATCGGCTCGTCACACGAGACGCCGGCGGTCCGCGGCGGCGACGCACCTAGCGCCGAGTCGGGCGCATTTGCAGTCGCCGAAACCGTGCCCGGCTCGATCGCTGTTGGGTCCTGCACGGCGATCACGCCCGCAATTGGGCGCGCTGTTCGACAGTGGATAGCCGGCATTTACTACCGGGTCGCTGGGCGTTCCGGTGGCCGCGGCGGCCCGACGTCGTGGGCGGCGGCGCAGGGGTAGATGCAGGCCGGCTGACTCCGGGCTGCGGCGTGGCCCTGTCGGCGTCGCGGTCGATGAGGCGGTAGCCCACGCCCGGCTCGGTGACCAGGCGGGGGCGGGCCGGGTCGTCCGCCAGCTTCTTGCGCAGCTGGCTGGCGTAGACCCGCAGGTACTGGGTCTCGGTGCCGTACTCGGGCCCCCACACCTCCTGGAGGATCATCCGGTGGGTGAGGACCCTGCCCGGCGTGGCGGGCGAGCAGGGCCAGGAAGCCGAACTCCTTGGGGGTGAGGTCGACGGCGTCGCCCGCCGACTCGACGGTGTGGTGCGGGATGTCGACGTCGAGGTCGCCGACCGTCGAGCACCGGCTCGTCGACGCCGGTCGGCGCCGGCGGCGGCGGTGGCGCAGCGCCACCCGCAGCCGGGCGAGCAGCTCGGGCGTGGAGAACGGCTTGGTGACGTAGTCGTCGGCGCCGTCGTCGAGGGCGCGCGACCTTGCGGTCGCTCGGCGCCCTCGGCGGTGAGCACGATGATCGGGCACGTCGGACCACTGCCGCGGATCCGCCGGCAGCACCTCGATGCCGTCGATGTCGGGCAGGCCGAGGTCGAGGATGACGCCGCCGGGCGTCGCAGCGCGGTGCGTGTCCAGCGCCTCGTTGGCCGGTGGCGGCCACGTCGACCCGGTAGCCGCGCGCCGTCAGCGCCGCGCTGAGGGCCCGGCGTGATCGGCGGCTCGTCGTCGACGACGAGCACGAGCGTGGCCGTCGTCGACGGTCACGTGCCACCTCGGGCCGGAGCCGGTGGACGGGCAGGGTGAAGGCGAACCGGGCGCCGCCGCCGGGGCGTCCGTCGACGGAGATGCGACCGCCGTGGGCCTCGACGATCGCCTTGCAGATGGCCAGGCCGACGCCGCTGGAGCGGCTGGCGGTCGCCGGTGCGGAAGGGCTCGAAGATCCGGTCCCGCTCGTCGGGCGGCACGCCCGGGCCTTGGTCGCTGATCGAGATCTCGACGAGTCGCCCGCCTCGCGGGCAGCCGATGCGGACGGTGCTGCGCGGCGGCGCGTGGCGGGCGGCGTTCTCGAGCAGGTTGGTGACCACCTGGTCGAGCAGGGTGTAGTCGGCGTCGACCAGGGGCAGATCGGGCGGGACGTCGATGTCGACCTGCACGTCGCGCAGGACCGTGGACAGCCGGCGCACCCGGTCGGTGACGAGCTCGTCGAGGTCGACGGCCTGGAGGTCGGGCTGCGAGCGCGCCCGCTTCGATGCGGCTCATGCTCAGGAGGTTGGCGACGAGGCGGTCGAGGCGCTCGGCTTCGTCGCCGACGAGCGTCGAGCAGCTCGTTGCGGGTGCGCTCGTCGTAGGCGGCCCCGTCGCGCAGGTCGGAGGTGATCGCCCGGATGGTGGCCAGCGGCGTGCGCAGGTCGTGGGACACCGATCGCAGCAGCGCCCGACGGGCCTCCTCGGCCTGCACCAGCGCGGTCTTCTCGGACGACAGCCGTTCTTGCTCGCTGCGGAGGCGTTCCTTGTCCTCGGCGAGCGCCAGGATCTCCTCGGCTCGTTGTTCGGCCGCTCGACGGCGGTCGTTGGCGAGCGCAACGAGGGTGGCCACGGCGAGGGCCACGGCGGTGAAGGCGACGAGGGCGACGACGTCATCGACGAGGTGGACGGTGAGGCGGCCGTAGGGTTCGACGAACACGACGTCGAGGGCGACGGCGGCGACGACGGCGGTGATCACACCGGCGACCCGGCCGCCGACGAGGCCAGCGACGATGCCGGGCACGATGAGGGTGAGCGCAGGGGTGGCGACGGTCACCGAGCCGCGGGCCGGCAAGAGCGCGAGCGTGCACACCGCGACCAGGGCGAGGCCGACGAGTAGCCCGACGACCCGCCGTACCGGCTTCGACGTGGCAACCACGCCTCGATTCTCCCTCGACGGGACATGAGGTTCGCACGGCACGACCGGGACGTCGGCGAATGCGACGGTGACGCCCCGTAGGCGGGCGAGCCCGGCGGCGACCCGTTCGGCGGTCCGGCGGTGCAGAACACGGTGACAGGCCTGGCGGTGCACGAGGCGGCCGAGAATCACCGTGACGGGCTCGAGGTGCGCGGCAGCTACCCGTTCCACCCAGTTGGTGATGGTCTGCTCAACGGTCGCGGCCGGTTCGAGGTCGGTGATGTCGAGGCTGGGGAGGCCGTGCTCGAACCTGCAATGCCAGGTAGCGGCTTCGGCGTCGTCGCTGGCGACATGGACGGCCCGAACAGTGGCACCAGGTCGGCGCAGGGCCTCGCGAAGGGCTGCGGTGGTGCGGCGGTCGAAGCTCGCAACGGGGACGATCACCAGAGGTCGAATGGGATCCGACACCGAGGGGGGCGGGTACGCGCTTCCCGTTGTCCATCGAGCGCGCCTACGGCCGGGGCTCTCCGGCCAGCAAGGTGTACGCCGGGTTGTGGATGGTGAGTCGCCCTTTGTGTTCGCCCGCCAAGCCCTCGGCGCGCAGGCGGGTACCGACTTCAATGCCGGCGATGTGGCTGCGGCCGGGGAAGATGATGGACATCGCGCCGGTGCCATCCTCGACGACGCATTCGAACGCTTGAGTGCCCGCCGCCGGTTGGACCCGGACGGTGTGGACGCGTCCCTCGATGGTGACCCGCTGGCGCCAGCGGACGTCGCCGATCGGGGTCACTCCGTCGAGCGCGCTGCCGGGGATCGTGTCCCGTGGCGCCGCACCATCGGGTGCGGTGGCTGGAGTGCCGTTCGGCTTGTCGACCGTACGCGCCGCCCGCCTCGGTGGGAGGCGGCTCCGTCTCTTGGTTCGGGTTCCGAGGTGGAACGGGACGGTGGTCACGTTGGCGTGGGGGAGCTGGCGACACGCCGCGCGCGATGCGCGTCGGCGGTCTGGTCGTGGAGGAGGCGGTGCCACAGCCCGCGGTACTTGCGGTCGGGGAGCAGCACGCTGACCTCGGTGTGGCCGTCGGCGAGCGTCGCGGGCGACGAGGTCGACGCGCGGCCCGGGTGATGCGGCGGTCGGGGCAGTCGACGAGGTCGAGCGGCGATGCGCGACAGCCGAGCTCGGCGCCACGCCTCGGCGAGCTCGTCGGCGCGTTGAGCGGTCGATGGCGAAGTGCACGGCCCGCAGCTCGTCGGGCGTGAGCGTGCGGGCGTACTGGATGGCCCGGGCGGCGGCCAGGTCGAGCCGGTCGATGAACACGAGCACGACGTGGCGGCGCAGGATCGGCGCGCTCGGCCGCCTCGGGCACGTCGTGCTCGAGCTGCGTCGTCCTCGCGCTCGTACTGGCGGTGCGAGCCGGACGCAGGAACACCACCATGACCGGGACGAGCACGATGATCACCCAGGCGCCGTGGGTGAACTTGGTGATGGCGATGATGACGGCGACGACGAGCGACAGCACCGCGCCGATGCCGTTGATGACCAGGCCCCGCCGCCAACCCGGCTCCTTGTGCGGTGATGTGGTGCTTGGCCATGCCCGGCCTGCGAGAGCGTGAACGAGGTGAACACGCCGATCGCGTAGAGCGGGATGAGCCGGTCGACCTTGGCGCCGGTGATGATCACGAGGACGATGGCGGCGCCGGCGAGGAAGATGATGCCGTTGGAGAAGACGAGCCGGTGGCCCCGCTTGGTGAGCTGGCGGGGCATGAAGTTGTCGCCGGCGTGGAAGCTGGCCAGCCGGGGGAAGTCGGCGAAGCTCGTGTTGGCGGCGAGGACCAGGATGAGCATCGTGCCGGCCTGGAGCGCGTAGAAGAGCACGCGCCCGACGGCGCTGTCGCCGTAGACCAGCTCGCCGATCTGGGAGATCACCGTCGGCGTGCCCTCCTCGAACGGCGCCACGTGCATGTGGCCGGCCAGGATCGACAGGCCGAGGAACATGACGCCCGAGCAGCGATGCCCATGATGACGAGCGTGGTGCGGGCGTTCTTCCACGCCGGCTTGCGGAACGCGGGCACGCCGTTGGAGATGGCCTCGACGCCGGTGACCGCGGCGCCGCCCGAGGCGAAGGCGTGCAGCACGACGAACAGCGACGCGCCCATGAGCAGGCCCGTCGCCGGCTGCTGCCGAACTCGAGCAGGCCCTTCGGCCGTGCGACGGCCGTCGGCAGGTCGCCGATCGACGAGCCGTACGAGGCCGACGCCGAGCAGCACGGCCATGTTGGCGATGAAGAAGTAGGTCGGGACGGCGAAGATCCGCCCCGACTCCTTCACGCCCCGCAGGTTGCCGTAGGCGATCAGCACGATGAACGCCGATCGAGATCGGCGACGCGTGTAGGGCGCGAGCGCCGGAGAACGGCCGACACCAGCGCCGCGGTGCCGGCGGCGACCGACACCGCGACCGTGAGCACGTAGTCGGTGAGCAGCGCGACCCCGGCCACCTGGGCGGGCAGCAGCCCGAAGTTGTCGCGGGTGACGATGTAGGCGCCGCCGGCGGTCGGGTAGGCCTTGATCGTCTGGCGGTAGGACAGGATCAGGAACGCCAGCACCACCAGCATGCGCGACCGTGATCGGCACGACCAGCGAGAAGGCGGCGACGCCGACGGCGGGGACCAGCACCCGCAGGATCTCCTCGGTGGCGTAGGCCGACGACGACAGGTTGTCGGACGCGAACACGGCGAGGGCGGTGGGCTTGCCCAGCCGCTCGTGCTCGAGCTGTTCGGTGTGCAGCGGCGGCCCGAGCAGCCGCCGCTTCAGGCGGTAGCCGATGCCGTCCGCCGGCAGGTCGATCGGCGCCTCGGCGGGAAGCGGCTTGGGTGGCTTGTACTCCGAGGCGTAGCTCGGCCGAGGCGTGGTTGCTTGCGTCGCCACTGCCGGTCGACAGTAGGAAGCCACGTGATAAAGAACCCGCAAAGATCGAGCGCCCGAGTGCAAAGATCCCGTAAAGACGCGGATCGCCGCCGAATCGTGGTGCCGACGTTTCGCCCTACCCGCGGGCCGCAGTTGGGAGTCGCCGCCCCGCGGCTGGGGTTGAGAGTCGCCACTTCGGCGTAGCGGCCCGCGAACCACCGCTGCCGCTACCCGACCGTGACCATGTAAAGGCGGCGAAGAAATCGCCCCGGCAGGCGCGAAGAACGCGCAAAGACCCTTGCCTGCCGCGAGCTGGCGGAATAGAAGGCTCCCGGAACACGTCACGTGCACCCGCCCTGAGGCAGACCCCATGGTTTCGATCTCGCAGCAACCGCTTGCGGACCCTTACCCGCAGCCGTTCCAGCTGCTGGCAAGCCCGCGCCGACTACCTGTCTGCGGGTGCGCCTCGGGCAGCTGCGAAACACAGCTCGAACCGAACCCGAGTCAGCGCCGTCCTTCCTCACCGAGCCCGGCATGGGCTTTCCGAGTCGTCCCCGATGAGCGACGCGACGCCTGATCGCTCACCTGCGGCGCTCCCGCCGGTCGACGGTCCCGGCGTCGGACGGCGACGCTGGGTCCGCTCGTCGGGATGCGCCGCCCGACGGTGGACGCTTGTCGTCGGGATTCCCCTGGTGGCGGGGTTCGCGCTTCTCCCCTTGCGCGACCACGTCCGCAACACCAATGTGGCGCTGCTGCTGGCGCTCCTGACGGTCGGCATCTCGGTGCTCGGTGGGCTCGCCCCGGGGGCCGTCGCCGGGCTGGTCACCGCGCTCACCTACAACGTGTTGTTCACCCGCCCCTACTGGTCGCTCAGGATCAACGACGTAGACGACATAGAGACCGTGATCCTGCTCGTGCTGATCGGCGTCGCCGCCGGAGCGCTCGTCAGCTGGGGCCACCGTCAGCAACGCGAGGCGGCCCGCCAAGAGGCGTCGGCCCGGCGGCTCCGGCGCCACGCCGAGCTCGCCTCAGGCAGCGAGACGCCTGGTCGGCTCCTGCAGCAGGCCCGCGAAGAGCTGTGCGACCTGCTCGACGTCCGCACCTGCCTGTACGAACCAGGACCCCCAGGTGACGACGTCGTTCTCTTCACCCACACCGGGGTCACCGTGCCGGGGGACTCGGCGTCCACGAGGCCCTGGGTCGCGCTCCCCGTGCGTCGATCAGGGCGCATCGTCGGCCACTTCCTCATCGAGATCCCCGCACAGATCAGCGAACCGATGGCGTTCACAGCGGAAAGACGCCAGTCCGCGCTGGCGTTGGCCGACCACGTCGGGGTAGTGCTCGACGGACTGTCCGGCCTGAGGTGCACCAGGTGTCACACTCGATGAGCGACGATTCGCGAAGGGTCAGCACTGCAATGCGACCCCCGACGCTCGCCAACATCCCGAGCAGCGACCGCGACGCGGGCCGGTTGGAGCGATCGGCACGCTCCTCGGCCGCCGACGCTCCATAGCGCTGGACCCGACACACCGCATACCCAGCGGCCACGATCCCCGTGGATCATCTGCGGCGCACCCGGCAACGCCACATCGACAGGCATTTGGGTCGCGGCTGTAGAGGCGCATAGGCGCCGCTAGTCACCGCTCCGAACGAGCGCACAGAACGCCGCTCACAAGCGGTCTCGGACGCTCAGCTGTCGCCCACCAACGTGATTGTCACCGCTCACGGGTCGCGACCTAACGACGGGTCGGGCGCGAGCCTCGAAGCGGGAACGGGACGACCCGACTGTTCGCCCGAGAGGTCCTCGAGGCACGGCGGAGCGGATCGAGCGGCACCGAACGCCCAGTCAGTGGGTCCACCAGTAGCGTCCGGAGTGATCGCGGCTGCCAGCGCAGCCGGACACGGCGTATCCAGCGTGTTGCACGGCGTGACCACCCGATGGGACGCCCGAGCAACGCTCCGGCTCCGGACGGGTGTCGGCGTCGGCGTCGGGGACGTGCCGTTGGTCCCAACCGCTGTCGTCTCCGCGGTCGACCGGATGGAAGACGTCCTGATGGCCGTGGGCAGATCGATGTCGCTGTCGTTCGGCACGATCGGATGGCCCCGCGACGGGGGGTTCCTCGGCCTCGAGGAACTGTTGATCATGTGGCCACGAACCACCGCTCCAGTGACGGTGATGTTGTCTCGACGCGACGAGGGCGCGTGTAGTACGGTGCGCTGTCGGTCCTCCGACACCGATTTGAACCCCCACGAACCGCATGAAGCTGCAGGTCAAGACGGGGGAGCGGCCGTGGGGGTTCAACTCGCAGTCAGCTGTGGCGAGACGCGGGTATTGTGTTGCGAACCGCTCGTGGGCAGGGGAGAGGCTTCCGACGCCGGCCCTTTGATGCCCAACCCGGTCGCCGACGCCGGACCTTTCGTGCGGGCCACGGAGCCGGCCCGTGCGAGGTCCGGGAGACGACGACGGTAGAGGCGGGTCCGAGTAATCGAACATCGGTTCCGGGCCGCAGGTGCCCGAGCAACCGAACAGGTACCGCCGGTCGCCTATGGCGAGTACGAGCTGGAGCGGGACGATGAGATTCGGGTAGATCGCCATCCCCGTCCAACGGCTCACCGCGGTGCAGCACAAGGGGTGTCGTTCACCCAGCTCGACGCTGGGACGATCGGCCGGATCCCGCTGATTCCGACCCCAGCGTCCATGACCTGACCGCCAGCGCAGCGGCGATCGTTCATGGCCTTCGTGGGCGACCAACCCTGACGTGTAGCGAACGCCCGCCGCGGTGATGGCCCGCGGGGCCACGGCCTCGAACTGCGGCAGTCGTTGGTAAGGAATGCGCCCATGGCCCGGACGTACTCCTTACCCAACATGCGTCCGCACGTGTTGGTCGAGGTCATTGGCGCGCCGGGCGGATCGGGGCCCAACCCGTGTCGTCAACGGGCTCGGCGACGGCCGTCAACGGCCTTATCGCGACGGAACACGCCGCATTACGCCGGAAGTGCTCCGGTCGTGCCCGACCGGAAGGTCGCGATTATCGGCGAGTACGCGAGCGCGATCGAGCCGGCGATCCAGGACGCGGCGGCTCGGGAGTCTCGGCGTTGTTATCGGCTACCGCCCGGCGGATGTTCGGTGCGTGTCGTCCCTGACCTGCTGGTAGCGTCGGCGCCCGGGTAATCGGGTGTCGAACCGGGCCGGAAAGGGCGCGGCGATGGAGTTCGAGATCCTCGGGCCGCTCCGTGTGAGCGTCGGTGGTCGGGTCCTTGATCCGGGTGGCGGGAAGCAGCGGTTGCTGCTGGCCTGTCTGCTTGTGCGGGCCAACCAGGTGGTCTCGCTGGATCGGTTGATCGACGAGTTGTGGGGCGAGCGCCCGCCTCGTGACGCTGCGGCGGCGGTGCACAGCTACGTCTCGCGGCTGCGTCGGGCGCTCGAGCCTGACCGCGGCGCGGAGGGCGCCGGCCGGCTCGTGAGGGTGTCCCCTGGGTACGTGCTGCGAGTTGGTGACGACGACGTGGATGCCTTCCGGTTCGAGCGTCTGTATCGGGAGGGGCGCCGTGCGTTGATGGACGGCCACCTCGAGGCGGCGGCATCGGCGTTGGCGGCCGGGCTGGCGTTGTGGCGTGGTGAGGTGTTCGCCGACGTCGTGGGCGCCGAGTTCGTGCGGTCCGAGGCGACCAGGCTGGAGCAGTTGCGGTTGCTGGCAGTCGAGGACTTGATGGAGGGCTGGCTGCGACTCGGTCGGCATGACTCTGTGGTCGCTGAGGCCGCTGCGGTGCTTGCGGCGAATCCGTATCGTGAGCGGCTGCGCGGCCAGCTGATGCTCGCGTTGTATCGGGCCGGTCGTCAGGTGGACGCCCTGCGCGTGTACCGGGAAGGTCACGACCTGCTGGCGGAGGAGCTGGGGCTCGAGCCGAGCGCCGAGTTGCAGCAGCTCGAGGACGACATTTTGCTCCACAAGCCACACCTCGACTGGCGGCCGGCGCCGACGCGACCGGGGGCGAGGGTCCGACGGTTATCCCGGCGGCGGCGTGTGCCGCCGGGCCGGCGGGCACGGTTCGCCGGTCGGCATGTCGAGCTGGCAACGCTCGTCACGGCGTGGCGGCGTGCCGTCGACGGCGAACGGCAGCTGGTGGTGGTGTCGGGTGAAGCGGGGATCGGCAAGACCCGGCTCGCAGTCGAGCTGACCACCGTGGCGGCGGGCGACGGCGCCACCGTGCTCTACGGCGCTGCTCACCCCGACAGCATCGTGCCCTACCAGCCCTTCGCCGAGGCATTCGGCGACTACGTGGCAGATGCATCCTCGGCCGTGCTGGGCCACGACCTCGACGGCATCGACGGCATCTTCGGGTGGTTGGTGCCGGACTTGGCTCGTCGTGTCCCCGATCTGGTCGTGCCGGCCGGGGCCGACTCGTTGACCGACCGGTACGCCCTGTTCGAGGCGGCGGCCGCATTCCTCGGCCGCCTCTGCGAACGTGCCCCGGTCGTCGCCGTGCTCGACGACCTGCAGTGGGCCGACCACGCCAGCTGGCTCCTGCTCGCCCACGTCGCCCGCAGCACGGCCCCGATGCGACTGCTCGTGGTGGCCACCCTGCGCGATGACGTGTCGGAGGAGGCGCCATCTACGGCGATCCTGGGTGGGCTGCGCCGAGAAGGACTCGTCGAGGAGGTTCACCTCGTCGGGCTCGACGACACCGCCGTGGCGGAACTGACCAGCGACCGATTTGACACTGCTGCCGCGGCGGGGTTGGCTCCCGCGGTTGCCGAGCTGTCGTCGGGTAATCCATTCTTCGTCGAGCAACTGCTCGATCGGGCCGAAGAGCTTGGGGCCGGATCGGCGACGTTCGGTGCCGCCATGTTGGGTGTGCCCGACGGCGTCCGCGAGGTGATCGCTCAACGGGTTCGTTGCCTGTCGGCGTCGGCCCAACGATCGCTCTCGAACGCCTCGGTCGTCGGGCAGGAGTTCGATGTCGACGTGGTCGCCGCCGTGAGCGCGGCTCGGCCCGAGGAGCTCCTCGACGGCCTCGATGAGGCGGCCGCGGCCGGGCTCCTGGTGGAGGTGCCCGCGTCGGTGGGGCGGTATCGGTTTGCCCACGCGCTGACCCGCGAGGCGCTGTACGGCGGGCTCAGCGCGACGCGGCGAGCTCATCTCCACCGCGCCGTCGGGGTGGCGATCCGGGCGTTGCGAGCCAGTCGGCTCGATGATCACCTCGGCGCGCTCGCCCACCACTTCCTGACGAGCGGGCTGGAGCCGGGCATCGCAGCCCGATACGCCGCTCGGGCCGGTGCGGCCGCGCTCGGCCGACTCGCCCACGAGGAGGCGACGTCCTTGTTCACGCGCGGCCTGGATGCCACCGACGGTGTCATCGACAGCGGCGACGTGCGCTGCGACCTGTGGCTCGGCCTGGCCGATGCCCGCGGCCGGGCGGGTGACGTGCCGGGGGCCCGCCAGGCGATCGATGCGGCGGCCGAGCAGGCGCGGCTGATCGGCGACCACCAGCGGCTGGCGCATGCCGCGCTGGCCACCGCCCGCGGCCTCCTGTCGATCCTGCCCGAGCCCGACGAGGTGCCCGTCGAGCTCCTCGAGAAGGCGCTCCACGGTCTCGACCCCGAAGACAGCGTGATCCGATCGCGTGTGTTGGGACGACTCGCCGTCGGTCTGCATTTCCGTGGCGAACGGGACCGGGCGCTCGCGTTGAGCCAGGCCGCAGTCGACATGGCCAGGCGTCTGGGCGCCGACGAGGCGCTCGGGCACGCGTTGACGAGCCGGCACACCGTCCTCCAGGAACCCGCTGACGTCGAGCAGCGCTTCGCCGTCGTCGGCGAGGTGGTGGAAGTAGCGGCGCGCAACGGTGATCTCGAGCTCGAGATCACCGGTCGCTACCTGCCCGTCGCCGATCACCTCGAGCTCGGCGATGTCGGCGCCGCGGATGCGGCGATGGTCGCGTGCGAGGCCCACATCGGCCCGCTTCGCCAGCCACTGCTACGGCTGCTTTCGGTGCAGCATCACGCGATGCGGGCGATCATGTCCGGCCGGCTGGACGATGGCGAGCGGCTGGCCAACGAAGCGCTGCAACTCGCGGGGGCCGCCGGCTACCACTACGCGCAGGCCTTCGGCACCCTGATCTTCCAGCTGCGCTGGTTCCAGGGCCGGCTCGGTGAGATCGAACCGCAGCTCACCCGCGTACCTGCAACGCGACGAGGATTTCGCCGGCTGGCGAGCGGCGCTGGCAATGGTCTACGCCGAGACCGGACGCCTCGACGACGCTCGCAGTCAGTTCGACACCGTCGCCGCCCACGACTTTGCCGACTGTCGCTTCGACCACACCTGGACCGCCGTGATGGTGACCAACGGCGAGACGTGCGCGCTGTTGGACGACGCCGACCGGGCAGCGACGTTGCGTCGGCTGCTGCTGCCCTACGCCCACCGAACCGTCGTGGTCGGACGCGGCGTCGTGTGCATTGGCGCACTGGCCCGCACGCTCGGGCTCCTCGCCACCGTGCTGGAACGTTGGACGGAGGCGGAACGCCATTTCTGCGCGGCCGAGGACCTCAACCGGCGCCTCGGAGCACCTCCGCTCGTCGCGAGGACGCAAGTGGACCATGCCCGGATGCTGCTCACCCGGCGCCAGCCCGGTGACGTCGAGCGGGCCGGGTCGCTGCTGGCCGAGGCGCAAACGACCACCAGCCAACTCGGCCTCGACGGTGTGCAGGCCAAGCTGGCGCAGCTCGGCAGCTGAATTCTCGCCTCGACTCCTCCTGCAAGAAACGCGACCAGGTTCCTGCAAGGCCGACGGCCGACACTGCCGTCATGGGGACGCCACCACCCCGGTGGGACCGGCGTCGCCACTCGAACAACCATCTCAAGGAGGCACGATGCGACGACAGCTACTGGCAACCACCGTTGCGGCCGTCGGCGGAGTCGTCTTGGTGGCCGTACCGGCCGCCGCCCAGGGACCGCCGGTCGACAACTTCACCCAACACATCGTCAACGAAACCAGCACCGACATCGACGTTCATCCCTGTACCGGGCAGCCAGCGGAGCTCACCCTCGTCGAGAGCGGCGTCATCCACTTCGCCGCGTTCGCCGACGGCACCGTCCACTTCACCGGCACCCTGCGAGGGACGTTCTCCGCCGACCTGCTACCCGCAGACGGATCACCCGACGCCACCGGCCGGTTCACGACGTGGTTCGGCGGCAACGGGTTGCTCCTGGAAGAGGGCGGGGCCACGGGGAAGGCTCAGACCGCCTTCAGTCTCAACGGCCGCGGCACCAACGCCGACGGCTCCACCTTCAGCTTCCACGAGAACGGCAACACCGTCTTCGACGCCAACGGCACCCCCAGGCTCGACGTGTTCCACCAAACCGCAAACTGCCAGTAGACGACCACCGACCACACCGTCGTCCGCGACGCCGCCCGCCGGGCAGCTCCCCGCTCGGTGACTCCAGCAACTCCGACAGCACCCGGAGGAGTCCGAGCCAGCCCACGAACTCCACCTCCACGCCCCCAGCGAGGCTGACCCGGCCCATCGGCGGATCGATCCCGTCCAGCCGGATGGTGATCTCCACGACCGGATCGTGCCCCCGGCCGAGGTCGGGCGCATCGGTCAGCCGACCGATCTCGGCTCACATCTCGGTCAGGTGACCGATGTGTGTGAACCCGCGACAGCTCACGCTGGTGGCGCGCCCGCAAGAGGAAGGAACCGCGATGAGTGACCATGACGTCGTCCGCACTGCCGATGAACAGCTGCCCCGGGAATCACCGGGACAACCACCGTCACGGGAGTCAACCGGTCGGCGCTGGATCGTCAGCATCTTCGGTGACATCACACGGACCGGGTCCTGGCCGCCTCGGCCTACGACGTCGCCGTTCGCGTTGTTCGGCGACATCGACCTCGACCTCAGGCACGCCTCGATCCCGGTCGGCGGACTCGTCATCAACGCGATCGCCCCGTTCGGGAACATCGAGGTGCTGGTGCCCGACGGCGCGCTGGTCGACGTCGGCGGGTTCACGTTGTTCGGCAGCAAGAAGGTTGCCGTCGATGGGTCCGACGAGGCCGAGTCGGCGGCGCAGATCCGGGTGCGTGGATTCACCCTCTTCGGGAGTCTCAAGGTTCGCAGCTCGTGACCGTCGCCAGGGTGGCGTCGGCGAGCGGGCTGCAGCCCGGATCGCGAGACGGCATGGACAGCGCCGGTCCACTGGCCGCTGCTGCCGCGGTGGCGCCGTTCGGTCCCCAGAAAGCGACGCGCCACTCCCGGCGTCGGCGTCCGTCCGGGCGGCCTCCTCCGTTGCCGCATCCTCTGCACATCACCGGGGTCGGCTGGCTGGCCGCGTCCGTGGTGCTGATGGTGTTGTCCGTGGTGGTCTTCGGCGGCGGCCTGCGTCGTGCCGCCGTCCCAGTCACGGCGGTGGATGATGCGGTTGTCGGATGGATCGCCGGTCTCGACGGGCCGGGCGTGACGGCGACGATGGAAGTGCTGGCGGCGCCGGCTGCGTGGGTGACGATCAGCGTCCTTCTGTGGGGCCTCCTGTTGGCGCTGTTGATCACGAGACGGTTGCGGCACCTGCTCGTGGTGGTGATCTCGTGGACGTTGCAGGGGCTGATCATCCAGTACGTCCTGGGACCGAGCTTGCGTCGGCCGCGGCCGTTCGGGGTGGAGTTTCGAACGGACTGGTACGCGTGGGCATTGCCGTCCGAGCAGATGGCCGCCCTCGCCGTCACGCTCGTGGGGATCCTGTACGGGTTGGTGCCCGAGGGCCGCTGGCGTCAGGCGGGGAAGTGGTCGGCGGCGGCAGTGCTGGCCCTGGTGGCCGTCGCTCGCATGCACCTCGGAGTGGACGCGCCCTCCGATGTGATCGTCGGGGTCGTGATCGGGGTGACGATCCCGTTGCTCGGATTCCGCTGGTTCACCCCGAACGACGCCTTCCCGGTCACCTACCGTCGCCGGCGCGCCGCCCACCTGGATGTCGGCGGCGCCCGCGGCCAGGCGATCCGTCGGGCGCTGGAGGACCAACTCGGGTTGATCGTCGAGGAGGTCGAACCGTTCGGTCTGGCCGGCTCGGCGGGTTCGACGCCGCTGCGCATCAAGGTCGAAGGCGACCCGGACGGCTGGCTGTTCGCCAAGCTCTACGCCCGCAGCCACCTGCGCGCTGACCGCTGGTACAAGCTCGGGCGGGAACTGCTGTATGGCCGGCTGGAGGACGAGAAGCCGTTCCACACCGTCCGACGGCTTGTCCAGCAAGAGGACTACGCCCTGCACAAGCTGCACCTCGCCGGGCTGCCCACGCCCCGGCCGTACGGCTTCGTCGAGCTCAGCCCCGAGCGGGAATACCTGCTCGTCACCGAGTTCATCACCGACGCAACCGAGCTCGGCGAGGCCGAGATCGACGACCGCATCATCGACGACGGCCTCTTGCTCATCCGCAAGCTGTGGGACGCCGGCCTGGCCCACCGCGACATCAAACCGGCCAACCTGCTCGTCCGCGACGGCCACATGGTGCTGATCGACGTGGCGTTCGTCCAGGCCCGCCCGAGCCCATGGCGCCAAGCCGTCGACCTCGCCAACATGATGCTCTGCCTGGCGCTGCGTTCCGGTCCGCAACTCGTCTACGAGCGGGCGCGACGCCACTTCACCGTCGCCGAGATCAGCGAAGCGTTCGCCGCCGCCCGCGGCCTTGCCCTGCCGTCGCAGTTGCGCAGGATGCTCCGCGACCAAGGCCGGGATCTCCACGCCGAATTCGTCAACCTGCTGCCGGCGCGGCCGCGGCCGATCGGGATCCAACGGTGGAGCGCCCGCCGAGTCGGCCTGCTACTGCTGATGGTGCCGGTGGCGGTACTGCTCGCCGTCTCGTTCCGGGCCGTGCTCGTCAACAACGACAACACCACCACACCGCTCGCCGTCAACCGCCTCGATTGCGACCAACTGGAACCGCTGTGGCTGGAGGCCCAATCAGTGCCATCCGCCTCCCTGGTCCCGTGTGTGCGAGCACTGCCAGAAGGTTGGTCGTTCGGTGCCGCCAACGTCAGGAACGGGTGGTCCAAGCTGACCCTCGACCACGACCGCGTCGGCAAGCCGGCGCTCGTGATTCGACTCACCGCGACCTGCGACACCACCGGCGCGATCCCGGTACCGCCGGAGCAGCCGGGTACTCGACGCTACGAACGGACCGCACCCGGCCAGGCCGGACCGCCGACGAGCTGGCACACCGTGTTCACCGGCGGCTGCATCACCGCCGAGCTCAGATCGAGCAATGGTGACGCATCGCTCATCGACGAGGCGACATCCGCCATCGGCTTCACCAGCCGCGATCACCTACGGCAAGCACTCGAACAGCGATCGAACGGACAACTCCACCTCGACCCCGACGAAACCGACTAGGGATGCTCTCGCGCCCGGTCTCGAACCCGCTCGCGGAGCCAACCCGAAGGTCACGCTGGGTGACGATCACCCGGTGAATCGGGGAAGTCGACGCCGACGGGCTGCCCGCCGGCAGGCAGGCTCTGCGCTCAGCGAGGATCGATCGGACGCGGATGACTGCTCCGCGGTCGCCGCATGTCGACATCGATGGAGCGTCTCACCGCCATAACGAACAGTGCGCCGGCCACAGCGGTCGAGCACAGGTCGAACGGGTCAGCCGGGCCAACGTCGCGCCCATAGCCGGCGATCCAGGACGCGGCCGACCGCGATCATGAGACGTTGTTAGGGGACACCGGCCGGACGACGTTCTGCTCTGTTCGGCATCGATGACCGCGAGCCGTCCGACGCGGTGTGGCGTCGTCATGTGATCCTCACCGGCTCGAGCGTCGAGTTGGCGCCGAGCATTCGCTCGGTGCGCGTCCGACAGCCGGGGATCGGCCAGCCTGGAGGCGTGCTGATGGCTGACGCTTCTTCCGCGATCACGGATTCGCCGTGACCGAGGCGGCCGAGCCGCTGGTGCACCTCGTCGGCGCGGCGCAGTGGCGCGTGGCGCTCGACGCTGGCACCGTGGTCGACGCCTCCTTGGTCTCCGCCGGGTTCCTCCACCTGTCACGTCTCGACCAGGTCGCTCTCCCGGCCCAGCGTCTGTTCGCCGGCCGCCAGGACCTGCTCATGCTTGTCGTTGACCCGGCGCGTCTGCGCGACGAGGTGCGCTGGGAGCCGGGGGATTCGCCGAACCACGGGTCGCCGCAGTTCCCCCATCTGTACGGGCCGCTGCCGGTCGCCGCCGTCACCAGCGTGCTTCGCTACCGACCGGGGCCCGACGGGGCGTTTGCGTCGCCCACCTCGATTCCGCTGATCGGTAACCCTCTGTCGCGGGCTGCGGCCTTCGAGCGGAGTCTTGCCGAACGGCGCTCCGCCGCCATCGTGGCGGTCATTGGCGGCGTCGCCTGCCTCGACCCGCGGGTGCCGGCCTCCTGGGAGCACAACTCGGTGTGGCTCGACGACGACGTCGATGCGGCCACCATCGTGGCCGAGACTGACAGAGTTCTGGCCGCCTTCGCGCACCGCCGGATCGTCACATTCCGGCCGCCGCCGGCCGATCTTGGCTGGGAGGTCAAAGAGCTTCGCATCCAAGTGTTGGGCGCCGCGGCGTTCGAGCCGGCCGTGCCGGCGGGACGAGTAGTGGCTGTCACGCAGGAGGTGATGGCCGATCTGTGGGCGCCGATGTGGCGCCGCGAGCACCCCGACATCGACGAGGACGCGGTCGGTGATCTCGTTCGCCGCGAGTCCTTCGCCAACGCGCATTGCCGAATTGTTGACCTTGCCGTGCTCGGCGACGACGGCGTGCCAGTGGCCGGAACCCAGCTGCGGATCGACGGCGCCACGGCGGCCATCGAGGCAGTGATGACAGCACCGTCCGCTCGTCGCCGGGGACATGGTGAGGCCCTCGTCGGTGATGCGATTCAGCGGGCGCGTTCGGCTGGCTGCGACGTGATCTGGCTCCTTTGCGACGCCGACGACTGGCCGCGGCGGTGGTACGAACGGATTGGATTCGTCGACGTCGGCTGCCGATGGGAAGCCGTTCGCACGTAACGACACGTCCGACACGGCCGGACCGCCAGTCGCCGCCACAGCTGCCGATCCGCGGTCCCTGGTCCGTACGCGCCGGCGGCCGAACGACAGCCGCTAACACTCGGTAGTGCCGCAGTGCCGGCGTTTGGTGACGCGGAGCGGCGACTTGGTGGACGTGATATTCGGACGCGCTACCCGAGGGGCGATCGGCGGCTGGGTGAGCCCGTCCATCGCACGCGTCGGCGGCGGCGGTGCGGGATCGCGTCCGTGGCAGGCGTGCGACCATGTTGGACTGGGACCTGCGCGAATGGATCTTTACAGAGGGGCGGTGGGTTGTGACGATGCTGGACGTCAATGGTGCACAGCTGTTCATGCAGGAGATCGGTAGTGGTCCCGTCGCTCTCGTCTTGCACGGCGGTCTCGGTGTCGACCAGCAGCCGTACCGCGGCCTCGACTCGCTGGCGACGATGCTGCACCTCGTCTACATCGATCACCGCGGCAACGGCCGCTCGAGCCGCCCTGACCCGGCAACGCTCACCATGACGCAATGGGCCGACGACGCCGCAGCCGTCGCCGGATCGGTCGGTGCGGGCGAACCGGTGATCGTGATCGGCCACTCGTTCGGCGGGTTCATCGCCCAAGAGCTGGCCATACGCCACCCAACGGCCGTGCGTGCGCTGATCCTCGTGGCGACGACACCGGGCCAGCTGGGCACCGGAGAGCAACCAGCGCCCGGGGGACCGCCGATCCCCGACAAGTTTGCTGCGCTGTTGACCACGATGCCCGCCAACGACGAGGAGCTCGCTGCCGCGATGGCCGAGTTGGTGCCGGCGTACCTACACACCGCGCCGCCCGAGGTGCTCACTGCGTCGATGGCGGAAACGATCTTCAGTGTCGTCGCCATGCGGCGCGGCTTCGAGGAGCTCGCGACATGGAGCTCGGTCGACCGACTGGCCGCCGTGGGGACGCCGTCGCTGGTCATCGCTGGGCGCCACGACGCCTTCACGGCGTGGCCGCAAGCAGAGAGGATAGCCCAACGCCTTCCTGACGCCGAGGTCATCGTGTTGGACAACAGCGCCCACTTCCCATGGCTCGACGAGCCAGAAGCCTTCTTCGACGCCATCACGGACTGGCTGACCCGTCGCCGGCTCATCCCGTGAAGCATCAACCGGCGGTAGGGGATGGGTCGTGTGCTGTCAGGGCGGCCGGTCCGGGCTCGGTCAATCGAGGGCCCAGCGGACCACGTCGTCGAGCAGGCGTAGCGTGATGCCGCGTCCGGTGGGGGCCATGAGCATGATCATGGTCTGCGTCGAGGGTTCGTAGTACGTGTGGGTGGTGTATCCGACGACTTTGCCGCCGTTGCCGTAGAGGGTCACGTCCTGGACGGGTGGTTGGGGGACTCTGATCACCCCGAGGCCGTGGCCCTGCTCGTTGGCGTCGAGCATCTGGCTCAGCGTCGCCGCGTCGACGAGTTCGCCGGCGAACAGGGCTCGCCAGAATCGGTCGAGGTCGTCGAAGTCGGAGATCATCCCGGCTGCGGTGTCGTCGGGCCACACCGGTGTGTCGCACTCGATCGGTCCGGGCCCGGTGTCGTAGAAGTCGGCCACCGCCGGCACAGGAGGGGGCCCGGGCTCGGAGCCCTCGAGATAGGTGCGATCGAGCCCGAGCGGGTCGAGGATCCG
The DNA here is from genome assembly GCA_963776995.1 of uncultured Acidimicrobiia bacterium. Lineage (GTDB taxonomy): Bacteria > Actinomycetota > Acidimicrobiia > Acidimicrobiales > Ilumatobacteraceae > JALZMG01. Next base: position 19,044 of record CAVZPA010000020.1, read on the forward strand.
CTTGCGTATCACCGCGGCGGGTGGCTGACCGCCGACGGCTTCGAGCAGTTGCCCGAGGATCAAGTAGTTGGTGTTCGAGTACTCGTGGCGTTCGCCCGGCGCGAAGTCCGGAGGGAGACCCTCGACGAGGGCGAGCGGGTCGATCGACGCTGGACAGCTGCGCGCCACCTCATCGACGGCGCGGGCGTAGTCGGGGATACCCGAGGTGTGCTGGAGCAAGTGCCGTACCGTCACGCCCGCCGGGACGAGTGGGCTGTCGAGGTGCTCGGTCACCTCGTCGTCAAGGGCGAGCAGTCCGTCCTCGATGAGCATCATCACGGTGGTCGCCGTGAACGACTTGGTGATGCTGCCGATCCGGAACGAGACGTCGGCGGTGAGCGGCGTGCCCGTGGCGTCGTTGCCGTACAGCCCGACGGCGCGTGACCCGTCTGACCTGGTGACCACTGCCGCCACGGTCGAGGCGGCCGGCTCACCATCGGTCGGGCGCACGATTTCGTCGAGGCCGGCCCCGCTGCTCCCGCACGCCGACGACACCATCAGGCCGCCGACTGCGAGCGCCGTGACCAGACGACGGGCGGGTTGTCTGCTCGGATCAGTTCGATCGCGCACTCAACCTCCGCGGACGGGCTGCCCTCCTCGGTCACGAACCTCGTCTCGCCCCGCCGATTATCGCGCCGCGGCTGCCGCCCGGTGACGAACTCGTCGTCGAGCGGGCCCGGCCATTGCCCCCGAAGTGCCGGGAGGTGATGCGCTCTCTGCTCAGCTGCCGGCGACTCAGCTGGCGCGTCTGGCGTATGGCGTTGGGGTTCGGGTTCGGGAACTCGACGGGTTCGGTCCGATCCGTCGACGCCGTGGAGACGTTCCTTTGTCGCTCGAGTCGTTAGCGGAGGTTGTGGTTGGTTCGAGTTTTGTCGCGCCATTTCGGGCCGGCGAGGGTCGATGTCCTGTTGTGGAGCGCCAAGGTCTGAACTCCGCCCTTCCGCACAACGCGCGACAAGCCGCGTGAGCCGCGCCGCGTCGGCGGCTCTGCTGGCACGCGCCGCGCAGCTCGCCTGTGGCGCGCGTGGAACTCCAGATCGAACGTCGGCGTGGTTGATCCACCTGGAGGCCTCGCGGGAGAACGCGAAGGTCGTCGGGCCAGAACGTGAAGGCGTGGTCCGGCAATCTCGGTATCTCGAAGCACAGGAGGGACCCGTCGGGTCCGTTGGCTCCTCCAGGTCGTCGGAGCTCCTCGCTTGAAGCTTCGGGTGCGGCGTTACGTCGTCGACGTGAAGTGGTCGCGAAGCTCGCGCTTGAGGACCTTCCCGCTGGCGTTGCGGGGAAGCACGTCGACGAACTCGACAGATTTGGGCACCTTGTACTTGGCGAGGTTGGCCACGCAGTGGGCGGTGATCTCGTCGCGGCCGAGCGTCGCGCCCGCCTTCAGCACGACAACGGCCTTGCCCACCTCGCCCCAGCGGTCGTCGGAGACGCCGACCACCGCGGCTTCGGCGATGTCGGACAGCTGGTAGAGCACGTTCTCGACCTCGGCCGGATAGACGTTCTCGCCGCCCGAGATGTACATGTCCTTCCATCGGTCGAGGATGTACAGCGTGCCGTCCGCATCCTGGCGGACAGCGTCACCGGTGTGAAACCAGTCCTCGGTGAACGCCTCGGCGTTCGCCTCCGGGCGGTTCCAGTACCCCGACGTGATGTTGGGCCCTCGCACCCACAGCTCGCCCACCCCGCCCGGCGCGACGTCAGAGCCGTCCGGGTCGACGACGCGGCACTCGAGGTGAAGCAGTGGCGTCCCGACCGAGCCGATCGTGCGGGTGCCGTCCTCGACGCGACTGCGCCGAGATCGTCGCTGCGCTCTCGGTCATCCCGTAGCCCTGCTGCAGGATGACGCCCTTGGCCGCCCACGTCTCGAGAAGCGCGATCGGCGTCGCGCTCCCACCGATGCCGGCGGTGACCAGCGAGGGGAACGTGGCATGTTCGAACGCTGGGTCCTGGCTCATGAACAGGTAGTTGGCGGGCACGGCAAGGAAGTGGGTCACCCCCGCCTCCGGATCGGCGAGCACCTGGAGGGTGCCGGCTGGATCGAACGACCTCATGACCAGGCTGGTACCGCCGTACTGGAACGCCGGGTTGGCGAAGGCGTTGAGGCCACCGATGTGGAACAAGGGCAGGACCGACAGGTTCACCATGCCGGCGCAGAAGCCGAACGGCGCGGTGGCATTGATGGTGTTCCAGGTCATGTTCCCGTGGGTGAGCATCGCGCCCTTCGGGCGACCGGTGGTGCCCGAGGTGTACAAGATGCAGGCCAGCGTGTCGTGCAGGTTGGTGACCGTGGGACGGGCGATGCCAGCAACGGACGCCAGCAACGCTTCGTAGTCAGCGGCGCCCGGCGAGGGTCCGTCCCAGGCGATGCGGTGGTCGATGCTCGCGGCGTCGGCCAGCTTCACCGCCATCTCGTCGAGCGCCGCTTCGTGGAAGAGAAGCCGGGGGATGACATCCCGAGTGATGAACTCGAGCTCGGGCAGTGCCAGCCGCCAGTTCAGCGGGACGAACGCGGCCCCCAACTTCCAACAGGCGAACTGCACCTCGAAGATGTTCGTGGTGTTCTGGCTGTAGATCGCGACCCGGTCGCCGGCGGCGACACCGAAGTCCGCCGACAGCACTGTCGCCAGGCGCTCGACTCGGTCGTCGAGCTCGGCGTAGGTGAAGCGTCGGTTCGTGCCGAGATCGATGACCGCGGGCGTGTTCGGCCGGCACCGCGCGTGGTGCGCCAACCAATCGGGACTCCGCACATCGCCTGCCGTCATGGGCTGCCCCTCAATGCCATGGCGATGGCGACGTGGCTCGTCGCCCCGCCCGCAGGAACGTACCCGGTCGCCGAGGGGCGACATGAACTCCCGAGCACGTGGTCAGTCAGCTGCCGCACTCTGGCGCAGGATCACGTCTGGGCATCCCTCTGCGTGCCGCGCGGCGGAACTTCGCCAACGCGGTGTCGGCGCCGGCCGCAGGTGATCGAGCTGCACAGTGTGCGCCGGCCGTGTCGGCGTGGGGCCGGTCGTTCCCGGTCAGCGGATGGCGATGGCGTTCCCGGGCGAGCCGAGACCGCCGGGGAGGCGGAGCGGTGCAGCGACGAACATGAACGTCCACCGATTGTCGACGCGGCAGACGGCGGTGAGCGCCTCGTAGTCGAACATCTCACCGAGCGCCAAGCCGAGCGCTGGGAGGAGCCGACGGTGGAGCGACCCCTCGGCAGGGAGGATCGGCACCGCCTCGACGGCCGGGTTGTCCGCGCACAGCGCCGCCGGATGGCGGTCCCACAGGTAGCGAGCGACGTCCTCGGTCGCCCGCAAGCCCGAGAACGTGGGCTCGTCTGCGTAGCGGACACGCTCGTCGGGCGACAGTTCACGGTAGGCCTTTGCCCATCCCGTGCGAACGCACCAGATGTCGCCCGGGCGGGGTTCGAGCCGTTGGTCGGCGACGGTGGCGTCGAGCTCCGGAACCGAGATCGGGTAGCGCGCCAATGGGTGGTAACCCGGTGCGTGGGTCTCCATCCAGCCGGCGACGTCGATCAACAGGCCGCGTCCGGCGATGCCGTGCTCGGCCCAGTGCTCGATGCCGAGCCCGTTGTACCCGGCAGTGGGGTCCATGGTGCGGCCGCCCCAATAGCCGTGCTCACGGCAGCGGACGTGGTTGAGGGCGTCCCATTGGGTTGAGCCCTGGAGGTGGAAGTCGTCGACGTGGTCGTCCATCTCGTTGCGGTTCAGCGCCACGACGTGGTGCTGGTAGGCGCGTCGTCCGAAGAGCGGCGGGTTCGGCTCGTTCAATGGGAGGTCCAACGAGAACATGTCACCGGCGATCACCTCTGCGGCTGCCGCGGCGACTCGATCAGGGGTGATGAGGTTGATCGAGCCGAGGACGTCGCCCGGGCCGAACACGTCCCATGCGTGACGCACGTCCAGCCCTGGAAGGTACGGGAGCTCGTCGAAGTCGGGAAGGTTCACGATCGCTCCTCGAATGGATGGCTGGCAGTCAGGCGTCATCGGCGGTGAGCTGGTGGCGGAGGTGGGGTGCGGCGACGGCGAGCAGCCGCTCGCGGCGCTCGTGGAGCGAGCAACCGCGCAGATCGGCGACGCCGTATTCGGTGACGACGATGTCGGCGTCCGATCGTGGCGTCGTAACCGTCGCAGATCGCAGCCGGTCGACGATGCGCGAGATGGTGCCGCCCGCAGCCGTCGCGGGGAGGGCGATGATCGAGCGTCCGGTGGACGACATCGACGCGGCGCGTGTGAACGCGCCGTGCCCGCCGACCGCGCCGACGTAGCGATCGCCGATCACCTCGGCGTTGACCTGCCCGGTGAGGTCGACCTCGATCGCCGAGTTGATGGCGTGCAGCGCGTGCAGCCCGGCCAGCACGACCGGGTCGTGGGTGTGGTCGAGCGAACGTAGCGCCAGCGACCGGTTGCGGTCGGCCCACGCGTAGAGGGAGGCGCCGCCGAGCAGTGCGCCAGCGACGCTGACGCCGTCGTCGCGGCCCTTGCGGGCGTTCGTGACGGCGCCGGCCGCGATGAGGTCGACCAACGCATCGCTGAGCAGTCCGGAGTGGACGCCGAGCGAACGCCGGTCGGCCAGTCGCGCCAGGACGGCCTCGGGCGTGCCGCCGATGCCGATCTGGATCGTTGCACCGTCGGGAACGATGCCGGCGACGTGGTCGGCGATGTGCTCGTCCTCGGGGAGCGGCGGTCGCCGCTCGACCTCGACGAGTGGACGGTCGTCGTCGACGGTCGCCGTGATCGTCGCCGTGGGGACGACGGTGTCCCCGAAGGTGAACGGCACCGCGGGGTTGACCTCGGCGATCAGGCATCGAGCACGGGCGATCGCCGCGGGCAGGTAGTCGGCGACGAGACCGAGGGAACGGTCGCCGCCGGGGTCGGCGCGGCTGACCTGGGCGAGCACGACATCGACGGCGAGCCGCCCGGAGCGGATCAACGCGGGCAGCGTGCCGATGTGCACGGGCATGATGTCGAGCACACCCGCGTGGGCCAGTGTGGCGGTCCTGCCGATGGCGCCGAAGCTGACGAACGAGAGCGCGTCGGCGTGCTCGGGCTGGAACAGGCCGGTGTAGGACCCACCGACGAACACTCGCAGCGGTGCGAGTGCGTGGCGTTGCTCGATGAGCGCCTCGACCAACGCCCGCGGCTCACCGGTGCCCTGCCCGACCACCACCGTGTCACCGGGGTGGACGTATGGGCGCAGGTCGATCATCGTGCGGAGCCGCCGGTGTCAGGCGAACGCCCGCTGCCGCCGCGTCTCGGCGAAGCGGTGCACGGGCCACATGTCCTGGTCCTCTCCCCAGCCCTCGTCGCCATCGATGTCCCAGCTGACGAGGCTGTTGATGTCGATGAAGGAGTGCCGGTTGACGACGATCCGGCTCACCGGCTCACCGACGGCGCGCATCGACCGGCCGTCCGCATCCGTGGCATGCACGCTGACACGCCGGACGTGCCCGCGCACGGGGTCGCGTTCGACGACCCGCTCCCCCGCGACAAGGGCGACCGTGCGCCCTTCGCGTCGCAGGAATCCGTAGGCGACCGGGTCGCCGCCGTGGGCATCGGTGTTGGTGACGGCGAGGAAGGCATGGTCGGTCGACACTGCGCCGGTCACGTAGGCCGCCTGCCGAGGCCGATGCTCCGGACGGGGACCCCACGTCCGGTCCCGCATCGCCAGGCAGTCGACGTCGAACTGCTCGCCGTACATCGTGACGGTGCCCGTGATCCGCCCGAGCTGATCGAAGTGGCGCGCCGACCCGAACGTCGACCCCACCGCGGCGAGGGGCTCCGGCGGCATCACGCCGGTGAAGCGCAGGCTGAGCTCCAGGCGGCCGGGATCGTCGTAGCCGAGGTCGTAGCACCGCGTCGGCTCGACGACCTTGATGCGCACGCCCGTCGGGAGCTCCACGTCGCGCAGGTCCGTACCGGGTGGCAGCTGGAGCGCAGAGAAGTTCGTGCTGTAGAGGACCTCCCAGGGCAGCTCCGCCGAGTCGTCCCACACCCAGGCTCCTCCAGCGACCGTCCCGATGTTCGGCCGCACCAGCGTGTACAGCCAACCACCGAGGCGGCGCTCGGGAACGTGGAACGAGAACCAGCAGGTCTCGGTCTCCCACCATCGGTCACTGAGCCGGTGGAACCCGTCGTCGTCTGCCGTGAACGTCGGCGCCACGTCAGTACCCCAGCGCCTTCGCGGCGTTGTCGAGGACGACCGGGATCGACCACGCCGTGCGCGCCAGGCGGAGGTCGTCGTTGCGGCCATCGACGAAGAGCCCGGTGGCGCTCATCCAGAACGCCGCCGACCGCACGGCGTACAGCACCTCGTAGTAGGCACACCGCTCGTCGTCGATGCGGAACCCGGTGCCGGCCTCGTACCGCCGTCGGAACTCGGCCTCCGGTACGACGTTCGACAGCAGATCCGTACCCTCCCGGTTCAGCGCCGAGAGCACGTAGGCGACGTCGTACATCGGATCGCCGATCACTTCGGTCTCCCAGTCGAGGACGGCCGAGACGCGATCTTCGTCGATCAGCAGGTTCCCCGTGCGGTAGGCGCCGTGAACGAGCACATGGTGGTCAGTGCTCGGAACGTTGGCGTCCAACCAGCACAACGCGTCGATCAGCACCGGGTCCGGCTCGACACCGGACGCGTCGATCAGCGTCCGCCACTTGGCAAGCTCGCGCCGGACGAAGTCCTCGCCAGGCGCCGGCACGCCGAGCACCTCGAGACCGGCGGCGCGCCAGTCGGCGCAGTGGATCGCGACGAGCGCATCCGTGAAACTTCCGGGTAGCACGCCGCGCTCAGCGGCGGCCCGGTAGAAGGCCTGGCCGTCGCGCCCCCACGGACTCGGACACACGCCCGGCACCTTCTCCATGACGAGGAACGGTGCCCCGAGCACCGTCGGGTCGCGCTCGTAGAAGTAGGCCTTGGGCGCCGGCACCGGCGTCACTTCGAGCGCACGGAGCACCGTGTACTGGGTCCCGAGGTCCGACATCTCGCGGAGCAGCGCGTTGCCCGGATCGCGCCGCAAGCAGAAGCCCTGCCGGCGGACGTCACCGTCGATGGTCCACGATGCGTCGAACAGCCACGTCTCGTGTGACCAGCCGACGGCGATGCGCCGCACCTCGTGCAACTCGACCCGGGCACCGAACCGTTCGCCCAGATACCGCCTGATGCGGCCTTCGATCGGCTCGTCGGTCATCGCGCGTACCGCAGGACTCGATCCAGCCGCTCCCGCAGCGCCTCGCGCACAACACCGAGCGCCCGTTCGAACCGTTGCTCGCCAAGGGCCGCGCGGCACGCGTACACCTCAGCGACCAGCTCGTTCCACCGGGCCGTTGATGCATCGAATTCGAGCGCGTCCAATGCGGCCGCGAGCGGGGGCGGTACCTCGCCGGCCGCGGCTCGCACCTCCCGAGCGGCTCTACCGTGCGCCACCGCCGCGGCCTGTGCATCGGCATCAACTGCGCCGAGTTCGCCCGACAGCTTGGCGAGGATCACCGACGCCATGAAGGCCTGCGTGCGGGCGACGTCGTCACCGACAGCCGGAGCAATCTCGGCCCTCAATGTCGCCGCCACGCGCCCGAGCAGCAACGCGGGCTCGATGATCACGTCCGTGTTCTAGTACACGCCCGAAGTGGTCGGACCGATCAGAGGGTCCTGCTCGGGCGTAGACGACGCGCTGCCGGGGACGCCCGTTCGAGTGGATCGTGGCCGCCTGTGGGCAGTGTCATGGCCGCCGACATTCTGGGCGTCGGGTGCTCAAGGGTCGGTCCGGCAACGCGACGGGTTTGTAGCAGCGGTCGAGTCCGTAGAGGCGTTTGGGCTTATCGCTCGAGTCGGGTTCGGGGACGTTCGGGCGGCCTTCGGGGGTCGGTCGAACTACTTTCGCGCCATTTCGGGTCGGCGAGGGTCGATGTCCGGTTGTGGAGCACCGTCATCGACGTCGGGAGGTCCAGATGCGCCGCCGAACCGAACCGACCGAGCTCGTCGCCGCCCGCGACCTGCTACGAGCAAACCACGACGCACAGCAGGACGCCACGGGCGCGTTCTTCACCGCCGGCGCCCGGCTCGCCGCCGTGCGTCACGAGGCGGAGGCTCTGGAGGCGGACCAGCAGGTCCATGCCGGCAAGCTTGCCGCGCTGCTCGGCGTCGACACAGCGGCACGCGTCACGGGGTGGTCACGGCGTCGACTCGCGGAGGCTCAGGCTACCTACCGGTCTCGGCGTCCATCCCGCCCGGCCTTCTGCGACACCGCCGACCCGGAGATCATCACGATGCCGACACTGACACCCCCGACCATCAGATTGACGCGGGGTGGTCCCATCACGCGGGCAGACGCCAGATGTCCAAGCCCAGCACGTATCACGTCGGTAGTGGTCCGTGACGTCACGGGGAGAGGCTGTGACCATGACGCGAGAGCTGACCTCGCGATCCGAGACAGCGGGCCGGCCGGTGGCCGCCCGCCGATCAGCATCGGTTGAAGCCCTCAGTGCATCGCGACACGACGGGCCCGTGAGTCCGACCGGGTACGGCGAGCGGTTGACGCTCAGCACCGAGGAGTTGGCGCTTCGCTGGGGCATTCATCCGGAGTCGCTCAAGCGTGCAGTTCGCAACGGAACCTCGCCGGTCCGGCCGATCATCCCGGGCGCCGGGCGGTGGGTCTTCTCTATTGCAGCCGTCGAGCAGGCGGAGCAAGCCACCGTCGCTACGTGAGCCGCGCATCAAGACGGTCAGCTGCATCTGCATCGACTGCCGGCATCCAATGGCTGTACCGATCGAGCGTCGTGCTGCTCCGAGCGTGTCCGAGCCGCCTGGACACGGTTGCCAGAGGCACACCGTCAGACAACATCGACGTTGCGACAAAATGGCGCAGATCGTGGAGTCGGACGTGGTCCAAGCCCTGGGACTTGCGGAGACGATTGAACTTGAGGGTCACGAAGTCGGGGCGCCAGGGGCTGACACCGCCGTCGTGTGAGAAGACCCACCAGGGCGCTGGCAAGAGCTGTTCGGATGCTTGGGCGGCCTGCTCCTCCCTGTGTGTCGCGAGGTCGGCCACAACGCTCCGACCGATCCCGATGGTTCGGTGACCCTTGCGGCCGGTCTTGGTTTCTCTGGTCACAAGTCCACTTGTCGGTGTGTGCACAACTGAGCGGCGGATCACGATTCGTCCCTCATCCAAGTCGACGTCGCGCCATTGGATCGCGAGCACCTCACCTCGTCGGGCACCCGTGTTCGCCGCGAGTCGTAGGAAGACCCGAAGCGGCCCGCTCGCCGCGGCGAGCAAACGTTGAACCTCTTCAGTGGTCGGAGGCCTGATCTCGGCGGTCGGCAACGCTGGTGGGCGAACATCGCGTGCCGGGTTGCTGACTGCCCAACGAAAGGGAATCGCCCGCTTTCTGTAGCTTGCTCCCACGATCTCGTGCACTCGACGGATACGAAACACCGACCAGCCATCGTGCGCGAGCTGCTGGTACAGGCCGTCGAGCACGAATGGCGTCACATCAGGCACGGATCGAGTCTTGAAGCTGTCCGGAAGGCGCTCGATGATCCCCTGTATGTCCACGTAGGTGGTTGGCGAGTAGTCGCCGTGATCGAGTTGCGCTCTGAGCAACTCGGCCACGGACACGCTTCGTACGCCTGGCGAGGCGCCCATGCTGAGCCTGAGCTGCGCTTCGAGCATCGCCGCCTCCGAACGGGACCCGACGGCCCTCGTTGTCCCTTCCTGCCGCCATGGCGGACGACACCGCGGAACTTGCCGGAGGGGAGCTTTTCGATCGCCACCACTGGAAATCGTCCCACGCGTCCCACGGCCGATCAAGCGGACCGTCGACCAGTCAGGCTCCACAGTGCGCTCTGACCAGGACTTTTGGGGTGGGCGATGCGGGACTCGAACCCACGACCTCCACGGTGTGAACGTGGCGCTCTAACCAACTGAGCTAAACGCCCTACGGGAGCCGCAGGATACCAGGGTCACTCGCCGCTGCCCCTGACCGAATGGTCGATGGGCGAGCCGTCAACACTGACGGCCATGCACACGAAGCCCCGATCGCCGGCGTCCCACGATTCCTCCGTCGGGTACAGGAAGAAGTAGTCGAGACTGCTGTCGGCGAACGTCCCGCCGGTGTAGTCCTCGAACGCTCGGCCCGTGCACTGTTCCTCGATCGCGGCGGTCAGGGAGGCGTCTCCGGGGTACTCGTCGCTGTCGACCGCGACGTCGTCGATGAGGTACACCTCGGCGTCGTGCGGCTCGTCGCAGTCACGACGGGGTAGGCGATCGACGACGTCGGACGGCCCGGAGATCTCCGCCAGATCGACGCAGTCACCGACGTCGAGCCGCTCGACGGAGACGTCATCGCTGGCGAAGCCGTCCGTGAGTGCCGCACCGACCATCAGGGCGACGAATCCGGCCACGCCGACGGCGCCCATGATCCACCCGGCCCGGGCTCGCCCGAGCCCCGTGTGCGGCCCGCCGGCGTGCTTGGCGCGGGAGACCGCGACCAGGCCGAGCACGAGCGCCACCACGGACGGCACGAAGAGGACGAACACAACGAGTCCGACGATGCCGCACACCAGCGCAGCGGTCGCCAGCCCCGGCGTCGCCTCACGTGGTGCCCGGCCGGCCGGGATGGAAGGTGCGCTCGGCCAGTACGGCGGCGGCGGCGGCGGGCCCGACTGCGGCGGCGGCGGCGGAGGCGGCGGCGACTGGGACACCGGCGGTCACCGTACCGGGGCGATGCACGCCAGGCCGCGGCCCTGGCGGTCGCGGTGGCCCACCGTGCGGTCGGGGCACCGGCCGTCGAGGGGGATGAGCACCGCGACGACGAGGTCGTCCTCCCCACCGCACGTGACCTCACGGGCGTCGCCGTTGCCTTCGATCGTGACGCACGACCCGGGACCGAGCAGGTTGTCGGGCCGCTCCGGCCCGGCCGGCTCGTACAGCGCCGCCCCGACGAGCACGATCGTGATCCCGATCGCGGCCATCCCGATGACGAGCTTCCAGGGGTAGCGCGCCGGCGTCGTGTCGACGGGGCGGAGCGCGGGATCGCCGGTGCCCGGCGTCGGGACCGGCCGGAAGGACGTTGCGCTCCCCCGCAACGCGGCGTCGTACACGGCCCGCCGCGACGGTTCGCCGAGCACCCGGTAGGCCTCGTTGAGCGCCGCCATCGCCCCGGCATCGGCGTCACCGTGGTCGGGGTGGTGGATGCGGGCAAGGCGCCGGTAGGCGTCGCGGATCTCCCGCGCCGAGGCGTCGGGCCGCACGCCGAGCGTGTCGTAGTGGCTACCGGCCACCGTCAGCGGACCGTGCCGCCGATGCGCCAGTACACGCCGGCGGCCCGGTCGAGCAGGTGCTCGTCGACGAGGTACCGGCGCAGCGTCGCGGCGTCGTCATGGCGGCGTTGGATGATCGCGTTGACCTCGCGCTCGTCGTAGCGCACTCCCGGTTCGAAGTCCTGCGCCAACCAATCGAGCACGACGAGCCGCTTGCCGCGGGCCGCCGGGATCGACGTGATGCGGCCGTCGACGACGAAGGCGTCGAGGACCTTGCGGCGCTCGCCCGGCTCGTCCGCGTGCTCGTCGCGTGGCGGGCGCGACAGGGCGGCACGCGCCGCCCGTTGGAACACCGCGCCGAGCACGATCAGGGTGCCGTCACTGCCACTGATCACCAGCCCGGCGTCGACGAGCCGGCCGAGGGCGCGGCTGGCGCGCTCGGGCGGCAGGCCGGTTGCGGCGACGACGGTGTCGAGGCCGGTGGCCCCGAGCGTCAGGGCGGCGACCACGAGTCGCCGATCGTCGTCGGCCAGCAGACCGATGAGTCCGGCGGCGTCGAGCGAGGCCACCGGTCAGTACCCGGCGTCGACGTCGACCGGTCCGAGCAGCTCCTCGTCGGATGCGAAGCGCCGCACGTTGGCGGTGATCCGCTCGGCGAGCAGTGGGATGGCCATCTCCGGGGTGTTGCCGACGTGCGGCGTGATGATGCAGTTCGGCATCGACCACAGCGGGTGGAGGGCAGGCAGCGGCTCCGGGTCGGTCACGTCGAGACCGGCGCCGCCGATCGCGCCGTCACGCAGGGCGTCGACGAGGTCGTCGGTGACGACGTGGCGGCCCCGGGCCACGTTGACGAGCCAGGCGTGCGACTCCATCAACGACAGCTCGTCGGCGGCGATGATGCCGTCGGTCTCCGGCGTCAGGGCGAGGGCCAGGACGACGAGATCGGCGCCCGGCAGGGCGTCGGCGTAGCGGTCCGCTTCGAGCACGTCGTCGACGCCGTCGAGGTGATTGGCGGTGCGCCGCACGACGGTGATGTGGCAGTCGAACGGCTGCAGGAGGCGGACCAGGGACTGCGTGATGCCGCCTCCGCCGAGGATGGTCACCCGGCCGCCGAGCAGGTTGCGTCCCTGCGGCGCTGTCCACGAGTCGGCCCGAGCGTAGGTCCCGAGGCCGCGCATGCCGGCCAGCGCCAGCGTCAGCGCCAGCTCCGCCACCGGTTCGGCGTACACGCCCTTGCCGCACGTCCACTCACGGTCGTGGTCGACGAGGTGGACGAAGTTCTCGATCCCGGCGAAGGGCAACTGCACCCACCGGGCGTGCGGCGCGTCATCCAACGCGGCGACCAGGGCGGCGGGATTCCGGGGGTCGGCCCAGACGATCGCTTCGGCCCCCGCCAAGCCCACGAGGTGGCCCCCACCGTCGCTGATCGCCTCGGCCATCCACGACGGGGCGCCCTCCGGAGCGAGGGCGATTCTCGGAGCCTCGGGTCTCGGCATGGTCAGGGCGAGGCTAGCGCGTGTCAGGCGACGCGATCCCGGCGGCGGTTGCCCGCCAGCGTGCCGAGCACGAGGATGGCGATGGCGATCACCATGATCATGGTCGCCAGCACGTGGACCTGCGGCGGGATCTCGACCTTGGCCGAATCGAAGATCTCGCGTGGGAACGTCGAGACGCTGCCGGCGATGAACGACGTGATGATGTAGTCGTCGATCGACAGCGCCAGGGAGAGCAGGAAGGCGGCCACCACCCCTGGGAGGATCAACGGGAAGGTGATCGTGCGGAACGTCCGCAGCGGCGGGGAGCCGAGGTCGGCGGCGGCGTCCTCGAGCGACCAGTCGAGGCCGCGGAGGCGCGCCTTCACGGTCAGGGCGACGAACGACAGGCAGAACATCGTGTGGGCGATGACGATCGTCCAGAACCCGCGCTCGACCCCCTGGTTGAAGAACAGCGTGAACAGCGAGGCACCGAAGACGATCTCCGGCGTCGTCAGCGGGAGGATCAGCAGGATGTTGAGCATGGTGCCGCCGAGGATGCGGTAGCGGGCGAGCGCCAGGGCGATGAGGGTTCCCAGCACGGTGGCGATCGTGCAGCCGACGAAGGCGACGCGCAACGACACGACGAAGGCGTCGGTGTAGTCACTGGCGGCGAAGGGATCCTTCCAGTGATCCAGCGTGAAGGCGTTCCACTCGGTGTTGAAGCGGTTGTCGCCGGGGTCGTTGAAGCTGAACAGGGCGATCGTGATCAGGGGGATGAACAGATAGGCGAAGCCGAGGAAGGTGACGACGTAGAGCGCGTACGTGCCCCAGTGCCGGCGCCTCACGCCAGGTCCTCCGTGCCGAGGAACTTCGCATAGAGCAGCACCATCAGCGTGATGATCGCCATCAGCACGAAGCTGATCGCCGCCGCCGTGGGGTAGTCGTTGCGCTCCAGGAACTGGGTCTGCACGACGTTGCCGATGACCGAGGTGTTGGGATTCCCGAGCAGCTCGGCGTTGATGAAGTCTCCGGTGGCCGGGATGAACGTCAGCAGGGTGCCGGCGAAAATACCGGGCAGCGACAGCGGCAGGATCACTTTGCGGAACGACCTGACGAACGGCGAGTACAAGTCGGCCGAGGCATCGACCAAACGGGCGTCGATCTTCTCCAGGCTGACGTAGATCGGCAACAGCATGAACGGCAGGAAGTTGTAGGTCAGCCCGCCGATGACGGCGACCTGCGTGTTGAGCAGCCGCCCGTCGTCGAGGAGGCCGATCTGGTCGAGAACGCCGTCGAGGCGAATCCTTTCGAGCACGCCGAGCACCGGCCCGCCGTCGTTGAGCAACGACTGCCAGGCGATCGTGCGCAGCAGGAAGCTGGTGAAGAACGGCACCATGACCAGCCCGAGCAGGACGATGCGGTACCGCCCGGCCTTGAAGGCGATGAAGTAGGCGATCGGGTAGGCGATCAGCAGGCACAGGACCGTGGCGATGGCGGCGTAGGTGAACGAGCGCAGCAGCTGCTCGCCGAAGTCGTCGAAGGCGGTCCCGAAGTTGTCCCACGCCCACGAGAACTCGTAGTCCGGCAGGAGACGGTCCGGCTTCGTCGACAGCGAGATCTTGAGCAGCGTGATCAGCGGGACGACGAAGAACACGAACGTGAACAGCATCCCTGGGATCAGCAGCATGTAGGGAACGCGCCGATGAGCGCGCAGGCTGCGGTCGGCACCGGTGTCCGCGGCGGCCACCGTTCAGCCCCCCGTGATCCCCAGGAAGCGCTCGGTCACGGCGACGTCGATGGCGTCGGGCAGATCGGCGTAGACGTTGAGTCGGGCGGCGTCCTCCTCGCTCGGAAAGAGGATCGGGCTGTCGGCCAGCGCCGCGGCGTCGCCACCCATCTTGATCAGCTCCTCGCGGACGCCCTTCACCGGCGAGATGAACTGCACCCATGCCGTCAGCTGGGCGGCCTGCACGGGGTCGTAGACGAAGTTCATCCAGTCGGCGGCGGCGAAGGCGTTCGGCGCCCCCTTGGGGATCACCATCGTGTCGTACCAGCTCATCCCGCCCTCGTCGGGGATCACGAACTGGATGTCCGGGCGCGTGTAATTCAGCTGGACGATGTCGCCCGACCAGGCGATGCAGGCCACGAAGTCGCCGCTCTCCAGGCTGCGCAGGTACTCGTTGCCGGTGAAGGCCCTGATCTGGCCGTTATTGGTCGCCTCCTCGATGCGGTCGAGGGCCTCGAAGGCGCCCTCCTCGTCGACGACGGCCGGGTCGTGACCGAGGCCGAGCATGACCAGTCCGACGGTGTCGCGCATCTCCGACAGCATCGCCACCCGGCCGCGGAACTCCGGGTCGAACAGGTCCATGATGCTGCGCAGCTCCCGGCCGGTGAGCGCCGGGTTGTAGGCCATGCCCGTGATGCCGGCCTGCCAGGGCAGGTGGAACGCGGCCCCGTAGTCCCACGCCTGGTTGAGGAACCGATCCTCCAGGTTGACCCGGTTGGGGATGCGGTCGAGCGGGAGTTGCTCGACCCAGCCGAGGTTCTTCAGCCGGGCCGCCATCCAGTTGGTCGGGCAGATGATGTCGTAGTCGATGACCCCGCCGGTGCCGAGCACCGGCGCGAGCACCCGGTTGTAGACCTCGTTGTTGTCGTTGAAGTCCTCGTTGTAGGTGGTGGCGATCCCGGTTTCTTCGGTGAACCGGTCGACGGTGCCCACTGCTCCGTCCTCGCTGGGGTCGATGTACGCCTGCCAGTTGAGGATGCGCACGTCGGAGTCGCCCGTGCCGACACCGCACCCTCGCCACCACCATCGCCGGCCGCGTCACCGCCGCCGTCGCCGGTGAGGGCGAGCACGCCGCCGACAACGACCGCCGCGCCGGCGACGGCGCCCCCGACGATGAGCGCCCGCCGCCCGAGGCGGCGATCGGGCGGCGCGGTCGGCAGCGGTCCGGCCCAGGCGTGGCCAGCTCGGTGCCGTCGAGGGATGCCTGGACCTCGTCGACGTCGGTCGTCGTCGAACCCACCACGGCCGAGCGACCGCGCAGGAGGTACGGCGCGTCCGGCGCCCAGCGCAAGCGCGATCTGCTCGCCAGGGCGCAGGGCAGGCACCTCGCCGTCGGTGTCGACGTTGGCCACGACCTCGGTGCCGTCGGTGAGGTCGACGATCAACCGCAGGCCGGAGCCCTGGTAGATCACGTGCCTCACCACGCCGGTCACGCTGCGCCCGTCGGCGGCGGCGGCGGGGACGACGTCGAGGCGCTCCGGGCGCAGCATCACCGTCACCGGGTCGCCGGCCGCGGCCTCGGTCGGCTGGGCCACGTCGACGAGCAGGCCGCTGTCCAGGCGGACCCGGGCCCCGCCGTTGCCGGCGACGTCGAGCGTGCCGGGCAGGAGGTTGGCAGAGCCGATGAACCCGGCGACGAAGATGCTCGCCGGCGCGGCGTAGATCTCCTCCGGCGTGCCGATCTGCTCGACGAGGCCGCGGCTCATCACGGCCATGCGGTCGCTCATCGTCAACGCCTCACCCTGGTCGTGGGTGACGAAGATGAACGTGATCCCGATCTCCCGCTGGATCCGCTTGAGCTCGATCTGCATCGCCTCGCGCAACTTGAGGTCGAGGGCGGCCAGCGGCTCGTCCAGCAGCAGCGCGCTGGGCAGGTTGACCAGCGCCCTGGCCAGGGCGACACGCTGCTGCTGGCCGCCGGAGAGCTGCGCCGGACGGCGGGCCGCGAACTCGGCCAGGCGCACGACGTCGAGCATCTCCATTGCCCGCCGCCGAACCTCGGCGGATTCGACCTTCTTGGCCCGCAAGCCGAAGGCGACGTTGTCGAACACCGACATGTGGGGGAAGAGGGCGTACTGCTGGAACACCGTGTTGACGTTGCGCTTGTGCGGCGGGACGTCGGACACGTCGACGCCTTCGAGCATGACACGCCCACTCGTCGGCCGCTCGAAGCCGGCGATCATCTTCAGCAGCGTGGTCTTGCCGCACCCCGACGGTCCGAGCAAGGAGAAGAACTCGCCGCGCCGGATGGCGAAGTCGGCCCGGTCGACGGCCACGAACGTGCCGAACTCCTTGCGCACACCGTCGAGGACGATGACGTCGTCATCGTCGCGCGCCGGCGCGGAATCGCCCATCGAACTCACAGGTCCCTCCCCATCTCTGACGGGATCGTAGATCGGATCGCGGGATGGTCGGCGGCGGACCGATTGCGGAGGGATTATTCCGGCCCGCCGGCGCGTTGCACCTTCCTGCAATGAGTGATTCCATCGGTATGTACCTCAACGAGATCGGCAAGGTGCCGCTCCTCGACGCTGACGAGGAGAAGGAGTTGGCTCGCGCCATCGAGCACGGCCGCGCCGCGGCCGAGCGGCTCGACGCCGGCGAGCGTGGCGCCGAACTGCGGCGCGCCGTCGCCGCCGGTGCCAGGGCCAAGGATCGTTTCATCCGCTCCAACCTGCGGCTCGTGGTCAGCATCGCCCGCCGCTACCCCCTCCCCCAGGGCATGGACCTGGGCGACCTCATCCAAGAGGGCAATCTCGGCCTCGAGCACGCGGTCGACAAGTTCGACTGGCGTCGTGGCTTCAAGTTCTCCACCTATGCGACCTTCTGGATCCGCCAGGCCATCGGTCGGGCGCTGGACCAGAAGGGCAGCCTGATCCGCATCCCTGGTGACCGGGCGGCCGCGCTGCGGTCGGCGTTGCGCCAAGCCGGCGGGGAGATCGAGGCGCTCGACTCGGGGAACGCCGAGCTGCACCTCCTGACGTCGACGGCGTCACTCGACAAGACGGTCGGTGACGACGGCGATGCCACCCTCGGCGATCTGATGGCCGACGACCAGGCGTCCCCGGAGGACGAGCTCATGTCCGGCGTCGATGTCGAGCTCCTCGACAACCTGCTGGGCACGCTCGACAGCCGCGCCCGGTACGCCATCGAGGCCCGGTTCGGGTTCCTCGATGGCGAGCGGCAGAGCTTCCGCCAAGTCGGCCAACAGCTCGGCATCACGGCCGAGGCTGCCCGCCGCCTGGTCAACCGGGCGATCGCCGCGCTGCGCGACGACGCCGCCGAGGTCCTCGCCGCCTGACGTCGGACAACGTCGAAACGAGCCTCGCCGCTGGCACCGGCCCCACCGGCCGGTGCCAGCGGCTCGACAGCCACCAGCGGGCTGGGCCGGTGATCGTGATCGATCCCGCGGCCCCACTCGACCCACTCCCTCATGGGTCCCCGCCGCCCGCGCCCGTGACTGTACGGACGTGGTGAGGGACATCGCCTCCCCAATTCGTGCCAACCTGGGTACCGTTCCTGGTGTGGGGCGGAGGGACGGTCTGCCCAGGCGCCTACGGGAGCTGCTGGGGATGGGCACGACGGTGGTCGTGCGCGGTCCTGCGGGCATCGGCAAGTCCACGATCGTGCGCCGCTCGCTGCGCGCCTCGCCGTTCGTCCTCGGGCAATCCCTCGAGCCGCTCGCCGACCTCCCGTACCATCCGCTCTCCCACGCCCTGACCCGACCCTTCGCCGGCCCACCGGTCGACGTGGCGGCCGACGTCGCCTCCGAGCTGAACGCTCGCACGCTGGTCGTCGAGGACGCGCACTGGGCCGACAGCGGCACGCTCGACGTGCTGGCGCTGATCGTCGGTCGTGTCCCGCTCGTCGTGACCAGCCGGTCCGCCTTGGGCCTCGAGCGTGACCCGGCCGTGGCGCTGCTCGAGGTGCCCCCGCTCGACGACGGCGCCGCCGCCGACCTGGCGGGGCAGCTGCACCCGCACCTCGACCCGGCGTCGCGGTCGAGGCTCGTCGAGCTGGCCGGCGGCAATCCTCTGCTGCTCGATCAGCTCGTCGCCGACGACGTCGTCTCGCCGACGCTGCTCGACGCGGTGCGCTCGAGGGTCGCGGCGCTCCCCAGCGTCACGGTCGAGCAGTTGGCCCTCGTCGCCCTGCACCGGTCGCCGCTCCCCCGCCCGCTGCTCGCCGCCGCCGGTGGCGCCGGCGTGGCCGACGCCGGCACCCTCGTCGTCGAGGGTGACGAGGGGGTGATGCTGGCCCACGCCCTCCTCGCCGACGCGATCATCGAGCTGGTCGACGGCGAGACCAGGAGGCGCCTCCATCGGCGCCTCGCCGTCGTGTGCGACGACGCCGACGCAGCCCGCCACCTGGCAGCGGCGGGTGACGAGGAGGCAGCCGCGGAGTGCGCCGAGCGCGCCGCAACGACGGGTTCGCCGGCCGAGCGGGCCCAGCTGCTCGCCCTCGCCGTGGAGGCCCGCGGCCCGACGGCAGGCGCGCGGTTGCGACTCGACGCCGCGGCCGCGCTCATCGCCGTCAACCAGCCGGCGGAGGCCGAGGCCGTCGTGGCTGAACTGGCCGATGCCGACGCGGTGACCCGGGCGGAAGCGGGTTGGTACCGGTCGCAGGCCGCCTGGTTGACCGGGGACGAGGCTCGCGCTGACCGCCTGTGCGTCGAGGCCCTGACGCTCGTCGAGGGCACCGGCGAGCCCATCGAGACCCGGCTGCTCGTGGAGCTGGCCACCCAACGGGCCCGCACGAGGCTCGGTGACCCGACGGTCATCGACGACGCCGAGCGGGCCTGGGCCGCGGCCAGCGCCGCCTGCACGGACCGCGCCAAGGCGCGCAACCTCCTCGGGTTGACCCTGGCCCACAACGGCCGGCCGGGCTGGGAGGAGCACTACCTGGCCGCGGCGGAGATCGCCCGTGAGGATGGCGACGTCGAGCAGGGGCTGGCCGCGATGTACTGGCTCGTCAGCTGCTACGGCCTCTACGGACCGCTCCAGAAGGCGATCGAGCGGGAAGAGGAGATGCTCGCCGTCACCGAACGGCTCGGCCTGCGCCGCCTGAACCACCACTTCCTCGGCGCCTACCTGGTGCACATGTTCGGCAGCGGTACCGCACCGGACGAGTTGGTCGGCCGGGCTCGCCGACTGCTCGTCGAAGACCCGCTGTTCCGCAATCGGGCCCAGGTCGACCTCGTCCTGTCGATCGGGCTCATCGATCGCGGTGACGCCGGCGGTGCGAGGGACGTCCTCGAAGCCGGTCGCCGCTTCGTCCGCAACGACGAGGACCGCTCCCTGCTGTGCGTCGGCGCCGCCGAGCTGGCGTGGGCGACGTCGGACCGTTCGGCCCTCGCCGCCGCTCTCGACGAGCTGGCCACCTGCAGGCGTGGCTTCTTCGGGATGAACGCCTTCGCCGCAAGCGCCGCCATCCACCTCCTGATCGACGACCCGGACGAGGTGGCGATCCCCACCTTCAATGCCTCGATGATGCCGTCCGTCGACGTGGTCGACGTCGAGCGAGCAGCGCACGACTCGTGGAAGCGGGGCGAAGCCGCCGACGCGATCGCCGGTTTCGACGACGCGGCGGCGCGGTGGATCGAGCGCGGCTTCGTCCGCTTCGGCGCCCGCGCCCAGCACACCGCCGGTCGCCTGGCACGAGAGGCCGGCGACACCGACGGCGCCGCACGGCGGTACGCGGCGGCCGCGGCGCAGGCCGAGCGCTGGCGGCTGGATCCGATCATCAGGGCGGCGCGGGAGTCGTGCCACGAGCTCGCCCGCGCCACCCGACGGGCGCTGCTGACCCGGCGCGAGGTGGAGGTCCTCGAGCTCGTCGCCGCCGGACGGACGACTCGCCAGATCGCCGTGGCGCTGGAGGTTGGCGAGAGCACCGTCGTCACCCATGTCAACTCGGCTCGCCTCAAGCTCGGCGCGCAGACGCGGATGCAGGCCGCGTCGATGGTCACCGGCGACGCCCCATGACACGACCGGTGGTGCAGATCGTGCGGCGCGATCCCCGCGGGAGCCCCGGCGTCGTCGCCATCGAGCAGGTGGAAGCGGAACCGTACGCCCTGACGGGCACGACCGTTGGCGCAGTCGTCGACTCGGACACGACCGCGGCGGAGCTCCTCCGCGTCGTCGTGCGCGGCGCCGACGCGGCGATCCGGCTGGATCTGCCCGATGAAGCGGCATTCCTCGACGCCCTGCGCCGGATCGCCGAGGTGCGCGTCACCGCGGCGCCGGCGCTCGATCGCGACCAGCGGGCGTTGCTGGAGCTGCTCGCCCGGGGTCGGACGGCCGGCGAGGCCGCTCGTCAGCTCGGCATGTCGCTGCGCACCGCCCATCGCCGCCTCGGCGCGGCGCGCCTCACCCTCGGCGCAGCGAACAACGCCGAGGCCATCGCCCGTCTCGGTGCGACGCCGGACGAGGGCTGATCGCGGTCAGCTGTCGATGTTCGCCATGACGTGCTTGATGCGCGTGTAGTCCTCGAAGCCGTACTGCGACAGGTCCTTGCCGTAGCCGGATCGCTTGAACCCACCGTGGGGCATCTCGGCGACGAGTGGGATGTGGGTGTTGATCCAGACGCACCCGAAGTCCAGGCGCTTGGCCATCCGCATCGCCCGGCCGAAGTCCTTCGTCCAGACGCTCGAGGCGAGGCCGTACTGGACGCCGTTCGCCCAGCGCACTGCCTCGTCCTCCTCGCCGAACCGCTGCACCGTGATGACCGGACCGAAGATCTCGTCCTGGACCATCTCGTCGTCCTGGCGCAGGTCGGCGATGACTGTCGGCTGGTAGAAGAACCCGGTGTCGCCCTGGCGCCCGCCGCCGGCGAGGACGCTGGCGTGGTCGGGGGTCCGCTCGACGAAGCCGCTGACGCGCTCGAGCTGGCTCGGGTTGTTGACCGGCCCGAACAGCACGTCGTCGTCGGGCGGCCCGGTCTTGGTCGCCTTGGCGGCCTCGGCGAGGGCGGCGGTGAAGTCGCCGTACACGCGCGGACCGGCGAGCACGCGGGTCGCCGCGGTGCAGTCCTGGCCGGCGTTGAAGTACCCGGCGACCGAGATGCCCTCCACCGCCGCATCGACGTCGGCATCGTCGAAGACGATCACCGGCGCCTTGCCGCCGAGCTCGAGGTGCACCCGCTTGAGGTCCCGGGCGGCCGTCCCGGCGACCTCCATGCCGGCGCGCACCGAGCCGGTGATCGAGACCATCGCCGGCACGGCGTGGTCGACCATCGCCCGCCCGGTGTCGCGGTCGCCGCAGATCACGTTGAACACGCCTGGCGGCAGGAACTCGGCGGCGATCTCGGCGAGCAGCGTGGTGCTCGCCGGGGTCGTGTCGCTCGGCTTGAGGACGACGGCGTTCCCGGCGGCGATCGCCGGGGCGAACTTCCAGACCGCCATCATCATCGGGTAGTTCCACGGGGCGACCTGGGCGCAGACGCCGATCGGCTCACGCCGCACGAAGGAGGTGTGCCCGGCCATGTACTCGGCCGCCGCCTTGCCCTCGAGATGGCGGGCCGCCGTGGCGAAGAAGCGCAGCTGGTCGACCATCGGGGGGATCTCCTCGGAGCGGGTCAGCGCCACCGGCTTGCCGGTGTTCTCGACCTCCACGGCGATCAGCTCCTCGGCCCGGGCCTCGACCGCGTCGGCGATGCGGAACAGTGCCAGCGATCGCTCCGCCGGCGTGGTGTCGCGCCACGTCTCGAACGCCTCCGCGGCGGCCTGCATCGCCGCGTCGACGTCTTCCGGTCCCGACAGGACAGCCTCGCCGTACTGCTCCCCAGTCACCGGGTTGACGACCGGCGTCGTACGTCCGTCGGCCGCTTCCACCTGCTTGCCCTTGACGAAGTTGGAGAAGGCCTTCATGGAGCGTTTGTATCACGACGCCGGAGCGTTGAGGTTCCTCGCTCCAC
The DNA here is from genome assembly GCA_963776995.1 of uncultured Acidimicrobiia bacterium. Lineage (GTDB taxonomy): Bacteria > Actinomycetota > Acidimicrobiia > Acidimicrobiales > Ilumatobacteraceae > JALZMG01. Next base: position 41,526 of record CAVZPA010000020.1, read on the forward strand.
CTACGATCGGGTCATGTCTGCAGCGATCAGGACCGTCGGTGTGCCCAAGGAGATCAAGACGGCGGAGCATCGCGTGGCGATGACGCCTGACGGCGTCCGCGAGCTGGAGCGCCACGGCATCGCCGTGTGCGTGGAGGCCGGGGCGGGTGAGGGCGCCTCGATCAGCGACGCCGCCTTCGTCGCCGCCGGCGCCGAGATCGTCCCCACGGCGGCGGATGCCTGGGCCCAGCAGATGGTCGTCAAGGTCAAGGAGCCCAAGGAGGAGGAGTTCCCGTTTCTGCGCGAGGACCTCACGCTGTTCACCTATCTGCACCTCGCCGCCTATCCCGACGTCGCCAAGGCGCTCGTCGCCGCCCGGACCACGGCCCTGGCCTACGAGACGGTGCAGCTGGAGAGCGGCGCCCTGCCGCTGCTCGCCCCGATGAGCGAAGTCGCCGGGCGGTTGGCGCCGCAGCAGGGTGCCCACTTCCTGGAGCGGCACAACGGCGGCCGCGGCGTGCTGATGGGCGGGGCACCTGGCGTGCGCCCGGCGAAGGTCGTCGTGCTCGGGGCGGGCAACGTCGGCTGGAACGCGGCGTGGATCGCGGCCGGCATGGAGGCCGAGGTCGTCCTGATCGACAAGAACCTCGACCGGTTGCGCTGGGTCGACCAGATCCATCGCGGCCGGATCATGACGCTGGCCTCGAACCGGGGAGCGATCGAGCGCAGCGTCGCCGACGCCGACCTCGTGATCGGCGCCGTGCTCGTCGCCGGTGGGCGGGCCCCGGTCGTCGTCAGCGAAGACCTCGTCAAGGCGATGCGGCCGCGGGCCGTGATCGTCGACGTCGCCGTCGACCAGGGTGGCTGCATCGAGACGATCCGCGAGACGACCCACGACGATCCGGTGTACGAACAGCACGGCGTGATCCACTACGCCGTCGGCAACATGCCGGGAGCGGTCCCGAACACGAGCACCTACGCCCTGACCAACGCCACGCTGCCGTACATCCAGGACGTCGCCGTGCACGGGGCGGGGGTCGCCGCGCAGCGTGATCCGGCGATCGCCCTCGGCGTCAACACCGTCGGCGGCCGGGTCACCAACGGCCCGGTGGCCGAGTTCCTGGATGTCGAGCACGTCGACCCGCTGGTGGCGTTCGCCGAAGCCGCTGGAGACGCCTAGCCATTAGGGTCGGACGACATGGGGGCGACCATCATCTCAGCGTCCGATCTCGACATCCCGGCGGTCGAGCTCGACGAGACGGCGGACCGGGACGCGAACGCGGCGCTGCTGCGGGAGACGGCGCAGCAGAGTTGGATCGCTCGCAACCTGTTCGGGTTCTCGATCCTGCGCTACGACGACGTCGTGGCGATGTTGCGCGACAAGCGCTGGCACAGCGCCACCTCGCGGATCATGGAGATGCAGGGGATCACCGACCCGAAGTACCTCCAGCGGCGACGCACGTCGATCCTCTCGGCCGAGGGCGACGAGCACACGAGGCTGCGGCGGCTGGTCGGCAAGGCGTTCTCGCCGCGTGCCGCCGACCGGCTGCGGCCGTTCATGCGTGAGGTCGTCGGTGAGCTCGTCGACGCCGTCGCCCCGCACGGCCGGGCCGATGTTGCGGTCGACATCTGCGAGCCGTACCCGATCCCGATCATCTGCGAGCTGCTCGGGGCCCCGAAGGAGGACTGGAAGCAGTTCAGCCGGTGGGCCACAGACGTGCTGCGGATCTTCAACGGCAACCTCCAGGAGGACCTGCCGACGATCGTCGCCGCCCAGGACGAGCTCGACGACTACACCCGGGGACTGATCGCGTCGCGGCGCTCGAAGCCCGCCGAGGACCTCCTCACCGACCTGATCACCGCCGAGGAGTCCGGCGACAAGCTGTCGACGGAGGAACTGGTGATGATGGTCGAGGCGGTCATCGTCGCCGGCACCGACACGACGCGCAACCAGCTGGGGTGCGGCGTCGCCCTGTTCGCCGAGCACCCCGACCAGTGGCGGCTCCTGGCCGAGCAGCCGGAGCTGGCGCCACGCGCCGTGGAGGAGACGATGCGCTACTTCGGCGCCGTGCGCGGGACCGGGCGCTTCGCCAGCGAGGACATCGAGTACCGGGGCGTCCTCTTCCCGGCCGGGACGTTCATCGCGCCGTCGATGGCCACGGCGAACTTCGACGGGACGGTGTTCAGCGACCCCGGGCGGTTCGACATCACCCGCGAGCCGGCCGGGCAGCCGCAGCTGACGTTCGGCTCGGGCATCCACTACTGCCTCGGCGCCGCCCTGGCCCGGGCCGAGCTGCAGGAGGCGTTCCCGCTGCTGGCCCGCCGCCTGCCCGACCTCGCCCTCGACGGCCCCGTCACCTGGAAGCCCAACACCGTCGGCATCTTCGGCCCCGACCACCTCCCCGTCACCTTCACCCCCACCCTCTGACTCCGACGACGCCCCGACGACTCGGGGAGGCGGTCAGCTGCGCGAGAGGTAGACGTCGCGGAGGACGTGGGTCTCGAGCTCGAGCTCGCCCAGGCGGTGCTTGACGACGTCGCCGATGCTGATGAGGCCGACGACCTGCGCGCCCTCCAGCACCGGCATGTGCCGCGAGCGAGTGGCGGTCATCCGGCGCATCACCTCGGCGAGGTCGTCGGTCACGGTGCACGTGGCGACGCTCGAGTTGACGATGTCGCGGACCCGCAGCTCCTGGAACCTCGCCTGATGGTGTTCCACGGCGCGCACGATGTCGCGCTCGCCCACGACGCCCACGAGTTGGTCGTCCGGCCCGACCACGACGAGCGAGCCGATGTTGCGCGTGGCCATGCGGTGCACGGCGACGGTGACCGGAGCGTCAGGCCCGACCACCTCGACGGTGTTGCCCTTGGCCGACAGGATCGCTGCGACGTTCATTCGTCCCTCCAGGCTCCGATGTTCCCCATCTTCGATCGGCGCAGCACCCCGGCACAAGGGTCCCAGCAGGATCAGCCGGGCTGCGCCCCCTTGCTCAACCAGAACTCGTTCAGCACCCTTTGAACCTTGAGGTACCAGATGATGTTCCCGATGAGCGGCAGCAGGAACCACAGTCCCCAGATGGCCGAGACCGGGCTCTGGCGCCCGTCCCGCTCGTAGGAGTTCTTGATCTCGTTGGGGATCGTGAACATCAGCACGATGCTGAGCAGCAGGTACAGGACGACGCCGAGCACGCCGCCGAGGCCGTCGCCGTTGTAGCGCTTGAGGTCCTCGTTCGTGCGGTACGTCCACAGCGCGCCCCAGATCCCCAAGGTGACGATCGTCAGCAGGATCACGAGCCCTCGGCTGTAGTACGGGCCGCCGAGGCGCTCGGGCACGGCGCCCACCGGGATATCCGCTATCTCGCGGGTGGCTCGGACGGCGGCGGGGCGCTCGGCGGCGGGAGGTCACTCACGGTCGCGACGGTACCGCGGCGCCGCGTACCGTCGGGGGATGACGCAGATCAAGCTTGGCTACAGCACGGGCTACTGGTCGGCGGGGCCGCCGCGTGGAGCGCTGGAGGCGATCCAGGAAGCCGAACGACTCGGGTTCGACTCCGTGTGGACGGCGGAGGCCTACGGCTCCGACGCCCTCACGCCGCTCGCCTGGTGGGGCGCCCACACCGAGCGCATCCGCCTCGGGACCGGCATCATCCAGCTGTCCGCCCGCACCCCGGCCGCCACGGCGATGGCCGCCATCACGCTCGACCACCTCTCCGGCGGGCGGTTCATCCTCGGCCTCGGCGCCTCCGGCCCGCAGGTCGTCGAGGGCTGGTACGGGCAGCCGTATCCCCGCCCGCTGGCCCGCACCCGCGAATACGTCGACGTCATCCGGCGCATCGCCGCCCGCGGCGAGCCCGTCGAGCACCACGGCGAGTTCTACGACCTCCCGCTGCAGGGCGGGCTGGGGCTCGGCAAGGCCCTCAAGTCGACCGTCCACCCGCTGCGCACCGACATCCCGATCTTCATCGCCGCCGAGGGGCCGAAGAACGTCGCCCTCGCCGGCGAGATCGGCGACGGCTGGCTGCCGCTGTTCTTCGCCCCCAAGGAGAACGACTTCTACCGCCGGTGCCTCGCCGAGGGCTTCGCGGCCAGCGGCGAAGCCGGCAAGGCGGAACGCTTCGAGGTCGTCTCGAACCTGATGATCGTGCCCGGTGACGACGCCGAGCGTTGCGCCGACGCGGTGCGCCCGTTCCTCGCCCTCTACGCCGGCGGGATGGGCGCCCGCGGCGCCAACTTCCACTTCGAGGTGTTCGCCCGCATGGGGTACGAGGACGTCGCCACGAAGGTCCAGGAGCTGTACCTCGCCGGGCGCAAGGACGACGCCGCCGCGGCCATCCCGTTGGCCATGGTCGAGGACGTCGCCCTCGTCGGTCCGCCACAGAAGATCCGCGACGAGCTGAGCGCCTGGCGGGACACGTGCATCACCACGTTCGTGGTCAGCGGCCCGTCGAGCGCGCTCTCGAGCTACGCCGAACTGCTCGCCGGCTGACGACTACCGCGCGTAGAGGTCCTCGAACCGGTCGGCGTAGTTGTCGTAGATGACGTTGCGCTTGAGCTTCAGCGACGGGGTCAGCTCGCCGTCCTCGAGGGTGAAGTCGCGGGGCAGGATGGTGAACTTCTTGATCTGCTCGACCGACGCGTAGTGGGCGTTGGCATCGTCGAGCTCGGCCTGGATCATCGCCCGCACCTGCTCGTGCCCGGCGAGCTCGGCGAGGTCCGTCGGCAGGCCGTTGGCCTCGGCCCAGGGCACCACTTGCTCTGCGTCGAGCGTGACGATCGCCACCGGGTAGGGCTTGCGGTCGCCGAACATCACCGCCTGGGAGATCCACCGTGAGCGCCGGAGATCGCCCTCCAGGTTGGCCGGGGTCAGGTTCTTGCCGCCGGCGGTGATGATGATGTCCTTCTTGCGCCCGGTGATGGTCACGTAGCCATCGTCGTCGATGGCCCCCAGGTCGCCGGTACGCAGGTAGCCGTCGTCGGTCATCACGTCGGCGGTGGCGTCGGGGTTGCGCCAGTACTCGCGCATGATCATCTCGCCGGCCATCTCGATCTCGCCGTCCTCGGCGATGCGCACGTCGGCGCCGGAGACCGGGCGACCGATCGTCCCGAACTTGAAGGCGTCGGGCAGGTTGAGCGTCCCGATGGACGTCGTCTCCGTCATCCCCCAGCCTTCGAACACGGGGACGCCGGCGGCGTAGAAGAACTCGAGGATCTCCGGGGCGATCGGCGCGGCGCCGGAGATGGCCAGCTTGATCCGCCCCCCGAAGATGCTGCGGACGAGGGCGAACATCTCGCTGTCGACCTTCTCGAAGGCCGCCTCGTCCTCGGCCGAGACCTGTTCGCCACGGGCTCGGGCCTGGCGCACCCGCAGGCCGAGGGCGATGGCGTTGGCCGCATCGTCCTCGCCACCTGCCGGCACCATGCTCATCGCCACGCTGTAGACCTTCTCGAAGATCCGCGGCACCGATGGCAGCACCGTCGGCTTCACCACGCCGAGCTCGCCGACGATCTGCGTCGTGTCGCCGCCCCAGAAGCCGATCGCCGCGCCGACTTCGACGCAGTCGGCCATGATCAGCTGGGCGAAGACGTGGGCCAGCGGCAGATACAGGTAGACCACATCGCCCTGGCCGAACAGGTCCATCTCCACGGCCGAGCGCCGTCCGGCGGCGAACCCTTTGTTGGTCAGCACGACGCCCTTCGGGCGGCCGGTCGTCCCCGACGTGTAGATGATCAGGCAGGCGTCGTCGGAACCGACCGCGGCCGCCCGCCGTTCGAGCTCCTCGACGTCGCCCGCAGCGCCCCGCGCCGCCACGTCGTCCATCGACATGGCGCCGGACGCCTCGCCGTCGATGATGACCGTGTGCTCGAGCTCGGGGAGCCCGGCGCGGACCTGGTCGATCTTGGCGACCTGGGCGGCGTTCTCGCAGATGATGACCCGGGCGCCGGAGTTGCCGACGACCCACTCGCACTCGACCGGCGAGTTCGACGGGTACACCGGCACGACGATGGCCCCGGTCGTCGACGCCGCCAGGTCGGCGAGCATGAACTCGAGGCGCGTATTGGCGAGGATGGCCACCCGGTCGCCGACACCGACATCGAGCTCGATCAAGCCGAGGGCGAGGTGGCGCACCCGGTCCCACAGCTCGTTGAAGGTCAGCTCGGCCCACTCGCCGTCGCGCAGGAAACGCGCCGCCGCGGCGTCGCCGTATCTCTCGGCCGCGGTCCTCGTCAGTTCGGCCATCGAGAGCTTGTTGGTGCCGGCGTCCATGGGCATGGGACCGACGGTACCAGTCCTCCTTCGGCCTCCGATCTGGGTCGCGTCCCGAGGCGGCGGTAACTTGACTGGTCGGTCAATTCGATGTCAGCACCCACCCGCACCCGCCGCCACGGACACCGTCCCGGCACCGCCCGCGCGGCCCTCGCCTACCGCGATTTCCGGCTGATCTGGCTCGGGCTGTTCGCCTCCAACATCGGCACGTGGATGCAGAACTTCACCCTTCCGGCCTACATCGAGCACCGGACCGGCTCGGCGGCTCTGGTCGGTCTGCTCGTGTTCACGCAGCTCGGACCGTTGCTGCTGCTGTCCATCCCCGCCGGCGTGCTGGCCGACCGGTTCCCCCGCCGGCCCTTCCTGGTGGCGATGCAATCGGTGCAGCTGACCTTCAGCATCGTCCTCGCCGCGCTCGTCGCCACGCAGGCGCCGTTGTGGACGCTCTTCGTCGCCTCGCTGCTGATCGGGATCGGCAACGCCCTCAACGCCCCGGCGTTCCAGGCCAGCGTGCCGTTGCTCGTCGATCGGGCCGACCTCGCCGGGGCCGTCAGCCTGAACTCCGTGATGATCAACGCCAGCCGGGTGCTCGGGCCGGCGCTGGCGGCCGTGTTGGCGCTGGGCGGCGCGACGACGGCCCAGCTGTTCCTCGTCAACGCCGGGACGTACCTGTTCCTCATCGCCGCGATCGTGCTCGTGCGCATCCCGGACGTGCGCGGTCACCATCCGGAGGAGGGCTGGCGGCGACTGCTGACGGGGATCAACATCGCCAAGGGCCGCGCCGTCCTCGGCCGCTGCCTCGTCACGATGTGCGTGTTCTCCGTCGTCTGCCTCACGTATGTCGGCCTGTTCCCGTCGGTCGCCCGTCGCAACTTCGGCATCGACGTCGACAGTGCCGGCTACAAGCTGCTGTACACGACGTGGGGCGTCGGCGCCTGCCTGGGTGCGCTGGCGGTGGGCACCGTGCTCGCCTACGTCGACCGACGGCGGCTCGTCGTCGACGGGATGCTGCTGTTCGCCGTCAGCCTCGCCGCCTTCAGCGTCGTCCGCACGCCCGGGCCGGCGTACCCCGTGGCCTTCGTGCTCGGCCTCGCCTACTTCCTGACGGCGACGTCGCTGATCACGATCTTCCAGGAGAACCTCGCCGACACCGAGCGGGCCCTCGTGATGCCCTTGTGGTTCATGGCCTTCGGCGGCTCGATCCCCATCGGCAACCTGATCTTCGGCCCGATCATCGACGCCATCGGTGCCCGCTGGGTGCTCGGCCTCGGCGCGGCCGTCGCCGTCGTGCTGGCCCGCTGGTGCGATCTGCGGCGGCTGCCGGCCGGCGAGTTCCTCACACCCGGCACGGCGCGCAGCCGCACCGACCGGGGACCGATCGGTGGCCGAGGCGTGGCGGCCGACTGATCCGGCCTCAGCGGCCGGCCAGCTCCGCCGCGACGCCCTCCAGCCCGGCGGCGCGACTGGCCTTGACGAGCACGGCGAGGCCGGGCCCGACGTGCCCCAGCTGCCTCACGACGTCCCCTCCGGTGATCGGGGCGATGCCGTAGCGGTCGGTGTCGATGGCGATCAGCTCGATGCCCAGCTCGCTCGCCCGAGCGGCGATCGCCCGGTGGGCCGGAACGGGGTCGTCCAGCTCGGCCATCAGCCCGAGGACCGCGACGCGCCGGTCCGCCTCGACGGCCGCCAGCGCCTCGAGCGCCGCGGCCATCGACGTCGGGTTGGCGTTGTACGCGTCGTTGATCACCAGCCCGCCGGTCGCCGCCCGCACGAGCTGCATCCGCATGGCGGAGAGCTCCGCTCGACCGAGGGCATCGGCGGCCATGGCGAGATCGACACCGAGCACGCCGGCGACGGCGAGGGCGGCCGCGGCGTTGACTGCCATGTGCTCGCCGCTGACACCGAGGGCGACCGGGACGGTCCCCCACGGCGTGTGCGCCGTGAACCGCGGCCGGGCGAGGGCGTCGACGCGGAGGTCGTCGATGCGCACGTCGGCAGCTCCGGCGCGGCCGAACGTCACGGTGGCCGCAGCCGTCTGCGCCGCCATCGCCACGACGCGCTGGTCGTCGGCATTGAGGATCGCCGTGCCGGACGGCGGGAGCGCCTCGACGAGCTCGGCTTTGGCCCGGGCGACGCCGTCGATGCCGCCGACCCGTTCGGTGTGCGACGGGGCGACCGCCGTGACGACACCGACGGCCGGCCGGGCGATGTCGCACAGGCGGCGGATCTCGCCGAAGCCGCGCATGCCCATCTCCAGCACGAGGATCTCGGTGTCATCGGGCGCCCCGAGGACCGTGACGGGCAGGCCCTGCTCGTTGTTGAAGCTGCGCTCGTTGGCGATCACCCGTCTGCCCGGGGCGACGGCGGCACGGATGAGGTCCTTGGTGCTGGTCTTGCCGACGCTGCCGGTGATGCCGACGACGGTCGCCGCCAGCCGGCTGCGTCCCCATCGGGCGAGGTCCATCAGCGCGGCGCCGGTGTCAGCGACGGTCACCGTCGAGATCGTCGCCGTCACCGCCCGGGACGCCAGCGTCGCCGCGGCGCCGGCGGCCACCGCGGCGCCGATGAACTCGTGGCCGTCGCGGGCCGCGACGATCGGCACGAACAGCTGACCCGGACGCAGCGTGCGGGTGTCGAAGGAGGCCCCGTCGAGCTCGACGTCGGGGCCTTCGAGCACCCCGCGGGTGGCCGCGGCGACGTCGGATGCCCGAAACCTCATGGCGCCGAACGGTACCGTTGCCTCGATGGGTGCCGACCGGATCCACCTCGTCGTGCTGTTCGGCGGGCAGTCTGCGGAGCACGACGTCAGCTGTGTGACCGCCACCCACGTGCTCGGGGCGATCGACATGTCGCGCTACCGGGTCACGCCGATCGGCATCTCGACCGACGGCGACTGGGCCCTGGCCGACGGTGCCAGCCACGCCCTCGCCGCCGGCCAGGCCGCGCTCCCGCCGAAGCTCGACCCGGCGGGCTCGTCGATCGTCCCGTCGGAGGCCCTCACGGGCGACGCCGTGCCAGGCGAGCGCACGGTCGTGTTGCCGTTGCTGCACGGCCCGATGGGTGAGGACGGCACGGTCCAGGGTCTGCTCGAGCTGGCCGACGTGCCCTACGTCGGCGCCGGCGTGCTGGGCTCGGCGCTGGCGATGGACAAGGCGATGGCCAAGCAGGTCCTGGACGCCAACGGCATCCCGCAGGCGCGGTACCGGGCGTTCCGCGAGCACGAGCGCACGCCCGGTCTGGCGGCGGCGCTGGCCGACGAGCTCGGGCTGCCGTGCTTCGTCAAACCGGCGAACATGGGGTCGTCGGTCGGCGTCAGCAAGGCCCACAGCGTCGAGGAGCTGCGCGATGCCATCGATCACGCCCTCACCTACGACGAGTGGGTCGTCGTCGAGGAAGCCGTCGCCGGGCGGGAGATCGAGGTGGCCGTGCTCGGCGGCACCGCACCGCAGGCCTCCGGTGCCGGTGAGATCGTGCCCAGCGCCGAGTTCTACGACTACGAGGACAAGTACGTCACCGACGGCGCGCAGCTGCTGATCCCGGCGCCGCTGACGGCCGAGCAGACCGACGAGGTCCGGTCGCTGGCCGTGCGCGTCTTCGAGGTGCTGCGCGGCGACGGGCTCGCCCGGGTCGACTTCTTCTTCGAGGAGGGCGGGCGCGGGTTCTTGTGCAACGAGGCCAACACGATGCCCGGGTTCACCCCGATCTCGATGTACCCGAAGCTGTGGCAGGCGGCCGGGGTCAGCTACCCAGCGCTGATCGACCGGCTCGTCGAGCTGGCGATCGAACGCCACGGCCGACGCCGCCGCAACACCAAGCACTGACGACCGAGCCGCGGGGGCGGCGGCCGGGAAACGCCGTACGGGCGCGGGGCCGCGTCGCGAATATGCGAGCGAGCGAGCGCCAGCGAGCGAGCGGTTAGCCACGGCCTGCGTGGCCGGGGAACGCAGTATTACGGCGCGAGGGAGGCGCGAAGGAAGGCCCGCAGCTCGGCCCGCAGGCGGCGCAACCCGACCGTGGACGGCGTCCAGCCGACGCTGCGCAGCGCCTCGGGCTCGGTGGCGATGCCGGTGACGGTGCCGTAGGCGATCGCCGCGACGAGCCGGGGATCCCCCTCGCGCAGCCGGCCCGCGGCCATCTCGGCGCGCAGGAAGCCGACGGCGCGGCGGATCAGCGGATCGACGTGCGCCCGCAGCCGTTCGGCCCGTGCCGCCGGCAGACGGCTCAGCTCGCGCACCAGTCCGAGCAGTGCCGGGCGGCGCACCGCCAGCCCGAACGCCGCCCGTACGACGGCGTCGACGCGCTCGAGCGGCTCGTCGGGCGCGGCCTTGAGCGCCGCCTCGATGACCACGGCGATCTCCCTCGCGGTCGCCTCGAGCACGGCGTCGACGAGCTCGTCCTTGCTGGCGAACCAGTACAGGACGGTCTGCTTGCGGACACCGACGTCGGCGGCGATCTCGTCGAGGGACACGGCCTCGACGCCCCGCGTGCCGAACCGGTCGAGCGCCGCCCCGAGGACCCGGTCACGAGTGGAGATCGCCGGGGACGCCACGGGCGATGTCTACCACCCGGTAGACGGTCGACCCCTCCGGTCAGAGCTGCTGGGCACGCCCCCACAGGCGCGTCATGCCGCGGATCCAGCGCTCGGGATCGGTGGCCTTGCGTTCGACGTACTGCTGCATCTCCGGGTGCGTGAAGATGAGGAAGCGGTCGTCGCTGACGGCGGCAACGATGCGGGCGGCGGCTTCGTCGGGCGGGAGGACCTCGCCGCCTCCGATGAGCGCCGTCGCCCTCGCTGCGTCACCGCCGGCGCCGCCGCGCAGCATCGCCGTGTCCACCGCGCCAGGGCAGACGCAGGACACCTTGACTCCCTGTTCGGCGTACGTGATCGCCAGCCACTCGGCGAACCCGACGGCAGCGTGCTTGGTGGCGGCGTAGACGCCGTCGCCGAGCGACGTCAGGATGCCGGCCATCGACGCCGTGGTCACGAGGTGACCCTCACCGCGGGCGATCCAGCCGGGGAGCAGCGCCCGGGCAGCGAAGACGTGGGACATGACATTCACCCGCCACTGCCGCTCCCACGTCTCGTCGGGGGCGTCGTAGCCGCCCCCGCCGGCGATGCCGGCGTTGGCGAACCACAGATCGATCGGGCCGTGCTCGGTCGCGACCTCCTCCACGAGGGCCACCGTCTCCGGCTCGTCTCCCACGTCGAGCCGACGCGGGACGATCCGCTCACCGGTGGCGATGCCGTCGACGTCGAGGTCCGCGGCGATGACGATGTCCGCCCCGGCGGCGACGAGGGCCCGCACGAGGGCACCCCCGATCCCCCCGGCGGCACCGGTCACGACGGCGATCCTGTCCTTCGGGTCCATGGCCGGCGACCATAGGACCGGCGCGCTGTCGGCGAAGCGTCGGACGACGATCGTGGCGCTGCGGCGGTTGTCTACCAACTGGTAGAGACGTGCTAGACATGGCGGCGTGATCGCCGAGTCGCTCGCCGGCAAACGCATCGCCATCACCGGATCGACGGGGTTCGTCGGCACGGCGCTGGTCGAGCGGCTGCTGCGCAGCGTGCCCGAGTGCCAGCTCGTGCTGCTCGTGCGTGACGGCAAGCGCACTCCGGCGGCCCGCCGCGTGCAGCGCGAGCTGCTGAAGAACGACGCCTTCGATCGCCTGCGCGCCGAGCACGGTCCGGCCTTCGACGAGTGGGCGGCGGCGCGGATCACGACGATCGCCGGCGACGTCGGCACTGACGGGCTCGGCCTCGTCGAGGGCGATCGCGCCGTCCTCGCGGCGTGCGACATCGTCATCCACTCGGCCGCCACGGTGTCGTTCGACTCCCCGCTGGACTCGGCCGTGGAGATCAACCTGCTCGGCCCGACGCGGATCGCCGCCCTGCTCGGCGAGCTCGGGGTCGCGCCTCACCTCGTCTCCGTCTCGACGTGCTACGTCGCCGGCAACCGTCGCGGCACCGCGCCGGAGGAGCTCGTCAGCGCCGGACCGTTCGACCTCGGCTTGAGCTGGCGGGTCGAGGTCGCCGCCGCCCGCCGGCTGCGCGGCGACGCCGAAGCGGCGAGTCGCGATCCGCAGAAGCTCGTCGAGTTCCGATCGGCCGCCCGCACCGAGCTCGGCGCGGCCGGCGCGCCGGCGCTCGCCGCGAAGACCGAGCAGCTGCGCGAGCGGTGGGTCCGGGACCGCCTCGTGGAGGCCGGTCGGGCTCGTGCCGCCAGCGTCGGCTGGCCGGACGCCTACGCCTTCACCAAGGCCCTCGGCGAGCAGGCGCTCACCGACAGCAAGGGCGACGTGCCGGTCAGCATCGTCCGCCCGTCGATCATCGAGTCGGCGTGGGCCGAGCCGCGCCCTGGTTGGATCCGCGGCTTCCGCATGGCCGAGCCGGTGCTCATCTCCTACGCCCGGGGCCTGCTGCGCGAGTTCCCCGGCGTGCCGGAGGGCATCGTCGACGTCATCCCCGTCGACCTCGTCGTCGCCGCGATCATCACCGTCGCCGCCCTCGGCCCGGACGAGGCGCCGCCCATCTGCCAGGTGGCGTCCGGCGGGATCAACCCGCTGAAGTACCGCGTGCTCGTGGACAACGTCAGCGGTTGGTTCACCGAGCACCCGATCTACGACAGCGACGGCCAGCCGATCGTCGTGCCGGAGTTCCGCTTCCCCGGCCGGGGGCGCGTCCAGGGCCAGCTGACGCGGGCCAAGGCGGTGATCAACCGCGGGGAGAAGGTCCTCCAGGCGCTCCCCCTCCGGGGCAAGCAGGCCGAGCTGTCGGCGAAGCTGGAGACCAAGCGGATGGAGGTCGAACGGGCCCTCGAATACGTCGAGCTGTACGGCCTGTACACGGAGTGCGAGGCGGTGTACCAGGTCGACAACCTGATGGCGATGTGGGAGCGGCTCGACGACGCGGACCGGGCCGCGTTCGCCTTCGACCCGCGGCGGGTCGACTGGCCGACGTACATCCGCTCCATCCACCTGCCCTCGATCGTGCAGCACGCCAGGGTCAAGACCGAGCCGGGCAAGACGCGCACCGACCGCACCGAGCGGCTGCGCCGCCAGGTGCTCGACCCCAAGCGCCACCTCGCCGCCTTCGACCTGGAGAACACGCTCATCGCCAGCAACGTCGTCGAGAGCTACTCGTGGCTGGCGACGCGCCGGCTCGATCGCGGCGAGCGGTTGCGCTACGCGCTGCGCACGATCGCCGAGGCCCCGGGCCTGCTGAAGCTCGACCGCATCGACCGCGGCGACTTCCTGCGCCACTTCTATCGGCGCTACGAGCACGCCCCCGTCGAGCAGATCGAGGAGGACGCCCAGGAGCTGCTGACGCAGATCATCCTCACCAAGGGCTTCCCCGCCGGGCTGCGCCGGGTGCGCGAGCACAGGGCCCTCGGCCACCGCACGGTGCTCATCACGGGGGCCCTCGACTTCGCCGTCGAGGGGCTGCGTCCGCTGTTCGACGAGATCGTCGCCGCCGAGATGAGCGTCCGCCCCGACGGGACGCTGTCGGGCGAGATGCTGCAGGTGCCGCCGACCGGCGAGACGCGGGCCCAGATCCTCGACGACTACTGCCGCGCCGAGGGGCTGCGGCTGGAGGAAGCTGTCGCCTACGCCGACTCGACGAGCGATCTCCCGCTGCTCGAGGCCGTCGGGTTCCCCGTCGCCGTCAACCCGGAGACCCGCCTCGCCGCCATCGCCCGCAAGCGCGGCTGGCTCGTCGAGCATTGGGCGAAGGCCAGCGGCGGTCCCCGCCCGATCCTCCCGATGGGCCCGCTGATGGTCGAGCGCGAACGCCGCCGGAGCTTCCGGTGACCGGCGCCGCGCGCCCTCCCATCCGAGTGTTTGACGCCATCCGAGGGCGTGGCGCGGGGCCTCCCCTCGGCAAACACTCCGACAGCAGGAAACACTCGGATCAGCTGGGGTCCCATCCATCCGAGTGTTTGGCGTCGACGGAGGGTGTGGCGCGGGGCCCTCCCGCAGCAAGCACTCCGATGGCAGGAAACACTCGGATGAAGGCGCTGCAGGTGCGGCGGTCGGTCGGGCGGCTGGGGCTGGCCCGGGTGGCGTCGGCGCTGGCGCCGGCGGCGGCGGTGCGGGTGGGACCGTTGGAGTACGCCAACGTCGATCCGCCCGAGCTGCCTGGTCCCGGCTGGCACCGTGTCCAGACCCGGCTCGCCGGGATCTGCGGGTCCGACCTGTCGATGGTCGAGGGCCACGCCTCGACGTACTTCGACGACTGGGTCAGCTTCCCGTTCGTCCCCGGCCACGAGGTCGTCGGCACGCTCGACGACGGCACGCGCGTCGTGCTGGAGCCGGTTCTCGGCCACGAGGCCCGCGGTTTCCGCCCCCCGTTCGAGGGCGCCGCGCCCGGTGACGGCGACGACTACGCCCACCTCGCCGCCGGTGACCTCGAACCCGGGATCCAGACCGGCTTCTGCTGCTCGACGGGAGGCGGCTGGGCGCCGGAGCTGATCGCCCACGACACCCAACTCCACCGGCTGCCCGATGACGTGCCCGACGAGCGCGCCGTGCTCATCGAGCCGCTCGCCGGCGGCATCCACGCGGCCCTGATGGCCGGCCGTGCGACCGCCGTCGCCGACGCCTCCGAACCCGTCGTCGCCGTGCTCGGCGCCGGCACGATGGGCCTCGCCGCGATCGCCGGTCTCGTGCGCTACGTACCGAACGCCCGCATCGTCGTCGGCGCGCGGTACCCGCACCAGCAGCGCGCCGCCCGGCGGCTCGGCGCCCACGACGTCGTCCCGGCCGCCGAGCTGGCCCGGGCCATCCGCCGAGTCGTCGGCTGCCACATCGTGGGAAACCACCTGTCCTCCGGCGCCCACGCCACCATCGACGCCGTCGGGAGCGAGGCCTCCGTGCGTGATGCCCTGGCCATGACACGGCCCAGGGGCCGCGTCGTGATGATGGGCATGCCGGCCGAGGTCACGCTCGACCTCACCGGGCTGTGGCACCGGGAGACCGAGCTCGTCGGTGCCTACACGTACGGCACCGAGAGGCTCGACGACGGCGCGGTCGTGCGCACGTTCGACCTGGCGATGGCGACCGCCGACGCCATCGAGGCCGAGCGCTGGCTCTCGGCGACATATCCACTCGCCGACCACGTCGACGCCATCGCCCACGCCGCCGCCGCCGGGAGGCGGGGCGCCATCAAGATCGCCTTCGACTTCAGGAGTCACGACCGATGAGAGACCTGCCGCATCGAGGAGCGTCCTGAATGCCACGGCCCGGCTTCGTCCTCGACGTCGACCGCTCGACGCCACCCACGCTGGTCTGGAACGGCGACGGCCTGAGCCTCGAGCGCCTGCCGGCCGATCGCAGCCGCGTCGTCTACGCCCCCGAACCGCTGCCGGCGATCGACGACATCGACGGCGCCATCCGCCACGCCCTGCTCCACCCGTTCGACCAGGACCCGTTGCCGACGCTGCTGTTCCCGGGGATGAAGCTGACGATCGCCTTCGACGACATCAGCCTGCCGCTGCCGAAGATGCGCCGGCCGGACGTCCGCCAGCGGGTCATCGAGGCCGTGCTCGACCTCGCCGCCGAGGCCGGCGTCGACGACGTCCACCTCATCTGCGCCCTCGCCCTGCACCGGCGGATGACCGAAGCCGAGCTGCGCCACGCCGTCGGCGATCGCGTCTACGACGCCTTCGCGCCGCGCGGGCTCCTCTACCACCACGACGCCGAGGACGTCGACAACCTCGAGTACCTCGGGACGACCGAGCACGGTGAGGAGGTGGAGATCAACAAGCGGGCGGCGACCTCGGACCTCCTCGTCTACGTCAACATCAACCTCGTCGCCATGGACGGTGGCTGGAAGTCGACGGCCACGGGCCTCGCCTCGTACCGCTCGCTGCGCCACCACCACAACCCGCAGACGATGGAAGCCAGTCACAGCTTCATGGATCAGCACCGCAGCGAGCTGCACAAGAGCAACTGGCGGATGGGCAAGGTGCTCGTCGACGCCGGCGTCAAGGTGTTCCAGATCGAGACGACGTTGAACACCGACACGTTCCCCCGCCAGTTCGAGTTCCTGTCGAAGCGGGAGTGGGAGTGGAACGCCCGGGACCGGGCGACGTACCTCGGCACCGCCAAGTCGTTGTCCCTCGCGCCGACCCGGCTGGCGCGCAAGATCCTCCAGTCGATCGAGGCGCCGCACCAGATGACGAGCATCCAGGCCGGTGAGGTCGAGGCCGTCCACCGATCGGCGACGGAGAAGGTCTACCGCCAGCACCTCGTCGAGGTCGAGGGGCAGACCGACATCCTGACGATGGGCATCCCGTACATCTGCCCGTACAACGTCAACTCGATCATGAACCCGATCCTCGTCATGTGCACCGGCCTCGGGTACTTCTTCAACCTCTACCGCGGCAAGCCGCTGGTTCGCGAGGGCGGCGTGGTGATCATGTTCCACCCCACCCAGCCCGACTTCCACCCCGTGCACCACCCGAGCTACATCGACTTCTACGAGCAGGTGCTGGCCGACACGACCGACCCGCACGTGATGTCCAAGCAGTACGAGGAGCGCTACGCCACCGACGACTGGTACCGCCACCTGTACCGGACGAGCTACGCCTACCACGGCGTGCACCCGTTCTACATGTGGTACTGGGGCGCCCACGGAATGCGCCACTGCGGACGGGTGATCATCGTCGGCGGCGATCCCAAGGCCGTGCGGCGCATGGGCTTCGTGCCGGCGACGACACTCGACGACGCGCTGGAGATCGCCTCCGACGTCGTCGGCCGGTCGCCCACGATCACCCACCTCCACAACCCACCGATCCTCATGGCGGACGTCACGTGACGGTGGGCAACGCCGACACGGCCCGGATGGCGCTGCGCCGAGCCGCCCGCGCCGCCGGCCAGGTCGAGCGCATGGTCGGGCGGGTGACCGCGCCCGGCCGCAACGTCGGCTTCCCGTACCGCGCGCCGACCGTGCCTCGCGGCGTCGAGGTTCCGGAGGAGCCGCCGACGCTGGGCGCCGACTACGACACCGACTGGGCGCGCACGCCCGTCGCGCGCGTCGCCCGCGGTGTCATCGCCGAGGGCCCGATGCGCCTTGCGGTGCGCGGCCTCGCCGACCCCGAGGTGTTCGGAACCGACCGCCTCGACGACCTCCGCCGCCAGGCCGCCCACGACGACGCGCCCCCGCCGCCACTGATCTTCGCGCCCAACCATCACAGCCACCTCGACACGGCGCTGATGGTGCGCGCCGT
Source organism: uncultured Acidimicrobiia bacterium (assembly GCA_963776995.1). Taxonomy (GTDB): domain Bacteria; phylum Actinomycetota; class Acidimicrobiia; order Acidimicrobiales; family Ilumatobacteraceae; genus JALZMG01. The sequence goes on from CAVZPA010000020.1 coordinate 59,001, forward strand.
GCCCTACACGTGGCGCAAGCGGCTCGTTGTCGCCGCCGCCGCTGACTACTTCTTCGACAAGCGCTGGAAGGCGACGCTGGCCGCACTCTCGCTGAACGCCATCCCGATCGACCGAGAGTCGACCGGGCGCAGGTCGGCGGACATGATCCGCGACCTCGTCGACGACGGCTGGAGCCTCGTCATCTACCCCGAAGGCGGCCGCTCACCCGACGGGTGGGGTCAGCCGTTCAAGGGTGGCGCGGCATACCTCGCCGGACGCACCGGAGCACCGGTCGTCCCGGTGTTCATCGACGGCACCGGGTCGATCTTCGGCAAGGGGATGAAGCGACCCAAGCCGGGGCGGACCCGCGTCGTCTTCGGGGTCCCGATGCGACCGGCCGAGGGTGAGACCACACGGCGCTTCAACGCCCGCATCGAGGCTGCCGTCGCCACGCTCGCCGACGAGTCCCTGACCGACTTCTGGACGGCCCGGCGACGGGCCGCGGCCGGCACCAGCCCCGTCCTCACCGGCCCCGAGCACACCAGCTGGCGACGGCAGTGGGACCTGTCGACACAGCGCACCCACGGAATCGCCGGCTGGCGCCGCCGGCCGACGCGCCGCTGGCCAGATCTCTCTTGAGTGGCCTCGCTCGCTCGAAACTCGCTCGACTCGGCTGTCTCGCTGCGGCTGGCGCCGCCCGGCCTCCGGCCGGACGCTCGACCTGACCGCACACCGCACTGCGGACGGGGGCCGAAGCGGTCACTGACTCGGTACTCGCTCGACTCGGCTGTCTCGACCGTCCACGCTCGCTGCGGACGGGGCCGAAGCAGTCACTGACTCCGTTCAGCCCGCAGCCGACGTCGTGGTGACGGCACCGGCGCAGTCGGCCGGGGGCGGGAGGTTGATCGTGTTGCCGGTGTACAGGTTCGGCCAGTTCGGCGTGCTCTGGTTGACGGCGTTGAGCTGATCGAGGGTGACGTCGAACTTGCGGGTGATGACGAGCGGGGCGTCGCCGCTCTCGATCACGTAGGTCGGCGAGCAGCGATCACCGGTGACGGTGGCCGCCGTCTCCTCGTCGCCCCCCTCCGACGTCTCGCTGGCAGCGGTCGTCGTCGTCGCCGCGGGGTCGATGAACTTCGCCCCTGGCGGGATGCGCACGGTGCCACCACGAGCCGGGAAGCCGCCGAAGTTCTCGTCCCAGCCGTTGTAGCTGCGCAGCTCCTCGAGGTCGACATCGAACATGACGGCGATGTTGAACGGCACGTCCTGGTCGGACTGCACGACGTAGGACTGCTCGCCCGCGGAGCGCCCCTCGGCGTCGGCCGAGTTGACGGTCGGCAGGGTCGTCGTCGTGGCCACCTCCCGAACGACGTAGCTCGACGGCTGGATGGGTACCGTGCTCACCGACGACCCGGCGTCATCGTCACCACAGGCCGCCAGGCCGAACAGCGCCAGGCCGAGCATGGCCGCGCCGATCGGTCGAGTCGAGGACATGACGGGCAGGTTACGCGGTCGCGCCGTGCTTGCCGTGCACCCGGATGTTCCACCGGCGGTCGGATCGCCGTCAGGTGAGGGGTCGTGTCGAGGGCAGGATCGGCGACGGCAGGCTGGTCTCGCCGACGAGGTAGCGGTCCACGCCGGCGGCGCAGGCCCGGCCCTCGGCGATCGCCCACACGATGAGGCTCTGACCACGACCCATGTCTCCGGCCACGAACACGCCGGGCACGTTGGTCATGAAGTCGTCGTCGCGCCGGACGTTGCCCCGCTCGTCGAGCTCGATGCCGAGCCGCTCCAGCCAGCTGCCCCGCTCCGGCCCGACGAAGCCCATCGCCAGCAGGACCAGATCGGCCGGCAGCTCGCGCTCGGTCCCGTCGATCCTGACGAACCGCCCGTCGACCATCTCGACCTCGTGGATCAGGAGGGCCTTGACGTTGCCGGCGCCATCGTCGACGAAGCGCTCGGTGTTGACACTGAAGACCCGCTCGCCGCCCTCCTCGTGCGCCGAGGACACGCGGTAGATCAGGCTCCATTGGGGCCACGGGTTCTCCGGCGTCCGGGAGTCCGGCGGCCGGGGGAGGATCTCCAGCTGGGTGATCGACGCCGCACCCTGGCGATGCGCCGTGCCGAGGCAGTCGGCGCCGGTGTCACCGCCGCCGATGATCACGACGTGCTTGCCCGCAGCAGTGATCGGCGTGTCGTCGATGTCGCCCTCCTGGACGCGGTTCGACCACGGCAGATACTCCATCGCCTGGTGGATCCCCCACAGCTGTCGCCCGGGGACCGGCAGGTCGCGCCACGCGGTCGCCCCGCACGCCATCACGATGGCGTCGGTGGAGGCCAGCAGGACCTCGATGTCGATGCCGTCGCCGACTGCGGCGTTGGTGCGGAACTCCGTCCCCTCCGCCTCCATCTGCGCCAGGCGCCGCTCGAGGTGACGCTTCTCCATCTTGAACTCGGGGATGCCGTAGCGCAGCAGGCCGCCGATGCGGTCGGCCCGTTCGAGAACGACGACGTCGTGGCCGGCCCGCGTCAGCTGCTGGGCCACGGCGAGTCCCGCCGGCCCGGAGCCGATCACCGCCACCCGCTTGCCGGTCTTGACGCTCGGCACCTGCGGGGTGACCCAGCCTTCCTCCCACGCCCGGTCGATGATCTCGACCTCGACCTGTTTGATCGTCACCGGATCGGCGTTGATGCCGAGCACGCACGCCGCCTCGCACGGCGCTGGGCACAGCCGGCCGGTGAACTCGGGGAAGTTGTTGGTGGCGTGGAGCTTGTCGATCGCCTCCTGCCAGTGGTCGCGGTAGACGAGGTCGTTCCAGTCGGGGATCAGGTTGCCGAGCGGGCACCCGTTGTTGCAGAAGGGGATGCCGCAGTCCATGCACCGCCCGGCCTGGGTCTGGGTGGCCTCGGCCGGGAAGTCCTCGTAGACCTCCTTCCAGTCGCGCAACCGCACCGGAACCGGCCGCCGCGTCGGCAGCGCGCGCTCCCACTTCAGAAACCCCGTCGCTTCGCCCATCACGCGACCCCCAGTATCCGGGCGCGCTGAGTCTCGATATCGAGACTGGGCGCGCCCAGAAGGCCGGATGAGACGATCCGCGCCCAGATGTCGAGGACACTCAGCCATGGCTGGCCTCCATCACGCGGCGCATCGTCTCGTCCTCGGAGAGGCCTTCGGACTCCGCTTGGCGCATGACGGTCAGGACCCGCTTGTAGTCGAGCGGCATGATCTTGCGGAAGCGGCTGACGGCGACGCTCCACGACGCCAGCAGCCGCTCGGCCACCGCCGAGCCGGTCAGCTCGCCGTGGCGGGAGACGACGTCGTGGAGGAACGTGCGGTCCTCGTCGTCCATCTCGTCGAGCATCACCATCTCGTCGTTGAGCCGGGACCGGAACTGGCCGTCGGCGTCGAGCACGTAGGCGATCCCACCGGACATCCCGGCGCCGAAGTTGCGCCCCGTCGGTCCGAGCACGACGACGCGGCCGCCAGTCATGTACTCGCAGCCGTGGTCGCCGACGCCCTCGGCCACGGCGAGCGCCCCGGAGTTGCGCACGCAGAAGCGCTCGCCGACGACCCCCCGCAGGAAGATCTCGCCTCCGGTCGCGCCGTAGGCGATGACGTTGCCGGCGATGATCTGCTCCTCGGCGACGAACGGCGACGTCGGCGGCGGAGAGACGATGATCCGGCCGCCGGACAGGCCCTTGCCGAGGTAGTCGTTGGCGTCACCGACCAGGTGCAACGTCACGCCGGCCGGCACGAAGGCCCCGAAGCTCTGCCCGGCCGATCCGGTGAGGGTGATGTCGACGGTGCCGTCGGGCAGGCCGGCGCCTTTCCAGCGCTTGGTGATCTCGTGGCCGAGCATCGTCCCGACGGTGCGGTTGACGTTGCGGATCGGCAGGTCGATGTCGACGTGCCGGGCGTCGTGGATGGCCGGCTGGGCGAGCCGGATGAGCTCGACGTCGAGGGCGTCGCGGAGGCCGTGGTCCTGGCCGACGGACTGGTGCATCGACTGGCCGTAGGGGTTCTTCGGCACGGCGAGGATCGGGCTGATGTCGAGCCCGGCGGCCTTCCAGTGGTCGATGGCGGCGCGCGTGTCCAGGGCTTCGACGTGGCCGATCATCTCGGCCATCGTCCGGAACCCGAGCGCGGCCATCAGCTCGCGCACCTCCTCGGCGATGAACTCGAAGAACGTCTCGACGAACTCCGGCTTCCCGGTGAAGCGCTTGCGCAGCTCGGGGTTCTGCGTGGCGATGCCGACCGGGCAGGTGTCGAGGTGGCAGACGCGCATCATCACGCAGCCCGACACCACCAGGGGTGCCGTGGCGAATCCGAACTCCTCGGCGCCGAGCAGGGCCGCCACGACGACGTCGCGCCCGGTCTTCAGCTGGCCGTCGGTCTGCACGACGATGCGGTCGCGCAGCCCGTTCAGCAACAGCGTCTGCTGGGTCTCGGCGAGGCCGAGCTCCCACGGTCCGCCGGCGTGCTTGAGCGACGTCAGCGGGCTGGCGCCGGTGCCGCCGTCGTGGCCGGAGATCAACACGACGTCTGCTTTCGCCTTGCTGACTCCGGCCGCAACGGTGCCGACTCCGACCTCGGCGACGAGCTTGACGTGCACGCGCGCCGCCGGGTTGGAGTTCTTCAGATCGTGGATCAGCTGCTTGATGTCCTCGATCGAGTAGATGTCGTGGTGTGGCGGCGGGCTGATCAACCCGACCCCGGGCGTGGAGTACCGCGTCTTGGCGATCCACGGGTACACCTTGTGGCCGGGGAGCTGCCCGCCCTCGCCGGGCTTGGCGCCCTGGGCCATCTTGATCTGCAGGTCGTCGGCGTTGGTGAGGTACTCCGAGGTGACGCCGAAGCGACCGGAGGCGACCTGCTTGATGGCCGAACGCCGGCGCGGGTCGTGGAGGCGATCGGCGTCCTCGCCGCCCTCCCCGGTGTTCGACTTGGCGCCGAGCCGGTTCATGGCGATCGCCAGCGTCTCGTGGGCCTCGGCGGAGATCGAGCCGTAGCTCATCGCCCCGGTGGAGAAGCGCCGCATGATCGACGACGCCGACTCGACCTCGTCGATCGGGACCGGCGGGCGCTGACCGCGGCGGAGCTCGAACAGGCCGCGCAACGTCGCCAGCCGCTGCGACTGGTCGTCGACGAGCCGCGAGTACTGCCGGAAGATGTCGTAGCGCTTGGCCCGGGTGGCGTGCTGCAGCTTGAACACGGTCTCCGGGTTGAACAGGTGGATCTCGCCCTTCGCGGCGCCACTGGTACTCGCCGCCGAGCTCGAGCTTGCGGTGGGCCCGCTCCTCCGGACGGGTCGGGTGGGCCTGGGCGTGGCGGGCCGCCACCTCGGCGGCGATCTCGTCCAAGCCGATGCCACCGAGCCGGCTGACCGTGCCGGTGAAGTACTGCTCGACGAGCTCCTCGCCGAGGCCGATGGCCTCGAAGATCTGCGCCCCGGTGTAGCTGGCGACGGTCGAGACACCCATCTTCGACATCACCTTGAGGACACCCTTGCCGCACGCCTTGATGTAGTTGCGCATGGCCTTGGCCTGGTCGATGTCGCCGAGCCCGTGCATGCGCTGGGCGATGAGGTCCTCGATCGACTCGAACGCCAGGTACGGGTTGATCGCCCCGGCGCCGTAGCCGATGAGGAGGGCCATGTGGTGCACCTCCCGGGCGTCGCCGCACTCGACGAGCAGCCCGACCATCGTGCGCTGCTTGGTCCGCACGAGGTGGTGGTGCACGGCGGCGGTCAGCAGGAGCGAGGGGATCGGCGCCTCGACCTCGTCGGCGTTGCGGTCGGAGAGCACGATGACCCGGGCTCCGTCGTCGATCGCCGCCGACACCTCGCTGCAGATCGCGCCCAGCGCCCGCTCGAGCGCCAGCCCGCCACCGGCGACGCGGTAGAGGCCCTTGACGACGTGGGAGCGCAGACCGGGGAAGCCTCCCCGGTCGTTGGCGTGGACGATCTTCGCCAGCTCGTCGTTGTCGATGATGGGGAACGGCAGCACGAGCTGCCGGCAGCTCTCCGGGCCCGGCCGCAGGAGGTTGGCCTCCGGGCCGATCGTCGACGACACCGACGTGACGACCTCCTCGCGGATGGCGTCGAGCGGTGGGTTGGTGACCTGGGCGAAGAGCTGGGAGAAGTAGTCGAACAGCAGCCGAGGACGAGTCGAGAGCACGGCGATGGGCGTGTCGGTGCCCATCGAGCCGAGCGGCTCGGTGCTCTTGAGCGCCGTCGGGGCGATGATGACCTTGAGCTCCTCGTGGGTGTAGCCGAACAGCTGCTGGCGGCGCAGCACGCTCTCGTGGCTGAACACGACGTGCTCGCGCTCGGGCAGGTCGCCGAGCTCGAGCAGGCTCCGCTCCAGCCACTTGCCGTAGGGGTGCTCGGCGGCGAGGGTGGTCTTGATCTCCTCGTCGTCGATGATCCGGCCCTGGGCGGTGTCGATGAGGAACATGCGGCCCGGCTGCAACCGTCCCTTGGTGACGACCTTGGCCGGATCGATGTCGATCACGCCGACCTCCGACGCCATCACGACCATGTCGTCATCGGTCACCCAGTACCGGCTCGGGCGCAGGCCGTTGCGGTCGAGCACGGCGCCGATCACCGTGCCGTCGGTGAACGTCACGCTGGCCGGGCCGTCCCACGGCTCCATGACCGTGGAATGGAAGCGGTAGAACGCCCGCTGGGCGGGGTCCATCTCGCCGTTGTTCTCCCACGCCTCGGGGATCATCATCAGCACGGCGTGGTGGATCGGCCGTCCGCCGAGGTGCAGCAGCTCGAGCACCTCGTCGAAGCGCGCCGTGTCCGAGGCGCCCGGCGTGCAGATGGGGAAGGCCCGCTCGAGCCCGGGGACGGTGGCGTCGTCGAGCATCGCCTCGCGGGCGCGCATCCAGTTCTGGTTGCCCTGCACCGTGTTGATCTCGCCGTTGTGGGCGATGTAGCGGTACGGGTGGGCGAGCGGCCACGACGGGAAGGTGTTCGTCGAGAAGCGGCTGTGGACGAGCAGCAGGGCGCTCTCCAGGCGTTCGTCGGACAGATCCGGGAAGAAGGCCCCCAGTTGCGGCGTCGTCAGCATCCCCTTGTAGACGAGCGTGCGCGACGACAGCGACGGGAAGTAGGTGGCGATCTCGGGATCGAGCTCGTGCTCGATGCGCTTGCGGGCCACATAGGCCTTGCGGTCGAGGTCGACACCCGTGCTGCCGGCAGGATCGGTGATCAGCAGCTGGCGAAAGCTCGGCATCGCCGCCCTGGCGGTGGCACCGAGGCAGTCGGGCTCGACGGGGACGTCGCGCCAGGCGACGACGTGCAGGTGCTCGTCGGCGATGATCGTCTCGATGGCGGCCTGGGCCTTCTCCGACGCCAAGTGGTCGGTCGGCAGGAAGGCCATGCCGACGGCGTAGGCACCTGCCGGGGGCAGCTCGACCCCCGCCTCGGCGCGGACGACCTCGCGGAAGAAGCGGTCGGGCACCTGGACCAGGATCCCGGCGCCGTCGCCGGTGTCGGCCTCGGCACCCGTCGCCCCGCGATGCTCGAGGTTGGTCAGGGCTCCGAGTCCGGTGCGCACCAGGTCGTGGCTGCGCACACCCTTGATGTTGGCCACGAACGAGACCCCGCAGGAGTCGTGTTCGTGTCGCGGGTCATAGAGACCCGAGGGTCCTGGCGGTGTCTGCATCGTCCTTCTCATCCACGGAAGTCGTGGTCGGCTTAGGTGGACGCCCGGGACGACGCTGTCTCGGACGGTCGTGTCAGTCTAGGCGGTCGCCGTCGCGTCAACCAGTTCCCCCTTCCGGCGATGTGTGATGGAAGATCATGGCGGCGCCCCGTGACGGGACGGTGACGTTCGAGCAGTTCTTCCGTGACGAGTCCCCTCCGTCTGGCCCGTCTTGGTCCGGATCTTGGTCGCCCCGGCGACCACGATCCGGGACCAAGACGGGTCAGGTGGGGTCGGTGAAGGCGGGGGCGCGCTTCTCGAAGTTGGCCGTCACCGACTCGACCTGGTTGGGCGTGCCGATGAGGCTGCCGATCACGCGGCGCTCCTCGGCGAACTGCTCGGCGGCGTCGGCGTTGGCGAGGCGGTTGAACAGGGCCTTGGCGCCCCGTACGGCCTCGGGGCTGCGCCCGGCGATCTCCGCGGCGAGGGCCATGGCGTCCTCGCGGGGGGTCTCCGACACCCTGGTCGCCAGCCCGATCTCACCGGCCTCCCGACCGGACACGATGCGCGCCGTGAACGTCAGCTCCTTGGCGACGTCGGACCCGACGAGGCGGGACAGGAACAGCGTGCCGGTCATGTCCGGCACCAGCCCCCAGTGGACCTCGCGCACCGACAGCTGGGCATCGGGGTGGACGATGCGGATGTCGGCTCCGAGGGCGATCTGGATGCCACCGCCGAGGGCGTGGCCGTGCACGGCGGCGATCACCGGCACCGGCAGCTCCTGCCACACCCACGCCACCTGCTGCCCGAGGTGGGTGATCCCGCCCGGCGTGGCGGCGCTCGGGTTGCCGTCGGCGGGCGCCGCCGACCGATCACCGCCGGCCATCGACTGGAACGACGAGAAGTCGAGGCCGGCGCAGAACGACTCGCCCTCCCCGGACAGCACGACGACGCGGACCCGCGGCTCGCTCTTCAGTTGCTCGCCGGCGTCGCGCAACCCGGCGAACATCGCGCCGTCGAGCGCGTTGCGCTTCTCGGCCCGGTTGAGCCGCACATCGGCGATGCCCCGGTCGTCGATGGAGATGGTCACACGATCGCTCATGCCACATCATCGCCTGCCACACTCGGCGCCATGAAGCTGAACCTGACGGCCGACGAAGTCCTGACGACCACGCGCAGCGTGCGCAAGCGGCTCGACTTCGACCGCCCGGTCGACCGGGCGACGGTCGAGGAGTGCCTGACGATCGCCCTCCAGGCACCCACCGGGTCGAACCGTCAGGGCTGGCACTGGGTCATCGTCGAAGACGCCGACAAGAAGCGCGCCGTGGCCGAGGTGTACCAGCGCAACTTCGAGGAGTACCGGTCCATGCCCGGCGCCGAGTACGCGCCCGGCGACAGCCGCGGCGAGCGCCAGGACAAGGTGCGCGACTCCGCCGGCTACCTGTCGGACAACTTCCACCGCGCGCCGCTCCTGCTCATCCCCTGCCTGTGGGGCCGCCTCGACAACGCCTCGGTCGTCCAGGGCGCCGGTGCGTGGGGTTCCCTCCTGCCCGCGGTGTGGAGCTTCATGCTGGCGCTGCGCGAGCGGGGCCTGGGTTCGGCGTGGACGACGATCCACCTGATGAACGACGGCGAGCGGGAGGTCGCCGACGTGCTCGGCATCCCCTACGACAAGGTCACGCAAGCCGGGTTGTTCCCCATCGCCTACACGCAGGGCACGGACTTCAAGCCGGCCAAGCGCGAGCCACTGGCCGAGCATCCTGCACTGGGACCAGTGGTGATCCTTGACCGGCCAGCCCGGCTCCGCCTACCGGTTCGACTGGGGCGCTGAGGGACTCGACGCGCTCGGCGCCCCACGCCGCGGTCATCGTGATCGTCGACGTGCTGCGGTTCACGAGCGCCGTGAGCGCGGCAGTCGAGGCCGGTTGCCGCGTCATCCCGGCGCGCTGGGCCGACGAGGGCGCGGGCGCGACGGCCGCGGCCGCCGGGGCGGTCCTCGCCGGCCGCCGGGAGGACGGCGGTCCATCGCTGTCGCCCACCGATCTCCTGACGCTGCCGCCGGACACCCGGCTGGTCCTGCCGTCGCCGAACGGCGCCACGCTGGCGGCACGCAGCATCGACGACGGGGTGCCGAACGTCCTCGCCGGATGCTTCCGCAACGCCCGGGCGACGGCTCGCCGAGCCCACGAGCTGGCCGCCGGCGGCCCGATCGGCATCGTCGCCAGCGGTGAGCGGTGGCCGGCCCGGCACGGTGACGCCACCGACGGAGCGCTGCGTCCGGCCGTCGAGGACCTCCTCGGCGCGGGTGCCGTGCTGGCTGCCCTCGATCCCTCGAGCGCCATCGGCGAGCCGCGCTGCTCGCCCGAGGCGGCAGCGGCCAGGGCCGCCTTCGTCGCCGCTCGTCCGCTGCTCGTCGACCACCTGCTGGCCAGCGTGGCCGGCCGCCAGCTCGTCGAGCGAGGCTGGCACGACGACGTCTACACGTCGGCCGCGCTGGACGTGACGGACCTCGCCGCCCAGCTCGTCGACGGCGAGTTCGTCGCCACGTGACGATCGCTCGTCAGGTGAGGCCGATCACGCCGGCCATCGCCGTCGCCGTGGCGTCGAGGAGATCGTCGTGGGCGGTGATCGCATTGCGCGTCTGGCCGAACAGCTCGAAGCTGATCAGCCCGAACAGCTGCGTCCACGCGGCGAGGAGGCGGACGACGACCTGGTCGGGCAGGGCGACGTCCAGCGCCGCGCGCACCCGGTCGAGGTCGGCCCGCAGCGCCGGCGTGACATCGACGGGGATCGCCGCGGGTGGGTGGACGAGGCCGGCCCGGTGGGCGTCGGTGACGATGCCGGCCAGGGCGAACGTCACCCGCACGGCCGGTCCCGTGGTGTCGGCGGGAGCGGCGTAGCCGGGCACCGGTGAGCCGTAGATGAGGGCGTACTCGTGGGGGTTGGCGAGCGCCCAGGCCCGCACGGCGCGAGCGGCGGCGGCGAAGCGGACCGCGGGCGGCTGCCGCACCGTCGCGGCAACGGATTCCTCGACCGCGTCGCCCAGGGCCTCATAGGCCTCGATGATCAGCATCGTCAACAGCTCGTCGCGGTTGGCCACGTAGCGGTAGATGCCCGACGACACCATGCCCAGCTGCCGGGCGACGGCGCGCAGCGACAGACCGGACGCGCCCTCGACGGCCAGCTGACGGCGGGCTTCGGCAGTGATCTCGGCGGTGATCTCGGCCCGGGCCCGCTCCCGAGCGCCCTTGATGGTCGAGCCGGTTGGTGACGGCATGTGACCCAGTGTGACAGATCAGAGCTCTCAAATGTGAGCATTGCTCTTGATTTTCGTCACGCTCCGTGGTTCACTGATCCACATCGAGAGCAGTGCTCACAACGAGAAGGACCGACCATGAACACCACCGCCCCCCGCTACCTCGTCCCGGACAGCTTCACCCGCCACGTCTTCAACCCACTCGTCGCCGGACTGACCAGGCTCGGCCTGAGCATCATGGGTTCGCGCATCCTCGAGGTGCGCGGCCGGACGTCCGGTGAGCTGCGCTCCACGCCGGTCAACCTGCTCACCGTCGACGGCGAGCGCTACCTCGTCGCCCCGAGGGGAGAGACCCAGTGGGTCCGCAACCTGCGCGCCGCCGGCACCGGGACCCTGCGCGTCGGCCGGCGCGTCGAGACGTTCGACGCTGTCGAGCTCGCCGACGCCGACAAGCCGCCGATCCTGCGGGCCTACCTGAAGAAGTGGGCGTGGGAGGTCGGGCGCTTCTTCGACGGCCTGAAGGCCGACTCCCCCGACGCCGAGATCGCCGCCGCCGCCTCCGGCTTCCCCGCCTTCCGCATCGCCACGCGTTGACCGTCAGGCCCGTCGCGGTCGGGAACCGGCCTGGCGGGGACGATCGCTGTACTGACGACCTTCGTAGTACGTCGGGTTCGTGTCCGGGCGGCCGCGGCGGCTGGTCCAGCGCCACGTCAAGGAGATGCGCGGGTTGGCCGTGTCCGCACGGGGCACGCCGTGCAGCCAGTCCCGCTGACTGGCGCCGCCCATCACCAGCAGGTCACCTTCGCCCGGGGTCAGGATGATGTCGTCGGGGTCGGTGCCGGCAGGGATCCGCTCGACGACCTGCGCCCATGGGACGCGCCGGCGGAAGACGAACGGCCGGCGCTGGCCGAGCACGACGATGGCGATGCGCGTGTCGTCGAGCCAGCGCAGCTCGCGGTCACTGTGCAACCCTTGGAAGTCGTCGCCGGTTCGGTACAGCAGGGCCGCCACGCCGGTGAAGCGGACGCGATAGGTCGCCTCGAGGTGCAGACCGACCTGGCGCAGCAGCGCCCGGTCGTCGGCGCGCAGCCCCGCCCCGAGCCGGCGTTCGCCGACATAGTGGTCGTAGCGCAGCACCTCCATCTGCTGCCACGGCGCGGCTTCGTGCAGCTCGGCGAACTGGCGCTCGGCGTCGGGCACGAAGCCCTCGACCACGTCGACCCACGACTCGTCACCGAGCGGGATGCGGCGCACCGGTGCTCGTCGATCGATCGCCAGGTCGATCATTGCGTTCCCCGGCCACGCCACATGACCTTCAGTCTGGCGTCGGAACGGCCATCCCCGGCTTCCACTTCGCCGACTGCGGGCTGACGAAGTTGTACGGCTGGGTGTCGATCTCCGCGAGCTGCAACTCGCCGTCGAGCACCCGCCGCTTCCACTCCTGATGCTCGGGTTCCAGGGCGTGGAACTCCGGCATCACCTCGGTGGCGAACAGCTCGAGCGCTTCGCAGATGTGCTCGTGACGGTTGCGGCCGGCCTGGTTGAGGAGGATCACCTGGTCGACGTTGGAGGCGGCGAAGCGGTGCAGCTTGGCGCGGATCGTGGCCGGCGACCCGATCAGTCCGCCGTGCTGGGCCTTCTGCCCCGACGGACCGGCCTTCCACGTCTGGTACTCGTCCCACAGGCTGACGGTGCCCGGGACGACCGGCCCGTGCTCGTTGTAGAAGCGCAGGGCGAACTGGAAGAACGTCGAGCCATCGGCCCGCTGGCGGGCCTCCTCGTCGGTCGGCGCGCACATGAACTGGCTGACCACGGCGATGTTCGGGTTGGTCCGGTACGGCCCGAGGAGGTCGAGGTGCTTGGTGAAGGAGTTGTAGTAGGCGTTGACCCAGGCGACCGCCGCCTCGGCGGACACGAACTGGAAGCCGAGGGCGCCGATGCCCCGCCGCCCGGCCATCTCGATCGTGTCCAACTGGCTACAGGCCACCCACAGCGGCGGGTGCGGCTGTTGGCGGGGCTTGGGGATGACGTTGCGCAACGGGAAGTCGAAGTACTCGCCGTGGTACTCCCACCCCTCCTCCCAGAACATCGGCAGGAGGCAGCGCATGGCGTCCTCCCACACCGCCCGCTTGTCGCGGAAGCGGCGGTCGAACGGGTGCAGCTCGGTGACGCTGCTGCCCTCGCCGACGCCGAGCTCGACGCGCCCGTGGCTCAGCAGGTCGAGCGTGCTGACCCGTTCCGCCACGCGCGCGGGGTGGTTCGTGGGCAGCTGGACGATGCCGTGCCCGAGACGGATCTGCGTGGTCCGCTGGCTCGCCGCGGCGAGGAACACCTCCGGTGCCGACGAGTGGCTGTACTCCTCGAGGAAGTGGTGCTCGACCTCCCACGCGTAGTCGTAGCCGAGCCGATCGGCCAGTTCGATCTGGTCGAGGGCCTGGTTGAGCAGCTCGTACTCGTCGTCGCGGCTCCACGGCCTCGGCAGCTGCAACTCGTAGAAGACCCCGAACTTCATGAACCCGGTGTACTGCGGCGGGCGCCCGGGCGACGAGCCCGGGCGCGCCGGCGGCCGCACGTCGTCAGAGGTCAGGGCACTTCCACGGCTGGCGGATGCAGATCGGAGGGATCGTCGGCTCCGGCTCCGGCTCGGGAGCGGGATCGGTCGGCGGCGGCTCCCCGCCAGGCGGCGGCGGGGGCGGCGCCCCGTAGCAGGCGATCTCCCAGTGGTACGGGCCGTCCGTGCCGCCGGTCGGCAGGAACCACGGTACGTAGCACGCCGAGGCCTGCCCGAGATAACCCGACGGCGTGTAGCACGGCCCCCAGGCGGCCTTGATGCTCGGGACCTGCTGGGCCACCCAGGCCAGTTGGGCATTGGTCAGCTCGGAGAACCCCGCGGGCTCGGAGCACTCGTCCGGCCAGGTCTCGACGAAGCTGGCGACGCCGACCTGGATCCAGTTCCACGTGCCGTCCTTGTCGACCACGAGCGGTCCGCCGCTGTCGCCGTGGCACGCCGTCTGGCTCGACGATCCGGCGCCGATGTGGAACCTCCCGTTCCAGTGGTCGAACCAGTACCACGGGTTGTAGATGTCGTCCATGTACCCGTCGCTGCGCAGGACCGTGTCGACCGCCCGCAGCGGGCCGCTCGTCGCGCTGCCGGCGCTGGTGCGCCCGTGCCCGACGATCGTCGCCGGGAAGCCCGGCGCGTAGTACCCGGTGTTGAACGGCGAGCCGACCTGGATGGCCGGCACCCCGGCCGTGGCCCCAGCCGTCAGGTTGATGATGGCCAGGTCGTGTCCGTCGACCGGATCCCCGTTCCACAGCGGGTGGACCGTGACGCCGACGGCGCTGCGCGGGTTGACGTCGCTGACGAACGCCGTGATCGATCCGGCCGTGACGCTGCCATCGACGCAGTGCGCGGCGGTGAGCACGGTGTCCGGAGCGATCACCGTCCCGCCACACAGGCTCGGCGTGTGCAGCTTGACGAACTGCGGGTAGATCCACGGCTCCACGACGACGCCACCCACGATGGCCTCGGCGCTGGTACCTGGGAGCGACGGCCCGATGGCCGCCGCGGCCACCGCCGAGATGGCGGCGATGCGGCGCATGGTGCGCCCGAACTGGAACATGTGCACTTCCCTCTGTCGTGGGCGCTACCCCGTCGGCAGCGCCGTCGAAGGGACGTGACACGGCCGTGACACGGTGTGGAACGGCGCGGAACAGGCCCGCCTCCGGACGGGACTCGGTCCGGCGGGACCCCGACTCGTAACCTGGCCCCATGGCTGATGGCCCGACGGTCGCCGACGTGCTCGTGCTCGCCGGCGAGTTCCCTGCCGCCGACCGCGAGCAGTGGTTGGAGGCCGTTGCCGCGGCGCTCGACCGCACGGGCGCACTCTCGCCCGACGCCGCCATCGAGCGGCTGCGGGCGACCACGTACGACGGCATCACGCTCGAGCCGCTGTACACGGCCGACGACGCCCCGGTCACCGAGCGCCCGTCCATCGCCGGCCACGGCGATGGCTGGGACGTGCGCCAGCGCGTCGATGCGGCGGCCGGCCCCGGCCGTGCCGTCGGCGAGCTCGAGCGGGGCGCCACGTCGATCCTGCTCGACGTCACCGGACTGGCCACCGTCGATGCCGACACCCTCGCCCGCGCCCTCGACGGCGTGCTGCTCGACGTGGCCCCCGTCGCCCTGCAGGCCAACGGGCGCTGGCAGGAGGCGGCCGACGCGCTGCTCACGATGCTCGACGGCGTCGACGCCAAGGCTGGCGCCGGTTCACTCGGCGCCGATCCGGTCGGTGCGGCGACACTCGCCGGGAGTGCCGACGGGCTCGACGAGCAGCTCGACGCCGTCGCCGCGTGGTATCGACGGCTCGGCGCGGACCGCCCGGCGCTGCGCATCGTCACCGTCGACGGCACCCGCTTCCACGACGCCGGGGCGTCGGACGGCCAGGAGCTGGGGTGCACCATCGCCGCCGCCGTCGAGTACGTGCGCGCCCTCGACGCCCGCGGTGTCGACCCCGCCGATGCGATCGGACGGATCGAGTTGCGCCTCGCGGCGACCAGCGACCAGTTCGCGACGATCGCCAAGTTGCGCGCCGTGCGGGTCCTGTGGGAGCGCGTCGCCGACGTCGTCGGCGCGCCGCAGGCGGCGGACACCACGCCGGTCCACGCCGTGACATCGACGGCGATGATGACGAGCTATGACCCGTGGGTGAACGCCCTCCGCTCGACCGTCGCCTGCTTCGCGGCCGGGGTGGGCGGCGCCGATGCCGTGACCGTGCTGCCCCACGACCACCTGCACGGGGCCGCCGCCACCGAGCTCGGCCGACGCGTCGGACGCAACACGCAGTCCATCCTGCTGCGCGAGTCACACCTCGCCGAGGTCACCGACCCGGCCGCCGGGTCGTGGTACGTCGAGCGGTTCACGGCGGAGCTCGCCGAGGCGGCGTGGGCGTGGTTCCAGGAGCTCGAAGCCGCCGGTGGCCTCGTGGCCGCGGCGTCGAACGGCCTGGTGGCCGAGCGGCTGGCGGCGACCAGCCAGGCGCGGCGGCGCGACATCGACACGCGGCGGGCCCCACTGACGGGGCTCACCGAGTTCCCGAACATCGACGAGTCGCCGCCTCCGGGCGACGACCAGCACCCGTTCCGCTGGGCCGCCGAGATCGAGGCGCTGCGCCGGCGGGTGGACCGGGTCGCGGCCGCGACGGGGCAGCGGCCCGTCGTGTTCCTGGCGACGATCGGCACGCCGGCGACGTTCACGCCCCGCGTCACGTTCGCCAAGAACTTCTTCGAGGTCGGCGGTCTCGGCACGGTGCAGGGACCGGTCACCGACGACGCGGCGGAGATCGCCGCCTCGTTCGCCGCCACGGGGGCGACGGTCGCCTGCCTGTGCTCCAGCGACCCGGCCTACGCCGAGCATGCCGGCGAGGTCGGCGCGGCGCTCGGTGCCGCCGGCGCCGCGGCGGTGTTCATCGCCGGCAAGCCACAGGCCGGCATCGACCGGGCCATTCACATGGGCGTCGATGTGCGGGCCACGTTGACCGACGTCCTCGACCTCCTGCAGGTGCCATGATTCCTGACTTCTCGACCATCCCCCTCGACGGCGCCACGCCGGCGCGCGACGAGCCGGCCGCGCCGGCGGTGACCACGTGGGAGACGCCCGAGGGCATCGACGTGCGCTCCCGGTACACCGCCGCCGACCTCGAGGGCATCGACTTCCTCGCCACCTACCCGGGGATCGTCCCGTTCCTGCGCGGCCCGTACCCGACGATGTACGTCAACCAGCCGTGGACCATCCGCCAGTACGCCGGGTTCTCCACGGCCGAGGAGTCCAACGCCTTCTACCGGCGCAACCTCGCCGCCGGCCAGAAGGGCCTGTCCGTGGCCTTCGACCTGGCGACCCACCGCGGCTACGACAGCGACCACCCGCGCGTCGCCGGCGACGTCGGCATGGCCGGCGTGGCCATCGACTCGATCCTCGACATGCGCCAGCTGTTCGACCACATCCCGCTCGACGAGATGAGCGTGTCGATGACGATGAACGGCGCCGTGCTCCCGGTGCTGGCGCTGTACGTCCTGGCGGCCGAGGAGCAGGGCGTCAGGCCCGCGCAGCTCGCCGGCACGATCCAGAACGACGTGCTCAAGGAGTTCATGGTCCGCAACACCTACATCTACCCACCGGCCCCGTCGATGCGGATCATCTCGGACATCTTCGCCTTCACCTCGCAGGAGATGCCGAAGTTCAACTCGATCTCCATCTCCGGGTACCACATGCAAGAGGCCGGGGCGACGGCCGACCTCGAGCTGGGCTACACGCTCGCCGACGGCGTGGAGTACATCCGCGCCGGAATCGACGCCGGGTTGACGATCGACGCCTTCGCCCCCCGCCTGTCGTTCTTCTGGGCGATCGGGATGAACTTCTTCATGGAGGTGGCCAAGATGCGCGCCGCCCGCCTCCTGTGGGCGAAGCTCGTCAAGCAGTTCGACCCGGCGAGCGACAAGTCGCTGTCGTTGCGCACCCACTGCCAGACGTCGGGCTGGTCGCTGACCGCCCAGGACGTCTTCAACAACGTCGTGCGGACGTGCGTCGAGGCGATGGCGGCGACGCAGGGGCACACCCAGTCGCTGCACACCAACGCCCTCGACGAGGCGCTGGCTCTGCCGACCGACTTCTCGGCCCGCATCGCCCGCAACACCCAGCTGCTCCTGCAGCAGGAGTCGGGCACGTGCCGCGTGATCGACCCGTGGGGTGGCAGCTACTACGTCGAGCGCCTGACCAACGACCTGGCGGCGCGGGCGTGGGCCCACATCCAGGAGGTCGAGGAGGCCGGCGGGATGACGGCGGCGATCGAGGCCGGCATCCCCAAGCTGCGCATCGAGGAGGCCGCGGCGAGGACCCAGGCGCGCATCGATTCCGGACGCCAGCCGGTGATCGGCGTCAACATGTTCCGGCCCGACAGGCGCCGACGAGATCGACGTGCTGAAGGTCGACAACAGCGCCGTGCGCGCCCAGCAGCTCGCCAAGCTGGAGCGGCTGCGGGCCGAGCGCGACGAGGCCGCCTGCCGCGACGCGCTGGAGCGCTTGACGGCGGCGGCCCGGGCGTCGGCCGACGGCACGCGTGGGCGCGGTCTCGACGAGAACCTCCTGACGTTGTCGATCGACGCCGCCCGCGCCCACGCCACGGTCGGCGAGATCAGCGCCGCCCTGGAGGAGGTCTTCGGCCGGCACACGGCGGCGATCCGTACGATCACCGGCGTGTACCGCAACGAGGTGGGCGAGGCGCCCAACGTCGCCGCGGTGCGGGCCCGTGTCGAGGCGTTCGCCGAGGCGCAGGGTCGCCGGCCCCGGATCCTCGTCGCCAAGATGGGCCAGGACGGCCACGACCGCGGCCAGAAGGTGATCGCCACGGCGTTCGCCGACCTCGGCTTCGACGTCGACGTCGGCCCACTGTTCCAGACCCCCGAGGAGGTCGCCCGCCAGGCGGTCGAAGCCGACGTCCACGTCGTCGGCGTGTCGACGCTGGCCGCCGGGCACCTGACCCTCGTGCCGCAGCTCAAGGCGGCGCTGCACGAGCTCGGCCGCGACGACGTGCTGATCGTCGTCGGCGGGGTGATCCCGCCGCAGGACTTCGACCTCCTGCGGGAGGCCGGGGCCGCAGCGATCTTCCCGCCGGGCACGGTCATCGCCGACGCTGCCGGCGAGCTGCTCGACCAGCTGCACCGCTGACCGTGCCCGTCGAGCCCGATCTCGACGAGTACGAGGCCGGTGTCCTCGCCGCCGACCGGACGTCGCTCGGCCGGGCGATCACGCTCGTCGAGTCGACCCGTCCGGACCATCAGGAACAGGCCGAGGAGCTGCTCCGGCGGCTGCTGCCCCGCGCCGGCGGCGCCCACCGCATCGGCATCACCGGCGTGCCCGGCTCCGGCAAGTCGACGTTCATCGACGCCCTCGGCAGCGACCTGACAGCCAGCGGCAACCGGCTGGCGGTGCTGGCCGTCGACCCGTCGTCGTCACGCACCGGCGGGAGCATCCTCGGCGACAAGACGCGCATGGCCCGGCTGGCGGTCGACGACCACGCCTTCATCCGGCCGTCGCCGAACGCCGGCGTGCTCGGCGGCGTGGCCCGGGCGACGCGCGAGTCGATCGTGGTCGTCGAGGCCGCCGGCTTCGACGTCGTGTTCGTCGAGACCGTCGGGGTCGGGCAGTCCGAGATCACCGTCGCCAACATGGTCGACACGTTCCTGCTGCTCACGCTGGCCCGGAGCGGCGACAGCCTGCAGGGGATCAAGAAGGGCGTGCTCGAGCTGGCCGACGTGATCGCCGTCAACAAGGCCGACGGCGCCCACGTCGTCGACGCCAAGGGCGCGGCTCGCGAGCTGACCGCCGCGTTGCACCTGGTGGCGCCGTCGGACGACGGCTGGAGCCCGTCGGTGCTGACGTGCAGCGCCATGGAGCACCGCGACCTCGACACCGTGTGGGACCAGCTCCGGGCCCACCGGCGGCACCTCGAGCGCACCGGGCAGCTGGCCGAACAGCGCCGGCGCCAGGACGTCAGCTGGATGTGGGCGACCATCGACGAGCGACTGCTGGCCGGTTTCCGCGCCGCCAACCAGGCCCGCGCCGCCGAGCTGGAGGAGCGCGTCCGCCGCGGCGAGATCACCCCCACCGCCGCCGCCGACACCCTCCTCGGCGACGGCTGAACACCGGCGGGGTCACTCGACGAGGCGGAGGCCGGTGGGGCTGAGGGACGGCTCGGCGAGCGGGAGCTCGACGACGAACTCGGTGCGATGCGCCGGGAACAGGTGCTCGCTCATCAGCACCGGCCGGCCGGTGGTGTCGGTCGTGACCCGCTGGCAGCGCAGCAGCGGGGCGCCCACCGGGAGGCGCAGCAGGGCCGCATCGTCGCGCTCCGCCGAGTCGGCGCCGATCGTCTGCGTCGCCCCGCGCAGGGGGATCCCGAGCAGCTCGTAGAACGGGCGCCGCTCGACGTCCTCCCGTGACAGCGAGGCGCCCAGCTCGGCGGGGCACCACACCGTGACGACGGCGAACGGCTCCCCGTCGGCGAGGTTCAACCGCTTGACCCGCAGCACCTGCTCGACGCCGAGGATCCGCCGGACGCGATCGGGCGGAACGGTGAAGGCGAACTCCGTCACCAGGCGCTCGGCGTGGCGGCCGCCGCCCTCGAGCTGGTCCTCGATCGTGCCGAGGTGCTCGAGGCGCTGGCGGACCGGCTCGGTGGCCACGAACCACCCGAACCCCTGGCGGGCCGCGATGAGCCCCTCGTCCCTGACCAGCTCCAACGCCCGGCGGACGGTGACCCGGCTGGCGCCGAAGCGGGCCGACAGCTCCGACTCGCTGGGGAGCAGCGAGCCGGCCGCGCTGCCGGAGGCCAGCCGGCGCAGCTCGTCGGCGATCTCCTGGTAGCGGATCCGCCGCGCCCCGTTGGTCATCGCGGACTTCGTTTGTCGGCGGGCGTCACTTGTATTAGAGTTGTATACCTCAGCCGACATTGCAAGCCATCTCCGAGGGGACGCCATGAGCACCGCCAGCGCCACCACCCCCATCGAGCTCGTCGAGAGCGTCTACGCCTCGCTCCCCGAGCGCGCCGAGCTCGGTCGCCAGCGCCTCGGGCGACCGCTCACGTTGACCGAGAAGGTCCTCATCAACCACCTCCTCGACCCGCAGGGCCAGGAGCTGGTGCGCGGCGAGAGCTACGCCGACTTCAACCCCGACCGCGTCGCCATGCAGGACGCCACGGCCCAGATGGCCCTGTTGCAGTTCATGACCGCCGGGCTGCCGGAGGTGGCCGTGCCGTCGACCGTCCACTGCGACCACCTGATCCAGGCCAAGGTCGGGGCGCAGATCGACCTCGGCGTCGCCATCGACGCCAACCAGGAGGTCTACGACTTCCTACGCTCGGTCTCGGCCAAGTACGACATCGGGTTCTGGGGCCCGGGCAGCGGGATCATCCACCAGGTCGTCCTCGAGAACTACGCCTTCCCCGGCGGGATGATGATCGGCACCGACTCCCACACCCCCAATGCCGGCGGCCTCGGCATGGTCGCCATCGGGGTGGGCGGCGCCGACGCCGTGGACGTGATGACCGGGTTCCCGTTCAACGTCCGGTGGCCGAAGGTCATCGGCGTGAAGCTGACCGGCTCCATTTCGGGCTGGTCGGCACCGAAGGACGTCATCCTCGAGGTCGCCCGCATCCTCACCGTCGAGGGCGGCACCGGGGCGATCATCGAGTACCACGGCCCCGGTGCCGACTCGATCTCGGCCACCGGCAAGGGGACGATCTGCAACATGGGCGCCGAGATCGGGGCGACGACGTCGCTGTTCCCGTACGACGCCAACATGGGCCAGTACCTGAAGGCGACCGGGCGGGAGGCCATCGCCGACGCCGCCGACAAGGTCGCCGACGAGCTGCGCCCCGACGAGGGGGCGTTCTACGACCAGTTGATCGAGATCGATCTCGACGAGCTCAAGCCGCTGATCAACGGACCGCACTCCCCCGACCGCGCCCACCGCGTCGGCACCGAGGTCGGTGCGGCCGCGACGGAGCACGGCTGGCCGCTGGAGATCTCCTCGGCTCTGATCGGCTCGTGCACGAACTCGTCCTACGAGGACATCACGCGCGCCGCATCGATCGCCCGCCAGGCCTCGGCAAAGGGGCTGACGTCGCAGGTCGAGCTGCTCGTCACCCCGGGCTCCGAGCAGATCCGCGCCACGATCGAGCGCGACGGCTTGCTCGCCGACCTCGAGGCCGTCGGGGCCACCGTGCTGGCCAACGCCTGCGGACCGTGCATCGGACAGTGGTCGCGTCCGGAGTCGATCACCGGCCAGCCGAACACGATCGTCAACTCCTACAACCGCAACTTCCCGAAGCGCAACGACGGCTCGGCGAAGACGCTGAGCTTCGTGACGTCGCCCGACACGGTGATGGCCCTGGCGCTCGCCGGGCGCCTCGACTTCGACCCGACGACCGACACGCTGACGGCCCCCGACGGCACCGAGGTCCGGCTCGACCCGCCGGTCGGCGAGGTGCTGCCGGACCGGGGCTACGACCCCGGTGAGGACACGTTCACCGCTCCTCCGGAGGACGCCTCGGCCGTCGAGGTCGTCGTCAGCCCGACCAGCGACCGCCTGCAGCTGCTCGAACCGTTCCCGGCCTGGGACGGCGAGGACTACCTCGAGCTGCCGGTGCTGATGAAGGCCCAGGGCAAGTGCACGACCGACCACATCTCGGCGGCGGGCCCGTGGCTGAAGTACCGCGGCCACCTGGAGAACATCTCCGGGAACCTGTTCCTCGGCGTCGTCAACGCCTTCACCGGTGCCACCGGCGAGGGCAAGGACGTCACCGACGGGGAGACCCGGTCGTTCCCGGAGATCGCCAAGCGCTACGGCGAGCAGGGCATCCGCTGGTGCGCGGTCGGCGACCGCAACTACGGCGAGGGCTCGTCCCGCGAGCACGCGGCGATGGAACCGCGGTTCCGCAACGGCCTGGTCATCTTCGCCCGCAGCTTCGCCCGGATCCACGAGACCAACGCCAAGAAGCAGGGACTCGTGCCGCTGACGTTCGCCACCCCGGCGACCTACGACGAGATCGGTGAGGACGACCGCATCAACGTCCTCGACCTGCCGCCCGTCCCGGGACGACCGGTGCGCTGCCAGATCGTCAAGCCGGACGGCACGACGAGCGACTTCGAGGCGACCCACACCTTCAGCGCCGAGCAGGTGGAGTGGTTCAAGGCCGGCTCGGCCCTGAACATCGTCCGCCAGAAGGTCGCCGGCGGCGAGAGCTGACCCATCTCCCGTTTCTGACGCTCCTCGCTCCCGCGCAGCGGGAGCGAGCCTCCGGAGAACCGCGGCCGGCCTCGTAGAGTCGCCGGCCGTGGAGACCATCTCGATGCTGCGGACGACGGGCGCCGCGCGAACCTTCACCGACGAGCCCGTCCCCGACGCCGTCGTCCACCAGATCCTCGACGACGCCCGCTTCGCGCCGAGCGGCGGCAACCGCCAGCCGTGGCGGGTGGCCGTCGTCGCCGACGTCACGATCCGCCGGCGCATGGCCGAACTGATGCAGCCGGTGTGGGACGGTTACATCGCCCGTGGGGCGCTCGGCGTCACGCCCTACAACAGCGTCGACGACCGTGAACCGGCGGGCGCTCCCGAGCACGTGCCCTACCCGTTGCTCGACGACATCGACACCGTGCCCGTCGTCCTCGCCGTCGCCGCCGACCTGCGCCGGATCGCCGTCATGGACGGCAACCTCGAACGGCCGCCGCTGACGGGCGGGGCGTCGATCTACCCGTTCTGCTGGAGCATCCTCTTGGGCGCCAGGGAACGTGGTCTGGGCGGCGTGATCACGACGTTCCTCTCGCGCGTCGAACCGGAGGCGGCGCCGGAGCTCGGCCTGCCCGAGCACCACGCGCTGGCGGCGACGATCTTCCTCGGCGTGCCCGAGCGGCACGTCACCAAGCTGCGCCGGGAGCCCGTCGAGCGATTCACGACGCGGGACCGCTTCGACGGCCCGGCGTTCAACGTGTGACACCCGCCCGCACCTGCGGTCCGGGCACCGGACCATGATGGGTGGGTGGACGCTCCCGTCAACCTCCAGGCCGCGCTCGACACGATCGACGCGCCATGGTCCCCGCTGACCGTCGCCGTCGTCAACGACTACGACGTCCGCGTCGTCAAGGTGCACGGAGACTTCACGTGGCACAGCCATCCCGACACCGACGAGCTGTTCATGGTCCAGTCGGGCGCGCTGACGATCGAGATGGCGGAGGGCGACGCCGAGCTCGGGCCGGGCGACATCTACGTCGTGCCGAAGGGGCGCCGGCACCGTCCCCGCTCCCCCGGCGGTGCCACGGTCGTGCTGTTCGAGCCGTCGGCGACATCGAACACGGGCGACACACCGAGCCACCG
The DNA here is from genome assembly GCA_963776995.1 of uncultured Acidimicrobiia bacterium. Classification (GTDB taxonomy): domain Bacteria; phylum Actinomycetota; class Acidimicrobiia; order Acidimicrobiales; family Ilumatobacteraceae; genus JALZMG01. The sequence continues at coordinate 82,818 of CAVZPA010000020.1, forward strand.
CACGGCGGTCCGCCGCGTCGCCAGCGCCGTCGACGACTGACCATCATTGCGTTCCCCGGCCACGCAGGCCGTTGCTGGCCGCTCCCTCGCTGGCGCTCGGTCGCTCGCCCGAGAGACCGGGTGCAGCGCTGATCCTTAACGCACCATGCGGAAGAACGTGCGGACCTCGTCGACGAACGTCGCCGGCTGCTCGAAGGCGGCGAAGTGTCCGCCGGCGTCGAGCTCGTGCCAGTGGCGGATGTCGGAGAACCGCCGCTCCGCCCACCGCCGCGACGGCGAGAAGATCTCCCGCGGGAAGATCGACATGCCCGCCGGCACATCGACCGTCTCCCCCGCCCCGAAGCGGTTGAAGCTCTCCCAGTACAGGCGAGCCGAGGAGGCACCGGCCCCCGGCAGCCAGTAGTGCATGACGTTGTCCAGCAGGCGGTCGCGAGTGAACGTGTCCTCTGGGTGCCCGCGGTGGTCGGCCCAGGCCCAGAACTTCTCGACGATCCACGCCGCCTGCGCGGCGGGCGAATCGACGAGGCCGTAGCCGAGCGACTGCGGGCGCGTCGACTGCTGCGTGGAGTACCCCATCCCCCACCGGCGGTGCTCGTCGAGGCGGGCCAACGCGGCCTGCTCGCCCTCGGTCAGCTCGCCCGGGTCCTTGCCCGGCCCGGCGGTGACCATGTTGAGGTGGATCCCGACGCAGCGGTCGGGGTGCTGCAGCCCGATGCCGGTCGACACTGCCGACCCCCAGTCACCTCCCTGGGCCCCGAAGCGGTCATAGCCGAGCGCCGTCATCAACTCCGCCCAGGCGTCGGCGATCCGCTCGACGTTCCACCCCGGCGCGGTCGGCTTGTCGCTGAAGCCGTAACCGGGCATCGTCGGGCAGACCACGTGGAACGCGTCGGCCGGATCACCGCCGTGAGCGCGCGGGTCGCGGAGCGGCTCGATGACGTCGAGGAACTCGACCACCGAGCCGGGCCAGCCGTGCGTGAACACGATGGGCAGCGCGTCGGGCTCCGGCGACGGGGCGTGGAGCACCTGGATCCCGAGCCGGTCCGGCGCCCCCACCTCGGGAACGAAGGTCAGCTGGTCGTACCTGTTGAGCTCGGCCTCGACCCGGCGCCAGTCGTAGTCGTCCGCCCACGTGACGCACAGCCGCTGGACGTAGTCCAGCGGGATGCCCTGCGACCAGTCCTCGACGGTCTCCCGCTCCGGCCAACGGGTGCGGCGGAGGCGATCGCGCAGGTCGTCGAGGTCGGCCTGGGCCACGGCGATCGGTCGGGGTGTCAGGACAGCGCTCACGGCGCCGAGTCTCGCGGACGCGGCGCGATCAGTCCGTGCCCGGCCGGCGTCCGACCTCCCGCTCCGGTTCGCCCCGGTAGCCCGCCGGATAGGTGGCCGCCAGCTCGTCGGGCGTCGGCGTCCGCCGGCGTCGTGCGGCTGGCGGAAGCAGCTTGCTGATGGCGGCCATGATCCGCTTCGTGTCGGCGTCGAGCGAGCGGTACTTCAGCTCGACCGGCGGGCCGACGCGGACACGGACCTCGGGGGGATTCGTCACGTTGAGCAGATTGGGTAGGCGGCCCGAGCGCGGCCACACCTTCTCCGTGCCCCACAGGCCGATCGGTACGACCGGCGCCCGGGTCATCTCCGCCAGGCGCGCCGCGCCCCACCGCCCCTCGAGCTCCGGCTCGAAGAAGGCCGGCCCGCGCGGGATCGTGCCCTGGGGCATGACCGCCACGACCTCGCCCCCGACGAGGGCGTCGGCGGCAGCCTGCAGCGGTTCGTCGGACCCCGTGCCCCGATCGACCCGGATGCCGCCCATCGCCGTCGCCAGCGGGCCGATCACCGGGGCGTCGAAGACCTCCTTCTTGCCGAGGAAGCGCACGGTGCGGCCGCTGCGAAAGATGGCCACCGACATCGCCGCCGAGTCGAAGTAGCTGCGATGGTTGGCGACGAGGATCGCCGCCCCGACGGCCGGGATGTGCTCGACGCCGTCGATGTCGAAGCGGACGTACGGCATCAGTGACGGGCGCGACAACTGGAGCGCCAAGCGCTGCAGCTCGATGCCGAGCACCGGGACCTTGACCACGCCCGGCGAGACATCGAGGTTGAGGATCGGCCATCTCCTCGTCGTGGCCATCAGGACCATGCGCGGATCGGGGTTGACGACGATCGGGGTTCCGACGGCGCTCAGCAGCGGCGTGTCGTAGAAGCTGTCGGAGTAGGCGTAGCTCTCGCGGAGGTCGACACCGTTGTCGGACGCCCAGTTCCGCACGGCCTCCAGCTTGCCGGCGGCCCACACGAAGGGGCCGACGAGCGTGCCGTCGTAGGTGCCGTCGGCGTTGACGCCGTAGCGGGTGGCGACGACGTCATCGAGCCCGAGGCGGTCGGCCAGCGGCTTGACGAGGTCATAGGGCGTCGTCGTCGCCAGCACGACCGGGCGACCGGCGTCGCGGTGCGAGGCGAAGAGTGGTCCGGCGAACGGCTGGACCATCGCCGCCAGCCCATCGGCGGCCGCCTCGCCAGCGGCCATGAGGGATTCCCGGGAGCGCCCCCGAGCGAGCCTCGCCCCCTGGCGGGCGAGGGCCATCGACGGCAGCGTCTCGCCGATCCGGTTGAACAGGCCGTACACCAGGCGCTCGCCCGGCAGGCTGCGCGAGGTGAACCCCGCCGCCTTCATGGCGGCGGAGAACGCTTCCCCTGACGCACCGGCCAAGAGGGTCCGGTCGAGGTCGAAGAATGCAGCGCCACTCACGCCCGGCACTGTACGGATCACGCTCGGCGGTCACCGACTGGCGCCGTCCGGTCGGCGGCGGCTCGCTGAACGGTGCGGGGGCGGGCGTCGGTCCCGTCGGCCGGCGCCCGCCCCCAGACCCCTGGGTGACGGAGCGCGGCACGACGACCGGATGGTCGACGTCCCGTTCCGAAAACGGGAGAAGCCCGGCTGGGGGAGCCGGGCCTCTCAACCTGAACCCTGTCGATGGGGGGTCGACGTTGTGGGTTCCATCGAGCGGTACATGGGGGGTGTATCGCGTCGATTTCTATGTGATTGTGAGTATACGCACATGAACGCTCGATCTGACAAGTAGAACATTCAGATGTCGACTATCGTTCCGAGAGATGGAGGTCCGGCAGCTCGCCGCCCTCGTGGCGATCGCTGACCACGGCACGTTCTCGGCGGCGGCGCGGGCGCTGTTCACGGTGCAGTCCAACGTGTCCAGCCACATCGCCCACCTCGAGCGGGAGCTCGGCACGACGCTCGTCGACCGCACGCAGGGCGGCCTGACCGAGGACGGGGCTCGAGTGGTCGACCGGGCCAGGCGCATCCTGCGCGAGATGGACGACATCGCCGCCGACGTGGCCCCGGTCGACGGCAACGTCACGGGCGATGTGCGCATCGGCATCCTCGGCACGACGGCGCGCTGGCTGCTCCCTCGCCTCTTACCGACCCTCGAGACCCAGCACCCTGGTGTGCGGGCGATCATCTCCGAGGGCAGCACGTCGGCACTGATCCCCGGTCTGCTGACGGGAAGCTTCAGTGGGGCCATCATCCACCTCCCCGTCGACGACCCGGAGCTGACCATCGAGCCGTTGTTCGCCGAGGACCTCCTGCTCGTCACCCACTGCGAGCACCCGCTGGCACACCGCGGCGAGCTGTCCCTGGCCGAACTGGCGACGCATCGCCTGTTGCTCCCGCCCCCGGGGTCGGCGCTGCGGCGCGTGCTCGACCGGGCGGCCCGCTCGGTCGGGGTCCAGCTGCAGGCGCAGGCCGAGATCGACGGCGTGCGCCTGCTCGCCACGCTGGCCGTCGACGGTCACGGCGCGGCGATCGTCCCGGCGACGGCGATCCCGCCGGCGACCGTCCGGGCCGGCCTGGTGCGTGTGCCGGAGCTGCCGCCGCGAGTCGTGGCCCTCGCCCACCAGCGCCGACCGGCCCCCGGTCCGCCGGCCCGCGCCCTGTTCGAGGTGTTGCGCGAGGTGCTCGCCGAACGGGCCGTCGATCTGCCCGGCGTGCGCCTCGGCACCGACGCCTTCCCGCTCAGCCGGCCGGTGTCCTGACCCCGACGGGTCGGTTCAGGAGCCGAGCCGGAGGCGAGGCCGACCGATCAGTAGCCGCCGTAGCCGCCGCCGTAGGGGTCGGGGGCCGTCGTCGTCGTGTCGGCTCCGACCGCCGCCGCCTCGACGACGGCCGCCCGCCAGACGAACCCGGCGCCGCCGAAGGCGTCCTCGACGCCGTCGCCGTTCGTCTCGCCGGCTGCGCCGTCGTCGCTGAAGCGGTACAAGCGGGCTGCCGTCGAGCGTCGCCTGGAGCTGACCGCCATCGGGGCGCTCGACACTGCCGACGCGCTCGGTCAGGTCGGCGGCGACGGAAGGTGTCGCCGACTCGACGAGCGCCGGCAGCCAGAACTCGAGGCAGTCGTCGACGCACTGCACCGTGCCGTCGGCTTCGCGCTCGGTGGTGTACAGCGTCATGCCGTCGGCGTCGACGAGGACGGTGCCGACGGCCGTGTCGGCCCTGGTGGCGATCTCCGGCGCGGCAGGAGATCCGGCTGCCGTGGTGTTGTCCGCGGCGTCTTGGTCGCCGCAGGCTGCGACGACGAGGGCCAGGGCGCCGAGGCCGGCGAGGATGCGCATCGTGCTCACATCGGTCCTACGACCGGAGCCCCCCTCGCGGATTGCCGCGTGTCGAGACTCAGGAGCCGAGCCGATAGGCGAGGCGACCAATCATGACGGCCGCTTCTTCGGCTGCGGAGCAGCCGAAGCAACCGCGACGCAGCGAGTCCGCCGACCTGCCGCGCACGTCGTTAGCCGTGTGGTCGGCCGAACACGTGGGAGACGACCAGCTCGGGCACCGGCACCGCGGTGTCGATGGCCGTGGCCTTGGCCGGGAAGTCGAACACGCCGATCATCAGCTGCATCGGGTAGTCAGGCGCCTGGTCGAGGCGGCGCACGACGTCTCCGTCGACCGAGAGCGTGACGGTGCCGGGCCGCCAGTCGCAGGCATAGGTGTGGAACGCCGCCACGTCGATCGGCAGGCGCTCGGTGGCGAACTCCGCGACGAGTGCCGGATCGCGGAACGCACGAACCCCCATCCCGACCTCGGCGACCCCGTCGCCGACGGCGTCACCGAAGATCTCGGCGACGCAGATCTCGCCGGAGCGCTCGGGACGGTCCTCGATGCCCGACATCCAGAAGGCCACCATCGACCGCGGCGTGATGACGCCACGCATCCGCACCTCGACCTCCCCGTACTGCGGTGTGTATCCCCACAGCGTCGGTTGCTCCTCGGTCACGCGGAGCCCGTCCCGGAACGGCTGCTGGCCGATCGCGCTGCCGACCGGACCGGCGAAGCTGGCGCTCTGGATGCACGAGACGCGCAACGGATCCTCGTGGACACCGGCGCACCACAGCGGTTGGTCGGGAGGGATCGTCAGGTGCAAGTCGCCGCCCTCGAGCGTCCAGGTCGCGGCCGACTCGGCTCGCGAGCTCCAGTGCGGCAGGTAGTACGGGAACCAGACGTCGGGATCGAGCGCTTCGCCGTCGAAGTGCTCGTCCAGCGTCGACTTCGAGATGCCCACGGGCGCGACGTTAGGCGGCGCTCAATGACCCCCTCCGCGGGCCTCGGCCCGCCTACCCTGGCCGGGTGAGACGACGACTCGTTGGTGCGCTGCTCAGCGGCGTCATCGTGTGTGGCGCCTGCAGCGAGCCGCGTGGCAGCGAGGCGAATGACCCGCCGACCGGCAAGCAGCCCACCACCGCGCCGACGACGTCGAACGCACGGCGAGCCACGGCGACGACGACGTCCTCGACCGTTGCTCCGACGACGTCGTCGACGACGACCTCCACGACCTCCACCACCACGACCACGCTGCCGGCGACCACCACCACGGTCGCCGCGACGACGACCGCGCCGGCAGCGGCGCCGGCGGCCTGCCTCGTCGAGATCAAACCCGGCGACTCGCTGTCCGCCATCGTCACCGCCATCGGCAATGAGGCCGTGACGGTCCAGAACGTGCAGGCGGAGAACGGCATCGCCAACGCCAACACGATCAACGCCGGCGACTACCTCGACGTCTGCGTGGGCAACGGCGTCGATGACATCACCGGTGCCCCGCGAACGCCGGCGCCGGCGCCGGTTGAGGCGGTGGCCAGCGGCAGCGGCGTCGCCGCCCAGCAGCAGAAGCTCAACGAGCTGTTCGCCGGCTTGAGTCTGCCGGCGCTCACCGTCGACGGCGACTCCGGCCGCCTCACCGAGCAGCAGCTGTGCGCGGCGCGCGTCGCCCTCGGCCTGCCGATCAGCCGCGGCGACATGGAGCCGGGCGGCGCCGAGGAGCAGGCGCTGATGGCCGCCGGATCGGTGCCGATCCCGGCGGGTGCACCGACGTCGTCCTCACGTTGGGTGCTGATCGACCAGACGTGCCAGATCATGTTCGTCGGCGAGGGCAACGACCGGGTCGTCCACGTCTTCCGCACCTCGACCGGCGAGCCCGGTCACGAGACCCGCAACCAGGACGGCTCGCGCGCCTTCCGCTTCGACCCGGCGCGGGAGAACGACGGCTGGCACAACAGCATCGACTACCCCGTCCCGGGTGACAACCCGTTGAACGGGAACATGTACATGCCGCTGTACTTCGACAACGGCCAGGCGATCCACGGGGCCAACAACGTCCCGACCGACCCCCGCAGCAAGGGCTGCGCCCGGTTGCGAGTGGAGAACCAGGATGCGCTCGTCGACTGGCTCGGGCTCCGTGACGCTCGCGCGCCGATCTGGAATGCCGACCGCATCGGCCTGACCGTCAGCGTGCAGGGTCGGTACTGAGCACCGCCACCCCACCCGAGTGTTTGCTGCCGACCGAGTGCCTGGCGGGGGGATGCCCCGCAGCAGACCCTCGGGTGTCGGGCTGTCAGTCGGATTCGGGCACCGTCGTCGAGGCCAACAGGCGGCGGGCGCGGCGACCGAGGTCGCCGAGATCGACGCGACCTGCGTCGGCGGCGGCGACGAGTCGCTCGGCGAGGTCGAGGGCGTCGGCCATCACCGGCGCCTCGGCCGCGGCGTCCTGGCCCATGTCGTGGAGGATCGTCCGCTCCGTGCGCGAGGCGATGATCGGCGTGCCCAGGCCCTCGACCCAGACGCGGGTCCGCCGGCCGTCGCCACGCTCGTCGCCCCGGAGCGGCTCGAGGGCGTAGATCTTGTCCGACCGGGCGAACTTGCCGAAGCCGAGGAAGACCATGCGCGGGTCGGCGGCCATGGCGGTCAGTATCGCCGATCGCCGCCGACCGTCGATCCGGGTCCGCCGGCATCCGAGTGCGTGCTGCGGGAGGGCCCCGCGGCAGGCACTCGGGCGGCGGCAAACACTCGGATCAGCTACCGCTGCCGTAGGGGCGGGTGATGATCTCCAGGAAGTGGCCGTCGTTGCTGAGGAAGTAGACGCCACGGCCACCGTCGTGGCGGTTGATCTCGGCGGGCTGCCGCTGCATCGGATCGGCCCAGTGCTCGAGCCCGCGCTCGACGATGGCGCCGTAGATCGTGTCGAACTCGTCCTCGGAGACGAGGAAGGCGTAGTGCTGGGGCGTGATGGCCTCGTCGACCGACCGAGGCGAAGTCGAGACCGACCCCGTTGGCCGTGGAGACCTGCCAGAAGGGGCCGAGATGCTCGGGCGCCGGGACGCCGAAGAGGCCGGAGAACCAGGCCGCCGAGACCTTGGCGTCACGGGCAGCGACGATCGTGTGGTTGAGCTGGACGGGCATGGAGCCAGTCTGCCGACCAAGGGGGATCGTCCCGCACCGCGAGACGATCCCCGAGGAGCCGAGCCGATCGGCGAGGCGACCAATCAGTACGGGGTCAGACGCCCTGCCGGACGAGGTCCTCGAGACGGTCGAAGGAGATCTGCATGCCGCCCTCCATGCCCGAGGCGAGCTGACCGTCGCGGTGCTCCGGCAGCTCGTGCTGGACGAGCGTCGACATCGTCGTGACGCCGTCGACCTCGTCGAGGGTCACCGTGTTCACCGAGCCGGCATCGGGGAAGCCCTCGAAGATCTCGGTCGAGACAATGCGGTGCGGGGCGCCGATCTCGCGGTACTCGCCGTGGAAGCCGACCTCCATGTCGCTCTCGCGGATGGCGTAGCGCCATTCACCGCCGACGCGCAGATCGATGTCGCAGACGAGCCACTCCGAGGTCTCGAAGCCCCACCACCGCTTGACGAGGTCGGGCGTCGTGAGGGCCTTGAAGATCAACTCGGCCGGTGCGTCGAAGCTCCGCGTGATCAGGATCTCGGTGTCCGACGGGAGGGTGATGACGGCCGAGCCGTGGCGGTTGTGGACGGTGGGGTTGGTGCTCATGGTGCTGACTCCGATGTGGGTGGGTGTGGTGGTGGTGGTGGTTGCTCGGACTGGAGCTCGACGAGCAGGTCGTCGAGGCGATCGAGCCGGCGGTTCCAGGTGCGCTCGAACGAGCCCACCCAGTCGTGGATCGGCTTCAGCACCGGCCCGTTGACCCGGTACCAGCGATGCCGCCCGTCCACGCGTACGAGCACGAGACCGACCGCCCGCAGCACGCCGAGGTGCTTGGACACCTGCGGTTGGCTGAGGCCGAGCCGGTCGACGAGCTCGCCGACCGTCGCCTCCCCGGTGCCGAGGGCATCGAGGAGCTCCCGTCGACTCGCCTCGGCGACGGCGTTGAAGGCATCTGCCGTCGTCGGTGTGCGAGCCATGTCACCATCATATTCCGATATCGGAATATGTCAAGCCCGCTCATGTCCCCGTGACGGTGAGGAGCGTGGATCTCAGCCGGCGAGCCAGGCGCACCACTCGTCGACCCCCTCGCCGGTGCGGGCGCTCGTGCGATGACCGCGACGCCCGGGTTGACGGCGTGGAGGTTGTCGAGGAAGCGATCGAGGTCGACGTCGAGGTGGGGCAGGAGGTCGATCTTGTTGATCACCACGATCTCCACGGCGCGGAACATCACCGGGTACTTGAGCGGCTTCTCCTCGCCCTCGGTGACGGCGTACACCATCGCCTTGGCGTCCTCTCCGACGTCGAACTCGGCGGGGCAGACGAGGTTGCCGACGTTCTCGATGACGAGGAGGTCGAGCTCGGCGAGCGGCAGCCGGCCGAGTCCCGACCGGACCATCACCGCGTCGAGGTGGCACTCGCCGCCGAACCCGGCGCTGGTGTTGACGAGCGCCACCGCCGCGCCGAAGCCGTCCAGCTGGTCGGCGTCGAGACTGGTGGCGATGTCGCCCTCGAGCACGCCGACGCGCGCCCGCCCGGCGAGCGTGGCGAGCGTCCGCTTGAGCAATGTCGTCTTCCCCGCGCCCGGCGATGACATCAGGTTGACGGCGCGCACGCCGTTCGCCCGCAGCTCGGCACGGGTCAGGGCGGCAACGCGGTCGTTCTCGTCGAGGATCCGCTCGAGGACCTCGACGCGCGTGGTACCCGTGTCGAGGTAGCCGCTGTGGTCGCCGACATCGCGGGCCGGCGAGCCGTGCTCGTGGCCCTCGTCGCCGTGGTCGTGCTCGTGCACCGTCCCGTCGGCGTGCCGGTGGAAGCGACCCATCAGCGGGCCTCGCTCGGCACGGCCGAGCCGGTCGTCTCCAGCGCCACGAGGATCAACTCGTCACCCGAGCGCAGCTCGACGTCGCCGGAGCCGCACGATGCGCACGCCAGCACCGGCACGTCGAGCGTCGTCACGGCTCCGCACGCGCAGGCCACCGTGGCCGGGACGTGCTCGATCTCCAGCGCCGCGCCCTCCAGCACGGTGGCCGTGGTGAGCATCTCCCAGGAGAACGTCATCGCCTCCGGGACGACCTGGCGCAGGTGCCCGACGCGCACGACGACCCGCGTGACATGGCGGCCGGCGGCCCGGTCGACCACCTTGTGGGCGATCGCTTCGCACATCGACAGCTCGTGCACCCTGCCAACCCTTCCGGCCCCCTCGGGCGAGCGACGCTACCAGTCACGCCCGCATGCCACCGGCGATGGGCGGACCTGCCAGGCTGGTGGCCCGGCGACGAGGAGGATCGGGGGGTCCGCGGGATGGAACGTCGGCCTGTGCAGGCAGGGAGCGCGGTGCCGTCGCGGTTCGACCTCGCCCCACCGCGCCGGTTCCTGTTCCCCGCCGTGCTGCTCCTCCTCGCCGACGAGCCGGGCTACGGCTACCGGCTGGTCAAGGAGCTGGAGGGGTTCCGCTTCGGTGCCACCGATCGCCCGAGCGTGTACCGCACGCTCGGGCAACTCGACCGCGACGGCCTCGTCGTGTCGTGGTCCGACGACGCCACGTCGGCCCAGTCGCGGCGGCTGTACCGGATCACCCCGGAGGGCGAGCGCGCTCTGCGGGTGTGGATGGGCGTGATCAAGGAGGAGCGCGATCTGCCTCGACGCCGTGATGCGGCGGTACGCGTCGTCGGGCGGCGTCGACGCCGCGCTGGCCGGTGTCGAGGGCGGCTGGGGCGCGGTGCCCAAGCCCCCGATGTCGCCCGGTCGTCCCCGACGATCGAGCCACCGCCGCGCCCGTTGAACCTGCTGGCGCCGCCGGCCACCCGTGGTGCCAGCCGGGCGACCCGGGGACCTCCACCGGGGCTCGCTTCGCCGTGCTGGCCGAGCGCTCGGCGGTGCTGGTGGAGGCCCGCTCGACCGTCGGACCGCTGACGTTCGGCGTGATGGGGCTGCGCGGCACCATCGACACGCAGCTCTGCGGCGGGCGGGTCTGCGCCGGCGAGGGGACGCGGGGCACGATCGTCATCCCCGCCGACGGGCTGCGATCGGGCAACGAGATCTACGACGCCGAGCTCCGCCGGCGCATCGACGCCCGCCGCTTCCCGCTCGTCACGCTGCACCTCGAGGGCTGCGTGCCCGGCGGGGCCCCGGATCGTTACCGCGTCGCCAGCGACGTCACCGTCCACGGCGTGACCGTGCGGCTCGAGGGCACGGTGGTCGTGGCCCAGCCCGGCCCGGGCCTCCTGTCGATCACCGGCGAGCAGGTCATCGACATCCGCGACTTCGACATCACCTCGCCGACGGTGCTGATGCTGCGCATCTACCCCGACGTGGTGGTCAAGCTGTACCTGGAGGCCGAGGAGGTCGATGCGGCGGGCGGCGACGGAGAGGAGGGGTGATGTGGTTCATGGCCTTCGCCACCGGCTACGTGCTCGGGGCGCGCACCGACAAGGAGGACTTCGCCGACGTCATCGAGGCGCTGCGCTCGGTACCGAATCCGAGGAGATCCGCGAGCTGGTGGCGACGTCCGCGGCCACGTCGGTCATGCCCTGCGCGGCCTGGCCGACCTCGTCGAGCGCCGTGACGTCGACGAGGCCCCGGTCAGGGCGACGGCGACGTCGGTGCTCGGTGTCGAGATGGTCGAGCGGGTCCGCAGGATCATCGGCGAGCGCTGACCCGGTCATCCAGCGGCAAGACCGGACCCGGCGACGTCGCGCTCCTCGGTCACGTCCTTGGCGAAGCCGCGGAGGCCGACGACGGTCCCGACCGAGCCGAACGTCGGCTCGGCGCGGGCGTACAGCAGTCGGGCGACACCGTCGCCGCGGCGGATCCGGTACTCGACGTCGAGCGGCCGGCCACGGTCGACGGCTGCGGCGAGGGCGGCACGCAACCCGTCGCGATCGTCGGGGTGGACGCCGGCGAGGTGGGCGTCGAGCGTGCCGTCGAACTGACCGGGTCGACGCCGTTGATGCGGTGCATCTCCTCGCTCCACTGGACGGCTCCACTGGCCACGTCCCAGAGCCAGCGCCCGGCGTGAGCGAGGGACTCCGCTTCGCGCAGGCGAGCATCCATCTCCGCCAGCGCCGCCTGGGCGAGGCGCTGCTCGGTCAGGTCACGGGCGACGCCGACGAACCCGATCACGTGCCGGCGCGTCGTGCACGGCCCGACAGGGACATCGAGATCGGCACGGGCATGCCGCCGCGGCGCTCGATCTCGGTCTCCACGTGGTCGATGCGGTCGCCGCCGAGCAGGGCCACGCGCAGCGTCTCGACGACCGGTCGGACGTGGGCCGGGAACAGCCCGATCAGCGGGGTCCGACCACGTCGGCGGCGCGGTGCCCGAAGATCCGTTCCGCGCTGAGGTTCCACCTGACGATGCGCTCACGGGTCGTGGCTGAACAACGCGTCGGGCGACGCCTCGACGAACGCCTCGCAGATCGCCAGCCGCGTGGCGTCGCTGTCCGCCTCGCCGGTGATGGTCCGCTCATGGAGCACCCTCCTTATGTGCCCTCAGTTGCTGATTCGCTCGCTCGATAGAGCTCGCTCGCTCATGCTCCCCCTTGCCTCGACCCCGGTCCAGGTCCATCGCCGTCGGCCGCACCGCCCCGGGCAGGTGCGTAGGATACGGCACGGCCGGAGGACGGGCAGCCGAGCTGTAGCCCATCGACCGACCGACCAGGGGGTGGGATGTCGAGCGGCAGCCGGCAGCGCATCGACCGCTGAGCTGGCGCGCGCACCGGCGACCCGGTGACGACCTGGCGACCGCCGCCCTGGCGCTCGCCCGGCGGTTCGCCGCCGGCGCCACGATGTGGTGCGTGGCGCCCGCCTGGCCCGAGCACGCCCGCCACGTCGCCGTCGAGTTCGTCCATCCGGTGATCGTGGGCAAGCGGGCGCTGCCGGCGGTCACCGTCGACGCCGCCGACCCGTCGCCGCCCTGCGGCGCCGTGGCCGCCAGCGGCGACGTGCTCGCTGGCGGTCGGCGACGCCGCGACGCCGGCGGCGCCGCGGGCTGCTGCGCCGGGCGCAGGCGTGGGGGCTGACGACGGTCTGGATCGGCGCCGGCGACCGAGCCGCGACCGGCGCGGCCGATCACGTCGCTGTGGGTCGACGAGCCGACCGGCGCTGGCCCGCCCACGACGGCCGGCTGGTGCTGCCTCTACCACGTGCTGTGGGAGCTGACCCACGTGTGCTTCGAGCACCCCGGCCTGCTCGACGCCGTCCGCCGACCAGGCATGCGACGAGCGAGGTCTGCATCACGTGCTCGGACGAGGGCCGGCTCGGCGAGGTCGTCAGCGTCGACGCGCTCGGGCTGGCCACCGTGCGCACCGCCGACGGCATCGAGGACGGTCGACACCACGCTCGTCGGCGCCGGTCGCGCCGGCGATCTCGTCCTCGTCCACGCCGGCACGGCCATCGCCGTGGTGGCCGAGAGCGCCGAGTGCACCGACTTCCTCTACCCGTTCATCGAGGCCGACGAGCGCGACGCCGCGGCCGCTGCTCGCCGACCTGGCCGCGTCGGCGCGCGGCCAAGGCCGCCGACAGCGCGAGCTCTGCGACGCGACGCTGGACGCGCGACGCGGTCAGCTGCGAGCACGTCGCGGCGACATGGCCGACCGGTTCGCCGCCGGCGGGCGGCTGTTCACGTTCGGCAACGGAGGCAGCGCCACCGACGCCGCGTCGCTCGCCGGCGCTGTTCGCCGGCCGCCGTGGGGCCTGCCGCTGCCGGCCCGCTGCCTGGTCGAGGACACGCGCGGTGCTGACCGCGCTCGGCAACGACGTCGGCTTCGACCTGGTGTTCTCCCGGCAGCTGATCGCCCACGCCCGGCCCGGCGACATCGCCATCGGCCTCTCGACGAGCGGCAACTCGCGCAACCTGCTCGTGGCGTTCGCCGAGGCCGCGGCGCCGGGACGTGCTGACGGTCGGCCTCGCCGGCTACGACGGCGGCGAGATGGCGGCGCTCGAGCGACGTCGCAGCACTGCCTCGTGGTGCGCGCCGACAGCGTGCACCGGATCCAGGAGACGCAGGCCGCGCTCGGCTTCGCGCTGTGGGGCGGTGCAGGACGCGGCTCGACGGGGTCGAGCCGTGGCTGACGACGCGCCGGCGCCGGCGATCGCGAGGCGGCGGTCCTCGACCGCATCGAGGCGTTCCGCCGCCGCCGGCCCCGGCTGACCGACGAGGTCGTCACGCTGGCCCACGGTGCCGGCGGCAAGGCGTCGGCGGCGCTGGTCGACGCCGTGTTCCTCGAGGCGTTCGCCGGCGACGGACGCCGGGCCGCTCGCCGACGCCGCCACCCTGACGCTGCCCGGCGGCGAGCGGCTGGCGTTCACCACCGACTCGTTCGTCGTGCAGCCCCTGCGCTTCCCCGGCGGCTCGATCGGCCACCTCGCCGTGCACGGCACGGTCAACGACCTCGCCGTGCCGGGCGCCCGCCGCTGTGGCTGTCGGCCGCGTTCGTGATCGAGGAGGGCTTCGCCGTCGCCGAGCTGCGCGACATCGTCGCCGACATGGCCGAGGCCGCCGCCGCGGCCGGCGTCGACCATCGTCACCGGCGACACCAAGGTGGTCGGCCGGGGCGCCGCCGACGGCCTGTACATCACGACGGCCGGGGTCGGGCGTCATCCCCGCCGGGCGCGCAGCTCGGCCCCGAGCGGGTCCGGCCCGGCGACGTGGTGCTGGTGTCGGGCACGATCGGCGACCACGGCATGGCGGTGATGCTGGCCCGCGGCGACCTCGCGCTCGAGGCCGACATCCGCTCCGACACCGCGCCGCTCGGACGACCTCGTCGACGCCCTGCTCGCCGCCGCGCCCGGTCACCCGCTGGCTGCGCGACCCGACCCGCGGCGGCGTGGGCACGGTGTGCAACGAGCTGGCCCGCGACACCGACCTGGCGGTCGTGCTCGACGAGGCCGCGCTGCCGGTCGCCCCGGCCGTCGACGGCGCCTGCGACCTGCTCGGCATCGACCCGCTCTACGTCGCCAACGAGGGCAAGCTCGTCGCCGTCGTCGCCGCCCGACGAGGCCGACGCCGCGCTGGCCGCCCTGCGGGCCCACCCGCTCGGCGCCGCGGCCGCGCGGATCGGCGAGATCCCCGCCGACCCCGAGGGCATCGTCGTGCTGCTGACCACGCTTCGGCGGCACCCGCATCGTCGACATGCTCGTCGGCGACCCGCTCCCCCGCATCTGCTGAGCGGCCGTGCGCCGGCGCGCACGCCGCGTTCCGGGTCACCGGGCACCGTGCAGGGCGTCGGCTTCCGGCCCTTCGTCTACCGGCACGCGGTCGCGCTCGGCCTCGCGGGCTACGTGCGCAACGACAGCGCCGGCGTGCTGATCGAGGTCGAGGGCGACGCCGAGCGCGATCGCCGAGCTGGCCCGCTCGCTGCGTCGACGAGCCGCCACCGCTGGCCCGCGTCGTCAGGTGCGTCGCCGAGCGCTCGAGCCCGCCGGCGGACGGCGCCGGGTTCCGCGATCGTCGAGAGCGACGACGCGCGGCGCGGCCGACGTGCCGGTGAGCGTCGACACCGCCACCGTGCGCCGACTGCCTGGCCGAGGTCGACGACCCGGCCGACCGGCGGTACCGCTACCCGTTCACCAACTGCACCAACTGCGGGCCCCGCTACACGATCGTCGTCGCGCGTGCCCTACGACCGGCCGGCCACGACGATGGCCGGGTTCGCGATGTGCCCGGCCTGCCAGGCCGAGTACGACGACCCGGCCGACCGCCGCTTCCACGCCCAGCCCAACGCCTGCCCGGCGTGCGGGCCGCAGCTGGCGCTGGCGCGACGCCCGACGGCACGGTGCTGGGCGACGGCGACGACGCGCTCGGACGCCGCGGTCGCCGCGCTGCGCGCCGGGCGGATCGTCGCGGTCAAGGGCATCGGCGGCTACCACCTCGCCGTCGACGCCACCGACGGCCGTCGCGGTGGCCGAGCTGCGGCGGCGCAAGGCCCGCGACGACAAGCCGTTCGCGGTGATGGTCGCCGACCTCGGCGCCGCCGGCGAGCTGTGCGACCTCGACGACGGCCGCCGCCGCCGCGCTGACGTCGCCGCGCCGGCCGATCGTGCTCGCGCCCCGCCGGCCGGGCGCCGCGGTGGCCGACGGCGTCGCGCCCGGCCTGCCCGAGCTGGCGCTGATGCTGCCCTACAGCCCGCTGCACCACCTGCTGCTCGCCGGCGTCGGCCGGCCGCTGGTGATGACGAGCGGCAACCTCAGCGACGAGCCGATCGCCCACGACGACGACGACGCCGTCGACCCGGCTCGGCCCGCTGGTCGACGGGCTGCTCACCCACGACCGGCCGATCCACATCCGCTGCGACGACTCGGTCGCTGCGGGTCACGGCCGGCGCGGCTGCAGGTGCTGCGCCGCTCGCGGGGCTACGCCCCCGAGCCGCTGCCGCTGCCGTTCCGCCGCGCCGGTCCGGTGCTGGCCGTCGGCGCCGAGCTGAAGAGCACGGTCGGCGTCGCCAAGGGCACGGCTGGTCGTCGCCAGCCACCACATCGGCGACCTCGAGCACCTGGCCACCTACCGCTCGTTCCTCCAGGCCGTCGACCACCTGTGCGCGCCTCTACGGCGTCGACGCCCGAGGTGGTCGCCCACGACCTGCACCCCGAGTACCTGTCGACCAAGTTCGCCGCCGAGCTCGACCTGCCGACCGTCGCCGTGCAGCACCACCACGCCCACGTCGCCGCGTGCCTGGTCGAGCACGGCCGCACCGAGCCCGGTGCTCGGCGTCGCCTTCGACGGCCTGGGCTACGGGCCCGACGGCACGCTGTGGGGCGGCGAGCTGCTGGTCGCCGACCTCGCGGCTTCGAGCGGGTCGGCCACCTGCGCGCCGGTGCGCGATGCCCGGCGGCGTCGCGGCGATCCGCGAGCCGTGGCGCATGGCGGTGGCGTGGGCGGCCGCGGCGGCGGGCCGGTGCGCGCCGCGCCCGCTCGGCGGCGTCGACGAGCGACGCGCCGACGCCGTCGCTCGACCTCGCCGACCGCGGCCATCGGCCCGGTGACCACCAGCGTCGGGCGGCTGTTCGACGCCGTCGCCGCGCTGCTCGGCGGCGCGGCCGCGGGTGAGCTACGAGGCCCAGGCCGCGATCGAGCTGGAGGCGCTGGCCCGCACCGTGCCGCGGCGCGAGGCGCCGCGCTACGCCGGCGACGTCGGCGTCACCGACGACGGCGCGGCGTGGTGCTCGACCCGGCGCCGCTGATGGCCGCGCTGCGTCGCCGATCGCGACCGGGCGTGCCGACCGCCGGTCGCTCGCCGCCGGCTTCCACGAAGCCTCGGGCGGGCCGCGGCCGACGCTGGCCGCCCGGCTGGCCGCGCGAGCACGGCCTCGACACGGTCGCGCTCACCGGCGGCGTGTTCCAGAACGTGCGGCTCAGCGAGGTCGTCGAGACGGCGCTCGCGACGGCCGGCCTCGAGGTGCTCGTCCACGCGCAGGTCCCGCCCAACGACGGCGGGCATCAGCATCGGCCAGGCCGCGATCGCCGCCGTCGCGCGGCTGTCCGACGCCCCGGACGGGTCTGTCGGACAACGCACTCATTGACGTCGGCGAGCTCGGACGGGCGTAGGACAGAACTCGCACCGGTGCCGGAGCGTCCGCCATCGCGGCGTAGGCACCGGGTGCCTCCATGCGCGGGCGACTTCGCGCGCCGCAGCGAACTGGAGGTCAGCCGTGTCCGCGACCGAAGCCCCGCCGGACGAGACCGTCGTCCACGTCCTGTGGATCAACGCCGGGCTGAGCTGCGACGGCGACTCCGTCGCCCTGACCGCGGCCACCCAGCCGAGCATCGAGGAGATCGCCCTCGGCGCGCTGCCCGGCCTGCCGAAGATCGCCGTCCACTGGCCGCTGATCGACTTCGAGTGCGGCCCGATCGGCGGCGCCGACGACTTCCTCGAGTGGTTCTTCAAGGCCGACCGCGGCGAGCTCGAGCCGTTCGTGCTCGTCGTCGAGGGCTCGATCCCCAACGAGGCGATCAAGGGCGAGGGCTACTGGTGCGGGTTCGGCAACAACCCCGAGACCGACCAGCCGATGACGACCAGCGAGTGGCTCGACCGGCTGACGCCCGAAGGCGCTGGCCGTGCTCGCCGTCGGCACCTGCGCCACCTACGGCGGCATCCACGCCATGGCCGGCAACCCGACCGGCGCGATGGGCGTGCCCGACTACCTCGGCTGGGGCTGGAAGTCGAAGGCCGGCATCCCGATCGTGTGCGTGCCCGGGCTGCCCGGCCCACCCCGACAACATGTCCGAGACGATCCTCTACCTGCTGTACCAGGCGACCGGGCAGGCGCCGATGATCCCGCTCGACGAGGCGCTGCGGCCGCAGTGGCTGTTCGGCGCCACCGTGCACGAGGGCTGCGACCGCGCCGGCTACTACGAGCAGGGCGACTTCGCCACCGAGTACGGCTCGCCGAAGTGCATCGTCAAGCTCGGCTGCTGGGGCCCGGTGGTGAAGTGCAACGTGCCCAAGCGGGGCTGGATCAACGGCGTCGGCGGCTGCCCCAACGTCGGCGGCATCTGCATCGGCTGCACGATGCCCGGCTTCCCCGACAAGTTCATGCCGTTCATGGACGAGCCGCCCGGCGCCCGGGTCTCGACGATGGCCAGCGGCCTGTACGGCTCGGCCGATCCGCGGCCTGCGCGGGATCACCGCAGAAGACGGTCGACAAGGAACCGAAGTGGCGGACGCAGGGCGACGAGCTGCTCACCGGCTACAAGGCGAGCTGGAGGTAGCGACGATGGCCACCAAGACGACCGCCGACCAGCGACGGCCGACGGCCTGGTCGAGATGGCGTGGGACCCGATCACCCGCATCGTCGGCAGCCTCGGGCATCTACACCAAGATCGACTTCGGCCAGGGCAAGGTCGCCGAGTGCCACAGCACCTCGTCGATCTTCCGCGGCTACAGCATCTTCATGAAGGGCAAGGACCCGCGCGACGCCCACTTCATCACCAGCCGCATCTGCGGCATCTGCGGCGACAACCACGCCACCTGCTCCTGCTACGCGCAGAACATGGCCTACGGCGTGCGCCCGCCGCCCCTCGGCGAGTGGATCGTCAACCTCGGCGAGGCCGCCGAGTACATGTTCGACCACAACATCTTCCAGGAGAACCTGGTCGGGGTCGACTACTGCGAGAAGATGGTCGCCGAGACCAACCCCGGCGTGCTCGAGCAGGCCAACCGCACCGAGGCGCCCGCACGCCGACGACCACGGCTACCGCACGATCGGCGACATCATGCGGTCGCTCAACCCGTTCTCCGGCGAGTTCTACCGCGAGGCGCTGCAGGTCAGCCGCTACACGCGGGAGATGTTCTGCCTGATGGAGGGCCGCCACGTCCACCCGTCGACGCTGTACCCGGGCGGCGTCGGCACCACGGCCACCATCCAGCTCTTCACCGACTACCTCACCCGCCTGATGCGCTACGTGGAGTTCATGAAGCGGGTCGTGCCGCATGCACGACGACCTGTTCGACTTCTTCTACGAGGCGCTGCCCGGCTACGAGGAGGTCGGCCGCCGCCGCGTCCTGCTCGGCTGCTGGGGCGCCTTCCAGGACCCCGACGTCTGCAACTTCGAGTACCAGCGACATGACCGAGTGGGGCCGGGCGATGTGCGTCACGCCCGGGCGTCGTCGTCGACGGCAAGCTCGTCACCAACGACCTCGTCGACATCAACCTCGGCATCCGCATCCTGCTCGGCAGCTCGTTCTACGACGACTGGGAGGACCAGGAGATGTTCGTCACCCAGGACCCGCTCGGGAACCCGGTCGACCGCCGCCACCCGTGGAACCAGCACACCAACCCGCAGCCGCAGAAGCGCGACTTCGACGACAAGTACAGCTGGGTCATGTCGCCGCGCTGGTTCGACGGCACCGACCACCTCGCCCTCGACACCGGCGGCGGCCCGATCGCCCGGCTGTGGTCGACGGCGCTGTCGGGGCTGGTCGACATCGGCTACGTCAAGGCCACCGGCACACAGCGTGCAGATCAACCTGCCGCAAGACGGCGCTCAAGCCCGAGGTCACGCTTCGAGTGGAAGATCCCGCAGTGGTCGAACACCATCGAGCGCAACCGGGCCCGCACCTACTTCCAGGCCTACGCCGCGGCTGCGGCGCTGCACTTCATCGAGAAGGCGCTGGCCGAGGTGCGCGCCGGCCACACCAAGACCTGGGAGCCGTTCGAGGTGCCCGACGAGGGCATCGGCTGCGGGTTCACCGAGGCGGTGCGCGGCGTGCTGTCGCACCACATGGTGATCAAGGGCGGCAAGATCGCCAACTACCACCCGTACCCGCCGACGCCGTGGAACGCCAACCCCCGCGACGTCTACGGCACGCCCGGGCCCGTACGAGGACGCGGTGATGAACACGCCGATCTTCGAGGAGAACGACCTCGACAACTTCAAGGGCATCGACATCATGCGCACGGTGCGCAGCTTCGACCCGTGCCTGCCGTGCGGCGTGCACATGTACCTCGGCAAGGGCAAGGTGCTGAAGAAGGTGCACTCGCCGACGCAGGTCGACCACCCCGAGCTGGCCTGAGTACGGAGGCATGGACCGACGCGCCCGGACCTCCGGGCGGTCGGCGACCGCATCGAGCACCTGCTCGACGAGCTGCAGGCGCGCCGTCGACCCGCGCGCCTGCGAGCGCGGTCGAGGAGCTGGTGCGCCTGGTCACCGAGCTCTACGGCGGCGGGCTGGCGCGGGTCTCGAGCTGGTCGGCGCGGCGCGCCCGACGCTGCGTCGAGCGGCTCGCCGCCGACGAGCTGGTCGCCAGCCTGCTCGTCCTCCACGGCCTGCACCCCGTCGACCTCGACGGCCCGCGTCGAGCGCGGCGCTCGACTCGGTGCGCCCGTACCTCGGCTCCCACGGCGGCGACGTCGAGCTGCTCGGCGTCGACGAGGACGCGGGCGCCGTGCACCTGCGCCTGCTCGGCAGCTGCGACGGCTGCCCGTCGTCGGCGGTCACGCTGCAGCCGCGGTCGAGCGGGCCATCGTCGAGGCCGCGCCGGAGATCGTGCATCATCGACGTCGAGGACGCCGGCCGACGCCGGTGCCGCCGGCGCCGGCCGATCGCCGGTGGCGCTCGAGCCGCAAGCCGCGTCGTACGACGCCTGCCCGACCGAGCGGCGCGGTCGCGCCGTCGAGCGGCGTGCCGTGAGCCGATCCGCTCGCGCGTGCTGCAGCCGCATCCGGCGGCCGCGCCGCGCGCCGCGGCCCGCGGCCGGGCGAGCGCTGCGAGATGTGCGCCGAGCCGATCGCCGACGAGCACGGGCACGTCGTCGACCTCGAGAGCCGCAGCCTGATGTGCGCCTGCCGCGGCTGCTACCTGCTGTTCACCGCCGACGGCGCCGGCGGCGGGCGCTACCGCGCCGTGCCCGACCGCTACGTCGTCGTTCCCCGACTTCGCGCTGTCGCCGGCGCAGTGGGACGCGCTCCAGATCCCGGTGAGCGTGGCCTTCTTCTTCCTCAACTCGTCGCTCGACCGGGTGGCCGCGTTCTACCCGAGCCCGGCCGGCGCCACCGAGTCGCTGCTGCCTCGACGCCTGGGACGAGCTCGTCGCCGCCAACCCGGCGCTGGCCACGCTGGCGCCCGACGTCGAGGCGCTCCTCGTCCGCGTCGACGCGGCGACCGGCGACGGCCGAGTGCTTCCTGGTGCCGATCGACGCCTGCTACGAGCTGGTCGGCAGATGCGCCGGCTGTGGCGGGGCTTCGACGGCGGCCCGAGGCGCACGCCGCGCTCGACGCGTTCTTCGACCGGCGTGCGCCGGGCGCCCGACGGCCGGGCGATGACGCGACGGCTCGCGCTTCGAGGTGCTCGGCGCCCGGGCCGAGCCGCTACGCCGCCGTGCCGACGCTCGCTGCTGCGCCTGCGCGATCACCGACGCCGAGCGGCGACCCCGTCCACGCCCTCGCCCTGCGGTGCCAGATCCGGATCGAGCCCCAGCGCCGGCGCTACGACGCCGAGGAGGAGGAGCCGGCTGCTCGAGCTGTTCGGCGAACCGCCGCGGTGGGGCGACACGCTGCGGCCGTTCCTGTGGACCCACGTCGGCGACGATGGTCACCGGGTTCACCGGCGCGCACCGAGGTCGACCTGCCGGTCGCCGTGCACCTACGACTTCGAGGTCGCCGGCGGCCAAGTACCTGCACGCGCTCGACGACGGCGAGATCCCGCTGCTGCTGCTGTTCAGCGGCACGGTCTTCGCCCGGCGGCGACGCGGGCTCGTCGGCCGCAGCCGGTGCCGTGGCACGTGGAGGCCGCTACCGGCTGCCGGTCGCGGTCTGGCGCGAGGTGATGGACCTCTACTTCCCCGAACAGCGGCTGGCTCCGGCTCGCCGCGACACGCTCGACGCGCTCGCCGCGGTTCAAGGCCGAGCGGGCCCTGCCGACGTGGGACGAGACGTTCGAGCGCCTGCTGAAGGAAGCCGGCGAGGACGTGCGATGACGCTCGCCGCGCCCGGCCGATCGCTTCGCCGCGGCCCGCGCGGTGGCCGACGCCGTGCTCTACGAGGGCTACGTGCTGTACCCGTACCGGGCGTCGGCGCGCGAAGAACCAGGTGCGCTGGCAGTTCGGCGTGCTCGCCCCGCGGCGCTGCGCCGAGGCCGACGGCTCCGAGCGGTGGTCGATGCGGACCGAGGTGATCGTCGAGCCCGGCGCCGGCGCCGCCGCTCGACGTGCGGGTCCGTTCCTGCAGGTGCAGCCCCGCACGGTCGAGGCGGCCGAGCCGGCGGCGGCTTCGCGCCGGTCGACGTCGCTCGACGTCGACGGCAGCCGCGTGGGTCGACGTGGGACGAGGCGGTCGAGCACGACGTCGACGTCGCCGGCGTCGACGCTGCTGCCCGCCGCGGCGGCCGCGCGACGTGCCGTTCGCCCTGCCCGGCGGCGGCGAGGTCGAGGAGCTGCGCTCCGGCCGGCGAGTCGTCGGCCGGGCGGTCCGGCGAGCGCGAGGCCGTCGACGGCGTGGTGCGCGTCGGCCGCCGTGGCCGACGGGCCCGGCCCGTACCTGACCCGGTCGCCGTCGACGGTCGAGAACATCACCGACTGGTGCGACGCCGGCGGCCGACCGCGACGAGGCGATGCGCCGCTCGCTGGTCGGCGTGCACACGCTGCTGGCCGTCGACGACGGCTCGTTCGTGTCGCTGCTCGACCCGCCCGAGTTCGCCGCGCGACGCCGTCGCCTGGTGCCGCAACGACGGCACCTTCCCGGTGCTCGATCGGCGACGACGGCGACGACGACGTCGTGCTGTCGTCGCCGATCATCCTCTACGACCAGCCCGAGGTGGCCGCGGAGAGCCCGGGCGACATGTGCGACGCCACCGAGATCGACGAGATCCTGGCGCTGCGGGTGCTGACGCTGACCGACGAGGAGAAGGTCGAGGCGCGCGGCACCGACGCCCGGGCCGCGGCGATCGTCGACCGCTGCGACGACATGCCGCCCGAGATCTTCGAGCGCCTGCACGGCGCCGATGCCGCTCGATCGGCCGTCGCGCCGAGCCGACGCCGTCGAGCCGAGCCTGCCGTGGTGGGACCCGGCGTCGACGCCGCCGTCGACCCGTGGACCGACACGATCGCGATCGGCGGCGTCGACGGTCGGCGAAGGGCACGAAGGTCGTGCTGCGGCCCGGTCACCGGCGGGCCGACGCCCACGACCTGTTCCTCGCCGGCTGGCCGGCCACGGTCGAGGGCGTGTTCCCCGACGTCGACGGCGACCAGCACGTCGCCGTGACCGTCGACGACGACCCGGCCGCCGAGCTGCTGCCGTGGCACGGCCGCTTCCTCTACTTCCACCCCGACGAGGTCGAGCCGGTGGAGGCTGACGCGTGAAGATGCTCGTCGCCGGCATCGGCAACATCTTCATCGGCGACGACGGGTTCGGCGTCGAGGTCGCCCAGCGCCTGGCCGGCGCGACCGCTGCCCGAGGGCGTGCGCGTCGAGGACTACGGCATCCGCGGCGTGCACCTCGCCTACGAGCTGCTCGAGGGCTACGACCGTCGTGCTCGTCGACGCCGTGCCGCTGGGCGAGGCGCCCGGCACCGTGGCCGTGCTCGAGGTCGATCCCGAGGTCGACGTCGGCGACGCGCGCCGCCGCTCGACGCCCACACGATGAGCCCCGCCGCGGTGCTCGGCATGCTGGCCGAGCTCGGCGGCGAGATCGGCCGCGGTGCTGCTCGTCGGCTGCGAGCCGGCCGACGTCGACGAGGGCATCGGCCTGTCGCCCCGGTCGCCGCGGCCGTCGCGCCGGCCGTCGACGACGGTCGCTCGACGTGCTCGCCGACGTCTCGCTCCGCACGGAAAGGAACCCGATGACGATGATCCGCCGCTCTGCTGCATGCGATGCTCGTCGCGCTGCTGGTCGGCGCTGGTCGTCCGGTCG
Organism: uncultured Acidimicrobiia bacterium; assembly: GCA_963776995.1. GTDB lineage: Bacteria > Actinomycetota > Acidimicrobiia > Acidimicrobiales > Ilumatobacteraceae > JALZMG01. The sequence continues at coordinate 106,889 of CAVZPA010000020.1, forward strand.
CTGCCCGACGTCGCCCGCTACCTGAAGATCCGGGAGATGTAGAGGCCCGTGGCCCGCTACCGGATCGTCCCGGAGCCGGTCCCGAGGTGTGGATCGACGGCCGACGTCGAACGTGCACCCGATCCACTCGCGAGACCGACGGCCTCGAGGGGTTCGCTCGACCTCGACGTCCAGGGCGGCGGCCGGCGTCGACCTCGACGTGCGCGCCGCGACGGCCGAGCTGTCGCTGCCGGTCGGCGCAGCTGTCGTCGGGCAACCCGCTCGAGGACCGCGAGCTGCAGCGGCGCATCGACGCCCGGCGGTACCCGACGATCGACGGGCGAGCTCACCGTCGATGCAGGCCGACGGGTCCGACGGCCGGTACCTCGTGCGCGGCGACCTCACGTTCCGCGGTGTCACCCGCCGTACGAGGACGAGATGACTATCGCCGGCTCGACGACGGCGACGCTGCAGCTCGACGGGCCAGTCGACGTTCGACATCCGCGACTTCGGCATGGAGCCGCCGCGGATCCTGATGCTCGAAGGTCCACCCCGAGGTCGACCGTACGGTCGAGATCGTCGCCAGGAAGGAGGGCTGACGCATGTGCCTCGGGATCCCCGGCCAGATCGTCGAGCTGCTCGACGCGCACGAGCACCTGGCGCGTGTCGACGTCACCGGCGTCGGCCGGATGATCAACATCGGCCTGCTCGAGGACGAGGGCCTCGGCCCGGCGACTGGGTGCTGATCCACGTCGGCTTCGCCATGTCGAAGATCGACGAGGAGGAGGCGGCGCTGGCCCTGACGTCGCTGCAGATGATGGGCCAGGGCTACGACGACGAGCTCGCGCGCCCTGGCGTCGCCGGTCGCGACACTCGGCGAGCTGGGCGGGAGCGACGATGAGGTTCGTCGACGAGTACCGCGACCCGGCGGCCGCCCGCGCGCCTGGTCGCGCCGCATCACCGAGCTGGCCGGCGACGACTCCTTCAAGTTCATGGAGGTGTGCGGCGGCCACACCCACACCATCTACCGGCACGGCATCGAGCACGTGCTGCCCGAGACCGTCGAGCTGGTGCACGGCCCGGGCTGCCCGGTGTGCGTGATCCCCATGGGCCGGGTCGACGACGCCATCGCCGTGGCCGAGACGCCCGGGCGTGATCTTCACGTCGTTCGGCGACATGATGCGGGTGCCCGGGCGGCCACGGGAACCTGCTCGAGGCCAAGGCCCGGGGCGCCGACGTGCGCTTCGTCTACTCGCCGCTCGACGCCCTGCGGATCGCCGTCGAGCACCCCGACCGCGAGGTCGTGTTCTTCGCCGTCGGGTTCGAGACGACCGCGCCCTCGACCGCGGTCACGCTGCTGCAGGCCCGGGAGCGCGGCGTCACGAACTTCCGCGTGTTCTGCAACCACGTCACGATCGTCCCGCCGATCAAGGCGATCCTCGAGTCGCCCGACCTCCGCCTCGACGGCTTCCTCGGCCCCGGCCACGTCTCGACCGTCGTCGGCAACCGGCCCTACCGGTTCGTGCCCGAGCAGTACGGCAAGCCGCTGGTGACCGCCGGCTTCGAGCCGCTCGACATCCTGCAGGCCATCGTGATGCTGCTCGACCCAGATCCGCGAGGGCCGCTGCGAGGTCGAGAACCAGTACACCCGGATCGTCCGCGACGAGGGCAACCCGCGGGCCCTCGCGATCCTGGCCGAGGTGTTCGAGCTGCGGCCGCACTTCGAGTGGCGCGGTCTCGGGTTCATCTCCCAGAGCGCGCTGCAAGCTGCGGCCCGAGTTCGCCGCCTGGGACGCCGAGCTGCGCTACTCGGTGCCCGGCGTGCGGGTGGCCGACCCCAAGGCGTGCCAGTGCGGCGAGGTGCTGAAGGGCGTCATCAAGCCGTGGGAGTGCAAGGTGTTCGGCACCGCCTGCACGCCGGAGACGCCGATCGGCACGTGCATGGTGTCGTCCGAGGGGGCGTGCGCGGCCTACTACAACTTCGGCCGCCTCCACCGCGAGGCCGCGGTCACCCTCGGCCGTGGGAACCTGCCCGGCACGCTCTGATCGTCTCCGATCCGCGGGCATCCGACGCGTGGTCGGGAACGAACATCGAACGAGATGGGCGTGCAACAACGACAGCAGCGGCCGTGGTGGCGAGGCGCACGGCTCGTCGTGGCGGGCGCCATCGTGGTCGTGGGCACGTCGCACGCCGCCTCCGCCGAGGTCCCTGCCGTCCTCGTCGGACGGCCGTTCACGCCGGTCCTCGAAGGCGTCGTGCACGGCGACGTGCTGGTGGCCGGAAACTCCAACCTGCTCTCGGCCGGCGGCTGGCGGACGGCTCCGTCAGCGCCGCCGACGTCGACGGCGATCGCTCGCGGATCTGCGCCGGCCGGAGCGAGGCCGCACGGGGCCGTGCGGTGTGCGCGGACAACTCGAGTTCGGCCGACCTCGACCTGCCGCCCGGCGGCCGGGTCGTCGCGGCCCGGCTGTACGTCGAGACGTCCGTCGCACCGAACGTCGGTCCACTGCGTGTCACCCTCGACGGCCCGGCGACCAGCTCGGCCCGCTGAGCTCCCGGCGACGCCGTCAGCGACGCCGGGCCCGGCGAAGCTCTACGAGGCGATCCCGGCCAGGGCGACGGCGCCGTGCTGCGCCAAGTGGTCTGGATGTCCGCGACTACGTCGCGGCCGGCGGCGGCGGCACGTACACAGTCGCCGACATCGTCAAGAACGGGTCGGACCGTGGTTGCCGTACGCATCGTGGGCGATCGTCGCGGCCTACGACCGGGACCCGGCTGGTCGCGGACGTCGACGCAACCCGCTTCGCGCCCCGGCTGATCTCCTGGCACGACGGCTTCCAGCAGGTCGACGGCGGATCGCTCGACATCCCGATCCGCGGCGCCGACGGCGCGACGTTCGGCAAGACCGTGCACGTCGTGGCGCGCGGACGGGCCGGGCTCAGCGACAACCTGCTGTTCGACGGCCGGCCGCTCGGCAACAACAACACCCGGGCGACGCCCCGCCGCCCGCCGGTGCGGGGTTGGGCGACCGACCCGGCGTGCAACACCGTGACCGACGTCCAGAACGACTCGATCTGCGTGCTCGGCAGGGCCGTCACCACGAAGTCACCCGGGCGCCAACCGACTATCGCTCCTCGGCCGACGGCGCGACCCCGTCGTCCGGGCTCGGGCGTGGACATCGACGTGATCCGCATCCCCGACCGTGCCCTCGCCGCCGGCCGCGCCGACGCCGTCGTGCAGGTCCGCGCGGCCGGGCACGACGTCCTCGCGCCCGGCGTGATCGCCGTGTCGGTCGACCTCCCCGATGGTGGGCGATGATCCCCCGCCTGGCGGTCGCCGGGACGGTCGCCGTGCTGCCTGCCGCTGCTCGCCTGGAGCCGGCCGGCGACGAGAGAGCCAGGCGATGACCGACGTGCACGCCGCGACGTCCCGGCACCGTGCCCGGCCCCACCGGACGTGGCCGTCGCCTCGTCGACGACGGCGGGCCGACCACCACGACGACGCAACCGCCGCAGGTCGCGCCCCCACCGCGCCGCCGACGACGACCACGCCGCCGCCGACGACGACCACGCCAGCACGACCACGACGCACGACCACCGCGCCGCGACGACCACCACGACGACCACCACGACGACCCCGCCGGCGACCGGCCACGCCGACCACCACAACACGCCGCCCACCCCGGTACCACCGACCCCAGCCCCGACCAGCCCGCCGCCACCGGCGCCGGCGCCACCGCCACCGTCGCGCCGGCCCCGCCGCGCGCCGCGCCGGCCCCGCCAGCCCGTCGACCTCGAGTTCGCCCCGGTCGGCCCGCCGTGGAGTCGACGGCCGGGCGGACGATGGACGGCCGCGGGCGTCACCGAGACGGGTCAGGTGCGGCCGATCGCCTTCCCCGTCGCCGGACCGGTGCGCTACGTGCAACGACTTCGGGGCCTGCCGGGACGGCTGCCGCCGCCAGCACAAGGGCAACGACATCATCGGCGACCGGCTGCAGCCGCTGCTGGCGATGCGCGACGGCGTCGTCGACCGAGTGCTCGATCATCCGACCGCCGGCTACGGCATCGTCATCCGCGACGCCGAGGGCTGGGAGTACCACCTCTACCACGTCAACAACGACACACCCGGCACGGACGACGGTGCCGACGACGGCACGTGGCGATTCGCCCCGGGCAGTCGCGCCCGGGAGCCACGGTGACCGCCGGGCAGGTCATCGTGTGGATGGGCGACTCCGGCAACTCGGAAGGCTCGGTGCCGCACGCCCACGTCGAGATCCACACGCCCGACGGTCGGGCCGTCAACCCGTACTGGAGCCTGCTCCAGGCGCAGCGCGACGCCGACTGCTCGATCCAGACGATGGCCGCACCGGCCTTTGCCGCACCGCCCGCCGACCGCGACCCGGCCACGCTGCCCGGCAACTGGCGGCCCCTGGCGATCACCGGCGGCCGCCCGGGCTCGGAGGCGACGGTCGGCTCGGATGTGGATCGGGCCCGCGGGGTTCACGCCCATCGACAGCGCGGCCCTGCGGGTGGGCGATGCTCGCTACCACGAGGACTGCACGCAGCCCGTGCCGCCGCCCGCCGTCCGTTCCCTGCCGAGCTCGGAGCGATCCTGGCGACGATCCGGGCCGTCGAGTCGGGCGGCGACTACATGGCCCAGGCATCCGGCTCCAGCGCGTCCGGCGCGTACCAGTTCATCGACGCCAGCTGGGGCGGGTACCTCGGCTACCGCCGAGCCAAGGACGCTCCGCCGGCCGTCCAGGATGCCAAAGCGGTCGAACGGGTGCAGACGATCCTCGCCCGTCACGACGGCGACGTGGCGACGATCCCCGTGACGTGGTACATCGGCCACGTGCCACGCGGCGACGAGTGGGACCGCGTGCCGTCGGTCGGTGCCAACACGCTCACGCCGCGCCAGTACCAGCAGCGCTGGCTGACGACCTACGCCCGGATGGTCGGCGCCCCCGAGGAATGGGTCGGTGCCGCCGAGCCATGGACGGCAGTCGACACCAGCCGGACGTGCCGCACCGTCGTCGTCGACGTCGGCGGCAGCGAACGCCCGGAGCTCGTCCTCACCCAGACCCTGACGTTCGCCGCCGACGACGCGGGGCGGGCAGTGGTGCCGCCCGCCGACGCGTGCGACCCGCAGCGCGCCTCGCCGGTCGTGCCGGCCGCCGTGCGGACGACGGCGCGTGGCCGACGGTACTGACCACCGGCCGGACCGGAATCCTCCCGGCCGGCCGCTGGCTTGCTCGGCCTCTACGGTGGGTCGCGGTGACCAGCGGCGAACGAACAGGACGCGGCACAGGCCGGCCTGACGTCGTCGCCGCGGCGCCCACCGCACATACGCCGGTCGGGGCGATCGTCGTCGTCGGTGTCCTGGCCGGCTTCCTCGCCGGGTTGTTCGGTGTGGGTGGCGGCATCCTCATCGTCCCCGGACTGGTCCTGGCCGCCGGGATGGACCAGCGCCTGGCCCACGGCACCTCGCTCGCCGCGGTGCTGCCGATCTCCGTCGCCTCGCTCGTCACCTACGCCACCCACGACAACGTCGATTGGGACGTGGCCTGGTGGCTGGCGATCGGCGCCGTCGCCGGGGCGGTCATCGGCACCAAGCTCCTCCACGTCTTGCCCCACCGCACGCTCGGTCTGCTGTTCTCCGGGCTGCTCATCGTCTCCGCCGTCCGACTGTTCGTCTCCACCGACGCCGACGATCGAGCCCCGATCACGGCGGCCACCGCCGCCGCCCTCGTCGTCGTCGGGCTGGCGACGGGGATCCTCGCGGGGCTGCTCGGCGTCGGCGGGGGGATCATCATGGTCCCGGCGATGATCTTGCTGTTCGGCATCCCGCCCGTCGTGGCCAAGGGGACGTCGGCGGCAGTGATCATCCCGACCGCGGTGATGGGCACGTGGCGCAACCGCAAGAAGGGGAACGCCGACCTGCGGGCCGCCGCCATCATCGGCGCGGCCGGGATCGTCACCGCGGCGATCGGCGCGATCCTCGCCGACAACATGAGCGATGATCTCTCGAACATCCTCTTCGCCACGTTGCTCCTCGTCGCCGCGGCGCGCCTGCTGTGGCAGTTGCGCACCGAGGCGGAGCCGGACCCCGCCTGACGCCTCCGGGTTAGGGTGCCCGCCATGTCCCTCGTCGGTCTCCGTCGCGGCACGAGCGCGCCCGTCACCGTGGAGGTGCGCGACCTGCCGGGCGTCGACGGTGACCGGCCGGTCGTCTGGGCCGAGATCGGCGGGGAGACGGCATCGGGCTTCCGCGGCGTCCCGCTGTCGTCGACGAACGCGACGATGGTGGCGATGGGCGCCGAGGCGGCGCGGGCCGGTGGGATGCCGCTCGTCGTGGTGATCGCGTCGACGGGCTCGGACATCATCGAGGGTGTGGCCGCGCTCGACGGATGGGGACGGCTGGCCAGAGCGCTCGTCGACTGCTCGGGGGTCGTGCCGACGATCATCGTCGTCGACGGCCCGGCGGTGTCAGGGCCTGCATTCCTGCTCGGCGTCGCCGACCTCGTCGTGATGACCGAGTCGAGCTACGCCTTCGTCAACGGGCCGGTGATGGTCGAGGAGTTCACGGGCGTGCGCGTGACGACCGACGAGCTCGGTGGGACGGCCGAGCTGGCGCGGCACACCGGCGTGCCGTGCGTCGTCGTCCCGAGCCGCGAGGCGGCCATGGAGGCCGTCGGCGACCTCCTCGACTACCTGCCCTCGAACGTCGACGAGGCCCCACCGCGCTGGCCGAACGAGGACCCCATCGACCGCCGGTGCCCCGAAGCCGGGGCGCTGATCCCGGCGACGGCCACCGGCAGCTACGACGTGCGGCAGGTCGCCGCGGCGATCGTCGACACCGACAGCCTGCTCGAGGTCCGCCAGCGGTGGGCCGCCAACGTCGTCACGGCATTGGCGACGCTGGACGGCCACCCGATCGGCATCGTCGCCAACCAGCCGATCTCCCTGGCCGGCACACTCGACATCCCGGCGTCACAGAAGGCCGCCCGGTTCGTCACCTTCTGCGACGCCTTCAACCTGCCGATCGTCACGCTCGTCGACACGCCCGGCTTCTATCCCGGCAAGGACCTCGAGTGGCGGGGCATGATCCGTCACGGCGCCCAGCTCGTGTTCGCCTACGGCCGGGCCACCGTGCCGCGGATCTGCGTGATCCTGCGCAAGAGCTACGGCGGGGCGTACATCGTCATGGACTCCAAGCGCATGGGCAACGACGTCTGCCTGGCCTGGCCGGGGGCCGAGCTGGCCGTGATGGGCGCCGGGCAGGCCGCGGCCATCCTCCAGCGGCGGGCGACACCCGAGGAGCGGGCCGCCTTCGAGGCCGACTACACCGAGCGCCTGCTCAACCCGTACGTCGCCGCCGAGCGGGGGTACATCGACGCCGTCATCGACCCCGCCGAGACCCGGCACCAGATCGCCATCGCCCTCGCCGGACTGGCCGACAAGCGCGAGCTCCTCCGTCCCCGCAAGCACGGCAACGAGCCCTGCTGACTGGTTCTCCGGAGCCTGCGTCCCGCTGCGCGGGAGCGGCGAGCGTCAGAAACGGGACGGGCGCGAGTGGCTGAAGGTGCTGCCGCGCCGGGGAAGTAACGTGGCAGGACCGGGAGGAAGCCCGGACAGCCGTGAGCGACGAAGGGAACGACGTGCCCGACACCATCACGATCACCGACGACCGCACTGGCAAGACCGTGACGGTCCCCATCACCGACGGCGTGTTCCCGAGCTCGGCGTTGCGCGAGCTGGACCCCAGCCTGTTCATGTACGACCCGGCGTTCCTGTCCACGGCCTCGTGCCGCTCGGACATCACCTACCTCGACGGCGACGCCGGTGTGCTGCGCTACCGGGGGTACCCGATCGAGCAGCTCGCCGAGCACTCGACGTACCTCGAGGTCGCCTACCTCCTGTTGTACGGGGAGCTGCCCAACGAGGCCCAGCTGAAGGCGCTGGACCTACGACGTCACGCACCACACGTTCATCCACGAGAACATGCGCAAGCGGTTCGTCGACGGCTTCCACTACGACGCCCACCCGATGGGCATGTTCGTGTCCTCGCTCGCGGCCCTCGGCACGTTCTACGACGACGCCAAGTACATCTTCGACGACGAGAGCCGGCACAAGCAGATCCTCCGCCTGATCGCCAAGGCCCCGACGCTGGCGGCGATGTGCCACCGCTTCTCGGCCGGCCTGCCGTTCTTCCTGCCCGACAACTCGCTGTCGTACCCGGCCAACTTCCTCACGATGATGTGGAAGATCGGCGAGTACGAGGTCCACCCGGCGCTGGAGCGGGCGATGGACGTGCTGTTCATCCTCCACGCCGACCACGAGCAGAACTGCGGGACGACGGCCATGCGCGTCGTCGGCTCCAGCCAGGCCGACCCCTACTCGGCGGCCGCCGCGGGGGCCGCCGCGCTGTACGGTCCGCTGCACGGCGGGGCCAACGAGGCGGTCGTGCGGATGCTCGGCGAGATCGGTTCGCTCGACAACGTGCCGGCCTTCGTCGAGGACGTCAAAGGCGGCAAGGGCCGGCTGATGGGCTTCGGCCACCGGGTCTACAAGAACTACGACCCGCGGGCCCGGATCATCAAGCAGACGGCCTACGAGGTGTTCGAGGTCACCGGCAAGAACCCGCTGCTGGACGTCGCCCTCAAGCTGGAGGAGACGGCGCTGTCGGACCCGTACTTCGTCGACCGCAAGCTGTACCCGAACGTCGACTTCTACTCCGGCCTGATCTACGAGGCGATGGGCTTCCCGGTGGACATGTTCACCGTGCTGTTCGCCATCCCCCGGATGTCCGGGTGGCTCGCCCACTGGAACGAACTGCTCAAGGACAAGGACCAGAAGATCTCCCGTCCCCGGCAGTGGTACACCGGCGTCGGCGAGCGCGACTACGTCAAGCTCGGCGACCGCTGACGGGTCCCAACCTGTCCTGACCGACGCACGCGGGGAACGGACCGCGCCGTCGGAAAAGTCCTTCCAGAGTGGCTGGCGTTCGGTGCGCGCGACGCGTAACTTGCGAACCGCACGAGGTTGAGATCAGCTCTGCCCCGGGCGGGCTTGACCACGTGGAGGTTTGGGGGAATGGGAAGATTCGCCGCTCGGGGTCATCGACCGCGGGCACGGGTACGGGCCGTCGGACTGGTCACAGTCCTGTCGGTGACGTCGCTCGTCGCCAGCGCCAGCGCAGGAGCTCAGGATGACGAACCACCTGACCTCAGCGCCACGTCGCTCACACCCGCCGAACGGGTGACCGGCGCCAAGTCGTCGACCGGCCGCCTGGCACAGACCGATCCCGCACTGCTCGGCCGGACCGACGCCACGCCGGAGCCGGTGATGATCAAGTTCGACTACGACTCGCTGGCGAGCTACCAGGGCGGGGTCGCCGATCTGGCAGCCACGAGCCCGACGGTCACCGGTGTCGAGCTGACGGGAACCACGCCCGCCGAGCAGGAGTACGAGAGCTACGTCGCCGCCCAAGAGAACGCCATCGTCGCCGAGATCGCCGGCAAGGTCCCGGCGGCCCAGATGCGCGACAGCTTCCGCATCGTGTACGGCGGCGTCTCGGCCGTCCTGCCGGCCAACCGGGTCGCCGACGTCCTCGCCATCGACGGCGTCGCCGCCGTGCAGCAGGACAGCATTCGGCAGCCGCTGACCGACTCCAGCCCGGAGTTCATCGGTGCGCCGACCATCTACAACGAGCTCGGCACGACCGACAATGCCGGGGCAGGCATCATCTACGGCAACTTGGACACCGGCATCTGGCCGGAGCACCCGTCGTTCGCCGACCTCGGCAACCTGCCGGCGCCTCCCGGCCCGGCCCGCGAGTGCAACTACGGCGACAACCCCCTGACGCCCGCCGCCGACCCGTTCGTCTGCAACAACAAGCTGATCGGCGGCGCTTCGTTCATGGACGCCTATGACGAGGAGTTCGGGGACGCCCCGTACGAGGGAACGGCGCGCGACGGAGACGGGCACGGCACCCACACGGCCAGCACGTCGGCAGGCAACATCGTCGAGTCGGCCGAGGTGTTCGGCGTCGATCGTGGTCCGATCCACGGCATCGCTCCGGGGGCCTACGTCATGGAGTACCGGGTGTGCGGCCCAGAGGGTTGCGTCTCTTCGGACTCGGCCGCGGCGGTCCAACAGGCGATCCTCGACGGCGTCACCGTGATCAACTTCTCGATCTCCGGCGGCGAGCAGCCGTTCAGCGATCCGGTCGAGCTGGCGTTCCTCGACGCCTATGCCGCCGGCGTGTTCGTCTCCACGTCGGCCGGGAACGACGGCCCGGGCGCGGGCACCGTCAACCACCTGGCCCCGTGGGTGACATCGGTCGCCGCATCGACGCAGACGCGTGAGTTCGCGACGACGCTCGACCTCACCGCCGGGAACGGTGACACGTTCTCGGTCGACGGGTCCTCGATCACGGCGGGTGCCGGACCCCTGCCGGTCGTGCTCGCCCAGGACGTGGCCGGCTACAACCCCACCGACACCGCGGCCGAGCGGGCGAACTGCGCCAACCTTCCGACCTCGCCCACCGTGTTCGACGGCCTGATCGTCGCCTGCCAGCGGGGCGGGCAGGCTCGGGTCTGGAAGGGCTTCGTCGTCCACGAGGGCGGCGGCGAGGGCATGGTGCTCTACAACCCGGCGCTGGCCGACACCGAGACCGACAACCACTGGGTCCCGACGATCCACTTGGCTGACGGCACCGACTTCGTCGCCTTCATGACGTCGCACGACGACGTCACGGGCGCCTTCGCCGCCGGCGAACCGCGCGACGGACAGGGCGACGTGATGGCCGCCTTCTCGTCGCGGGGCCCGGGCGGGCTGTTCGTCAAGCCGGACATCACGGCGCCCGGCGTGCAGATCCTGGCTGGTGCCTCACCCACGCCGCTCTCGCCGCCGAACCCGGTCGACGGGGGCAGCCCTCCCGGCGAGTTCTTCCAGGCCATCGCCGGCACGTCGATGTCGTCGCCGCACATCGCCGGCTCGGCCATCCTCCTCCGCGCCCTGCACCCGGACTGGACGCCGGGACAGATCAGGTCGGCGATGATGACCACGGCGACGACGGATGTCGTCAAGGAGGACCTCGTCACCCCGGCCGATCCGCTGGACATGGGGGCCGGACGCGTCGACCTCAACGTCGCCGGGTCCGCCGCCCTGACGTTCGACGAGACGATGGACAACTTCACCGCCCTCGGCAACGATCGCGTCAACGCCGTGCACCTCAACCTGCCGTCGGTGAACGCCCCGGTGATGCCCGGCCGCCTGACGACCACCCGCGTGGCGACGAACGTCAGCGGGCGGCAGCAGCAGTTCACGACCAGCGCCGAGAGCGACGCCGGCACGATCACGGTCGAGCCGCGCAAGTTCAAGCTCGAACCCGGTGAGTCGGCCACGATCACGATCACGATCGAAATGACCGAACCGCTGGGCACCCAGGTCTTCGGCGCCGTGCACATCGCGCCGAACCACAGCGGTCCACTGCACCTGCCGGTGGCCTTCGTGGCGCAGCAAGGCGAGGTCACGCTGAGCCAGAGTTGCGTGCCGGAGACCATCCAGCGCCGGGGCACCACCGAGTGCGACGTCGTCGCCGTGAACAACGAATTCGAGGACACCGTCGTCGACCTCCGCACGGAGGTCAACGAGCGCCTGCGCCTCACCGGTGCCGAGGGAGCGACGCTGCTCGACGACCGCCACGCCGAGCTGACCAACGTCGAGCTCACCGCCGCCCAACCCGGCGTCCCGGACGTCGCGCCCGGTGAGTTGTTCGGCTACACCGCACTCGAGGGCTTCGGCGTCACCCCCGACCCAATCGGCGACGAGGAGATCATCAACTTCAGCACCCCGGCGTTCCAGTTCGCCGGACAGGAGTGGACCGCCGCCGGGGTCGACTCCAACGGCTACCTCATCGTGGGCGGCGGCGAGGCCGACGACAACAACTGCTGCAACCTGCCCGACGGACCCGACCCGGAGCGCCCGAACAACATCCTGGCACCGTTCTGGACCGACCTCGACGGCACCGGAGCGCCCGGCATCTTCGCCGCCGTGCTCGCCGACGGCGACGACAGCTGGCTCGTGTTCGAGTACCAGGTGAACGTCTTCGGCACGAGCGATCTCCGCACGTTCCAGATCTGGATCGGGCTCAACGGGGTGGAGGACATCACCTACGCCTACGCCGAGACGCCAACCGAGCCGGCCGGGCAGGACTTCCTCGTCGGGGCCGAGAACCGCCTCGGCCAGGGGGACATGGAGACCTTCTTGCCCACGACCGACCTGCGGGTGACCAGCACAGCGTTCGTACCGGGCGGCTCCGTCTCCTACACGGTGTTCGCCGAAGGCCAGCGCCCCGGCGTGGGCCGAGTCACCAGCACCATGCAGAGCGACGCCGTCCCCGGCACGACGGTCGTCCACACCGACGTGACGATCCGGCCGGGACGGCCGGCTCCAAAGGGCGACTGACCGCGCAGGCACTGCTCGGGATCTCCGGGTCACGCACCTGGAGATCCCGGGCGGTCAGCCTCCGCCGGACGGCGCCTTGGGATTCTCGCAGAGGAACAAGCGGGTCGCCCCCGTGGTACTCGTAGCGGCGGCCCCCCGCTTCGAGGATCACCAGCACGCCGTCCACGGTGCGCTGCAGGTACTGCATGCCCGGCTGCGGGCAGCCGAGGCTGCTGTCGCCCCAGGTGACGGCGCGAGCGTCGACGACGACCACGGTGTCCTCGGCGACGCCGAGCCTCGACGCCAGGTCGGCGACCGCGGCGACGACGATCGGCATCGACGGATCGATGGGGAAGCCGGGCGCCGTGGACGCCGGCGAGACCTGCGGGGTGAGCGGCGTGGCGGTGAACGATCGCGGCGGCGTCGCTTCGGTCGCCGATGACTCGCCCGACGAGGACGGCGGATCGCTCGGGGGGGGCGTGCCACTCGGTGCGGTCACCGGTGGGACGGTACTGGACGAACCGACGTCCCCCTCGTCCGTGTCGTCACCGCCGCACGCGGCGAGGGCGAGCAGGAGGACGAGGGCGGGCGCGAGGCGACGCATGGCCATTGGACGCTTCGGGCCGCGGGGCGGTTCCTGTCAGGACATCTTCTCCTGGAGGCGGCGGTCGAGGGCCGCGAGGAAGTCCTCGGTGTACAGGAACGGGGCATCACGGGAGACCAGGAGGGCGAGGTCCTTGGTCATCTCGCCGGCCTCGACGGCCTCGACGCAGACCTGCTCGAGGGTCTCCGCGAAGCGGGTGACCTCGGGCGTGTCGTCGAGCTTGCCGCGGTGCTTGAGTCCCCCGGTCCAGGCGAAGATCGAGGCGATCGGGTTGGTCGAGGTCTTGTTGCCCTTCTGGTGCTCGCGGTAGTGACGGGTGACGGTGCCGTGGGCCGCCTCGGCCTCGACGGTCTTGCCGTCGGGTGTCATCAGCACCGACGTCATCAGCCCGAGCGAGCCGAAGCCCTGGGCGATCGTGTCGGACTGCACGTCGCCGTCGTAGTTCTTGCACGCCCAGACGTAGCCGCCCTCCCACTTCATCACCTGGGCGACCATGTCGTCGATGAGGCGGTGCTCGTAGGTCAGGCCGGCGGCGTCGAAATCGGCCTTGAACTCGCTGTCGAAGACCTCTTGGAAGAGGTCCTTGAACATGCCGTCGTAGGCCTTGAGGATGGTGTTCTTGGTCGACAGGTAGACGGGGTAGTCGCGGGCCAACCCGTAGCGCAACGAGGCCCTGGCGAAGTCCCGGATCGAGTCGGCGTAGTTGTACATGCCCATGGCGATGCCACCGTCGGCCGGGTACTGGGCCACCTCGTACTCGATCGGCTCGCCGCCGTCGGCGGGTGTGTAGGTCAGCGTGAGGGTGCCCGCCCCGGGTACCTTGAAGTCGGTCGCCTTGTACTGGTCGCCGTGGGCGTGACGCCCGATGACGATCGGCTTCGTCCAGCCCGGCACCAGTCGCGGGATGTTGGAGATGATGATCGGCTCCCGGAACACGACGCCGCCGAGGATGTTGCGGATGGTTCCGTTCGGCGAGCGCCACATCTTCTTCAGGCCGAATTCCTCGACGCGCGCCTCGTCGGGCGTGATCGTGGCGCACTTGACGCCGACGCCGTAGCGCTTGGTGGCCTCGGCGGCGTCGATCGTCGCCTGGTCCTCGGTGGCGTCGCGGTGCTCGATCGACAGGTCGTAGTACTTCAGATCGATGTCGAGGTAGGGGAGGATCAACTGCTCCTTGATGAAGGCCCAGATGATGCGGGTCATCTCGTCGCCATCCATCTCGACGACGGGGTTGGCCACCTTGATCTTGCTCATGGCGGGAGGTTAGGCGGCGGCCAGCCGCGTAACCTCGCCGGCGAGGCGGCGCCTTGGGGTTCTCGCAGAGGAACAGCGGGGCGCCCCCGTGGTACTCGTAGCGGCGACCCTCAGCTTCGAGGATCACCAGCACGCCATCGACGGTGCGCTGCAGGTACTGCATGCCCGGCTGCGGGCAGCCGAGGCTGCTGTCGCCCCAGGTGACGGCGCGAGCGTCGACGACGACCACGGTGTCCTCGGCGACGCCGAGCCTCGACGCCAGGTCGGCGACCGCGGCGACGACGAGCGGCATCGACGGATCGAGGGGGAAGCCGGGCGCCGTGCGACGCCGGCGAGACCTGCGGGGTGAGCGGCGTGGCGGTGAACGATCGCGGCGACGTCGGTCCGGTCGCCGTGCTCGCCCGACGACGGCGGCGGATCGCTCGGGGGGGACGTGCCACTCGGTGCGGTCACCGATGCGACGGTACCGGACGAGTCGACGTCCCCCTCGTCCGTGTCGCTCACCGCCGCACGCGGCGAGGGCGAGCAGGAGGGCGACGGCGGGCGCGAGGCGACGCATGGCCATTGGACGCTTCGGCGGCCGATCGGGGCGGTTCCGGACAGGACATCTTCTCCTGGAGGCGGCGGTCGAGGGCGGCGAGGAAGTCCTCGGTGTGCAGGAACGGGGCGTCACGGGAGACCAGAGGGCGAGATCCTTGGTCATCTCGCCGGCCTCGACGGCCTCGACGCAGACCTGCTCGAGGGTCTCGGCGAAGCGGGTGACCTCGGGCGTGTCGTCGAGCTTGCCGCGGTGCTTGAGTCCCCCGGTCCAGGCGAAGATCGAGGCGATCGGGTTGGTCGAGGTCTTGTTGCCCTTCTGGTGCTCGCGGTAGTGACGGGTGACGGTGCCGTGGGCCGCCTCGGCCTCGACGGTCTTGCCGTCGGGTGTCATCAGCACCGATGTCATCAGCCCGAGCGAGCCGAAGCCCTGGGCGATCGTGTCGGACTGCACGTCGCCGTCGTAGTTCTTGCACGCCCAGACGTAGCCGCCCTCCCACTTCATGACCTGGGCGACCATGTCGTCGATGAGGCGGTGCTCGTAGGTCAGGCCGGCGGCGTCGAAATCGGCCTTGAACTCGCTGTCGAAGACCTCTTGGAAGAGGTCCTTGAACATGCCGTCGTAGGCCTTGAGGATGGTGTTCTTGGTCGACAGGTAGACGGGGTAGTCGCGGGCCAACCCGTAGCGCAACGAGGCCCTGGCGAAGTCCCGGATCGAGTCGGCGTAGTTGTACATGCCCATGGCGATGCCACCGTCGGCCGGGTACTGGGCCACCTCGTACTCGATCGGCTCGCCGCCGTCGGCGGGCGTGTAGGTCAGCGTGAGGGTGCCGGCCCCGGGCACCTTGAAGTCGGTCGCCTTGTACTGGTCGCCGTGGGCGTGACGCCCGATGACGATCGGCTTCGTCCAGCCCGGCACCAGCCGCGGGATGTTGGAGATGATGATCGGCTCCCGGAACACGACGCCGCCGAGGATGTTGCGGATGGTTCCGTTCGGCGAGCGCCACATCTTCTTCAGGCCGAACTCCTCGACGCGCGCCTCGTCGGGCGTGATCGTGGCGCACTTGACGCCGACGCCGTAGCGCTTGGTGGCCTCGGCGGCGTCGATCGTCACCTGGTCCTCGGTGGCGTCGCGGTGCTCGATCGACAGGTCGTAGTACTTCAGATCGATGTCGAGGTAGGGGAGGATCAACTGCTCCTTGATGAAGGCCCAGATGATGCGGGTCATCTCGTCGCCATCCATCTCGACGACGGGGTTGGCCACCTTGATCTTGCTCATGCCCTACGAGTCCTCCTGCGGAGACACGGGGCTTCCCCGTGGTACTTGCATCGAACTTGAACGAGCGGCAGTGCGAGAAGCAGGACGCGGCGCATGGTCGTTGGACACTACGGCGGCGGCACTGGTTCCCGCCAGGACGCTCTCGCCGGGCGGCGCAGCCAGCTCACTACGCTGCTCGGCGTGCCGGAGAACCCCGCCCCCATCATCTACACGCACACCGACGAGGCGCCGCTGCTAGCGACGTACTCGTTCCTGCCGGTCATCCAGGCCTACGCCGGTGTCGCGGGCGTACCCGTCGAGTCGCGCGACATCTCCCTTGCCGGGCGCATCCTTGCCAGCTTCCCGGAGCGTTTGGCCGGCGACCAGCGCGTCGGCGACGCCCTCACCGAGCTCGGCGAGCTCGCCACACGCCCGGAGGCGAACATCATCAAGCTGCCGAACATCTCGGCGTCGATACCCCAGCTGAAGGCGGCGGTCGCCGAGTTGCGGTCCAAGGGCTACGACGTGCCCGACTACCCGGACGACCCGCAGACCGACGAGGAGCGCGACATCCGCGCCCGCTACGACAGGGTCAAGGGCTCGGCGGTCAACCCCGTGCTGCGCGAGGGCAACTCCGATCGTCGGGCGCCGCACTCGGTCAAGGAGTACGCCCGCAAGCACCCGCACTCGATGGGTGCGTGGAGCCCTGATTCCAGGACCAACGTCGCCCACATGACGGCAGACGATTTCCGCTCCAACGAACGCTCGGTCGTGATCGCCAGCCGACGACGTCCTGCGCATCGAGCTCGTCGGTGCCGACGGCACGACCACCGTGCTGCGCGAATCAGTTCCGGTGCTCGCCGGCGAGGTGGTCGACGCCACCTTCATGAACGTCGCCGCCCTGCGCGAGTTCCTCACCGCCCAAATCGCCCGGGCCAAGGCCGACGACGTGCTGTTCTCCGTGCACCTCAAGGCGACGATGATGAAGGTCTCCGACCCGATCATCTTCGGTCACGTCGTGCGGGCTTCTTCCCCGACCTGTTCGACGAGTTCGGCGACCTGCTTGCCGGTGCCGACATCAGCCCCAATGACGGCCTCGGCCACCTCCTCACTGCGGCGGCGCGGCTCCCTGAGGGCGACGAGGTGGTGGCGGCCGTCGACGCTGGCCTCGACGCTGGCCCGCGGCTGGCAATGGTCGATTCCGATCGCGGCATCACCAACCTGCACGTGCCGTCCGACGTCATCGTCGACGCCTCGATGCCGGCGATGATCCGCACGTCCGGGCACATGTGGGGCCCTGAGGGCGAGGAGGACGACACGCTCGCCGTGATCCCCGACAGCTCCTACGCCGGCATCTACCAGGTCGTCGTCGACGACTGCCGGGCCAACGGGGCGTTCGACCCGGCGACAATGGGCTCGGTGCCTAACGTCGGGCTGATGGCCCAGGCCGCCGAGGAGTACGGCTCGCACGACAAGACGTTCGAGATCCCCGTCGACGGCACGGTGCGCGTCGTCGACGGAGCGGGCACCGTGCTGCTCGAGCACGCCGTGTCCGCCGGCGACATCTGGCGGGCCTGCCAGACGAAGGACGTCGCCGATCCGCGACTGGGTCAAGCTGGCCGTCACCCGCGCCCGGGCGACCGGCGCGCCGGCGGTGTTCTGGCTCGACGCAGGCCGGGCGCACGACGCCAACGTGATCGCCAAGGTCGAGACCGTACCTCGCCGACCACGACACCGACGGGCCTCGACATCCGCATCCTCCCGCCGGTCGAAGCGATGGCCTTGTCGCTCGAGCGCATCCGCCGTGGTGAGGACACGATCTCGGTCACCGGCAACGTGCTGCGCGACTACCTCACCGACCTGTTCCCGATCATGGAGCTCGGCACGAGCGCCAAGATGCTGTCGGTCGTGCCGCTGATCAACGGAGGCGGGCTGTTCGAGACCGGCGCCGGCGGCTCGGCGCCAAAGCACGTGCAGCAGCTGCGTCAAGGAGAACTACCTGCGCTGGGACAGCTTGGGCGAGTTCCTCGCCCTCGCCTCGAGCTTCGAGCACTACGCCGCGGCGGCCGGCAACGCCCGCGCCCAGGTGCTCGCCGACACGCTCGACCGGGCGACGGGCACGTTCCTGGACGAGAACAAGTCGCCGGCCCGCCGTGTCGGCCAGATCGACAACCGCGGCAGCCACTTCTACCTCGCGCTGTACTGGGCGCAGGAGCTGGCGTCAGCAGACCGACGATCCGGACCTCGCCGTGGCGTTCGCCGGACTGGCCAAGACGCTGGCCGAGAACGAGGAGCAGATCGCCAGCGAGCTGCTCGCCGTACAGGGCTCGCCCGTCGACCTCGGTGGCTACTACCGCCCGGACCCGGAGAAGACCGCGGCGGTCGATGCGTCCGTCGGCGACGTTCAACGAGGCGCTGGCCGAACTCTGAACGACGCTGGACTGAGGGCGATGGACTTCGACTGGACCCCGGAGCAGCAGGAGCTGCGAGCCACCGCCCGACAGGTGGCCGCCGACGCCGTCGCCCGCTTCGGCCGGTACAACGACTCGTGGATCAACGGCTACTCCGACGACTTCGCCAAGGAGATGGCCGCCCTCGGCTGGATCGGACTGACGTGGCCGACCGAGCACGGCGGGGGCGGTCGCCCGCCGATCGAGCGGCTGATCATCGGCGAGGAGCTGATCGCCGCCGGGGCGCCGATCGCCGCGATGTGGTTCGCCGACCGGCAGATGGGTCCGAGCCTGATCGCCTTCGGCCGCCCCGACCAGCAGGCCGAGTTCCTGCCCGGCATGCTCGCCGGGGAGACGACGTGGTGCATCGGGATGTCCGAGCCGGAGGCCGGCAGTGACCTCGCCAGCCTCAAGACCCAGGCCCGGCGCGACGGGGACGACTGGGTGATCAACGGGCAGAAGATCTGGACCAGCTTCGCCGCGGTCGCCGACTACTGCTACGTGATCTGCCGGACGTCGAGCGACGGCCCGCCGCACCAGGGCATCAGCGAGATCATCGTGCCGATGGACTCACCGGGGATCGAAGTCCGCCCGATCACGGACATGACGACCAACCGCCACTTCTGCGAGGTGTTCTTCACCGACGTCCGTGTGCCGGTGGCGAACCTCGTCGGTGTCGAGGGCAACGCCTTCAAGCAGACGATGCGCCAGCTCGAGCACGAGCGAGGGGGGATCGACCGGCTCGTCTCCAACCAGGCCCTGTACCGGCTCGCCACCGAGCGCGCCGACACGTCCGACCCGCTCGTCCGCCAGGAGATGGCCGCCATCGAGACCGGCTACCGCATCGGGCGGATCCTCGTCATGCGCGAGGTCCTGCGCCAGGCCCCCGCCGGGTTCTCGGCGGCGACCAAGTGCTTCTGCACGGAGCACGAGTGGCGCGTCGCCCAGTTCGTCGCTCAGACGTTCGGCGCCGAGGCGACCCTGTGGAACGACTTGACCCGCGGAGTGATCTACGCCCCCGGCTACACGATCATGGGTGGCACATCGAACATCATGCGCAACATCCTCGGCGAGCGCGTCCTCGGGCTCCCCCGCGAGCCCCGCTGAACCGCGGTCCTCAAACGTTGGTCTCCTCCGGGGGGACGTCGGCCGGGAGCGGCGGGGAGGAACCACCACCGGACACCTGGACCTCGTCGCAGCCGACGGTGTACGCGGTCATCGACAGCGAACCCATGGCGTAGCCGTCGACGAGCACGCGGGCGTTCTCGCCGGCCGCCGCCGCCAAACCGGCGACGTACAGCATCGGCAGGAAGTGGTCGGGCGTCGGCACGGCGCGCCCGTAGTCGGCGTGCTGGCCGAGCCCGGTGACGTCACCGGCGGCACCGGTCATCGCCTGCCGGGCGGCCTCGTCGAACCGCCGTGCCCAGTCGAACCCGGCGTCGGGCCGCTTCCAGTCGATCAGCCGGAGGTTGTGGACGACGTTGCCGCTGCCGACGATCAGTACCCCCGAGTCGCGCAGCGGCGCCAGTGCCGCGCCGAGCTCGACGTGGTAGTCGAGTGGCTTGAGGGCGTTGATCGACAGCTGCACCACGGGGATGGCGGCACCAGGGAAGGCGTGGACGAGCACCGACCAGGTGCCATGGTCGATGCCCCAGCTGTCGTGGTCGAGGCCGACCCAGGTCGGCCTGACGAGCTCGGCCACCTCACCGGCCAGCTGCGGATCGCCCGGCGCCGGATAGTCCATGGCGAACAGCTCGTCGGGGAAGCCGTAGAAGTCGTGGATCGTCCTCGGACGCGGCATCGCGGTGACGGCGGTGGCGTTGATGAACCAGTGCGCCGACACGACGAGGATCGCCCGCGGCCGGGGCACGCTCGCCCCGAACGCCCGCCACGCCTGGGTGTAGCGGTTGTCGTCGAGCGCGTTCATCGGTGTGCCGTGCCCGAAGAACACCGCCGGCATCGTCGTCGTGGCCATCCCCCACGATGACACGGCCCGGGCCGGCCGGCCATCCACGCGATCGCGGCGGCGCAGCCGTGAGGTTCGTCAGCCGCGGTCGGCGAAGCGGTCGGTGGCGGCGAGGATCGCCGACTCGACGGTCGGCGTGCCGGTGGTGTGGCCGGCGTCGTCGACGAGCAGCAGCTCGGCGTCCGGCCACGCTCTGGCCAGCTCCCACGCCACGTCGGGCGGCCCGCTGATGTCCAGGGCGCCGTGGACGAGCACGCCGGGGATCCCGGCGAGCCGGTCGGCGTGGCGGATCATCGTGCCGTCGGCGACGAACGCGTTGTTGCTCCAGTAGTGGGTGACGAGCCGGGCGAAGCACATCCGGAAGCGCGGGTCGTCGTAGCGGGTGTCGTGCTCGTGCCCGGGATAGGTGGCGACGTGGGTGTCCTCCCATGCACACCAGTCCCGGGCGGCACGCTCGCGGACGCCGGGGTCGGGGTCGTGCAGCAGGCGCGAGTAGGCCGCGGCGAGGTCGCCGTCGCGGTCGGCCTCGGGCACGCCGTCACGGAAGCGCTCCCACGCCTCGGGGAACACCCGGCCCATCGACCGGGTGATCCACTCGATGTTGCGGCGGGTCGAGGTGACGACGCAGACGAGGACCAGCTCCGTCACCCGGTCGGGGTGGGCCTCGGCGTAGAGCACCCCCAGCTCGGTGCCCCACGACGCGCCCCACACCTGCCAGCGGTCGACGCCGAGGTGCTGACGGAGCTGTTCGATGTCACCGATCAGGTGGGCCGTGGTGTTCGTCGAGAGGTCGATCTCCGGCTCCGCGGCGTGCGGGGTGCTGCGGCCGCAGTTGCGCTGGTCGAACTGGACGATGCGGTAGCGGGCCGGGTCGTACCAGCGCCGGGATCCCGGAGCGCTGCCCGATCCCGGTCCACCGTGGAGGATCACGACCGGTTTGCCGTCGGGGTTGCCGGCGACGTCCCAAGCGATGCGGTGCCCGTCGCCGACGTCCAGCATCCCCTCGGCGTACGGCTCGATCGGCGGGTACCTGGCCACGCCACCACCCTGGCACAGGGGTGCCAGACTCCGGCGATGCCCTCGACGGAGACCGACCCGAACCGCATCCACTTCGTCCCCGGCACGCGCGGCCCGCACATCGTCGGCGGTGACGGTTGCTGGCTGCTCACCGACGACGGCCGACGCATCCTCGACGCCGCCGGCGGCGCCATCGTCGCCAACATCGGGCACGGCCGCGCCGTCGTCGCCGACGCCGTCAGGGAGGCGCTCGCCGGCGGCGCCTACGTCGTGCCGATCTGGCCGACACCGCACCGTGTCCGTCTCCACGACCTGCTCGTCGACCGGTGGCTGCCCGCTGGGATGGAGCACGTGTTCTTCACCAGCGGGGGCAGTGAGTCAGCGGACTCGGCGGTGCGCCTGGCGCGGGCCTACCACGTGGCCAACGGACGCCCGGAGCGCTGGAAGATGATCGGCCGCCACCCCAGCTACCACGGGATCACGCTCGGCGCCCTCGCCGCCGGCAGCCACAGCAGCCGCCGCACTGGCTACGACCCGCTGCTGCTCGACTTCCCGAAGGTCCCGTGGGACGACGCCGACGCGGTGGCCGAGGTCATCGGGCGCGAGGGGCCCGAGTCGATCGCCGGGTTCCTGTTCGAGCCGATCACCGGCGCCGCCGGGGCGTGCCTGACGCCGTCCGACGACTACTGGCGGACCGTCGAGGACGTCTGCCGCCGTCACGGGATCCTGCTCATCGCCGACGAGGTGATGACCGGGTTCGGGCGCACCGGCCGGCGCTGGGGTCACGACCACTTCCCGATCCGGCCGGACATCCTCTTCGGCGGCAAGGGGCTCGGCGGCGGGTACGTGCCGATCGGGTTGGTCGCCGCCACCGACGAGGTCGTCGAGAACCTCGCCGGGACTGGCTTCATGTTCTTCACGTTCACCGGCAGTGATGCGATGTGCGCGGGAGCCGCCGCGGTGCTCGAGATCATCGAAGCCGAGGACCTCGTCGCCCGCAGTGCCGCGATGGGTCAAGTTCTCGAGGCCGGCCTGTCCAGCGCGCTCGGCGGGCATCCCGATGTCGTCGAGCTCCGCGGCCGCGGGCTGTTCCGCGGCGTCGAGCTGACACCGAGCGGCGGGCGGCTGGCCGCCGACGTCGTGAGGGAGTGCCTGGCCCGGGACATGTGGATCTACCCGGCCGGCTCGGCGCCGGTGCCGGACGCCGTGATGATCGGCTGCCCCTTCACCATCACGGAGGCGCAGATCGAACTGCTGGTCGAGACCCTCGCCGCGGCGATCCAGGCCGCCGCGGCTCGCGGCGGGTGACTGGGCGTCAGACAGACGCGCCGCGGACGAAGATCAGGCTGAGGCGGGCCCCGCCGAGCGACGACTGGCCGATGTCGAGGCGGCCGCCGTGGGCCGCGACGACGTCGGAGGTCACGGCCAGCCCGAGGCCGGCTCCGCCTCCCGAGCGGCCGCGGCCCTCGTCGATGCGGACGAAGCGCCTCACGACGTCGGCACGCCGGTCGGCGGGGATTCCCGGGCCGTCGTCGTCGACGTGCACGGTGATCTCCTGCCCGTCGGCCTCGGCCTCGATGCGTACCATCGACGTGGCGTGCCGGGCCGCGTTGGCGACGACGTGATCGACGGCCCGACGGATGGCCTCGGCGTCGCCGACGACTGGATCGACGTCATCGGACACCGCGGCCTCCACCGGCACCCGACGCGTCCGGGCGGCGACCTCGTGGACCACGTCGGCCAGCGAGAACGAGGCACTCGTGAACGCCCGCTCGTCGCCACGGGCGAGCAACAGGAGGTCGTCGACGAGGCCCTGCAGGCGGTCGAGCTCGTCGAGGAGCACGGTGCTCGACAGCTGCCAGTCCGGTCGCTCGGCCATCCGGGCGACCTCCAGCTCGGCACGCATCACGGCGACGGGCGTGCGCAGCTCGTGGGAGGCATCGGAGACGAGGCGCCGGCTCGTCGACGTGGCCGTCTCCAGCCGGCCGAGCATGCCGTTCATCGTCCGCGCCAACTCGGCGATCTCATCGTCGGAGGCCGGTACCGGCACGCGCTCGTGCAGCGAGTGGGAGCCGATCTCGGCGACCCGTGACGTCACGGCATGGACCGGTCGCAACGCGCGGCCGGCCAGCAGCCACGCCAGCCCGGCGACGAGTGCGACGAGGACCGGTCCGATGAGCCACAGCAGGCGCCGCGTGGCGTCGATCGTGTCGCGGACAGCGTCGAGCGGCGACGCCGTGGCCAGGGTGACGCCGCCGACGGACATGGCCGAGACGTCGAACGCATCTGGGTCTCCCTCGATGCCGAGCAGCTCGGCGCTGGCCATCGGCACCGACCCGGAGTACACGACCTGTTGTCGCCCCAGCTCGTCGGTCGCAATGGTGCTGGAGCTGGTGAGGACGTCGAAGCTCGGCGCCAGCACCACGACCCGCCGGGCCCCGGCTGCGGGCAGCTCGAACGCCGCCCCCGTCTCCGCGGCGACGGGGATGGCGTCGGCCGGGATGCCCCGGGTGAACAGTTCGGCGGCCCGCTGGCGCAGCGCCTCGCGGTCCTCACTGCGGAGGTCATCGACGAGGGTCCGTTCGAGCGCCCGCAGCAGGCCCAACGAGGCGACGGCGAGGGTCACGGCGAACAGCCCGGCGGCGAGCAGGGTGACCCGCAGGCGCACCGAGCCTCGGCCGCGCCGGAACCATCGCACGACGTTCACGACGGCGCCGACTGCAGGTCGTCGACGAGGCGGTAGCCGATCGTCCGCACCGTCTGCAGGCTGTTGCGGGCGAAGGGCCGGTCGATCTTCGTCCGCAGGTAGCGGACGTACACCTCGACGATGTTGTCGTCGCCGTCGAAGTCGAACCCCCACACCTCGGCGAGCAGCTCGGGCTTCGTCGCCGTGCCACCGTCACGCCGGGCGAGGGCGACGAGCAGCTCCAGCTCGCGGGCCGTGAGGACGAGCTCGCTGGGGCCACGCCAGCAGCGGCGCTTGTCCGGATCGATGCACAGATCACCGATCGTGAGCACGCCGTCGACGGCGTTCGTGGCCCGGCGGATCAGTGCTCGCAACCGCGCCACGAGGACGAGGAAGCTGAACGGCTTGCGCAGGAAGTCGTCGGCGCCGAGCTCCAATCCCTCGGCCTCGTCGTGCTCGCCTTGTTTCGCCGTGAGCATCAGGACCGGCGTGCGATTTCCGCCGGCGCGCAGCTCGCGGCACACGGCGTAGCCGTTCAGGCCCGGCAGCAGGATGTCGAGGACGATCGCCGCGTACGAGCCCTCCTGAGCACGCCACAGGCCGTCCGGTCCGGTGTGGGCGATGTCGACCTCGAACCCCTCGGTCCGCAGGCCGCGGGCGAGGGCGTCGGCGAGGCGCACCTCGTCCTCGATGACCAGCAGACGCACCGCACGATTGTGCCGGGAAGTCGCCCCGCCGGGAAGGCGCCCTCAGCGTCCTCTCAGGCAGTCTCATCGAACGCTCAGCGCCCGGCGAGCAGCGTGCGGGTCGATGAGCACGAGACTTCACACCTTCCACGCTGTCGCCGGCGTGCTGCTCGCCGCCGGAGTCCTGGCGGCCTGCGGGGGCGGCGGCGGCAGTGGCGACAACAGTGGCGATGGGGTCGCCAGCCTCGATGCTGACGCATCGTCGTCGACCGACACGTCGGTCGAGGGATCCACACCCCCGCTCGATCCGGACGAAGCGATGCTCGCCTTCACCGAGTGCATGCGCGACCACGGCGTCGACATGCCCGACCCCCAGCCCGCCGGCGACGGCGGAGGCCGGGTGATCACGATGGAGGGCGAGGAGATGGACCGGGAGCGCTTCGAGGAGGCGCAGGAGGCGTGCGAACCGCTGATGGAAGAGGTGGTGGGCGAGATCGAGCGCGATCCCGAGCGCGAGGCGGAGATGCGCGAGCAGATGCTCGAGTACGCCCAGTGCATGCGCGACCACGGCATCGACATGCCCGATCCGACGTTCAGCGACGACGGCCGCGTGGAGATCGGCGTGGGCGGCGACGGCAGCGAGATCGAAGCCGAGGAGATGGACGGGGCCAACGAGGCGTGCGCCGGTGACGACATGTTCATGGCGCGCCAGCCGGGCCGGGCCGAGGACGGCGCGAGCGAATGCGACGGCGCCGAGGTACGGACGGTGGACGGCGATGCCATGAGGGTGTGGCCGATGCTCGGCGGAGCGGCGGTGCTGGTCGGCGCCGCCGGAATCGCCGGCGTCGTCGTCTCCGGTTCGAGCGGCGACGAGGGGAACGACACGGACGCACCGGAGACCACCGTCGAGCGCACCCTCGTCGAGGTGACGCGCACCGATCTCGCCCGCACCGAGGAGCTCGACGGCTCGATCGGTCACGGGGAGTCGCGTCCGCTCGTGCTCACCGCCGACGGGACGCTGACGGGCTTGCCGGCAGCCGGCGACGTGATCGAGCCGGGCGGCGTGGTCGCCGAGGTCGACGGGCGGCCGATCGTCGCCTTGCCGGGCCAAATGCCACTGTGGCGGCCGCTCGGGCCGGGCGTCGAGGACGGTGCCGACGTGCTGCAGCTGGAGTACGTCCTGGCCAGCCTTGGCTACACCGAGGCGCACGACGTGACGGTCGACGACGACTGGACGGCAGCCACCACCGAGGCCGTCGAGGACTTCCAGGAGGACCATGGCCAGGACGACGACGGCGAGATCAGCGTCGGCGAGGTGATCTTCATCGACGGGCCTGTGCGCGTCGACGGCGTCGAGGGCGTCGTCGGTCAGCAGGCCGCCGAGGCCGGGATCACGATCACCGGCACCGAGCAGGCGGTGCACGTCGATCTCGACGTCGACGACGCCGAGTTGCTGACCGTCGGCGACACGGTCGACGTCGAGCTGCCCACCGGCGACGTCGTCGCGGGCACGGTGACGACGATCGACGCCGCCGAGACCGACGACCAGGCCGGCACGACGACACTGCCGGTCACGTTGGCGCTCGCCGACGCGCCGGCGCTGCCCGACGGCACGCCCGTCGAGGTCCACGTGGAGGTCGCCGCCGCCGACGGTGTACTGGCGGTTCCCGTGGAGGCCGTGCTGGCGCTGGCCGAGGGCGGCTACGCCGTCGAGCTCGCCGATGGGGCGACGACCCGGCTGGTCGGTGTCACGCTCGGCGTGTTCGCTGACGGGATGGTCGAGATCACGGGCGATGTCGTGGCCGGCGCCGAGGTGGTCGTGCCATGAGTGCAGTGAGTGCGAGTGCAATGAGTGCTGTCGTCGACGAGCCACGACCGGTGCTCGAGCTCGAGGGGGTCACCAAGCACTACCCCGGGAGCCCGCCGGTGCACGCCCTCGACGGCATCGACCTGACGGTCATGGCCGGCGAGTTCGTCGTCATCGTCGGGCCCTCCGGATCCGGCAAGTCGACCCTCATCAACGTCGTCGGCGCCCTGCAACGACCCTCGACGGGCACGGTGCGCATCGACGGTCACGATGTGAGCGCCCTGCGCGATTCCCGTCTCGCCGCGGTGCGCGGCCGGCGGATCGGGTTCGTCTTCCAGCAGTTCCACCTCGTCGAGGGGTTGTCGGCGCTGGAGAACGTCGCCGACGGGCTGCTGTACGCGGGCGTGCCCAGGCGGCGGCGCCTGGTGCGCGCCCGCGAGGCGCTGGCCGCCGTCGGGCTCTCCGAACGCGCCGGCCATCGCCCCGGCGCACTGTCCGGTGGCGAGCGCCAACGCGTCGCCATCGCCCGGGCGCTGGTCGGTGATCCGGCGATCGTGCTCGCCGACGAACCGACCGGGAACCTCGACAGCCGGACGGGCGAGGCCATCGTCGGGTTGCTCGCCGACCTCCACGCGCTCGGGCGGACGATCGTCCTGATCACCCACGACCGCGAGATCGCGGCCCGCGCCCCCCGGCGGGTCGCCCTGCTCGACGGCCGGGTCGTGCGACGAGGCGACCCCGTGAGGGGCAGGCGCGCCGCCCGGCTCGCGTCGAGCCGGATGAAGGGAGGCGATCTGCTGCGGGTGGGCACGATCGGGTTGCGGTCGCGGCCGCTGCGGACCGCGTTGACCGCGCTCGGGATCGCCATCGGCATCGCCGCGATGGTGGCCGTCGTCGGGATCTCGGCGTCCAGCCGCGCCGACCTGCTCGCCGAGCTCGACGCCCTGGGCACGGACATGCTGCGGGTGGCTCCCGGCCAGACCCGGTTCGGCGAGTCGACGACCCTGCCCGAGTCGGCACGCGACACCGCCGAGCGCATCGGCCCCGTCACCGAGGCGGCGGGGATCAGCGGCGTCTCGACGACGGTGCGGCGCACGGACCTGATCGACGAAGCCGTCACCGGCGGGATCTTCGTGGCCGCCGCCGACCTCGAGGTGCTCGAAGCCATCAGCGGCGAGCTGGCCGACGGGCGGTTCCTCGACGAGGCGTCGGCGCAGCTACCGACCGTCGTGCTCGGCGCTGATGCGGCCGCGCGCCTCGGGATCACAGACGCCGACGCCGGCGTGCGGGTATGGCTCGGCGGTGAGTGGTTCGCCGTGATCGGCATCCTCGAGCCGGCGCCGCTGGCCCCGGACATCGACTCCTCGGCGCTGATCGGTTATCCGGTCGCCGCCGAGCTCTTCGACACGACCCGGTCGCCCTCGACGCTGTACGTGCGCACTCTTCCCGAGCAGGTGGAGAGCGTGCGCAGCGTGCTGGCCCGCTCCGTCGATCCGGAGTCACCCGATGAGGTGGACGTCTCCAGGCCGTCGGACGCCCTCGAAGCCAGGGCGGCGACCGATGAGGCCCTGCGCAACCTGCTCCTCGGCCTCGGCGCCGTGGCCCTCGTGGTCGGCGGCGTCGGCATCACCAACGTGATGGTGATCTCGGTGCTCGAGCGGCGCGGCGAGATCGGCGTACGCCGGGCGCTCGGTGCGCGCCGGGCGCACATCGGCGGTCAGTTCCTCGCCGAGGCGGCCGTGCTGGCCGCCCTCGGCGGCGTCGGTGGGGTGCTGGTCGGATCGGTCGTCACGGCCGTCTATGCCCGCAGTCAGGACTGGCTCGTCGAGGTGCCCGTGTCGGCCCTCGCCGCCGGCGCCGCCGTGGCCCTCGGGGTCGGCCTGATCGCCGGGGTCTCCCCCGCCGTGCGCGCCGCCCGCCTCGACCCCGCCGTCGCCCTCCGCCCGATCTGACGCCTCCCCATCCGAGTGTTTGCTGCCGACCGAGGGTCTGCTGCGGGGCCTCCCCGCAGCAGACCCTCGGATCAACGGCCGCTCACCCGTCGTCGTGAGTGGCGTCGTAGACACGCAGTGCGGCCACGAATTGTGCGACGTCGCTCTTGCACGCCCGCAGCGGCTGTTCGAGTTCCAGCATCGCCTGGAGGTCGCCTTTTTCGGCCTCTGCCGAGAACGACCGGTACGCCGAGGAACACGCCGCCCAGGCGGCCTTGGCGATCGTCGCCAACTGACCCGAGAACGGCGTGCCGCCCGTGGCGAGTTCGTCGTATCCGTCCGCCGCCGCCGAGGTTGTGCTTGCGAGGCCCGAAAGGTCCTGCGCCCCGAGCGCGCTGTCCGCCGCCTCCGACTCCCGGTCGACCCGCTCCTGAATCGCAACGGTGTCGGGATCGCTGTACCACTCGCGGAAGGCTTGATCGGCAGCTGGGTCGGCTGGCGTGCTGCCGGTGTCGGCGCTGCCCTCGTCGGCGTCGTCGGTGCAGCCTGCAAG
The DNA here is from genome assembly GCA_963776995.1 of uncultured Acidimicrobiia bacterium. Classification (GTDB taxonomy): domain Bacteria; phylum Actinomycetota; class Acidimicrobiia; order Acidimicrobiales; family Ilumatobacteraceae; genus JALZMG01. The sequence continues at coordinate 136,067 of CAVZPA010000020.1, forward strand.
CGAGACGAGCACGCCGAGCGCGAGCAAGGTTCGGCGGAGTCGAGTCATGGGCACAGAGTCTCGGGGCATCGGAGGATTTCGCATCGGGGGAATCCCGTGTCACCCTAGGTGCCGAGACCCGGCGCACACGGTCACGCTGAACGTGAGAAGTGCCTGTGACCAGGCACTTCGTGGGCACGACGGGACTCGAACCCGGGACCTCCACCGTGTCATGGTGGCGCTCTAACCAACTGAGCTACGCGCCCTTGCGACCGCCAAAGCTACCAGCGACGGCCGGCTCGCGGCCACGCCGATGGCCCTACGCTGCGCCTCCGTGCTGGCCGAGTCGATGACGCTCGAGGACGGCCGGCGCGTGTGCTTCGACGACGTTGGCGACCCGGACGGCCGTCCCGTGCTGTACGTCCATGGCACTCCCGACTCGCGGCGTGCCCGCCACCCCGACGACACCGCGGCTGCCGCGCTCGGGGTCCGGCTGATCGCCGTCGACCGTCCCGGCGCCGGGGGCAGCGACCCGCACCCGGCGGGCACCGTCGGGTCGTTCGCCGACGATGCCGCGGCGCTCGCCTCCCACCTGGGGATCACCCGTTGGGGCGTGCTCGCCTGGTCGGCCGGGGCGCTGTTCGCCCTCGCCGTCGCGGCCCGCCACCCGTTGCTGGTTCGACGCGTCGGGATCGTCGCCGGCCTCCCGCCGTTCCCCGCCTACGCCGAGCCCGGGGTGCTCGACGGCGCCGGCCCCGATCGCCGGACGATCGCCGAGCTCGGCGTCGAGCTCGGCGCCGCCGGGCTCGCCGAGGTGCTCGCCCCGATCGTCGCCCCGTGGCCGTGCGACCTCGAGCTGGCCCGCGAGTTCCTGCTGGAAGGCGCCGACGAGGTCCGGCGGGCGGAGCTGGCGGCCGTGCCGGGCGCGATCGAGGCGATGGCGGCCGGCGTGGTCGACGCCGTGGTCGGGGGCCTCGACGGTGTGCGGCGCGACATCGAGCTGCAGGTCCTCGATCCC